>NZ_JBEPEW010000014.1:0-90823 GCF_040300965.1 Streptomyces mesophilus | reverse complement strand
GCGAGCGCGTGCCGGCCCGCTCCGGCGCGCGGCGGCAGCTGGTCGGCGAGCTCCTCGGTGAGCCGGTGCAGCTCGGCGAGGGCTTCGGTGTACGCGGTGTGCGCTTCGAGCGCCGAGCCCTTGCCGGTGAGGGCCTTGCGGCGTACGCCCGTGAAGGCCGCGAGGTCCTCGCGCAGGGCGGCGGGGGCCTCTGCGCGCAGTTCGGCGAGCAGGCGGTCGATCCGCGCGGTGCCTTCGGGGCGCTTGGCGTCGGGGCGGCCCGCGGCGATGTACGAGGTGATCTCGTCGCGTTCGTCGCTCAGCGCGTGCGAGAGCGTGACGGCCTGCTGGGTGAGCTCTGCGAGGTCCACCAGGTTCTGGGTGTCGGCCACTTGGGAGGAGGCGCTCAGGACGGCGGGGGCGCCCGCGCCCGTCACGGCGGCGACGACCACCGCGACCGCGGCGATCAGACGGCTGCGTACCCGGACCGTCCGGCCTGGTGTGGCCGGAGATGCCGTCGGCACCTCACCAGGCCGCTTGCTCTGCACCGGTGCTCGCATCCTCGTTGCTCTCGGTGTTCTTGTCGTGCGCCGCTCGGGCTGTGTGCCCGGACGTCGCATGCGCCGCGAGGTGCGGCACAGGGCGCGGGGGCTGCTTGCTGTGTCGCGTCGTCCACCGTGTCCGGTGTGGTGACGTGCCCTCTCTGGTACGGCTTATGACCATTCCAGCGCGCCTGGGTGGTGGTCGCCCTTAGTCGGGCGGGCCACCCGAAGGAGTGAACCTCGCCGGGAGTTGAGGGATCAAGTTCCACTTCACCGCAGATACGGAAAGGCGCACGGCGGTACGGGGCGCCGGTTGGACGGCGGGCACGGCCTTTGGCAAGATGCCCCGCCACCTCGGCCGCGCAGGGCGTGGTCCAGGCCAACTCCCCGACTCCGCGCCCTCTGTGAAGGTCCTGCGCACACTCGTGCAGACTGCATGGATGCGCGTCGAACTCTCCACGGAACCCGGCAACCCCGCACGCCCCAACGAGGACTTCGCCTCCGTGGCGCTGCCCGCCTCAGGACAGGGCGGGGCGCTGGTCGTCCTGGACGGGGTGACACCCCCGGACGGGGACGACGGTTGTGTGCACGACGTGCCCTGGTTCGTGGCCCGACTTGGCGGGGCTCTGGGTGAACTGTCCGTTTCCCGGCGGGACATGACCCTGGCCGGGATCCTCTCCCTGGCCATCGGCCGCACCGCCGACGCACACCACTCGACCTGTGACCTTTCTCACTCCCGTACGCCTCAGGCGACGGTGGTCCTGGCGCGTTGGGACGCGGACGTGGTCGAGCACCTGGTGCTGTCCGACTCGGCGCTCCTGGTCGAGTCCCCGGCCGGCGAGGTCGAAGCGGTGGTCGACCGCAGGCTCGACCAGCTGCCGCACCGGGTGACGGCGGCGCGGACCGCGGTGCGCGCCCTGGCGGAGGGATCCCCGGAACGGGCGGCTGCGGCACGGGAGTACGTGGCGGCCGTCGAGTCCCTGCGCAATGCCGAGGACGGCTTCTTCACGGCGGCCGCGGATCCGTCGGTGGCGCAGCGCGCGGTCACGGGCACCCGGCCGCGCCACGACGTCCGCACCCTCGTCGGGCTCACCGACGGGGCGACCCGCTGGGTGGAGAAGTTCGGCGAGGGCGACTGGACGGAGTGCTTCGCGTTCCTGCGCAAGACCGGACCGCAGGGCCTGGTGGACCGGGTGCGGGTCCTCGAGCGGGAGCGGGTGGCGGCGGGGGTACGGGTCGGCGGGAAGCCGCACGATGATGCGACGGTGGTGTGGGTGGAGCTTTAGCCGGACCTCGGGTGGGGATGTAGCCGCACCTCGGCTGGCTTTAACCGGACCTCGGGTGGGGATGCAGCCGCACCTCGAGTGGGGACGTAGCCGGACCTCGGGGTGGGGATGCAGCCGGACCTCGGGGTGGGGATGCAGCCGGACCTCGGGTGGGGCTACTGCTCGCCGCCCGCGTTGAGCTGATGCAGCAGCCGAGCCAGTTCGGCGACCTCGGCACGGTCCCAGCCGGCGAGCTGGCGCACATAGCGCCCGCGCCGCGCGCCGCGCACGGTACGGAACCGGTCGCGCCCCTCCTCCGTCAGGCGCACCAGCGCCGCCCGCCCGTCCGCCGGATCGGGCTCGCGCGCCACCAGACCGAGATCCTCCAGGGCGCGCAGCTGACGGCTCATCGTGGCCTTGCCGACACCGAAGTACGCGGCGAGTTCCGTGGCCCGCTGCGGGCCGCCCTCGTCGAGTCGTACGAGCAGGCCGTACGCGGCGGGTTCCAGCTCCGGGTGGACCGCGCGCGCCATCTCACCGGAGCTGGCCCGGGCGCGCCGCAGAAACACCGTCAACTCCCGCTCCAGGGCGAGGAATTCGTGGTCCACACCACTTTCCGGCGGGACGGGGCGCGCGGAGTCGTCTCCGCGGTCGTGCACTTCAGAGGCCATGAAACGCTTTCCGATACTGAAAGTTTCTGCCAACCGCGGCCGTTGCCGCAGCTCGGCCAGTATTTCGCAGGCGTAGACCAACGGCAGCCCCAAGGCCCTCTTCCCACCCGCGAGTCCCCCTGCGTAGCTTCATTGGTGACATGTCCACGCCCCGACTGGGCGACATGTCGACAGATCCCCCCACCGGAGTCCCGTCACCGGGCTCCACGAGGCCTTCGGAGGCACGCACATGTCCGTGCACAGACCCGGAAGACCCCGTACCACTCGCATCACCCGTACTTCGCACACCACTCGCATCTCTCGTCGGTCGAGCAGCCGCTCCCGCCTCACCGCGGCCGGCATCCTCCTCTCCGTCCTCTCCCTCCTGATCACTCTGCCCGCCACGTCCCAGGCCGCGGAGACCGCCGACAAACCCGCCCGCGGCGAGGCCCGTATGGGCCAGGGCGTCATCGCGCACGACGGCCAGGGCGGCCTCCCCCGCGAGAGCCGCGCCGTGCAGACCGAGGGCGTGGACGTCTCCAGCCACCAGGGCAACGTCAACTGGGCGTCCCTGTGGTCGAGCGGAGTGAAGTGGGCCTACGTGAAGGCCACCGAGGGGACGTATTACAAGAACCCCTACTTCGCGCAGCAGTACAACGGCTCGTACAACGTCGGCATGATCCGCGGCGCGTACCACTTCGCCACGCCCGACACGACCACCGGGACCGCGCAGGCCGACTACTTCGTCAACAACGGCGGCGGCTGGTCCCGCGACGGCAAGACCCTTCCGGGCGTCCTCGACATCGAGTGGAACCCCTACGGCGCGGCCTGTTACGGCAAGAGCCAGTCCGCGATGGTGACTTGGATCCGCGACTTCCTCAACCGCTACAAGGCCCGCACGGGCCGCGACGCCGTGATCTACACGGCGACGAGCTGGTGGACCCAGTGCACGGGCAACTACGGCGGCTTCGGTTCGACCAACCCGCTCTGGATCGCCCGCTACAACACCACTCCCGGCACGCTTCCGGCCGGCTGGGGCTACTACACAATGTGGCAGTACACATCGAGCGGCCCGATCGTGGGCGACCACAACAAGTTCAACGGGGCCCTCGACCGCGTGGTGGCGCTGGCCAACGGCTGATCCGTACAGCCGGATCCGCAGGACCGAGAGCCGGATCCGTATGACCGAAGGCCCGGCCACCTGTGGGGGTGGCCGGGCCTTCACCTGTCCATCAGCAGGAGCCCGCGGGACGGTCGCGCTTCACGAGGTTCGTCCAGCCGGTGGTGCCGTCCAGCCACAGCACGCGCGTGCCGGTGTCCGCGGACGCGTACACCTGGTCACCGCGGTTGCAGGACAGGCGCTGGGCGCCGCCCTTGCCGTCGGGGGCCGCCTGGTACAGCTTCGGCAGCGTGTCGTTGGCCCAGGACGTGGCCGGCGGCAGCGCGGTGATGCTCACCGCGTCGTCGGAGGCCGTCAGGGAGTAGGCGTACAGAGAGCCGTCGCCTGACTCCGGAGTGACGGTGAGCGGGTTCGAACCGTCGAGTCCGGCACGGCGCACCGCGGCCTTGCCCCCGTCGGTGCCGTCGCCGTCCTCGATCCAGAAGACACCGTCGTCGGTGAGGGCGGTCTGGCCGATGCTCGCCGCGTCGGCCGCGACGGGCATCGCCGTCCTGGCGCCGGTCTCCCCGTCGAAGACCTCGACGCCGAGCTGGTAGTTGCCGTTCGCGTCCGGGGCCACCTTGGCATAGGCGATCTTGCCGTCCTTGACGGAGGGCAGACCCGAGACGTGGTACGGACGGCCGCCGTCGACCAGGCCGACCTCGCCGGTCTTCATGTTGACGTACCGGACGTTGGTGACGCCGTACTGCGGGTTGACCGCGGTGTAGGCGACGTAGTCGCCGTCCACCACGAGGCCGGAGATGTCGCTGCCGATGGCGTCGACCCTCTTCGGCAGTCCGCCCCCGACCGGGCGCGCCATGATGTAGATGCCGTTGCTGCTGTACTGCGCCCACACCACGGTGTCCCCGTCGGTGTCCGCGTAGACGTTGTAGTCACCGTTGTTGCCGCTCACCAGCTGCGGCGTGCCCTTGCCCGAGGTGTTGCCCAGCCATACCGAGTACGGCTCGCTGCCGTCCTCGTTTGAGTTGGAGACGGCGTACTTGCCGCCGCCGGCGCCCACGCCCGTGTCGGCCACGTGGACCTTGCTCTGGAGCAGGTCGGTGTCGACACCGAGCGCCTTCTCCCAGCCGGGCACGATGCCGTGCGCGTCGAAGGACCGCTTCACGATGCTCAACTGGGCCTTGGCGGCGCCCAGTTCCTGCGCGGCGGCGAGGACCGCGGCGCGGCCCTCGGTGAAACCGTCAAGCGGAGTCATGTACGCGGACAGGGCGCGGTAGACGATCTGGTCGGCGAGTTCGGCGCCGAGGTCCTGGCGCAGGTCCCACAGGGCGCCGGAGAAGATCGTGGAGTTGAGGTGCACACCGCCGTTGTCACCGCGCATGGTGACGCCGATGAAGTCCTCCGAGGTGGTGGCGCCGTCGTTGAGGTCGCGCAGGGCGCACTCGCGGGGGCTGAGCGTGGTGCACAGGTCCTCGCCGAGCAGTCCGGAGTCCGGGTCGCTCATGGAACCGCCGTCCGCCGCCAGGTCGATGGCGTTGCCGAAGTAGTCGGCGATCGCCTCGTTCATGGCGCCGGACTGGCCCACGTAGACCAGGTTCGCGGTGTGCTCGACAACGCCGTGCGTCATCTCGTGGCCGACCACGTCGGTGTCGGCGGAGAAGGTGCGGTACTCGCCGCCGCCCTGGCCGTACACCATCTTCTGGCCGTCCCAGAAGGCGTTGTTGAACGGCTGGCCGTTGCTGACGACTCCGACCAGGGAGTACATGTAGCCGTCTTCGCCGTCGAGGCTGTTCCGGCCGAAGTTGCCCTTGTAGTAGTCGTAGACCTTCCCGGCCGCCCAGTGGGCGTCGACCGCGCCCGCGTCGGTCAGGTCCTTGCCGAGCTCGGGGGTCGCCGGCTGGAACGGCTTGATGCCGACCGGCCAACGGCCCGACGCGGAGGAGGCCTCGCGGCCGCGGGCGTCGTAGGTCACCAGCATCGGGCCCTGGTACGGGGAGTCGGCCGCGCGCTTGCTGTAGTCGATCGTGTTGAGGATGCCCTTGGTGTCCCGGTACAGGCTCAGCTCGGCCGTCTGGCCGTTGTAGCGCAGGCCGGAGCCCTTGACGACGAGCTCGTCGGCGGCCTCGACCGACGGGGTGTCCGCGGTGCCCGCCTCGTCGGAGGCACCGGACTGCGCGAGCGGGGCGCCGAACGTCTTGATCGAGCTGAACTGCATCAGCGGGAAGCCCGAGTGCGCGTCTACGTACACCTCCTGCTTCACCGGCATCCCGTCGGCCGGGTTCACGCCGGTGACGGTGATGTGCCGGGTGAGCACGCCCTCGCCCTGCGGAAGGATCGCGACCTCGGCGGCCTTGCCGGTGAGCTGCGCGGCTTCCTTCGCCCCGCCCTTGTGCCCGTCCTTCTGCTCGCCCTCCTGCCCGTCCTTCGCCGGTGCCGTCAGGAGACCGTCGCCCAGCTGCTTGCGTACGGCGGCGACCGCGCGCCGCACCGCGAGCTCCTCGGACACCTCGGGGGTGACCGTGTCGATCTTCAGCTCGGTGAAGTACTGGCCGGAGGTGCCGGTGACGGTGCGCTTGCCGTCCTTCTTCGTCATCCGGACCACGTACTGGCCGCCTAGCACCTCGACGCCCTGGTACTTCTGCTGGAGCCGGACCGTCTCCTTGCCGCCCTCGGTCTCGGTGGAGACCGCCGCGAGGTCCTTCGCCGAGGTGTCGGCGATGCGGTAGCGGTCCTTCTTCGCCCTGAGGTGGCCGCGGGCGGCGTCGGCGGCGCTGCCGGAGCCGGCCGCCTCTTCGCTCAACCCGGTTACCAGGGACGGGGTGTCGGTGTCGGTGCCCGCGACCGCGGCCGTGTCCGCGGCGGCCGGTGCGGTCCCGGCGTGGGCGGGGGTCATGCCGGTCATCAGAAGTCCGGCGGCGGCCAGCAGCGCCGCCACTCCCCGGCCGACGGCCATGCCGCCCGGCCTGTCCTCTTGTCTTCCTGCACTGCTTCTGCGCGCTGAAGTCCGCACGTTGTTCCCTTCGGAGCCCTGGGGGGTGACGGGTTCGGATGCGGACATGCAAAGCCCCGTACGGGGCCCTGAACAATGCGTTCCAGGTGCCTACTTGTGTACGTGCACACTTGTGTGGCCTGCGGGAACGGGCGAGAATTCGCGCGTGGAGCTGGCCGGATGGGACACACAGTGGCGGGCTCTCGGGCTCGGCGCGGACGAACTCCAGGTGTACGAAGCGCTCCTCGGACGGCCCGGGCACCCGTCGCGCGCCGCGTTCGCGCGCGCCCTCGGCCTGACCGTGCGCCGCGTCTCGGCCGCCCTCGACCGGCTCGCACAGCACGGGTTCACCCGGCCCGACGGTGCCGCCGCCCTGCCCTCGGCGGTCGCCCCTGCGACGGCACTGCGCGGACTCCTCCATCGCCATCAGGCCCAACTGCTGCGCAGATCAGCGGAGTTGGAGGAGCTGACCGGAGCCGTGGACCGGATGGCCGCCGAGCTGCTCGGCTCCGCGCACGATCCGTGGGCCATCGGCATCGACACCGTCCGCGGCCGGGTGGCGATAGCCGAACGCGTCAACGCGCTGATGAGCTCGGCCCGCGAGGAGGTCGCACTCCTGGACCGCCCGCCGTACGCGGCGAGCGCACCGGACGGGATGCCCGCACCGCTCGATGTCGCGGCGCTCGTACGGCGCGGGATACGGGTGCGGGTGGTGGTGGACCGGGACGGGCTGAGCTTCCAGGGGCGGGCCCGCGGGCTCGGGGAGCTGTCCGAGCAAGGCGTGCAGATCCGGGTGGGCACGCAACTGCCGACGAAGCTCATCACCGTGGACCGCCGGATCACGCTGCTGCCGCCGACGGACGCCGCCGATCCGACGGCCTCGGCACTGGTGGTCAGCGACGCGCTGCTCGGGAACGCGCTGGTGCCGTTGTTCGAGGCGGTCTGGGAGCGGTCGATGCCGATCGGCAGCGTCGGAAGCGCCGCGGCGGACGGCCCGGGCGCGGGCGCCGGTTCGGCCGCCGGAGCGGGGGCCGAGGCCGGCGGACTCGACGCCGCGGACCGGGAGTTGCTGACGCTGCTCGCGGCCGGCCTGAAGGACGAGGCGATCGCCCGCCGCCTCGGCGTCCATGTGCACACGGCGCGCCGGCGGATCAGCCGGCTGCTGCGGACACTGAACGCCGAGACGCGGTTCCAGGCCGGGGTGCAGGCGGTGGGTCGGGGGTGGCTGGACGCCGGGTAGCCACCGGTGCGTGGGCTACTTGCCGGTGTGCAGCTTCACGTGCAGGGCGTGGATCTCTTCGGTGAGTTCGGGGACCGGGCCCTCGACGACGACGTGCGGGGCGATCGTCTGTACGGGGAGGGCGGCGACGGGTCCCGCGGGCACGCCGAGTTCCTTCAGCCACGCGGTGAGCTGGGCCGTGGACGCCACGTACACGATGCGGGCGAGGCCGACCCAGGCGTGGGCGGCCGAGCACATCGGGCAGTGCTCACCGGAGGTGTAGACGGTGGCGCCGGCCCGCTCCTCGGGCGTCATGTGCTCGGCGGCCCAGCGGGCGAGCTCGAACTCGGGGTGGCGGGTGTGGTCCCCGCCGGCCACGCGATTGCGGTCCTCGGCGCGGGCGTTGCCTTCGGCGTCGACGAGGACGGAGCCGAAGGGTTCGTCGCCTGCGTCGAGGGCTTCGGCGGCGAGTTCGATACAGCGGCGGAGATGGCGCATGTCGGTGTCGTTGACCATGGGGTCAGGGTAGGCACCCGCTCCGCCCACCGCCCAGGCGAACGGCCCGAGCCCCCACGTACGGGAACCCGGGCCGCCACCTCAACCGGCCGCGTCCGTCACGCCGCGACCGGAACCTCCGCGGACGCCGGCGCGGACGCCGGAGTCAGCGCCAGCTCCAGAACCTGCCGGACATCCGTCACCGGGTGCACGTCCAGCTTCTCCAGGACCTCGGCCGGCACATCATCCAGATCCGCCTCGTTCCGCTTCGGAATGATCACCGTCGTGACCCCCGCCCGGTGCGCCGCAAGCAGCTTCTGCTTCACACCGCCGATGGGCAGCACACGCCCGGTCAGCGAGACCTCACCGGTCATCGCCACATCCGTACGGACAAGCCGTCCCGACAGCAGCGACGCGAGCGCGGTCGTCATGGTGATACCGGCACTCGGACCGTCCTTCGGCACCGCACCCGCGGGGAAGTGGATGTGCACCCCGCGGTCCTTCAAGTCGGCCACCGGGAGCTCCAGTTCCGCGCCGTGCGAGCGCAGGAAGGAGAGCGCGATCTGGGCCGACTCCTTCATCACGTCGCCGAGCTGACCGGTGAGGGTCAGACCCGCCGCCCCCGTCTCCGGGTCGGCGAGCGAGGCCTCGACGAACAGGACGTCGCCGCCCGCTCCCGTGACCGCGAGCCCCGTGGCCACACCCGGCACCGCCGTGCGCCGCTCGGCCGGGTCCTGGGCGGACTCCGGCACGTGGTGCGGACGGCCGATCAGGTCGCGCAGATTCTCCGCGCCGACCGTGAACGGCAGCTCGCGGTCGCCGAGTTCGTGCTGCGCCGCCACCTTGCGGAGCACCCGGGTGATGGCACGCTCCAGGTTGCGGACGCCGGCCTCGCGGGTGTACTCGCCGGCCAGCCTGCGCAGCGCCTCCTCCTCGACCGTGACCTCGTCGGCGTTCAGGCCCGAGCGCTCCAGCTGCCTCGGCAGCAGGTGGTCGCGGGCGATGACGACCTTCTCGTCCTCGGTGTAGCCGTCGAGCCGGACCAGGTCCATGCGGTCGAGCAGCGCCTCCGGGATGGCCTCCAGAACGTTGGCCGTGGCGAGGAACACCACGTCGCTGAGGTCGAGTTCGACCTCCAGGTAGTGGTCGCGGAAGGTGTGGTTCTGCGCCGGGTCGAGGACTTCGAGGAGCGCCGCCGCGGGGTCGCCGCGGAAGTCGGAGCCCACCTTGTCGATCTCGTCGAGGAGCACGACCGGGTTCATGGACCCGGCCTCCTTGATGGCGCGGACGATACGGCCGGGCAGCGCGCCCACGTACGTACGGCGGTGACCGCGGATCTCGGCCTCGTCGCGTACGCCGCCGAGCGCGACCCGGACGAACTTGCGGCCCATGGCGTGCGCGACGGACTCACCGAGCGAGGTCTTGCCGACACCGGGCGGGCCGACGAGCGCGAGAACGGCACCTCCGCGTCGCCCGCCGACCACGCCCAGGCCCCGGTCGGTACGCCGCTTTCGCACCGCCAGGTATTCGGTGATCCGCTCCTTCACGTCGTCGAGACCGGCGTGCTCGGCGTCGAGCACGGCCTTGGCGCCCTGGATGTCGTACGCGTCCTCGGTCCGCTCGCTCCAGGGGAGCTCCAGAACCGTGTCCAGCCAGGTGCGGATCCAACTGCCCTCAGGGGACTGGTCGCTGGACCGCTCCAGCTTGTCGACCTCCTTGAGCGCGGCCTCCCGTACCTTCTCGGGCAGGTCGGCGGCCTCGACGCGGGCGCGGTAGTCGTCCGACTCCTCGCTCTCGCTCTCGCCGTTGATCTCGCGCAGCTCCTTGCGTACGGCTTCGAGCTGGCGGCGGAGCAGGAACTCGCGCTGCTGCTTGTCCACGCCCTCCTGTACGTCCTTGGCGATGGACTCGGCGACGTCCTGCTCGGCGAGGTGCTCGCTCAGCCACTGGATGGCGAGCTTGAGGCGGGCCACCGGGTCGGTGGTCTCCAGGAGCTCGACCTTCTGGGCGGCGGACAGGAACGGCGAGTAGCCGGAGTTGTCGGCAAGGGCGCCCACGTCGTCGATCTGCTGTACGCGGTCGACGACCTGCCAGGCGCCGCGCTTGCGCAGCCAGCTGGTGGCAAGGGCCTTGTATTCCTTGACCAGTTCGGTGACCGCGCCCGGCAGGGGGTCGGGCGCGGTGTCGTCGACCTGCGTCCCCTCGACCCACAGGGCCGCGCCGGGGCCGGTCGTGCCGGCGCCGATCTGCACCCTGCGCCGGGCCCGGATCAGGGCGCCGGGGTCGCCGTCGGCGAGGCGGCCGACCTGCTCCACGGTGCCGAGCACACCGATACCGGCGTACGTGCCGTCGATACGCGGCACGAGCAGCACGCGTGGCTTACCGGTCTGCCCGCCCGTCTCCCGACCACCACCCCTCATCGACGGGCTGCGCCCGGCCCCTGACTCCCGCGGAGCGGCGGCCTGTGCGGCCTCCACCGCGGCGCGTACATCGGGATCGTTGAGGTCGAGCGGGACGACCATGCCGGGCAGGACGACCTCGTCGTCGAGCGGCAGGACGGGCAGGGTGAGCGGTGCGGACGTCGAAGCCATGATCTCCCCTTCGGCATTCAAGTTGAGCTATGCCGACTCAATGCTTGTGCGCCGCTCGATGTTCCCCAGGGGGCGTTCGCTGTGAGCGATCACGTCGAGCGCTCGGCATGAACGGCGTCACGCACCCGGGATGACCAGGACTTTTCCTCGTATGCGGCCCGTCTCGCCGAGCTGATGGACTTCCGCGAGCCGGGACAGCGGGTACGTCCCGCTGATGTCCACGGCGACCGTGCCCGCGTCGACCAGGGCGACGAGGGCCGCCAGGTCGGCGGGGTCGTTGCGGGCGACCATGTGCAGGGCGGTCACCTCCGGCCCCGCTTCGACCGGGGTGGCGATGGAGACGATCCGGCCGCCCGGCCGCACCAGAGGCACGAGGGCCGCGGCGTCCGCGGGGCCGAGCGGGACCAGGTTGAGGAGGGTGTCCACCTGGCCGGTCAGCGCCTCGGCCACCGGCGTGACCGTGTAGTCGATCACCTCGTCCGCCCCCTGCCGCCGCACCGCGTCGGCGCTGCGGGGACCTGCCGTGGCGACCACGTGGGCGCCTGCGTGCTTGGCCAGCTGTGTGACAAGACCGCCGACACCTCCTCCCGCTCCGTTGACCAGAACGCGCCGGCCACCCGAGACCTTCCCGTGCTCGAACACGGCCTGCCATGCGGTGAGCCCGGCGACGGGCAGGGCCGCGGCGTGCGCGAGCGGAATCGAGGCGGGCGCCGGGACGAGAGCGGCGGCCGGGGCGCGTACGTACTCGGCCGCCCCGCCCGCGCCGTCCACGCGTCCGAGCACCCGGTCGCCGACCGCCAAGCAGGTGACCTCCGGGCCGAGTTCGGTCACCGTGCCCGCGACGTCCCAGCCGGGGACGTACGGCAGGTCCACCGGCAGGAAGGCCTGCAACAGCCCTTGCCGCAGGGCCGCTTCGGTCGGGTTGAACGAGGTCGCGGCGACCCTGATCAGCACCTCACCGACGGCCGGCCTGGGGCGCGGAACGTCCTCGTGGCGGATCACGGAGGGGTCGCCGAACTCGCGGATGCGGGCGGCCTTCATCATCGCGGGCTGCGCGTTCGTGGTCGTCTGCCCGGGCTGTGCGTTCGTGGTCGTCTGCCCGGGCTGTGCGTTCGTGGTCGTCTGCCCGGGCTGCGCGTTCGTGGTCGTCTGCCCGGGCTGTGCGTTCGTGGTCGTCATGACGTCGAAGCTAGGGCCGGGCACGGGAGACGATCCATGCGTACGAGTGCCGATTTCATACGCGTACGTCTCGCACCCGGCACCGCACCACCCCTCACCCACCCGTACGCTCCCCGCGTGGACGTACTCAGCGATGTACTCGCCGTGCTCCGGACCGGCCGCCCCCGCGCGGCCCATGTGCGCTGGCACGCCCCCTGGGCCCAGGAGTTCGCCTCGGTACCGGGCTCGGCCGGATTCCAGGTCGTGCTGCAGGGCTCCTGCGTACTGCTGCCGCCGGACGGCCCGCCCGTACAACTCGGCGCAGGCGACGTGCTGTTGATGCCTCACGGCAGCGGCCACACCCTGGCCGACAGCCCCGGCACACCGGTGCCCGCACCCGCCTGCACGCCGGACGACCCGCGCTACGCCACCCCGTACGCCTCCGACAGCGTCGACCCGACCGGCGGCAGCGGCCCGGCCACCGTCATCCTCTGCGGGACGTACCAACTGGACCCTCGGCGCACCCACCCGCTCCTGCTCGGCCTGCCCGAGCGGATCCACCTGCCGGCCGACGCCGAGAACGGGAGCGAACTGCGTGCGGCCATCGGCCTGCTGGCGTCCGAGCTCGGCCGTCCGCGTCTCGGCAGCGGCGCGGCGGTACCCGCGCTCCTGGAGACGCTGCTCCTGTACATCCTGCGCATCTGGTTCGCGGAGCAGCCCCCTCGAGAGGGTCCCGCCGGCTGGGCCGCCGCGCTCAACGACCCGCGGATCACGGCCGCCCTCGACGCGATCCACGGCACACCGGGCGACCCCTGGACCGTGGCCTCGCTCGCCGGGCGCGCCGGGCTCTCGCGGGCAACGTTCGCCCGTCGTTTCGCGGCGCTGACCGGGCAGCCGCCCCTGGCGTATCTCACCTGGTGGCGGATGACCCTCGCGGCACAGCTCCTGCAGACCACCGACACCCCTTTGAAGTCCCTTGCCCCGCAGGTGGGTTACGTCTCGGAGTTCGCTTTCGCCGCGGCCTTCAAGCGGACGTACGGCGTGTCTCCCGGCCGGTACCGCCGCGCTCAGGACCCCGCGCCCACGCCCGCCCCGGCGATCACGATGCGGCAAAGAATCACCCCGGGCGGCCACCGCCCCACCCCGCCTGCGTAATATGCAACCCCTAGGTTCAGCCATTACATTCGGCTGGGCGCAGAGAGCGGGGAGGGCTCATGGAGCGCACGAACGAGGACGTGAACGTACGGGAATGGGTGGACGGCTGGGTCGTGTCGCGCGGCACCGCGCCGCCGATCCCGGAGCCGTGGGGCTACACCATCCATGGCGGCTTTCCCATGCACGTCGGCCGGCACGTCCTGTCCGCCACCAACGACGACGTGCTCGAAGCCGATGTCCGCAAGGTCACCGAGTCGTCGCGCGGGATGGGCGTCCACCTCAAGGTCTTCGCCGACCCGCAGCGGGTACTGCCGTGGCTCGCGCCGGGCTGGGAGCCGTACGGGGCGGGCGACTACCTGATGGTCACGGAGCTCGAGTCGATGCCCGCACCGGAGGTTCCGGACGGATACCTGATGCACACCTGGACCCGTGGCGGCGTCGTACGCGTCCTCCTCACCGACACCGACGGCTCCTTCGCCGCGCGGGGGCAGATCGCACCGGTCGGAGCGTGCGCGGTCGCCGACCAGATCGAGACCGCCGAACAGCACCAACGCCGGGGCCTGGGCCGGATCGTGATGCACACCCTGCACGCGGCGGCTCTCGCCGAGGGCTCCACGCGCGCCGTCCTCGCGTGCACGCCCCAGGGCCGTCTGCTGTACGAGGCGGTGGGCTGGCGGATCGTGGCGCCGCTGACGAACGCGAAGTTCGTGGGCACCGGCCCGGACAAGATCACATAAACGCCTCGACATCAGGTAAACGCGTCGACGCGGCACGCGCGCCGGGGCAGGATGCCGTCCCATGGACCGGCAGAAGATCAGCGCAATCGCCCACGGCGACCACCCCATCGCGGCACCCCTGCACGACAGTTCCGTCGACCGTCTGCTCACGCGCGCCCTGCCGCGCGGCGACGAACGGGTGCTCGACCTGGGCTGCGGAGAGGCGGCCTGGCTCGTACGGGCGGCGAGTGGACGGCCCGGGGTTCGGGGCGACGGCGTCGACGTGAGCGAGGCCGCCCTGACGCGCGGCTGGTCCTGGGTCGAGGAGGCCGGGCTGAGCGGGCGGGTCGATCTGCATCTGGCGGACGCGGCCGGCTTCAGCGCGCCCCAGCCGTACGACCTGGTCATGTGTGTCGGAGCCACCCACGCCTTCGGCGGTCTGCTGCCCACCCTCGAAGCCGCGGGACAGAAGCTGGCCGAGGGCGGCAGCGTGCTGATCGGCGACGGCTTCTGGGAGCGCGAGCCCGGCGCGGCGACCCTCGAAGTGGGCTTCTCCGCCGATGAGTTCGCCGATCTCGCCACCACGGTGGACCGCGTCACCGAGGCCGGCTGGGTCCCCACGTACGCCCATGTCAGCACGCTCGCCGAATGGGACGACTACGAGTGGTCCTGGACCGGGACCCTGGCCCGCTGGGCACTCGACCACCCTGAGGACCCGGACGCGAAGGACGCCGCCGCGGCGGCCGTACAGCACCGCACCGAGTGGCTGCGGGGTTATCGCGGAACCCTCGGGTTCGTGACGATGGTGCTGCGGCGCGCGGAGTAGGCCGCGCCCTATGACCGGGCGTAGACGCGCCCTGTGGCCGGACGGAGGCGCACCTTATGACCGGACGGAGGCGCGCCCTACGACCGGACGGAGGTGCGCCCTATGGGGGACCAGGGCGCACCCTATGACCGGACGGACAGCCTCCACAGCGAGGTGATCTCCTTCGACCGCGCCTCGTACAGCGGATCGTCGCGATCGTTCGCACGTCCGTGGCGAGGCGTGGTCGTATCCCGGCCGGTCACTTCGAGACCGGCCGCCTCGATCACGTCGGCGAGCTCCGACTCTCCGCGCAGACCGAGGCGTTCGCCCAGGTCGGAGATGAGCAGCCAGGCCTCGCCGCCGGGTTCGAGATGGTCCGGGAGTCCGGCGAGGAAGCGGCGCAGGAAGCTGCTGTCCGGGTCGTAGACGGCGTGGTCGAGGCGGGTCCGTGGACGGGCGGGCAGCCAGGGCGGATTGCAGACGATCAGGTCGGCTCGGCCCTCGGGGAACAAGTCGGCCTGCTGTACGTCGACTTGGGCGCCGACCCCGAGCCGGTCGGCGTTCTCGCGCGCGCAGGCCACCGCGCGCGGGTCCAGGTCGGTGGCGACGATCCGGCCCACGCCGCGCCGGGCGAGCAGCGCCGCGAGCACGCCCGTGCCCGTACCGATGTCGAACGCGACGCGCGGCGCCCGGAGCCGGACCTCGGCGGCCAGATCCAGGTACTCGCCACGGACCGGCGAGAACACCCCGTAGTGCGGATGGATCCGGTCCCCGCCGAGCACCGGGATCTCCACACCCTTGCGGCGCCATTCGTACGCCCCGACGACACCGAGCAGCTCCCGCAGCGAGCCGGCCGCGAGGCCGTCACCGAACTCCCCGTACGCCTGCTCACAGGCCTGGGCGACCTCGGGCGCGCGCTTGAGCGGAATCGTCCAGCCGTCCTCGTACGGGATGAGCAGCAGGCTCAGGATCCGGGTGCGCCGGGCCTGTTCGCGACGCTGGAGATGGAACGCCTCGGTGAGCGTCTCCGCCTTCGGCTGCCTGCGCGGCTCGGCCCGCTTGCCGAGCGAGGCGAGCAGCTGCCGCGCCGACGGGTAGTCGCCGGTCCACAGGAGCGCGGTGCCTTCGCAGATATGGCGATACGCCGACGCCACACCGATCCGGCTGTCGGCGGTGACGACACGACGCGGCGCGGGGGTACCGCCGTCCGAGATCCAACGGGCGGAACGCACCTCGCCGTCGTCCGGGGTCCAGCTGATGGACACGGGGGCCTCTCGGGTCGGCGGGTGGGGTGGGGTCAGGATATTTGCTGCCGGCGGGCGGCGCCGCCCTGCACACCCTGCACCGCCCCGCCACAAGGACGCTTGCAACAGAATGGCCCCCATGCACGCCACGTACGAAAACCCCGACCGGACCGGAACCAGAGCCGTGCCCAGCGACGAGCCCGTCGTGCTCGACCGTCGCGACGGCCCCTACGGAGAAGTCGTCCTGCGCCGTCACGGCGATCTGCTGCAGATCATCGCCAACGGTGTCTTTCTGATGGACACCTCCGACGGGCGCTCCGAGCGCCTGCTCGTCGACGCCGCCAGGGACGCACTCCCCGAGGACCGCGCCGAGCCCTCCGTACTGATCGGGGGTCTCGGCGTCGGCTTCTCGCTCGTGCACGCCGCCGCCGACAGCCGGTGGGGGCGGATCGATGTCGTGGAGCGCGAGCAGGCCATCATCGAATGGCATCAAAACGGGGCGCTGCATGACATTTCCGGTGAGGCGCTCGCCGACGAACGCACCCGGATCGTGCAGGCCGACCTCGTCGCGTACATCCAGGGCGGCAATGAGAGATACGACGCACTCTGCCTCGACATCGACAACGGCCCGGACTGGACGGTTACCGAGGGAAACCACTCCCTCTACTCTCCGCGAGGGCTCAAAGCCTGCCGCGAGATGCTCAACTCCGGTGGGATTCTTGCCATTTGGTCCGCCCAGCCGTCCGCTGATTTCGAAGAGTCGTTGCGGAATGCCGGATTCAGCAACGTACGTACGGAAGAGATCCCCGTTGTCCGCGGCGTCCCGGACGTGGTCCATCTCGCCATCAGGGCCGCATAGCCGAGGCGGTGTAACTGCCCGTACGCTGCTGACCGACAACGCGGATCTTTGCGCGAGGAACACCGGAGTCACGGGTTCTGCGCAAAGCTCACGCGTCGGAGCAGCGACGGACAACGAAGGCGTATCCCAGGGGCGGGCCATGGAGCAGACACACACCTCCCACAACGGCACGGCTGCCACGCCGGGCGCCCAGCGACGGGTCCTGGTGGTCGAGGACGACGCCACGATCGTCGACGCGATCAGCGCCCGGCTGCGTGCCGAGGGTTTCCTAGTGCAGACGGCGTCGGACGGTCCCGCGGCGGTCGACACCGCCGAGGCCTGGCAGCCCGATCTGCTGATCCTCGACATCATGCTGCCGGGCTTCGACGGCCTCGAGGTCTGCCGCCGCGTCCAGGCGTCGCGGCCGGTGCCGGTGCTGATGCTGACCGCGCGTGACGACGAGACCGACATGCTGGTCGGGCTCGGGGTCGGGGCGGACGACTACATGACGAAGCCTTTCTCCATGCGGGAGTTGGCGGCGCGCGTGCACGTGCTGCTCCGCCGCGTCGAGCGGGCCGCGCTCGCCGCGACCACCCCGCGCTCCGGGATACTCCGGCTCGGGGAGCTGGAGATCGACCACGCTCAGCGCCGCGTCCGCGTGCGCAGCGAGGACGTGCATCTCACGCCGACCGAGTTCGATCTCCTGGTCTGCCTGGCGAACACCCCGCGCGCCGTGCTCTCGCGTGAGCAGCTGCTCGCCGAGGTGTGGGACTGGGCGGACGCCTCCGGCACCCGGACCGTCGACAGCCACATCAAGGCGCTGCGCCGCAAGATCGGCGCCGAGCGGATCCGTACGGTGCACGGGGTCGGGTACGCGCTGGAGACGCCGACGCCATGAGCGGCGCGGCCGGCTCCCGCGGCACGAGCGGCTCGTACGTACGCGACCTCTGGAGAGGCGTCATGAAGCGCCCCTGGGCGACGGCCCTGCTGTGGTGGTCGCAACTGCTCCTGTGGTGGTCCGGCACCCGGCGCCGCCGCTCCGAGACGCTGGGCCTGCGGGCCGAGCGGCTCGAGCGCAGGGCCGAGTCCGTCCATCACCGTGCCACGGCCGGGCACGCCCGCGAGGGACGGCTGCTGACCCGCCTGATGGCGTCGCTGCAGGATCTGCGGCCGTACTCCATCAAGACCAAGCTCGGCACGCTCGTGGTGATCTCCGTACTGATCACCACCGGCCTGCTGATGATCGCCATACAGACCAAGACGGAGCTGCGCTTCATCACGGTCTTCTCGGTGATCGCGACCCTCCTGATCACCCAGTTCGTGGCGCACTCGCTGACCGCGCCCCTGGACGAGATGACCACGGTCGCCCGCTCCATCTCGCACGGCGACTACACCCGCCGCGTCGTCGGCGCCGACCGCCGCGACGAACTCGGCGACCTCGCCCAGACGATCAACCGCATGGCCGACGACCTGGAAGCCCAGGACCAGCACCGCAAGGAGCTGGTGGCCAACGTCTCGCACGAGCTGCGCACCCCGATCGCCGCGCTGCGCGCCGTCCTGGAGAACGTGGTCGACGGCGTCTCGGCCGCCGACCCCGAGACCATGCGGACCGCGCTCAAGCAGACCGAGCGCCTCGGCCGGCTCGTCGAGACCCTGCTCGACCTCTCGCGCCTCGACCACGGTGTGGACCAGCTGCACGCCCGCCGCTTCGAGGTGTGGCCGTATCTCTCCGGCGTCCTGAAGGAGGCCAACATGGTCGCCTCGCAGCGCCGCGGCATGCCGTCGGGATCGGGGCGTCACACCCGTACCGACGTCCATCTGCACCTGGATGTGACCCCGCCCGAGCTGACCGCGCACGCGGACGCCGAACGCCTCCACCAGGTCGTCGCCAACCTGATCGACAACGCGGTCAAGCACTCGCCCCCGCACGGCCGGGTCACGGTCCGCGCGCGCCGCGGCGAGGCGCCGGACTCGCTCGAGCTCGAGGTCCTCGACGAGGGTCCCGGGATCCCGCGCTCCGAGTGGCACCGGGTCTTCGAGCGGTTCAACCGCGGCAGCCACGCCGACAAGAAGTCCAGCGACGGCGGTACGGGTCTGGGCCTGGCCATCGCGCGCTGGGCCGTCGATCTGCACGGTGGCCGGATCGGTGTGGCCGAATCCGCTCGGGGCTGCCGGATTCAGGTCAGCCTTCCGGGGCACCGGACGCGCGCGGAGTTGACGTAGGGTTCGAAACGGGCGCGCAAGATCTTCGAACTTCGGGTACCCGGTTCGCCTGATCGTTGTGCTGTCAGTCAAGGGTGCGAGCCGTGGGGGTCGCAGCCGGGGCTTCCGCTGCCCGGCACGGAGCGGAACCTCGCTTGTTTCCCGCCATTTCCCGCCCCGAAACACGCCTTGTGATGTGACTTACGTGACGGAAGGCCCGCCCGGTCTGCACCTCTCGGCCCGGGAGGCGTAGCCTTTATTCCCGCTGTCCATCACCTTGTGAAGCGGAAGAGGGCGGTTACCGCCGTGTCGCCACAGTCCCCCAGTAACTCGAGCACCACGACCGATCAAACGGGGCAGGGAAAGAACCCTGCCGCCGCGTTCGGACCCAATGAGTGGCTCGTCGACGAGATCTATCAGCAGTACCTCCAGGACCCGAATTCGGTCGACCGTGCCTGGTGGGACTTCTTCGCCGACTACAAGCCGGGCGGCAATGCCGCCGCCCCGCTCAAGACGGAGAGCTCCGCCTCTGCCACAGCCGCGGGGGCTGTGAGCACCACGGCTCCGGCTCCGAGCGCTCCCGCAGGCACCTCGGCGCCCGCCGCACAGGCTCCGGCCGCTGCGGCCCAGGCCCCGGCCGCCCCGGCGCAGGCTGCCGCTCCTGCGGCGCAGGCCCCGGTCCCGGCTCCCGCCCAGGCGAAGCCCGCGGCCCAGGCTGCCGCGCCCGCCGCCCCCGCCAAGCCCGCCGCGAAGCCGGCCGCCGCCAAGGCAGCCCCCGCGGAGGCCGGCCAGGGTCCCGAGCTGATCACCCTGCGCGGTCCCGCCGCCGCTGTGGCGAAGAACATGGACGCCTCCCTGGAGGTGCCCACCGCGACCTCGGTGCGCGCCGTCCCGGTGAAGCTGCTCTTCGACAACCGCATCGTCATCAACAACCACCTCAAGCGCGCCCGCGGCGGGAAGGTCTCCTTCACGCACCTCATCGGGTACGCGATGGTGCAGGCCATCAAGGCCATGCCGTCGATGAACTGGCACTACGCGGTCAAGGACGGCAAGCCGACCCTGGTCAAGCCGGAGCACATCAACTTCGGTCTGGCCATCGACCTGGTGAAGCCGAACGGTGACCGCCAGCTCGTGGTGGCGGGCATCAAGAAGGCCGAGACCCTGAACTTCTTCGAGTTCTGGCAGGCCTACGAGGACATCGTCCGGCGCGCCCGCAACGGCAAGCTGACGATGGAGGACTTCACGGGCGTCACCTGCTCGCTGACCAACCCCGGCGGCCTCGGCACCGTCCACTCGGTGCCGCGCCTGATGTCCGGCCAGTCCGTGATCATGGGCGTCGGCTCGATGGACTACCCGGCCGAGTTCCAGGGCACCTCGCAGGACACCCTGAACAAGCTGGGCATCGCCAAGGTCATGACCCTGACCTCGACGTACGACCACCGCGTCATCCAGGGTGCGGCCTCCGGCGAGTTCCTGCGGATCGTCGCGAACCTGCTGCTCGGCGAGGACGAGTTCTTCGACCAGATCTTCAAGGCGCTGCGGATCCCCTACGAGCCGGTCCGCTGGCTCAAGGACATCGACGCCTCGCACGACGACGACGTCACCAAGGCCGCGCGCGTCTTCGAGCTGATCCACTCCTACCGGGTGCGCGGCCACGTCATGGCCGACACGGACCCGCTGGAGTACCGCCAGCGCAAGCACCCCGACCTGGACATCACCGAGCACGGGCTCACGCTGTGGGACCTGGAGCGCGAGTTCGCGGTCGGCGGCTTCGCCGGCAAGTCGATGATGAAGCTCCGCGACATCCTCGGTGTCCTGCGCGACTCGTACTGCCGCACCACCGGCCTGGAGTTCATGCACATCCAGGACCCGAAGCAGCGCAAGTGGCTGCAGGACCGCATCGAGCGCCCGCACTCCAAGCCGGAGCGCGAGGAGCAGCTGCGCATCCTGCGCCGCCTGAACGCGGCGGAGGCCTTCGAGACCTTCCTGCAGACGAAGTACGTCGGCCAGAAGCGCTTCTCCCTGGAGGGCGGCGAGTCCGTCATCCCGCTGCTCGACGCGGTCATCGACAGCGCCGCGGAGTCGCGCCTGGACGAGGTCGTCATCGGCATGGCCCACCGCGGCCGCCTCAACGTCCTCGCCAACATCGTCGGCAAGTCGTACGCGCAGATCTTCCGCGAGTTCGAGGGCAACCTCGACCCGAAGTCGATGCACGGCTCCGGCGACGTGAAGTACCACCTGGGCGCCGGCGGCACCTTCACCGGTCTCGACGGCGAGCAGATCAAGGTCTCCCTGGTCGCGAACCCCTCGCACCTCGAAGCCGTTGACCCGGTCCTCGAAGGCGTCGCGCGCGCCAAGCAGGACATCATCAACAAGGGCGGCACGGACTTCACGGTCCTGCCCGTCGCCATCCACGGCGACGCGGCCTTCGCCGGCCAGGGTGTGGTCGCCGAGACGCTCAACATGTCGCAGCTGCGCGGCTACCGCACCGGCGGCACGGTCCACATCGTCATCAACAACCAGGTCGGCTTCACCGCCGCCCCGGAGTCCTCGCGTTCCTCGATGTACGCGACCGACGTGGCGCGCATGATCGAGGCGCCGATCTTCCACGTGAACGGCGACGACCCCGAGGCCGTCGTCCGCGTTGCCCGACTGGCCTTCGAGTTCCGCCAGGCGTTCAACAAGGACGTCGTCATCGACCTCATCTGCTACCGCCGCCGCGGTCACAACGAGTCGGACAACCCGGCGTTCACACAGCCGCTGATGTACGACCTGATCGACAAGAAGCGCTCGGTGCGCAAGCTCTACACCGAGTCCCTCATCGGCCGTGGCGACATCACGCTCGAAGAGGCCGAGCAGGCGCTGCAGGACTACCAGGGCCAGCTCGAGAAGGTCTTCACCGAGGTCCGCGAGGCCACCTCGCACCCGGCGCCCGCCGAGGTCCCGGACACCGAGGCCGAGTTCCCGGTCACGCTGACCACCGCGGTCTCGCAGGAGGTCGTCAAGCGGATCGCCGAGTCCCAGGTCAACATCCCGGACACGATCACGGTCCACCCGCGTCTGCTGCCCCAGCTGCAGCGCCGCGCGGCCATGGTCGAGGACGGCACGATCGACTGGGGCATGGGCGAGACCCTCGCCATCGGCTCCCTCCTCCTGGAGGGCGTCCCGGTCCGCCTGGCGGGCCAGGACTCGCGCCGCGGCACCTTCGGCCAGCGTCACGCGGTCCTCATCGACCGCGAGACCGGCGAGGACTACACGCCGCTCCTGTACCTCTCCGAGGACCAGGCGCGCTACAACGTGTACGACTCGCTGCTCTCCGAGTACGCGGCGATGGGCTTCGAGTACGGCTACTCGCTCGCCCGTCCCGAGGCGCTCGTGATGTGGGAGGCGCAGTTCGGTGACTTCGTCAACGGCGCGCAGACCGTCGTCGACGAGTTCATCTCCTCGGCCGAGCAGAAGTGGGGCCAGCACTCCGGTGTGACGCTGCTGCTTCCGCACGGCTACGAGGGCCAGGGCCCGGACCACTCGTCCGCCCGCCCGGAGCGCTTCCTGCAGATGTGCGCGCAGGACAACATGACGGTCGCCATGCCGACGCTCCCGTCGAACTACTTCCACCTGCTCCGCTGGCAGGTCCACAACCCGCACCACAAGCCGCTGGTCGTCTTCACGCCGAAGTCGATGCTGCGTCTGAAGGCCGCGGCGTCCAAGGCGGAGGAGTTCACGACGGGCGGCTTCCGTCCGGTCATCGGCGACTCGTACGTCGACCCGGCGGCGGTCCGCAAGGTCGTCTTCTGCGCGGGCAAGGTCTACTACGACCTCGAGGCCGAGCGCGCCAAGCGCGGCATCACGGACACCGCGATCATCCGTATCGAGCGTCTGTACCCGCTGCCGGGTGCCGAACTCCAGGCGGAGATCGCGAAGTTCCCGAACGCCGCGAAGTACATCTGGGCCCAGGAGGAGCCGGCGAACCAGGGTGCGTGGCCCTTCATCGCGCTCAACCTGATCGACCACCTGGACCTGGCGGTCGGCGCGGACATCCCGCACGACGAGCGCCTGCGCCGCATCTCGCGTCCGCACGGCTCGTCCCCGGCGGTCGGTTCGGCCAAGCGCCACCAGGCCGAGCAGGAGCAGCTGATGGCCGAGGTGTTCGAGGCGTAGTCTCCGCATCTCGTACGGCTGAAGGGGCCGCACTCTCCACGGAGGGTGCGGCCCCTTGGCGTGTGCTGTTCTACCTCCCCGCGAGCGCCTCCGTGGGCGCCAGACGCGAAGCCCGTACGGCGGGGTAGAGGCCGGCCAGGGCGCCGATCACGAGCGTGGCCAGGACGCCGCCCACTCCGGCCCACAGCGGGACCGTGACCGGCCACCCCTGGTAGACGGCGTATCCGCCGGTGACGGCCACCCCGAGCAGGGCGCCGCCCAGGCCGCCGAGTGCGGACAGGAGCAGGGACTCCGCGAGGAACTGGGTGCGGATCTGGCCGCGCGTGGCCCCCAGGGACCTCCGCAGTCCGATCTCCGCGCGGCGCTCCAGGACCGAGATGACCATGGTGTTGGCCACCCCCACCCCGCCCACGAGCAGGGCCACCGCGCCGAGTCCGAGCAGCAGACCGGTGAAGGCCTCCCCTGCGGCCTTCTTCGCCGCGAGGGCGTCCGAGGGGCGCGAGACGTCGACCTCGTTGGGCGCCGAGGGGTTGGCCGTCGCGCCGAGCACGGCCTGTACCCCCTCCACGTCGGCGTCCTCGGCCCGCACGTACAGCGTCGTCGCGTGTCCGTCGAAGCCGAGCTCTGACGTGGCCACGGGCCAGCCGATCAGGGCGGCCGTGTCGAGTTCGGGTGCGAGCTGGGGGGGGGCGTGGATGCCGACGACCGTGAACAGGCGGTCCCCGATGAGGACTTGGGTGTCGGGCGTGGCACGACCGATGCCGAGGCGTTCGGCCGCCGTCGCCCCCAGGACCACGGCCGGGTAGCGGCCGGTGGCGGCGTTCAGCCACGTACCGCTCGCGAGGCGCGCTCCCGTCGTGGACCGCAGATCCGTGCGGGCGGCGTACGCGGACAGGCCGCCCGTCTCCACTTCGGGGATCTTGGAGCTGCGGTAGACCTTGGCGCTCGGCAGCTTGCCGATCGCGGAGACGGAGGTGACCGGGCCGATCCGGGCCGCCATCTCCTCGGCGGAGTCCGGGAGTTGGGCGGCGTCGCCCGTCATCGTCGAGCCCGGTGACGCGGTCAGGAGGTTGGTGCCGAGCGCCGCCAGCGTACGGTCGAGACCGGCCTGCGAGGAGGCCGAGATGCCGACCACCGCGACCATCGCCGCGATTCCGATGGCGATGCCGAGTGCCGACAGGAAGGCCCGCAGGGGGCGGGTGCGCAGGCCCACGGAGCCGACCTTGACCACATCGCGCGGGCGGAGGCGGGCCGGACGCAGGGGCGGTCGGGCGGTGGCGCGGGGGCCCTCGAGTACGGAGGTGCTCATGAGGCCGCCCCCGCCAGGGCCGCGGCGCTGCCCGGACCATTTGGGCCACCCGGGCTGCCTGGGCTGCCCGGACTGCCCGGGCCACCCGAACCGGCCGAGTCGCCGACGATGCGTCCGTCGCGCATCCGTACCTGCCGCGGCAGGCCGTCGGCGAGCTCCCGCTCGTGCGTGATGATCACGACCGTGGTGCCGGCGGTGTGCAGTTCCCGCAGGAGCCGCATGATGCCCGCGCCGGTCACCGAGTCGAGTGCGCCGGTCGGTTCGTCCGCGAGCAGCAGCGCCGGGTCGCCGGCGACGGCCCGTGCGATGGCGACGCGCTGGCGTTCGCCGCCGGACAGTTCGTGCGGGGCGTGGTGGAGGCGGTGGCCGAGACCCACGCGCCGCAGGACCTCGGCGGCGCGGCGGCGGCGCTCGCGTACGCCGAGTCCGCAGTAGAGCAGCCCGTCGGCCACGTTGTCCCAGGCCGAGGTGGAGGCCGCGAGGTGGAACTGCTGGAAGACGAAGCCGATACGGGCCGCACGCAGGGCGGAGAGCCCGGTGTCCGACAGGTCCCCCACGTCGTATCCGTCGATGCGCACCTGTCCGGAGGTGGGCCGGTCCAAGGTGCCGAGGATGTTGAGCATCGTGGACTTGCCGGAGCCGGACGGGCCGACGATGCCGACGAGTTCACCGGCCGCGATCTCCAGGGAGACCTTGTCGAGTGCCGTGACCCCGCCGGCGTACGTCTTGGTGACCTGCTCGAGCAGGATCATGGAGTCGCCGTGCGTCACTTCGGCACCCCGACCTTCGTGCCCGCGGCGATCCCGTCGCCGGAGATCTCCACCCGGCCGTCCGCGAACAGACCGGTCGTGACGGGGACATAGGAGGTCGTGGAGCCCTTGACCACCTCCACGCCGAACCCGCCCTCCGCGAGGGCGAGCAGGGCCGCGACGGGCACGGTGAGGACGTTCTCGCGGGTCTCGGCGGTGAAGTCGACGTGCACGGCGGCCAGGGCGTAGGCGTCGGCCGCCTTGCGGCCCTTGGTGTCGGTGAAGGCGACGACGACCTCGATCTTCGTCTCGGGGTCCTGGCCCTGGGCCTCGGCCGGCTTGATCACCGTGGTGACCTCCTCGACCTTGCCCTCGGCCAGGCTGTCGTCCGGCAGCCGTACGGCGACCTTCGCGCCCTCCTTGGCCACCTGCTCGTCACCCGCGTCGAGTTCGGCGGTGACGGCGCGCTCGGTCCCGGTGTACGCGAGCACCTCGGCGCCCGGCTGGAGCGCGTCACCCTTGCGGGCGGCGAGGGAGTCGATGCGTACCGCCCCGTCGGCGAACACCACCTGGCCGAGCGGCACTCGGCCCGTCTCGTCGAGGCCGCGGTCCTCCTGCCAGTCGCGTACGGCATCGGCCGTGCCCGAGGTGAACTCCTCGTCCACGGTGAAGCCCTCGTAGCCGAGCGCGTCCAGGTTCTTCTCCAACTGCTCGACGTCCGGCCCCTCGACGCCCTCCCTCAGATCGCGGTACGCGGGCGTCGAGCCGTACATGAGCGTCACGGGCGCACCGTCCACCGCGTACAGCGTCTTGCCGCGGGTGATCCGGTCGCCGGTGTCCGGTCCCGCGGTGAGCGTGCCGGGCTTGCGGGTGGCGGCCGTGCTCGCCGCCCCGTAGCCGAGCTGACCGTCCACCGTCTCGGTGTCCTTCAGGGTCTGCCGGGTGACCTCGGCGGTCGCGGGCGGCAGGGTGCTCCGCTCGGGGCCGCCCTGCTCGGCGCCGCCGAGGCCGAGGGCGGCGGCGGTGACGGCGCCCGCGGTGGCGAGCACCGCCACCGCGACGGCCAGGGCGAAACCACGGCGGCGGCGCGGGCGGACGGGTTCGAGGGCGTGGGCGAAGCCGTCCTCGGGGGGCTGCCCGGTGGGCGCCTCGGCGAGCCGCGCGGCGGACTCCTCGGCGGGCCCCCCGGCGGACTCCTCGGCGGGCGGTCCGGTAGGCCTGTCCGTGGTCAGCTCGTGGGGCTGCCCGGTCGCCTCCGTAGCTCCCTCCTCGGCCTGCCGCCGGGCGGCCTCCCCAGCGCTGTCCTCGGCCGGCCGCCCGCCGGTCACCTCCGCGTTCTCCACCACGGACTCCCCCATCAGCTCTTCCCCTGCGTCTTGAGATCGCCGCCCATCAGGTCCTGGCAGGCCTCCTGCGCCTTGTCGAAGTCCGGGTCCTCGGCGACCTCCTTGCCGATCCGCAGACCGCCGTCGGAGGGGTCGGGGAAGGCGTCGACGCCGTTCTTGCGCATGCACTGCGCGTACTCGCGCATCTTCTCGGCGCCCGGTCCCTTGCCGCCTTGGCCCTGCGGCTGGTACTTGCGGCAGGCCTCCATCGCCTTGTCGACGGTCGCCTTGGGTATCGAGCCGTCCAGCTTCATCCGGATGCCCTGGCCCGGCTCCGGGTCGTCCATGGGCACACCGTTCTCGCGCATGCACGCCGCGAACTTCATGCCCTGCTCCTGCGGGTCGAGCGACGGCGTCGCCGATGCGCCGTCCTTCTTCGCCCCGTTCGCCGAGGCCACACCGCCGCCGTCGCTCTCCGAACCGCAGCCGGTCAGCGCCAGTGCGAACACCAGCGGCAGCGCCGCCAGCACACCGCGAGCCTTCCTGCGCATCACGTCAACTCCCTTGCCTCACGCGGCCGTCGGTCACGGCCGCAGATGAGGGCGATGCAACGCTGCGGGGCGTTTCCCGGTGGTTTCCGTTTCCTGTGGGGCGCGGGCGTCGACTTCGCGGGTCGCGGGGGCCGATCGCTGTGGGGCGCGGGCGTCGACTTCGCGGGTCGCGGGGCCGGTCTCTGTAGGGCGCGGGCACCCGTCCCTGTCCGACGCGGGAGCCGATTGCTCCGGAGTGCGAGGGCCGGACATTGACAGCCTGCGCTCACGCCGAGGAAACAGGCCCTTGGCCACCATGTCCCCGGACAACACACAAGGAGTCGGACATGAGGGTCCTGGTGGCCGAGGACGAACAGCTGCTCGCCGACGCGATAGCCCAGTGGCTGCGCGAGGAGGCGCACGCGGTGGACGTCGCCTACGACGGCGCTGCCGCCCTGGAGCGCACCAGCGTGCACGCGTACGACGTGGTGATCCTCGACCGCGACCTGCCGGGGGTGCACGGCGACGACGTGTGCCGCGCCCTCGCGGAGGCGGAGGAGGGCGCGCGGGTCCTGATGCTGACCGCGGCGGCGGACATCCGCGACCGGGTGGAGGGCCTGACGCTCGGCGCCGACGACTACCTCACGAAGCCTTTCGCGTTCACCGAGCTGGCCGCCCGCGTCCTGGCGCTCGGCCGCCGCTCACGGCCCGCCGCACCCGTGGTGCTGCGCCGCGCGGGCCTCACCCTGGATCCGGCCCGCCGTGAGGTGTTCAGGGACGGACGCTACGTACCGCTGTCGCCCAAGGAGTTCGCGGTGCTCGCCGAACTCCTGCGGGCGAACGGCGCGGCGGTCTCGGCGGAGCAGCTCCTGGAGAAGGCCTGGGACGAGCACGCCGATCCGTTCACGGGAGCGGTGCGTCTCGCCGTGCTCAAGCTCCGCCGCAAGCTCGGCGAACCCCAGGTGGTGGAGACGGTGGCCGGGGCGGGGTACCGGATCCCGTGAAGGCGCCCCGGCGGCTCGCCCGCATCTCGCTGCGCACCCGTCTCACCCTGGTCTTCGGGCTGCTGTTCCTGCTGGCCGGGATCGTGCTGCTCGGCACGACGTACGGGCTGTTCCAGCAGCAACTGCGC
Source organism: Streptomyces mesophilus (assembly GCF_040300965.1). Classification (GTDB taxonomy): domain Bacteria; phylum Actinomycetota; class Actinomycetes; order Streptomycetales; family Streptomycetaceae; genus Streptomyces; species Streptomyces mesophilus_A. The sequence goes on along the minus strand of NZ_JBEPEW010000014.1, from coordinate 62,652 downwards.
AGTGGCGGTACGAAGTTCGTGTCCATGCTGGGGAAGGACATACGGGAGGCCGAAGACGCCCAAGACGCCGAAGACAAGGAGCGGCGCACCGCGGACGAGGGCGACGAGGGCGAGAGCCCGCGCGACCAGAAGCGCTACGCCATCACCCCCGAGGGCGACGTCCTCACCGGCGCGGCCGCCGACCGCTGGATCAAGGCACAGCAGGCCCGGGTGGACGACGCCGCGTCCACCTCGCTCCTCACCCAGGGCGGTATCGCCCTCCTTGTGGTCGGCGGTGCGGCCGCCGGCTTCGGCTGGCTGGTCGCGGGCCGCGTCCTCGCGCCGCTGCACCGCGTCACGGACACCGCGCGCCGGATCGCCGCCGCGCCCGCGGCCGACCGTGGGCTGCACGAGCGGATCGCGCTGACCGGCCCCGTCGACGAGGTCAAGGAGCTGGCCGACACCTTCGACACCATGGTCGAGCGCCTCGACCGCTCCTTCGACGGCCAGCGCCGCTTCGTCGCCAACGCCTCGCACGAGCTGCGCACCCCGCTCACGCTCGGCCGCGCGCTGGTCGAGGTGGCCATGCACCGGCGTACGGCCTCCGAGGACGTGAAACAGCTCGGCGAGAACCTCCTGGAGATCAACTCCCGGCACGAACGCCTGATCTCGGGCCTGCTGCTGCTCGCCGACTCCGAGAACGCGATCACCGACCGGCATCCGGTCGACCTCGCGGATGTGGCGGTCCATGTCGTCGCCCAGGTGACGGACCAGGCACGGGCCGCGGGGGTGGCGGTGCGCGCCACGACGGACGAGGCACCGACGGCGGGCGACGCCCTGCTCCTCGAGCGCCTCGTCCACAACCTGGTGGAGAACGCCGTACGGCACAACGCCGCCGCGGACGGCTGGGTCGAGATCACGACCGGTACCCGGACCGACGGGCGGGCGGAGGTGCGGGTCGCCAACTCGGGCCCGGTGGTGCCCCCGTACGAGATCCCGCGCCTGTTCGAACCGTTCCGCCGCCTGGGGGCGGAACGGGTGGCCTCCGCCAAGGGCGCGGGGCTCGGCCTGTCGATCGTCCGCTCCATCGCGGGGGCACACGACGGGGAGGTCCGGGCAGAGGCGCGGGCGGAGGGCGGACTTGTGATGACGGTGGTGCTGCCGGGCGGGGGCTGAGTGCGGGTCGGAATCGCCCGGTACGCGTGCGGAGGGCCGGGCACGGGGTCGTCAGTCAGCGGTACGCGTGCCGGGCTGAGCATGAGTCCGGGGCGGTACGCGTGCGGAGGGCCGCGCGCGGTCCGGGCCACCGGGACGCGTGCGGAGCCGGCCCGCGCAGGACCGCCTCTCCGCGCCCGCCGCCCACGGTCCGGGTCCCGCCGCCGCGGCTCTCCCGCCGGGCCGGGCGCCCGGCCCGGCGGCCGTCAGGACGGCCCGCACAACCGTCCTATCCTGGTCCCATGTACTTCACGGACCGAGGCATCGAAGAGCTGGAGAAGCGGCGGGGTGAGGAAGAGGTCACCTTCGAGTGGCTGGCCGAGCAGCTGCGCACCTTCGTGGACCTGAACCCCGACTTCGAGGTGCCGGTCGAGCGCCTCGCCACCTGGCTCGCCCGCCTGGACGACGAGGACGACGAGTAGCCGTACGGCCGACGGCCCGGTCGCCTCGCGGCGGTTCAGTCGCGGGCGCGCACCGTGTCGTACGCGAGGCCCAGCGCCCCGTTGAGAAGCAGCACCGCACCGGCCACCGCCCAGCCGGAGCTGCGCCGGCGCACTCCGTAAAGGACGGCAGGCAGTCCCGCGGCCAGCTGCAGTCCGCCCAGTGCCCGCGCCCGCGGCCCCCGCATCCAGGTGCCGAGCCGCCCCCGCTCCACCACGTCGAGTTCCGCGCTGACCGCCTCGCGCCATCCGGTCCACTGCACCTGTTCCACGTCGGGCAACGCCGCGGCCGCGGAACGGAGTTCGCCCGAGTGCAGCCCCGGCGCGAGCCCGGACGGCAGCGTCAGGCCCGCGCGCCCGAGCACCGCGAGCAGCCCCAGCATCCGGGCCCGGCCGTCCGCGTCCGAGTCGGGGCGCGTGAGCGCTTCGAGGGCCTGCATATCCAGTACGGGGTCGAGGCCGAGGCGCCCGACGAAGCTGCTCAGGGCCTCCTCCTCGCCCACGGGCGTGCCGTTCGCCAGCCATACGTAGCCGACCGTGCGGCGGAAGCCGGAAGCGAGCGTGAAGCCGGTGCCGCCCTCGTCCCACCACAGGGCGAGCGTCGGCCAGGGCGTCGCGACCGCAAGTGCCGAGGCCCAGCCGCGCGCGACCCGGTCGACCTGCTCGGCACCGTCAAGCCACGGCCTGCCCTCGGGAACGAGGACGCTCCACCCGGGCCCGGCCTGCGCGAGCAGCATCCGCTCGCGCAACAGCTGGGCCGCGGGGCCCACAGCGGCGGGGTCGGAGCGGCACAGGAGCAGGGCGCCGGAGCTACCGGGATCGGCGGACATGCCCTCACGGTAGGGGAATTTGCCCTGGTTGGCGCGCCTTTGGGGGCCCGATCGGCGCACCCCGGCACCCGCCCCCTAGGGGCGCCCCCCACCCGTAAATCAGGTCTCGTGCCCGCGATCGCGCCTTGACTTCACCCATCCGCGATATATCGTGTTAACAGGAAGACGCGATATGGCGCGTCCAACGCCCCCGGCCCACCACACCCGGGGCCGCCCCAGGCCGAAGGAGGTCAGCCATGCCAGAGTCGACGTGGACCGTCGCGGAGCCCCAGAAGCTCACCTTCGACGACCCGGTGACGACCCTGCAGGTACGCATCGTCAATGGAACGGTGAACGTCGTCGGGACCGATGAAGGTTCCGCCCGCCTCGAGATCACCGAGGTGCACGGACCCGAGCTCATCGTCAGCCATGAGGACGGTGTGCTCACTGTCGGCTATGACGATCTGCCCTGGAAGGGCTGGCTCAAGTTCCTCGACCGCAAGGGCTGGCAGCGCCGCGCCGTCGTCTCGCTCGCCGTGCCCAGCGGCACCCGGGTCGAGGTCGGCGTGGTCGGTGCGAGCGCGATGGTCTCCGGAATCGACGGCCCCACCACGGTCAAGGGCGTCACCGGCGACAGTGCCCTCGTCAGCCTGAGCGGCCCGGTGCGCGCCGAGTCCGTGTCCGGCGATGTCGAGGCGCAGTCCGTCACGGGCGAGCTCCGCTTCAACTCCGTATCGGGGAATCTGACCGTCGTGGACGCCGGTGCGTCCGTACGGGCGGACTCCGTGAGCGGCGACATGATCGTGGACCTGGACCCGGCGGACCGCGCCACGGACGTGGCCCTGAACAGCGTCTCGGGCGAGATCGCCATCCGCCTTCCGCACCCGGCGGACGCCGAGGTCGAGGCGAACACGACCAGCGGCGCCGTCTCCAACGCCTTCGAGGACCTGCGGGTCTCGGGCCAGTGGGGCGCCAAGCGCATCACCGGCCGGCTCGGCGCCGGGCGCGGCAAGCTCAAGGCCACCACGATCTCCGGCGCGATCGCCCTGCTGCGCCGGCCGGCCCGGGACGGGTTCGAGGACACTCCCCCGACGGATGCGCCCCCGGCCGACGCACCGCCCTCCGATGAGGGCCCGACCGGGAAGGTGCTCTGAGATGGCCCCCGTCTTCGCCCACGGCCGGCTGCGGCTGTATCTGCTCAAGCTCCTCGACGAGGCACCCCGCCACGGGTACGAGGTGATCAGGCTGCTCGAGGAACGCTTCCAGGGCCTGTACGCCCCGTCCGCCGGCACCGTCTACCCGCGCCTGGCCAAGCTGGAGGCCGAGGGTCTGGTCACACACACCACCGAGGGCGGCCGCAAGGTCTACTCGATCACCGAAGCGGGCCGCGCCGAACTGGCCGGCCGCAGCGGCGAACTGGCCGACTTGGAGCTGGAGATCCGCGAGTCCGTCGCCGAGCTCGCGGCCGAGATCCGCGACGACGTGCGCGGCGCGGCCGGCGATCTGCGGCGCGAGATGCGGGCCGCGGCGGGCGAGGCACGCTCCTCCGGGAAGAAGTCCGGACGCGGTACGGACTGGGAGGCCGCGTTCGGCGACAGCGAGTCCTGGAAGCTGGCCAAGGAGGAACTGCGGCGCGCCAAGCAGGAGTTGAAGGACCAGGCCAGGCGGGCCAAGGACGAGTCGCGGCGGGCCCGCGAGGAGGCCGATCAGGCGCGGCGGAAGGCGCAGGACGCGCACCGCGAGGCGCAGGCCGAGGCGCGCGAGGAGATGCAGCGGATCGCGAAGTCGGTCCAGGACAAGGTGCAGGACCACTTCCAGCGGGGCGACTGGCCGACCGGGCTCCGCGAGGGTCTCTCGGAGATCACCAAGGAGCTGGGCCGGTTCACCAAGCCGGGCGCCTGGAGCGGGGCATCCGGTCCGTCCGGGCCCGCCTCGGAGTCCGAGCCGCGTTCGGAGTCCGGGTCGCGTGTGGTCGTGGACGTCGACAAGTCCGCCGGCGCCGATGCCGTACGCGAGGACGGGGCCGTACGGGACGACGCGACCGTACGCGATGACGTACCGCCGTCCGCGGAGGAACCCGCGTGGGCGCACGAGAAGTCGACGGGTGACCCGGCGCGCGATCTGGACCGGCTGCTCGACCGCTTCAGGGACGACATCCGGGACGCGGCCCGCGATCACGGCGTGACGTCCGAGCAACTCATCGAGGCGCGGCGGCACTTGTCGGCCACCGCGGTGCGGCTCGGAGCCGTGCTGCGGGGGCGGGGCGCGAAGTAGGGACGCACCGGCGCACGGGAACGGGCGAGGACTCCTGGAGTCCTCGCCCGTTCCCGCTCACGAGCCACCGACCGTTAGTCGCCGATGTGGAAGACAATCTGGTGCAGGTAGATGATCTTGGTGTCTGCTCCGTCCGGGGCATCCGGGTTCGGCGCGTCGGACTGGAAGTAGAACTGCGGTGACTTGGCGCCGCCGAGCTCGCCCTTGTCCTGGAGCTCCGCCAGTTCCTTGACGAAGGTGTTGGCGTCCGGCGTCGTGGTGCCGAGCTTGTCCGCGAGGTCACCGTCGACGACCACCTTGAGGCGGTTGTCGTCGAGCATGACGTCCATCGCGGCCCCGGTGGCGCTGTCCGGCACGAACGTGGGCTCCGTCTCGCCGCCCTCGCACTGGTAGTGGCCGAGGACAAGACCCAGCGTCGTGTTCGGTGCCTCACCGCCGAAGGTGACCGATTCGACCGCACCGTAGGGACCCTGGCCGTCGCCGGAGCAGACCGAGTCGGCCGGGTTCTCTCCGCCCGCCCCGCCCTTGCCGTCTCCGCCGTCCTTACCGCCCGATCCGGCGTCCTTGCTCGCGTCGGGCGCGGGCGTACCCGGCTTGTCCCCTGCGGGCTTCGAAGGCTTCCCGGTCGGTGAGGCGGTCGCGGTCGGCTTGCTCCCGCCGGCGGCCCCGTCGTCCTCGCTCGGCTGGCAGGCCGTGGTGGTCAGGAGGGCGGCGAGGGCGACGGCCCCCAGGGCGAAGCTCTTCCGGCTCTTACGGCCAGCGCGCATGGTGATCCCCCGATGTCTAGGGCCGGCCGCATGGTCCGGTGCGGTCCGACCTGCTTGGTCCGACCCGCTCGGCCTGACCGGCGAGCAGATTCTGCCCCGACTGGATCACCGAACCATCCTCGCCCGCGCGATCGTTACCGATCACGGACATGGAGGGAACACTTCCGTTCCCTCCCGGCCGCCCCTCCCCCGTATTTCAGGTAACCCCACCTCACCTGCGCCCCCGCCCGAACCCGCGGCCGGAAGCCGGCCGGCCCGCGCTCACCCGCACTGCCAGAGGAACCGCCCTTCCTTCCCGTCCGGCGACAGGAAGGCATACCCCACCCCCATGTCCCCGAAGTTGACGTAGAACGGCAGCCCCGCCGAGTCCAGCTGAGCTATCAGCTGCCAGCCGGGGCCGGGGTGCTCACCGCCCTGCAGCCAGTTCGGCTGGACGTCCGGGCCGCCCAGGAACTGCCACTCCTCCCCGTCCGGCGCCCGCTCCACCGCCCGCGGGACGAAGTCCTCACCCGCCGAGGGCCCCGCACCCGCCGCCTCGACCGTGAGGAAGTCCGGGACACGGCCCGCGGGCTGGACGACCAGCGCGTTCTCCCCGCCATCCGGCTCCCATGTCGCCTCGCCGCCGGCCTCCGAAGCCGTCATGAAGAGATAGCCGAGCCGGCCGTCGCCCAGCTCGAACTGGCCCAGGAACTCCATGGGCTCACCGCTCTCCCGCGAGAGCGGCCACTGCGGCTCATCGAGCCACACGGGCTGACCGCCGACCTTGGTGACCGGCCGGCGCACCGCGGTGTCCGCGGGGACGAATTCGACGGGCACGGGCATGAGGGACTCCTTGTGAGGGCACGAGGACTCGACTCCCTGCACGCTAACGGGCCCCACTGACAACGCCCTTCGACCTGCGGGGATACTGGCGGCGACCAGCAACACCCGGCACACAGGAGGCGCCCGGCATGACTGCCGACCACCGCATCGGACCGCCGCTGACCGGCGGCGAACGCGAGACCCTGCGCGCCTTCCTCGACTACCACCGCGCGACCCTCGCCATGAAGTGCGAAGGACTCACGGACGAGGAGCTGCGGCAGCGCTCCATGCCGCCGTCCACGCTCTCACTGCTCGCTCTGGTGCGGCATATGGCGGAGGTGGAACGCGCCTGGTTCCACCGGGCGTTCGAGGACCACGACGCGCCCATGGTGTGGTCCGACGAGATCGACTTCCAGGCCGCGTACGACGCGAGCGCCTCCACCCGGGCCGAGGCCTTCGGCGCCTGGGACGCGGAGGTCGAACGGTCGCGCCGGATCGAGAAGGCGGCCGAATCGCTCGATGCGACCGGATACCAGCCGCGCTGGGACAAGGAGATCTCGCTGCGGATGGTGATGGTGCACGTGCTGCTCGAGTACGGACGGCACAACGGCCACGCGGACTTCCTGCGCGAGGGCGTCGACGGGACCACCGGGGCCTGAGCGGGTCTCGCGCCGGAAGGACCTCAGACAGGTCCCACTCCAGAGGGCCTCAGACAGCTCCCGCCCCGAAGGACCTCAGACAGGCCCCGCCCCCGAGGGCCTCAACCCGCCTTGGCCGCACCCCCGTTCCCGCTCCCGAGCACCCTCTCCACCGCGTCGAAGGTCACCCCGCACCCCGCGAGGACATCCCGTACGACCCCTGGCCGCGCCGCCATCGCGAGCAGCAGGTGCTCGTCCCCGATGCTCTTCTCCTTGCGCGCAAGGGCCACCCGCAGCGACTGCTCCAGGACCGTCTTGGCCTCCCGCGTGAACGGACGGTGACCCGAGCCGGCCCACAGGCGCCGCCCTCGCGGCCTGCCGTGCGCCAACGCGCCCTCACCGTGCGCCTCTTCGACCCGCGAGACGATCGCGCCGACATCGATCCCGAACCCGGCCAGCGCCTCGGCGTCCGCCGCCGAGACCCCTCCGCGCCGCCGCGCCTCCTCCAGACCGGAGACCACCGCCTCCGGCCGCACCCCCAGGGCCGAGAGCGCGAACGCGCCCTTCGTACCGCGGGCGTCGAGCAGCGCGAGCAGCAGATGCCCGGCCTCGACCCTGTCGGCGCCCCCGAGTTCCGCATGGGCCACCGCGCCTTCGACCACGCCTCGCGCGCCCTCCGTGAACCGCTCGAACATCGCTACCTCCCATGCTTCTTGTGGACGGCCTGCCTGCTCACCCCGAGCTCGGCGGCGATCTCCTGCCAGGACCAGCCCTGGTTGCGCGCACTGCGCACCTGGACCGCTTCGAGCTGTTCGAGCAGACGCCGCAGCGCGGCCACCGCCCGCAGCCCGACCCTGGGGTCACGATCGCCCGCCCGCTCGGCGAGATCCGTTGCTTCGGTCATGGTGTCAATTTAGGTTGACAGTCGTCGGCGTGTCAACCCGAGTTGACACACCGAAGTCGGGGACACGGCGAAGGCCCGCCCGCGCCGAGCGCGGACGAGCCTTCGTACAAGAGGTGCGCAGAGGAAATGCGCGAGGTCAGACGGACAGCACCAGCTTCCCGAAGAGCTCGCCCGACTCCATGCGCGCGAACGCGTCCCGCGCCTGGTCGAGCGGCAGGATGTCGTCGATGACGGGGCGCACTCCCGTGGCGGCGCAGAACGAGAGCAGGTCCTCCAGCTCGTCCTTGCTGCCCATCGTCGAGCCCACGATCTTCAACTCCAGGAAGAAGACCCGGGTCAGCTCGGCGTGCGAGGGGCGGTCACCGCTCGTGGCACCCGAGATCACCAACGTGCCGCCCGGACGCAGGGACTTGACGGAGTGCGACCAGGTGGCGGCGCCGACCGTCTCGATCACGGCGTCCACGCGCTGGGGAAGACGCGCGCCCGGCTCCACCGCCTCGACCGCGCCGAGCTCGACCGCCCGCTTCCGCTTGGCCTCGTCCCGGCTGGTCGCGAAGACCCGCAGCCCCGCCGCCTTGCCGAGCACGATCGCGGCCGTCGCGACACCGCCGCCCGCGCCCTGTACGAGGACCGAGTCCCCGGGCCGTACGCCGGCGTTGGTGAAGAGCATGCGGTACGCGGTGAGCCAGGCGGTCGGCAGACAGGCTGCCTCGGCGAAGCTGAGCTCCTTGGGCTTGGGCAGCACGTTCCAGGTGGGCACGGAGACCTGCTCGGCGAACGTGCCCTGGTAGCGCTCGGTGAGGATCGAGCGGGGCTCCTTGGGGCCGACCCCGTGGCCGGACTGGCCGATGACCGAGTGCAGGACGACCTCGTTGCCGTCCTCGTCGATCCCCGCGGCGTCGCAGCCGAGGATCATCGGAAGCTTGTCCTCACCAAGGCCCACGCCCCTCAGCGACCACAGGTCGTGGTGGTTGAGGGAGGCGGCCTTGACGTTGATGGTCGACCAGCCCTCGCGGGCGGCGGGCGCGGGGCGCTCGCCCAACTCGAGCCCGGCGAGCGGCTGATCACGGTCGATGCGTGCGGCATAGGCGGCGAACATGCTGGTGACGATATTGCGCAGGCGGGGCGGGGCGGAACCGCACCACGGTGTGACACCCCGCACCCCCTGCGAATCAGGATCTAGTCCCTCCTGTACTGCGCAGGCGACCCCTTCGTCCCCGGGTCCTCGTACGACCCCGCCTTGCCCCGGTCCACATGGAACGTGGTCAGCGTCGACACCGGCGAGAGAGGGTCCCTGCGGTCCCCGATCACCCGCATGTGCGTGCTGAAGCGCTCGGGCGTGACCTCGTACACGTCGTATCCGTAGCGGTTGCCCTCGAAGTACTTGAGGTGCGGGTTGGCCTTGCCCATCAGCGGGCCGTTGGTGGCGTTCCAATCCGCCGAGTACGCGCCGGACGTGACCGAGTGCGCGGTGAACTCGGTGCCCACGAGCGGGGAGTCGGGCCGGTCGAAGTCGACCCGGATGTCGTCGACGAAGGCGGAGTGCCAGTCCCCCGTCAGGACGACCAGGTCCTCGAGGCCGCTGTCGTGCACGTGGCCGAGCACCTCGCGCCGTTCGGCGAGGAAGCCGTCCCACTGATCGGTGAACATGTAGCCGCTGCCGGTGGGACGGCGCAGCTGGCTCAGCATGATCGAGTTTGCCCAGACATGCCAGGCGTCGGGCGCCTTGTCGATGCCCTGCTTCAGCCAGGCCTTCTGGTCCGCGCCGAGGATCGTGCCGTCGGGGAGGTTCTGCGCCGAGCGGTACGAGCGCAGGTCGAGCACGGTCAGTTCGAGCAGGTCGCCCCAGCGGCGCACCCGGTGGATCTCCGGGTCGGGCAGGGCCATCGAGCCGAAGGAGTCGCGGTGCGGCATGTGCTCGTACCAGGCCTGGTAGGCGGCCGCCCGCCGCTTCATGAACGGCGCCCCGCCGCCCGTGCCGCTGTAGTCGTTGACGACCTCGTGGTCGTCCCAGGTCAAAAACCACGGGTGCGCGGCGTGCGCCTCGCGCAGCGAGCGGTCGCCCTTGTAGAGGGCGTGCCGCTTGCGGTAGTCGCCGAGGGTGAGGATCTCGGGTCCGTCGTGGTCGCGGACATGGCTCTCCGGTATGCCGCCGACCTGGCCGTGCTCGTAGATGTAGTCGCCGAGGTGGATGACGAAGTCGAGGTCCTCGCGGGCGATGCCGCGGTGCGCCGCGTAGTAACCGTCGTGGAACGCCTGGCAGTTGGCGGTGGCGAAGAGGGCCTTGCCGATACGTCCGGCCGGCGCCGTCTTCGTACGGCCGACGCGGCTCGTCCTGCCGAGGGCGCGGAACGCGTACCAGTAGTGGCGGCCGGGGCGCAGGCCCTCCACCGCGATGTGCACGCTGTGGCCGAGCGTCGCGGACGCCGCCGTCGTGCCGTGCGCGACGACCCGGCGCATCCGCGGGTCCTCCGCCACGGTCCACCGCACCTCGACGGTCTCCGGCAACTGCTGCTCGGCGGCGAGGGGTTCGGGCGCGAGTCTCGTCCACAGAAGTATCGAGTGCGGCTGCGGATCGCCGGAGGCGACGCCGAGCGTGAAGGGCGCCGGATCGTAGTCGGCGCCGAGCGTCTCGGCGGCCTCGCGGGCCTCGGCGGGGGTGAGGCCCGCGGCCAGCGGCCAGGCGACGTTCAGGGCGCCGGCGGCGGCCGCGGCCTTCAGCAGATCACGACGGTTCAGCTTCACGGCCGGCCTCCGGTGGCGTGCAGGGTGAGGGAGACGGCGTCCGCGTAGCCGTCGTTGGACGTGCCGCCGCCGCTGCGGGTGAACACGAGCAGGACGCGGGCGCGACGCGCCCCGGGCGGCACCGCGGCCTCGGCAGCGCACTCGACGAGCGCGGTACGGCCCAGGCGCTCGGCGGCACTCACCGGTCCGAGCACGCTCAGCGCGAGGGGCGTGCCGTCGGCGGACCTGAACTCCACGGAGAGGCGTGCTCCGTCCTCCTGGCCCGCGTAGCCGCCGAGCCAGCCGCTCACCGCGTACCGCACCCGGCCCGCGTCGACTTCCCGCCGTCCGGTCGCACCGCGCGCCGGCAGCTCGATGTCCTGCACCAGGGCGGTGCGCGCGCTGGTGCCGCCGGAGAAGAACCGGCTGCCGCGCGCGGCGGGCCCCGGGTCGTCCGGGGTCGGATAGCCACCGCCGAGGCTGTACGCGATCAGCGCGGGAGCACCCTGCGCGATCCGCCAGCCCGGCACGGCGTCGACCGGGTCGGCGCCGCCGCCCGGTCCGGATTCCGCGTCACCGTTGACGACAAGGTTCACTCGTCTGCCTCCAGGGTCATGGGGGTTGGACAACCGCGCGCATCCCACCAGCCCCTGATGAACCACGGAAGGCGCCCGCCCCAACTCTCCGTCGGAACCCGGAAGTCAGGCGCGAGAAGGCCCGGGCTCCGGACGCGCAAAGGGCCCCACTCCGGACGCGTCAGAGGGCCCAACCCCCAGACACGCAAAAGGGCCCCGCCTCCGAAAGGAGGCAGAGCCCTGAAGCGTGAACTCGCTTGCCGCTAGCGGCGCGCGACACCTTCCGCGCGAGCGGCGGCGGCCACGGCCGCGGTGACCGCGGGGGCCACGCGCTCGTCGAACGGCGAGGGGATCACGTACTCGGCGGACAGCTCGTCACCGACGACCGCGGCGAGCGCGTCGGCGGCGGCGATCTTCATGCCCTCGGTGATACGGGAGGCCCGCACCTGGAGCGCGCCGGCGAAGATGCCGGGGAACGCGAGCACGTTGTTGATCTGGTTCGGGAAGTCCGAACGGCCCGTGGCCACGACCGCCGCGTACTTGTGCGCGACGTCGGGGTGCACCTCGGGGTTCGGGTTGGCCATGGCGAACACGAACGAGTCGGGCGCCATCGACGCGACCGCCGGCTCCGGGACCGTACCGCCGGAGACACCGATGAAGACATCGGCGCCGGACAGGGCGGACTCCAGGGAGCCGGAGATGTTCGCCTTGTTGGTGAGCTCGGCGAGCTCGCGCTTGACCGGCGTGAGGTCGTCGCGGTCGCGCGAGACGATGCCCTTGCGGTCGGCGACGGAGACATCGCCGATGCCCGCCTCGAGCAGGAACTTGGCGATCGCGACACCCGCCGCACCGGCGCCCGAGATCACCGCGCGCAGGTCGCCCAGCGTGCGGTTCGTCAGCTTCGCGGCGTTACGCAGCGCCGCGAGCGTCACGACGGCCGTGCCGTGCTGGTCGTCGTGGAAGACCGGGATGTCCAGCTCGTCCTGGAGCCGCCGCTCGATCTCGAAGCAGCGGGGCGCCGAGATGTCCTCGAGGTTCACGCCGCCGAAGGACGGGGCGAGCCGCTTCACGGTCTCGACGATCTCGTCCACGGACGTGGTCGCGAGCGCCAGCGGGACCGCGTCCACGCCGCCGAACTGCTTGAAAAGAATCGCCTTGCCCTCCATCACCGGGAGAGAGGCGGAAGGACCGATGTCACCGAGCCCGAGCACGGCCGTACCGTCGGTGACGACGGCCACGACGTTCGAGGTCCACGTGTAGTCGTGGACGAGCTCCGGCTGCTCGGCGATGGCGCTGCACACCTTGGCCACACCAGGTGTGTACGCGAGGGACAGGTCGTCCTTGTCACGGACCGGCACCGTGGCCTGAACAGCCATCTTGCCGCCGCGATGCAGCGCGAAGGCCGGATCGAAGGGCTCGTCGGCCCCGTCCGTTCCGGCGTCGCTGCGAGGATTGACGATCTCCGCTGCCACTTTGTCTGACCCCTTAAAGGTTCAATCGTTTGAGGGTTGCCGCTCCCTGTTCGGGAGCGGGCGGGCACCGCGGGACTCCTCGCCGTTGGGCGATGGGCCTCCCAGGCAAGGGGGAGATGTCCACGCGCGGGCGCGCCGCACACGCGCCCTGGTCCCCGGATGAGGGGTGTAACGCTCTTTTGTACAGGATGGAACGGGGACTCCACGAGAGAGATTCGCCTCAACCTGCGCCTCAAAGCTAGGGCAAATGCCCGACTCGGGAGCAAAAGTCCAAGACCGGCGTCCAGATGGCGAGATGGGGAGCATTTGGTCCGGTTAGCGGTGGTTCACCAAGCGGGCGCTCACCCTTGGGATCACGGGGTTCGATGCCCCCTCGCGCACCCGTTATCCGATTTTGACATGGGCGGCACCCTGAATCGCCTAGTCCGAATGGCAAGATGCCGTAATCACACAAGGTCGCGACACCCGAAGCCGTGTGCACGACCGCTGATCGCTCCCTCATCAGCACACATCTGCCGGAGGACCCCCATGACCGCAAGCACCACCCGTCGTACGACCGCCAAGTCCCGGATAGCCGCGGTCGGCGCCATCGCGGTCGCCGGCGCGCTGATCCTGACCGGTTGCGGCGACCAGACGAAGGACAGCGGCAAGGAGGGCGACTCGACGAAGGCCGGCGAGAAGACCTCGGCGCCGCTCTTCGACAAGCTGCCCAAGGAGATCCAGGACAAGGGCGTCATCAAGGTCGGTTCGGACATCGCGTACGCGCCCGTCGAGTACGTGGACGAGGACGGCAAGACCGTCGGTATCGACCCGGACATCGCCGCGGCCATGGGCAAGCAGCTCGGCGTCGAGTTCAAGTTCGAGAACGGCAAGTTCGCCGACCTGATCGGTGGCCTCGGCGGCGGTCGCTACGACATCGCCATGTCGGCCATGACCGACACCAAGGACCGCCAGGAAGGCATCGACGGCGACACCGGCAAGAAGGTCGGCAAGGGCGTCGACTTCGTCGACTACTTCGTCGCGGGCGTCTCCCTCTACACCAACAAGGGCGAGACCCAGGGCATCAAGACCTGGGACGACCTGTGCGGCAAGACCATCGCCGTACAGCAGGCCACCTTCTCCCTTGACCTGGCCAACGACCAGGCCAAGAAGTGCAAGACGGACGGCAAGCCGGCCCTCAAGGTCGAGGACTTCCCGACCAACCCCGAGGCCGAGACCCGGATGCGCGGCGGCGGCGCCGACGTCGTCTCCGCGGACTTCCCGATCGCCGCGTACAGCGTGAAGAACTCGGGCGGCGGCAAGAACTTCGAGATCGTCGGCGACCAGGTCGAGGCCGGCCCCTACGGCATCGCCGTGGCCAAGGGCAACGACCAGCTGCGCGACGCCCTCAAGGCCGCGCTCGACGCCGTCATCAAGAGCGGCGATTACGACAAGATCATCTCGAAGTGGGGCGTTGCGGACGGCGCCGTCAAGGAAGCCGCCATCAACGGCGGCAAGTGACCGGTTCCGGCACCCGCTGGTTTGAAAGGCAACACCCGTGACTGCTGACGTCAACAAGACGGACGGCCCGGGCGGCGCCCGCGGCGGCGGACCGGAGGTCATCAAGGCCATCCCGGTCCGCCACCCGCTGCGCTACGTCTCGGCTCTGATCGCGCTGGGCATCCTCGTCGCGATCGTCTACGCGTTCGCCCAGTCGGACAAAATCAACTGGGGCGCGCTGCCCGACTACTTCTTCAACGACCGCATCCTCGACGGTGTCGTCGAGACGATGAAGCTGACCATCCTCGCGATGGTCATCGGCGTCGTCCTCGGTGTCCTGCTCGCCGTGATGCGGCTGTCGAAGAACCCGGTGACCAGCAGCATCGCCTGGTTCTACATCTGGTTCTTCCGCGGCACCCCGGTCCTGGTCCAGCTGTTCGTCTGGTTCAACCTGGGCCTGGTCTTCGAGTACGTCAACCTCGGTCCGTTCTACAAGGACCAGTGGTCGGACTTCATGACGCCGATGCTGACGGCGCTGCTCGGCCTGGGCCTCAACGAGGCCGCGTACATGGCGGAGATCTGCCGCGCCGGTCTGCTCTCGGTCGACGAGGGCCAGACCGAGGCCTCGCACGCGCTCGGCATGAGCCACTCCAAGACCCTGCGCCGCATCGTGATCCCGCAGTCGATGCGGGTGATCGTGCCGCCGACGGGCAACGAGGTCATCAACATGCTGAAGACCACCTCGCTGGTCTCGGCGGTGCAGTACCTCGACCTGTTCCGGGTCACCCAGCAGATCGGTGAACGCTCGACGGCCACCGTCGAGATGTACTTCCTCGCCGCCGCCTGGTACCTGGTGATGACCTCGATCCTGTCCGTGGGTCAGTACTACGTGGAGCGCTACTACGCCAAGGGCTCCACACGCTCGCTCCCGCCGACGCCGGTCCAGCGCCTGAAGGCCGCTCTGATCCCGTCGCGCAATCTGTCGGGAGGTCTCCGATGACCGCGGTTCCCATGGTCAAGGCCGAGAACGTCCACAAGTCGTTCGGCAGCGTCGAGGTCCTCAAGGGCATCGACCTCGAGGTCGCGCCGCGTGAGGTGTTCTGCCTCATCGGCCCGTCCGGTTCGGGCAAGTCGACGTTCCTGCGGTGCATCAACCACCTGGAGCAGATCTCCGGCGGCCGGCTCTCGGTCGACGGCCAGCTGGTCGGCTACCGCGAGAAGAACGGCAAGCTGTACGAGCTCAAGGACAGCGAAGTCGCCCTGCAGCGCCGGGACATCGGCATGGTCTTCCAGCGCTTCAACCTGTTCCCGCACATGACGGCGCTCGAGAACGTCATGGAGGCTCCGGTCCAGGTCAAGCGCGAGTCCAAGGCCGTGGCGCGCGAGCGCGCCCAGCGGCTGCTCGACCGTGTGGGCCTGGCGGACAAGGCCGGGAACTACCCGTCCCAGCTCTCCGGCGGCCAGCAGCAGCGCGTCGCGATCGCCCGTGCGCTCGCGATGGAGCCCAAGCTGATGCTCTTCGACGAGCCCACATCGGCGCTCGACCCGGAGCTGGTCGGTGACGTCCTCGACGTCATGCGGGGCCTCGCCGAGGACGGTATGACGATGATCGTCGTCACGCACGAGATGGGCTTCGCCCGCGAGGTCGGCGACTCCCTGGTCTTCATGGACGAGGGCGTGGTCGTCGAGGCGGGCAACCCGCGCGACGTACTGACGAATCCGCAGCACGAGCGGACGCAGTCGTTCCTGTCGAAGGTGCTGTAGCCCCTTCTCATACGGCAGGGGCGGTACGGGATTCCCGTACCGCCCCTGCCGTTTTGCGGCTCAGTCGCTTGCCGCTACGGCAACAGCTGCGGTTTCAGGACCAGTTCACGCAACTGCTCCCGGGTCAGCGGGAACGAGTCCAGGAGGGGGCCCAGCTGCCCTGGCCCCAACCAGCCCGTGGAGTTCAGGACGGAGAGCACGGTGCCGTCCTTCAGCTCGAGGCGCGCGGCCAGTTCGGTGCCCCGCCGTGGCTGCAGCCCCGCCTCGTCTGCGGCGGCCGTCATCCGCCAGATGGACAGGCGCGCCCCGCCCGGCAGCCGCTCGGTGACGCAGTCCGCCATCCTGCTGCTCGTCTTCGGCTTGTCCTGGAGATACACGCACGGGTCACCCGGGTCGAGGTCAGGGTCCGGGGGGTACGCCCGCACCGAGACATACCCGGCACCGCCGCCCCGTTCGACCGCGTAGTCCCCGTCGTACGGACCGACGTCCTCGACCGGCTCGGCGTCCGGGGCGCCCTTGATGAGCCGCACCAGCGACACCTCCCGGACCTCGCCGATCCCGGCGGGCAGCAGGTCCTCGATCCCGCCGGCGCCGCCGGTCTCCCCGGCGGGTGACGCCGCGACCTCGGCGCTCACCCGGCCGGGCAGCACCCCGGCGCCGAGCACGATGCCCGTCGCCATCACGGCCGCCCCGACCCCGACGGCAGCTGCGCGACGCCGCCGCCGTACCCGCCCGGCCCGAGCGAACACCGCCTCCGCGTCCCGCCCCACCGGAACCGGCACCCGCTCCACGGCCCGCTCCAGCAACTCCCGTACAGCCTGCCGCTCACTCATACGTGCTCCTCCCGCACCGCGGCCCGCATCGCCGCGATTCCCCTCGCCGCATGGCTCTTGACCGTGCTCTCGCGCATGCCGAGCAGCTCGGCGGTCTCGGCGACGCTCAGGTCGTCCCAGTACCGCAGGACGAGCACCGCCCGCTGCTTGGGTGCGAGCCGTGCGAGCGCGGCCCGCACCATCAGTCCCGTGTCGCTGTCGACCGACACCCCTGGCCCGTCCGGCACTTCGCCGTACGCCTGCTCGCGCCGCCAGAAGCGGCGACGGGCGGCGATGAAGGTGTTGACGAGCGTCTTGCGCGCATACGCCTCGAGATGGTCGATCCGCCCGTGGCGCCGCGCCCCGAGCACGACCTTGACCAGCGTCGTCTGTACGAGGTCCTCGGCCTCGTGCCGATCGCCGCACAGCAGATACGCGCTGCGGAACAGCGCCGTACGTCTGCCCTCGACAAAGGCGTGCAGGGTGTCCTCCGCCCCTCGCCCCATCCCTCCCCCTCCGCCCGCGGCCCACCGGGTACGGACCGTCTCACTCCTACAGGTGCGGTGGACAGGTCCGCAGGACGCAGCAGAGGCGGTACGGAAATTCCGTACCGCCTCCGAAGCCGTCTGCCGCAAGGGCTACTTGAGCGCAAGCACCAGCGAATCCGCCGGCGAGGCCCAGACCGTGCGGGCCTCCGCGAAGCCCATGTCCCTCAGGGTGCGGGCGTGCCAGTCTGCCGAGGGCATGTCGCCGTCCGCATGGTCGCCGTAGATCTCGAAGCGCTCGGCCGTCGGGCCGGCGAGGACCGGATCGGCGGCGGCGAGCTGCCACCACTCCTTCCAGTCGAGGACGCCCTCGGACTTGACCTGCCGGGCGCGCGCGTTGCGCTGGGCGCTCTCGGCGGCGTTGATCCGCGGGGTGGCCGGGTCCGGCATGTGGTCGGCGTTCATGAAGACCCCGCCCACGCGGACGAGATCCGCGATCTGCCCGTACAGGACGGCGAGTTCGGGGCTGTGCAGCCAGTGCAGCGCGGTCGCGGTGAGCACGGCGTCGTAGCTGTCGTACGGGAGCTTCGCGGCCCAGTGCGGATCCTTGAGGTCCGCCCGTACGAAGGTGACGCGGCCGTCGCCCGCGAAGGTGCCCCCGGCGATGGTGAGCAGCGCCGGGTCCAGGTCCACGCCGGTACTCACGGCCTCGGGGAACCTCTTGAGGAGCCGGTCCGTAATACTCCCCGTACCGCATGCCAGATCCAGCACCCGCGCCTTCGGACCGACCAGGGCCTCCACCATGTCGAGCATGACCGAAAACCGCTCCTCGCGGTCCGGCAGGTACCACTGCTGCTGCCGGTCCCAGCTGTCCTGCCAAGCACGCCAGTCCGTGGTGGTGTGGGTGTCCGTCATGGTTCCCCTCCGTAGGTAATACCCTGTACGTAAGCCCCCGATCAGGGCTCCGCCCATTACTTCCGTACGACGAAGATAGACCGCATCCGTAAGGACTACAAGTGGAACTGACCTATTACGCGGACTACGCAGTGCGTCTCGTCAACAGCGAGGAGCCGGCCCGCGGCAAGGATGCGCTGACCGGCGTCGAGGCGGTCCGTGCGCTGTTCGGCGGCAATCAGTCGGCGGCGCGGCGCGCGACGGACGCGGACGTGACGCGCTTCCGTTCGGTGCGGGGGCGGCTGCGCGCGGTGTTCGAAGCGGCCGACAGCGGGGACGAGACCCTCGCGGTCGACCTCCTGAACTCCCTGCTCCTGGAGTTCCCGGTGAGCCCGCAGATCTCCGGGCACGACCACCGTGACGACCAGGACAACCCGCTGTGGCACATGCATCTCGCGGACCACCCGTCGAACGCGACCGCGGGCTATGCGGCGATCGCCTCGATGGGGCTCGCCTTCCACCTCACCGAGCACGGCGTCGACCGTCTCGGCCTGTGCGAGGCGGCGCCCTGCCGCAACGCCTATCTCGACACCTCGACCAACCGCTCGCGCCGCTACTGCTCGGACCGCTGCGCGACCCGCGCCAATGTCGCGGCCTACCGGGCCCGCAAGCGCGAGGAGGCGGCGGCCCGCACGGACCGGGACGCGAAGACGGGACGTACCGCCGAGTAGAGCCAGAGCAGCAGCCGCCGGCCCTCGGCCCGCGGCCGGTAGCGCCCGAGCACCTTGGCGAGCACCAGCTCCTCGGGCACGGTCCCGTAATCCGTGCTGTCCCCGCCGGCGAAGGAGTTGTCCCCGAGCACCCACCAGCCGCCCTCGCGCCGCTCCACGGCGCGCTTGACGACCAGCAGGTCCTGCTGGAACGGATGACGGAGCACCACCACGTCACCCGGCCGGATGCGCACCCCGTACCGGATGAGCAGCTGGTCGCCGTGGTGCAGCGTGGGGACCATCGACGGCCCGTGCACCTCGGCGATCCCGAACGGCACTCTGCCCTCGCCCACTCGCACCGACTCCCGCATCAGGCACCTCCCGCCAGCCGTGTCGCCGCCCACCTATCAGTGTGCAGTGGGATCGTCCACGGGTCCCAGGGTCACCCTGGACTTTTGACCTAAGCCGTCGGGGGCACCCGCGAATCTCACCTTCCCAGGGAGTAATCTCCCACTTGAGAAGACGATCACGAGGAAGGACAGCTACATGCTCTCCCGCCTGTTTGCCCCCAAGGTGACGGTCAGCGCCCACTGCGACCTGCCCTGCGGTGTGTACGACCCCGCCCAGGCCCGTATCGAGGCGGAGTCCGTCAAGGCCGTCCAGGAGAAGATGGCGGCGAACGACGACCCGCACTTCCAGGCTCGCGCCGTTGTCATCAAGGAGCAGCGCGCCGAGCTCGCCAAGCACCACGTCTCGGTGCTGTGGAGCGACTACTTCAAGCCCCCGCACTTCGAGAAGTACCCGGAGCTGCACCAGCTGGTGAACGACACCCTCAAGGCCCTCTCGGCCGCGAAGGGATCGGTCGACCCGGCCACGGGCCAGAAGGCGCTGGACTACATCGCCCAGATCGACAAGATCTTCTGGGAGACCAAGAAGGCCTGATCCAAGGCCTGTTCGCCATGGTCTGCGATCGGTGCACCATCGCAGGTCGGCGGATCCACGTGAGGGACCCGGTCGCGTCATGCGGCCGGGTCCCTTGCGTTGCGACGGGTCCGCGTCAGGCCTGTGCCCGGACCACCGCGCGCAGCAGCGGCCAGTTCTCCGGGGCCGCGCCGCCCGGGTAGGCGTACCGGCGGCGGGTGTACGCGTAGGCGTAGCCCTGGCGGGGGTCGGCGAAGGCGAGGGAGCCCGACGCGCCGCTGTGGCCGAAGGCGCCGGCTCCGACGCAGTCGAAGTGGTGGCCGATGCTGCTGAACCCCAGGCCGAACGACTTCGGTGAGTCGCTCACCAGGTCCGTGCCCGAGGAGTGGATGCGGGCGAACTCGGCGGCCGTGTCCGGCTTCAGGAGGGGCCCGTCCCCGCCCAGGCCGAACGCCGCCGCGGCGTACATCCCGGCGAGGCCCCGCGCGGAGCCGATGCCCGCCACCGACGCCTGGCCCTTCGCGCGGACGAGGCGGGAGTTGGGGAAGTCGTACAGCTCGACGTTGCCGGGCGCGTGCTCGTTGTAGGCGATTCCGGCCAGGCTGTACGGGCTGCGCTCCTCGGCGTCGGCCTCGGCCCGCTGCTCCGGGGTCAGGAGCATCGGCAGGGTGGTGAGGTAGCGCGGCTCCTCGGACTCGGGCAGGCCCAGCCACAGGTCCAGGCCGTACGGGGCGCGGATCCGCTGCTCGTACCACTCCTGCAGGGTACGCCCGGTCACCCGGAACACCACCTCGCCGATGAGTGCTCCGATCACGAAGCCGTGGTAACCGAAGAACCTTCCCGGCTGCCAGAAGGGGCGCTGCCCGGCGAGCAGGGCCGCGATCGCCCGGTCGTCGGCCCCTTCCTCCGGGGTGAAGCCGGCGTCAAGACCGACCAACCCGGCCCGGTGGGCGAGCAGTTCCCGCAGGGTGATGCCGCCCTTGCCCTCGGCCGCGAAGTCCGGCCAGTACGAGGCGACGGTGCGGTCCAGGTCGAGCACGCCGTCCTGGACCAGGAGCGCGGTCACCAGATACGCCGCGCCCTTGGTGGACGAGAAGACACCGAGCAGCGACTCGGCGCCGACCGCGTCCGACCACAGGTCCACCACACGCTCACCGCCCCGGTGGACCGCCAACTGGGCGCCCGGGTCGTGCTCCTGGCCCGCGATGAAGGCGCCGAACGCCTCCCGCACGCCCTCGAAACCGGCGGCCACCGCGCCGTGGACTGCCATACACCCTCCCGGGCTGCCGTGCCGATCTTGCGTCTGCGGTGCTCATTCGACCCGTACCGCTGCCCTCGGGCAAGCCTTTCCGCGCGTACCGCTGCCCTCGGGCAAGCCTTGTCCGCAGGCAGTGAGCGCAAGGAGACCGCATACGACCACGGGCCTCGCGCGTTCGCGCACGGCCATGGACTGGGGCCGGGCCGGTCGGGGAGCATGGCGCGCATGGCGATCTGGAGCATCAGCGCGGAGCCCGTCACCGGCGCCGGGATCGACGAGGTGATGCGGGAGTACTTCGCCGAGATGGGGCGGCGGGTCCTCGGCCGGGCGGTCAGTGCGGCCGAGGTGCAGGCCGTCATCACCCGTGATCCGCACCGCGATCTCGCCCCGCCCGACGGGGAGTTCCTGGTGGCGCGGGGCGGCGAGGGTGAGCTCCTGGGCTGCGTGGGGCTGCGGCTGCTCCCGGCCGACCCGACGACGGCCGAGCTCAAGCGGATGTACGTACGTCCCGCCGGACGCGGAGCGGGCCTGGGCCGCGGACTCCTGGGCGCCGTCGAGGAGGCCGCCGTGAAGCTCGGCGCCACCCGCATCGTCTGCGAGACCAACACCCAGCTGGCCGAGGCCAGGACGCTGTACCTGCGCAACGGTTACGAGGAGACGGCGCCCTACGTGGGCCACGGCCGCGCCGACCACTGGTTCGCCAAAGCCCTTGCCTGACGGGCGCTTCGACCCGCGCTCCTGACGGGACCTCAGTCGTCCTCGTCGGCGGGGTGCAACGCGGACCGTTCGAAGACGAGCGGGCCCGCGGCCTTCTCGTCCAGCACCTTCGCGACGGTGCCCGCTCCTGAGCCGAACTGGTCCGGGAGCACGGCGATCGCTGCTCCGTCGGCACCGAAGACCACCCTGGCCTCGCCCCTCTTCTCCATGCCCACGACCTCGCGGAACGGGATCACCTGGACGTCGCCGCCCGGGTCGCGCATGCCGATGCTGTCAGCGGTGAGGACGAGCCGCGCCCTGCGCGCCCCGGGCCAGATCGCACGGGCCACAAGGGGCGGCCGGAAGACCCTGCCGTCGGGGAGGTCACCGGCGGGATCGGCGCTGCCCGCACGGGGCAGAGCGACCCCGTCGGGTGTGCGCAACCGGGGCTCGGTGCCCTGCGCGACAGCGAGCAGCGCGCTGCGGACCGCGTCGGCGAAGACGGCCGTCACCTCGGCGGGCGTGACGGACTGCAGCCGGTCGAGGCGTTCTTGCGCCGGGCGGTACAGGACTCCGTTGAGCTCGGCCGTCGCGGCCCGGGAGAGCTCCTCCTCGACGGCGCCGAATCTCGCCCCCGCTTCCCGGAAGCCCTCGATCTCCTCCTTGAGCTCGGCGGACCCCGGCTCCTCGCGTGCCAGGCGCAGCGCCTCGTCCCACAGCAGTTCGGCCACCACCTGGTCCTGCTCGGGTCGCGAGTCCAGCCAGATGACCGCGTCCAAGGTGGTGCTGTCCCGCTGGACGATCTCGTACTGCACGGAGTAGCTCAGCCCGCGCTCCCTGCGAGCCCGCTCGGTGAGCCGGTGTTCCAGGAGGGCGTGCCCGAGGGTGGCGGCCGGCGCGTCGTAGGGGAGGGCGAGTCCGAGAGCGGCGCCTTCGATGGGCGCGAAGTCGTATCCAGGGCCGTGCCGCACGACGCGGCACGGAGCCGCGGTCGCGGGCGGTCCGTCCGGGAGAGGCAGTCGCAATCCCTCCGGTACGGGGCCGGTCAGCTGCAGTACGGCGTTGGAGCGGGTGAAGTGGGCGGCGCAATGGGCGCGTACGGCAGCGGAGTCGAGGCGGTCGTAGCCGGGGCCCGCGAGCGGGGCGAGACCGTAACCGGCGTTCCCGTAACGCTGGTTGAGAACGGCGGCCATCGGCAGGGGCACCGGCGAGGTGCCTTCCGCGGCGAGCACCCCCGCCTCGCGCTCCATCCGCTCCAGCGGCAGATCACTCAGCGCGCCGCACACGGCCCCGAGGAACATGGCGATCTGCTCGGGCCGCCCCGCGGCCAGGAACGCGGTCTCCTCCAGACCGACCATGGCGTTGTGCTCGAAGTGCAGCCGGGGCAGCGTTCCCATCGCCAGGTGCTCGACCATATGGGTGACCCCGAAGGACCGGAACGTCTCGTCCCTCACCCCGCACCCGAAGGTCAGGGCGGCCCTCAGCGGGCCGGGCGCATCGGCCCACAGGACAGTCACGCCATCGACGGCGGTGCGTTGCATGGGCCGACCGTACGAGGAGGGCGCAGGACCCGCATCCGAGCACCGGCCACGGCCGCGGCGCTCACGGACCCACCGCCCCCGGCTCACTGGTCCCGCCGCCGCACGCACACCACGGCCACCGCCGCCGACACCAGCGCCCACACCGCGAACACCGTCCAGGCGCCGGCTTCCGTCCAGCCGAACTGCGGGGCCACGTAGTGGGGTTCGACGAGGCGGAGCCAGGCCTGGTACGGGAGGGAGTGGCCGAGCAGCGCCGACCAGTAGCGGCCGTCCGTGAGCGCGATCGGCAGGAACAGCAGGACCGTCACCGTCGCGATCATCGTGGTCGCGGTCTGCCGGACCAGCGCGCCGAGCGCGAAGCCCGTCAGCGCGCTGACCGGAGCGAGCAGGGCCGACGCGAGCAGGATGCGCAGCGCGCCGGGGTGGTCCAGTCCGACGCCCGCGCCCCGTGCGCCGAGGATCGCCTGCGTACCGAAGAACGAGGCGGCGGCAAGGAGCAGCCCGAACACCGTCGTCAGTGCCCCGAGCACCGCCGCCTTCGCGGCAAGCACCGCGCCGCGCGCCGGGACCGCCGCGAAGGTCGTACGGATCGTTCCGGTGCTGTACTCGCTGACGATCGCGAACGCCCCGATCGCACCGAGAGCGAGCATCATCACGAGCGCGGCGTTGGGATTGAAGGCGTGCTGCAGCGGGATGCCGTCCCCGACGAACTGCGCCCGGTCGGCCGCGCTCCGCGCGTTCCAGTAGGTGTACGTGTCGTAGGCGCCGCCCAGGTTGAAGGCGAGGACGGCGAGGGCGGTGGTGCCGTAGGCGAGGGGCATCGAGCGCAGGGAGCGGATCTTGATCCACTCGGCGGCGGTCAAGTCACGGAAGCGGGCGCGGGGTTCGGCGGCCGGTGCGGCGAGTGCGAACGTCATCGGGGGGCTCCAGCGGCGAGGTCGGCGGATACGTACTGGGCGCTGTCCGCGGTGAGTTCCATGAACGCCCGTTCCAGGGAGGCGTTCTCCGTGGACAGGTGGTGCAGGAGGATGCGGTGGTCGAGGGCCACGCGGGCGATCTCGGGGGCGTCGAGCCCGGTGACCTCCAGGCGTTCGCCGTACGAGGTGACGGTCGCCTCCGCCGCCGTGAGCAGGTCGATGAGCCGTCCGGCCTCGGGCGTACGGACCGTGACGTGGCGGCGGGTGCCGCGGGCCGAGAAGGTGTCCAGGGACTCCGCCGCGATCAGCTCGCCCCGGCCGATCACGATCAACTCGTCGGCGGTGTGCTCCATCTCCGACATCAGGTGGCTGGAGACGAAGACCGTACGGCCCTCGTCCGCCAGGCGCCGCAGCAGCTCGCGGACCCACTTCACGCCCTCGGGGTCGAGCCCGTTGAGCGGCTCGTCGAAGAGCAGCACGGGCGGGTCGCCGAGCAGCGCCGAGGCGATGCCGAGACGCTGCTTCATGCCGAGCGAGTAGCCGCCGATCCGCCGGTGCGCGACCTCGGCCAGGCCGACCTCGGCGAGCACCTCGTCGACCCGGGTGCGCGGGATACGGTTGCTGCGCGCCAGGGCCGCGAGCTGGGCGCGGGCGCTGCGGCCGCCGTGCACGTCGTGGGCGTCGAGCAGGGAACCGACGTGGCGCAGTCCGCGCGGCCGGTCGGCGAAGGGCCGGCCGTCGACGGTGACGGTGCCGCCCGTCGGGGCGTGCAGGCCGAGGACCATGCGCAGGGTCGTGGACTTCCCGGCCCCGTTCGGGCCGAGGAAACCGGTGACGCGTCCCGGCCGTACGGTGAACGTCAGATTCTGGACGGCTGCGGTGCTGCCGTATCGCTTGGTGAGTTCCTTGACCTCGATCATGGGGACCACGGTGCCGGGCACGGCGGTGCCGGGACGTCCAGCCGTCGCTGACACTTGGGGCCGCTGATGTCAC
This sequence comes from Streptomyces mesophilus, assembly GCF_040300965.1. Taxonomy (GTDB): domain Bacteria; phylum Actinomycetota; class Actinomycetes; order Streptomycetales; family Streptomycetaceae; genus Streptomyces; species Streptomyces mesophilus_A. The sequence continues at coordinate 37,584 of NZ_JBEPEW010000014.1, read as the reverse complement.
CCCAGGGTGTACAGCTCCGGGCCGATGACCGGGGCCGTGCGCCTCATTACGATCACTGCATGACCGCGACATCGGCCGACAGGGCCCCGCTGCCCCGCCGCATACGCCCCGAGTCGTGGGCCGTGGTCCTCTGGTTCGCCGCGTACACGTTCGTCCTGCTCGACGAGTTCTTCCTGCTGCCCGGAGAAGTGCTCCTGAACGGCCAGGCGCAGCCGTCGTTCTCCCCCGGCCTCCTCGGCTGGTCGCTCATCGCGGCGGCCGCGGCCACCGTCGTGGCCGGCAGCCGGCTGCTGCGCGACCGGCCGCTCATCGGGTACGCACTGTTCCTCGCCGGCTCCGGCTGGGCGGCCGCGACGCTCGGCAAGGCCGACCAGTTCGACGTGGTGGCGTTCCTCGCGCCGGCTTTCGCCCTGTACTGCGTGGCGGTCCGCCACCCGCGCGGGACCAGCGTCGCCGCCGCCTCCTTCGCCCTCGCGGTCCTGGTCTTCCCGGTGGCGGTACGGCGGGCGATGGGCGCCAATATCGACACCGCCCAGTTCCTCGCCGTCCTCATCACCGTCCTCGTCGCCTGGTTCGTCGGCGACTCGACCCACCAGGCCCGCGCCCACGCCGCCGCCCTCCAGACGCAGGCCGCCGCACAGGCCGTGACCGCCGAACGCCTGCGCATCGCCCGCGAGATGCACGACACGGTGGCGCACAGCATCGGCATCATCGCGCTCCAGGCGGGCGCGGCCGCACGCGTGGTGCACACCCAGCCGGACCGTGCGAGCGAGGCGATGCGCACCGTGGAGGAGGCGGGCCGCGAGACCCTGGCGGGTCTGCGCCGGATGCTGGGCGCCCTGCGTGAGCCCGAACTCTCCCCGATGCGAGGCCTGTCGGACCTCGACCGGCTTGCCGAGTCGACCTCGGCGGCGGGCGTGCGCACTGCCTTGACCTGGCAGGGTGCCCGCCGCCCGCTGCCGCCGGACATCGATCTGGCCGCGTACCGCCTCGTCCAGGAGGCGGTCACCAATGTCGTACGCCATGCGAAGACGGCGGCTTGTGAGGTGCGTGTGGAGTACGGGAAGAGCGAACTCGCCCTGGAGGTCACCGATCGCGGCCGCGGTCCCGGCGGCCCCGGCGGAGGGTTCGGGCTCGTGGGGATGCGCGAGCGGGTGGCGCTCCTGAACGGGGAGTTCAGCGCGGGCGCCCGCACGGGCGGCGGCTTCCGGGTCGCGGCCCGGCTGCCCCTGCCCGAGGCCACGGCGTGATCCGGGTCGCGCTGGTCGACGACCAGCCGCTGGTGCGCGCCGCGCTGCAGATGGTGATCGCGGACGCGGCGGATCTGGAGCTGGTCGGCCAGGCCGGCGACGGCGCGGAGGCGGTGCGGCTCGCCGTGGACGCCGCCCCCGACGTGATCGTGATGGACATCCGTATGCCGGTGATGGACGGCATCGAAGCCACCCGGCAGATCGTGGCGGGCCCGTCCGCGGCGCAGATCATCGTTCTGACGACCTTCGACGACGACGCGTACGTGTACGGCGCGCTGCAGGCCGGGGCGGCCGGCTTCCTGGTCAAGGACATGGCCCTCGAGCAGATACTCGACGCGGTACGGGTGGTGGCCGCCGGCGACGGTCTGCTCGCCCCTGCGGTCACCCGCCGGCTGATCAGGGACTTCGCGTCGGCCAGGAAGGAACGGGCCGCCCCGGTACGCGAGTTGACCGCCATCACCGTCCGCGAACGCGAGGTCCTCACCCTCATCGGCTCGGGCCTGACGAACGCCGAGATCGCCGGGGAACTGACCATCTCCCCCGCCACGGCGAAGACCTATGTGACCCGACTGCTGTCCAAACTGGACGCCCGCGACCGCGTACAGCTGGTGATCCTCGCGTACGAGGCGGGGTTGGTGAGCACGGGTGGTGCGGGGGAAAGCTGACCGAGGCGGCCCAGGGGAATGCCGGCCAAGGACGGTCCAGGACTCCGCTGAAAAGGACGGTCCGGGGCCCCGCTGACCGCGGGAGACGGCCGAAGGTAACTTGAAGACGCAACCATCCGCCGCCCCGAAGGACCGCCATGCCGTCCGCCAAGCCCCGCATCCTCTACGTGACCGACCTCGCCTACCCGGCCCGCGGCCGGCGCTACTGCGACGAGGACATCGCGCTGACGGCGCGGCTGCGCGAGCACTTCGACCTCGCGCTGTGCCATCCGCTGGACGCCACCGCACTGGCGGACGGCTTCGACGCGGTCGTCGTCCGCAACAGCGGCCCGGTGCTCAACCACCTCGCCGAGCGCGAGGCGTTCGTCCATGCCACCCTCGTGAACGGCGTCCACGTCTACAACACCCCGGACGGCCGGGGCGACATGGCCGGCAAGGACTACCTCGTCGACCTCACCGCCGAGGGCCTGCCCGTGATCTTCACCGTCGACCGGGCCGAGGACGTCCGTCTGCTCCCGGCCGCGGACGCGTACATCGTCAAGCCGAAGCTGGGCGCCGACTCGCTGGGGCTGCGCACGGTCTCCCCCGACGAGCTCACGACGCTCCCGTACGAGGACGGGATCCTGGTCCAGCCGAAGATCCCGTTCCGGTACGAGGTGTCCTTCTACTTCATCGACGACCTCTTCCAGTACGCCCTGTACGCCCCCGACCCGGAGCGGCGCTGGGAGCTCGTGCCGTACGAACCCACCGCCGCCGACCTGGAGTTCGCCCGGAGCTTCATCGCGTGGAACACCCTGACCTCCGGCATCCAGCGCGTCGACGCCTGCCGCGCACCCGACGGTGCGCTGCTCCTCGTGGAGCTGGAGGACCTCAATCCGTACCTCTCCCTGGACCGGGTCGACGAGAGCACACGGGAACGGTTCGCGACGACGATGGCCGACTCGGTCCGGAGGCTGCTCCGGAAGGACGGCACGCACTGAACCCGACCGTCCGGCCCCGGGTCCACCGCCTCCGCGTGCTCAGGCCCCGCCGTCCAGGCGGAACGGCCGCCGGGCCCGCCGCCTGAACGGAACGGCTCCGTCAGGCCGTGGCCGCCCGGAACACGACCTCGCCGAGGCGCAGGTTCTCCGGCGCGGGGCCGCCCGGGAACGCCCACAGCCGCCGCGCATACGCATAGGTGAGCCCCGTCGACGGGTCCGCCCAGGCCTCCGCGCCCGCCGCGCCGCAGTGGCCGAAGGCGTCGGCGCCCAGGTACGGGTAGCGGACCTGCTGCGCCTCGAAGCCGACGAGGAAGTGCCGGTCCTCGCCCGTGACGACATCGGCGCCGGCCGTCCCGGTCCCGGAGAACTGCGCGAGCGTCTCCGGCTTGAGGAGCGCGGGCCCACCGTCGAGCCCGGTCAGCGCCGCCGCGTACATACCGGCCACGCCCCGCGCGTTGCCGATGCCGCCGGCCGACGTGGGGCCCTTGGCGCGCACCAGGGGCGAGTTGCCGTAGACCGTGATGTCGGGCGTGCCGTCGATGTTGAACGCGGTCCGCAGCGCCTGCGACGGCACCGACTTGCGCAGCTCGGCGGCCTGTTCCGGGGTCGGCCGCATCGGCAGCACATCACGCGTACGGGCCGCGTCCTTCTCGGGCAGGCCCAGGTGGAAGTCGAGACCGTAGGGAGCCCGCAGCCGCTCCTCGTAGATCTCCTGCACGGTGCGCCCGGTGGCGCGGCGCACCACTTCGCCGACCAGCGCGCCGATCACCAGCGCGTGATAGCCGTACGCCGTGCCGGGCTGCCACAGCGGGACCTGCCCGGCGAGACGGGCGGCGAGCGCCTGGTCGTCGGCGAGCTCCTCGACGCTCGCGCCGCCCGGCACGCCGATCACGCCGGAGCGGTGCTGGAGCAGTCCGCGCAGGGTGAGCGCACCCTTGCCCTCGGCGGCGAACTCCGGCCAGTAGTGGGCGACTTCGCGGTCCAGATCGAGCACACCGTCCTGGACGAGCAGCGCGGTGACCAGATAGGCCGCGCCCTTGGTCACCGAGTACAGGGGTGCGAGCTCGTCCCCGGTCTCCCCCGCGTCCGTCACGGCCCACAGGTCGACCACGCGCCGGCCGTCGTGGTGGACGACGAGCTGGGCGCCGGTGTCGGCGGGCTCACGCGCCACGACGGCGGCGAACTCCTCCCGTACGGCCTCGAATCCCGCCGCGACCTCGCCCGCCACATGAGCCCGAGCCGTGTCCGCCATGTCTCCCCCTCGCTTCGTCCGCTTCGTTTCGTACGGGGTCAACTGGGCGGATGGCCTGGGCATTCCCCGTCCCGTCCCCCATCGGGCGCCGGCGACTCGGGCACAGCACCCGTCCTTTCGTACGCGGGAGACGGGACTCCCTGTAACCCCGGGGAACACCCGCACACCGCACGGCCCGTCCCTACACTCCTGCACCATGCCGACACCGATACCCCAGCCGTCCCCGGACGCCCTCGTGGTGCGGACCACCAACAGCGCGAGCCTCGCCGTGCCGATCGCGCTGGTGGTGATCGCCGTGGGGCTGCTCGGTGTGGCGGGTGCGGTGAGCGTGATCGTGGGCGAGCAGCGCAGACCGCCGCCCGCCGCGGGCTATGTGGGCGTCGTCCTGATGCTCGGCTTCGTCGCGCTCGGCGTGCTCGCGCTGATCGCCACGTACAAAGGGCGCAACGCCCGCGCGCTCTTCGACAGGACCGGCTTCTGGTGGGACAACGGCACGGCGCGCGCCGTGATCCCGTGGGACGGCCTGACCGGTGTCGCCGTGCACTGGAGCCGCCTCGGCCGCGGCACCAAGCTGTACTCACTCGAGCTGTACCCGCAGGGCCCGGTCGACCGCGACGATCCGGTCCTTTGGCCGCTGGTACGCGATACGGATCCGCCGGGGCCCGATCTGCCGCGGGTGCACTACCAGTTGCCGTTCCGGGCGGGGGCCCGCGATGCGGTGATGGCGGGGCTCCGGCAGCATGCGCCCGCGCTGTGGCTCGGTGAGCTCCGCCGGCCCGCGGGGCACATCGGGCGCCCGGACCGGCGGGGGCACAGGACGCGGATGCAGGCCCGGCAGGGGCAGGGCTGAGGGCTGAACCCGGCAGGGGCAGGACTGAAGGCCCAACCCGGCAGGGGCAGCGCGCCGGGAGCAGGCTCTCAGGGCAGCAGACGTGCCGCCCGGGCCCGCAGATAGCGCCGCTCGGGCCGGCTCAGCGTCCCTTCGGCGGCGGCGCCGTAGGCGGCCCTCGCACCGTCCGGATCACCGGACTTCTCCAGAAGATGGGCCCGTACCGCGAAGAAGCGGTAGTGCGACCCCAACACCTCTTCCAGGGCGGCGAGTTCCTTGAGTCCGGCCTCGGGCCCGCGCACCATCGCCACCGCCACCACCCGCCCCAGCTGGGCCATCGGCTCGGGCGCCTGGCGGACGAGCAGGTCGTACAGGGCGAGGATCTGCGGCCAGTCCGTGTCCTCGGCCCGCTCCGCCTCGTCGTGCAACGCGGCGATGGCCGCCTGGAGTTGGTACGGCCCCGCGGGGCCCTGCGCGAGCGCCTCCTCGACCAGTTTCAGCCCCTCGTCGACGGCCGGGCGGTCCCACAGCGAACGGTCCTGCTCGTCCAGCGGGATCAGCTCGCCGTGCGGTCCGCTGCGCGCCGGGGCGCGGGCGTCGGTGAGCAGCATCAGCGCGAGCAGACCGGTGACGGCACCCTCGACGGGCAGCAGCCTGCGGACGGCCCGCGTGAGACGGATGGCCTCGCGGGCCAGGTCGGCGCGGTGCAGCTCCGTACCGGAGGTCGCCGTATAGCCCTCGTTGAAGATGAGATAGAGGACCTTCAGAACGGCCGCGAGACGCTGATCACGGTCCTGCGGACCGGGCTGGCGGAAGGGCACCCCTCGTATCGTCTTCTTCGCCCGGCTGATCCGCTGCGCCATCGTCGCCTCGGGCAGCAGATGCGCCCGCGCGATCTCGGCTGTGGTCAGACCGCCGACCGCGCGCAGCGTGAGCGCGATCTGCGCGGCGGGCGTCAACTCCGGGTGGCAGCACAGGAAGAGCAGCGTGAGCGTGTCGTCCTCGGACGGCGCCCGCGACTCACCGGGCGGCGGCGCGGTCCAGGAGTCGGCCGGCGCGAGCCGCGCGGCCTCCTCCTCGCGCCGGGCCCGCGCCTGCTCGCTGCGCAGCCGGTCGGTGAGCCGGCGCGAGGCGACCCGGATCAGCCAGCCGCGCGGATTGCCGGGCGTGCCCTCGTCGGGCCACTGCTCGGCCGCCGCGAGCAGCGCCTCCTGTACGGCGTCCTCGGCGAGGTCGAAGTGCCCGTACCGCCGCACGAGCGCGCCGAGGACCTGCGGCGCGTTGGTGCGCAGCAGGTCCTCGACTCCGTACTCCCGACTCACGCATCACCTTGGGCTTGGGGTTCGAGTATCCCGGGGTTTCCGGGGACTCCTATACGTCGCCCCCGGCACCGGAGTCGATCGGCCGAATGATCACGGGATAGAAGGGCGCCCCCTCGGGCTGCGGACATTCGGTGATCCGCTCGGCGATCGCGGTGACCCGCTCGACCGACTCGCAGTCGAGGATCCAGAAGCCCGCGAGCAGCTCCTTCGTCTCGCTGTACGGCCCGTCGGTGACGACCACCTTGCCGTCGGCGCCGCGGAAGACGGACCGCTGCTGCGCGGGCGAGGTCAGACCCTGCCCGTCGACCATCTCCCCCGACTCCGCGAGATCGTTGTTGAGATCGGTCATGAACGCGTACATGGCCTGCAGATCCTTCTCGCTCCAGGCCGGACTGTGCTCGTTCGCCTGCCCGCTCATGGCGTCGTAGTCGGCCTTCGAGCCCTGCACCATCACGAGGTACTTCATGAGAGTCACTCCTAGTTCACGGCCACCCTGCCCGAGCGGCTTGCACAGGAGACGTCGGAGCGGGCGGGTGTCTCTCGACAGCCCGCCCGCATCTTTTTCAAGATTTTTCTTCTACGGGTGATTCTCGGGCTCGGATGCGGGCCCGGCCTCGACCTCCGCTTCGGCCTTGTCGACACCGGCCGAACAGCGGGGGTTGTGGCAGGGACCGGCCGAGTAACTGGGCACATAGGCGCCGAGCACCTTGCGGGGCTTGACGACCGTGTCCACCGGCTGCTTGCAGACCGGACACTCGTCGCCGTCGCGATGCGCGCCGATGCGGCCCGTATCGCCGAGAGCGCGAGCTGCGGCCGTGCGCTCATCTCGTCTGGCCATGATTCCAAGGTATTCCTGGGCCGGGGGTACGGCCAGAGGCCGCGACCGCGTCCCGCGCGCGTCGACTCGCACAAATATTCGAACACGTGATGGAATCGGGACCGTGACAGGACACCTCTTCCCCGATGACCTTCTGCAGGCCCAGATCGACTGGTACGCGGCATGCCGGCGCCTGGCGACCGCGTCCGGCAAGGACTACACGGTGCTGCGCCGCCGTCTGATCACGCTGTCCCGGCAGATCGCCGCCCACCCGTACTGGGCCACGCCCAGGGGCGCCTCGCCGGCCGCCCGTATGGCCCTGAAGCAGGCCGCGTGGGACACGGCGACGTAAGAGCCTGGGAACCCCAAGATCCGCCCGGACGTTGACGGAACGGAAACCGCACCACGAGACAGGAGAAACACCATGGCAGGGTTCCTGGACCGAGCCAAAGAGCAGGCGCAGCGTGGTCTCACACAGGGCAAGCAGAAGATCGACGAGGTGCAGGGCCAGCGCGCGGGCGCGGACCTCCTGAAGAAGCTCGGTGCTGCTTACTACGCGGAGCGGCAGGGCACCGGCAGCCCCCAGGCCACGCAGCAGGCGCTGCAGGCGGTCGAGGCGCACGTCGCGGCGAACGGTGACGCGTTCCTGCGCAGCTGACCACCCGCGCACACCGTCGGCCCGACGTGCCCGCACACCGACGGCCCACCAGGCCCGCACTCTGACCGATTCAGCTCGCTCGGGTCTCGAACAAGTCGCCTTCGCAAGGGAGTTCCGGTACAAGCGTGCGCTACGAGGCGGCGCGCAACCGGGCGCTCCCGCCGTATGCGAGCCATACGAATGGAGGCGGCATGGCCCCACCCATGTCCGCGAGCAGACTGCTGGACGCGCTGCGGGACGAAGGACTCACCGTCGTCGAGGTCGGCGACTGGCGCCACCACAACCGCAATCACAAAGGGCCCTGGGGCCCGGTGCACGGAGTGATGATCCATCACACCGTCACCAAGGGCAGCGAGCGCACCGTCCGCATCTGCCGCGACGGATACGCCTCGCTGCCAGGGCCGCTGTGCCACGGCGTGATCACCAAGGACGGCAGGGTCCACTTGGTGGGCCACGGCCGCGCCAACCATGCGGGCCTCGGCGACGACGACGTCCTGCGCGCCGTCATCGCCGAGAAGGGACTGCCGCCGGACAACGAGGCGAACACTGACGGAAACCGCCACTTCTACGGTTTCGAGTGCGAGAATCTCGGCGACGGCGAAGACCCCTGGCCCGCCGCCCAGTTGGAGGCGATCGAACGGGCCGCGGCGGCGATCTGCCGCCACCACCGCTGGACGGCCCGCTCGGTGATCGGCCATCTCGAATGGCAGCCGGGCAAGGTCGACCCGCGCGGCTTCACGATGCGGGCGATGCGCAATCGCATCGCCGAGCGGCTGAAGTAGCCGCAAGCAGTACGACGCCGGCAGTACGGCGCAAGCAGTACGAGCAGTCCCGGGAGACTCCCCGCACCCCGGCCGGCCCTCCGACGTCCGAGTCCACACGTCGGAGGGCCGGCCGGCCTCCCGGCCTACGCCGTCCGCCCCGAAAAGCCGCACACCAGCGCCCACCGCACAATGAACACGTGACCGCCCCCGACCTCGCCGCCCTGCAGCCCCGGCTCCCCTCCCCGCTGCGGCCGCTGGCCGACGAGCGCTTCACGCGCCGTGGCGTCACCCTGCTGCTCAAGCGCGACGACCTGATCCACGAGGCACTGCCCGGCAACAAGTGGCGCAAGCTCGCCCTCAACCTCCGCGCCGCCCGGGGACGACCGCTGCTCACCTTCGGCGGCGCCTACTCCAACCACCTGCGCGCCGTCGCCGCCGCGGGCCGCCTCCTCGGCTTCCCCACCATCGGCGTCGTACGGGGCGACGAGCTCGCGGACCGTCCGCTCAACCCGTCCCTGGCCCAGTGCGCGGCCGACGGTATGCGTCTGGTCTTCATCGACAGATCGACGTACCGACAGAAGCACCACCCGGGGACCCTCGCCCGCATCCTGGCCGAGGCCCGGGCGCAGGACAGCTACGTCGTCCCCGAGGGCGGCTCCAACTCCCTCGCCGTACAAGGCTGTACGGACCTCGGGCACGAGCTGCGCGACGCGGCCGACGTCGTGGCGATCGCCTGCGGCACGGGCGGCACCCTCGCCGGACTCGCCGCCGGACTCGCCCCCGGCCAGGAGGCCCTCGGCTTCCCCGTACTCAAGGGCGGCTTCCTCGCCACGGACATACGCCGCCTGCAGACCGGGGCCTTCGGCGCCCCGACCGCCAACTGGCGCCTCGACGACCGCTTCCACGCCGGCGGCTACGCCCGTACGACACCGGAACTCGACGCGTTCGCCGACGACTTCGAGCAGCGCCACGCGCTGCCCCTGGAACGTCTCTATGTCGCCAAACTGCTCCACGGCCTCAGCACCCTCACGGAGGAGGGCGCCTTCCCGCCCGGCACCCGCCTCGCCGCGGTGATCACCGGCCGGCCGGGCCCAGAGGCCCTCGACCGCTCCTCCCGGTAAGCCGCACGCCTGGGAGCCGTCCGCTACTCCTCGCGGTAGGCCGCCGCCTCCTCCAGATCCAGCCTGCGCAGCAGCGTCCGCAGCATCTCGTCGTCGATCCGCCGCTGGTCGCGCAGCCGCACGAAGACCTCGCGCTCGGCGTCGATCATCTCGCCCGCGAGCCGCCGGTAGGTGTCGTCGGCGCTCTCCCCGGTCACGGCATTGACCGTGCCCAGGCGCTCCCACACCGCGTTGCGCCGCCGCTCCAGAACGGCCCGCAGCCGGTCGGCCAGCGCTTCCGGCAGGGTGTTGCGCTCGTCGGCGAGGAGGGCGTCGAGCCGTTCCTGCGCGGCCCGTGAGGCCTCGCTCTGGGCCTGCGCCTCCGCCAGCGTCTCGGCCCGGGCGTCGCGCCCCGGCACCTTCAGGACCTTGATCAGACCGGGCAGGCTGAGCCCCTGCACGACCAAGGTGCCGATCACCGTCGTGAAGGTCAGGAAGAGCACGAGATTGCGTGCGGGGAAGGGCGAGCCGTCGTCCAGGACATGCGGGATCGAGAACGCGATGGCGAGCGACACCACCCCGCGCATCCCGGCCCAGCCCACGATCAGCGGCCCGGTCCATCCGGGGTCCGGCTCCCGCTCGCGGATCCGTGTGGACAGCCACCGCGGGATGTACGTCGCCGGGTACACCCAGACGAACCGGGCGACGACCACGATCACGAACAGGGCCACCGCGTACCAGGCGGCGGTCAGCCCCTCGTACTCCCCCAATTCCTTAAGGACCACCGGGAGTTGCAGCCCGATCAGCGCGAAGACGGCGGACTCCAGGATGAACGCGACCATCTTCCAGACGGCCGCCTCCTGGAGCCTCGTCGCGAAGTCGACCTGCCACGAGCGATGCCCGAGATAGAGCGCCACGACGACCACGGCCAGCACCCCGGACGCGTGCACCTCCTCCGCAGCGGCGTAGGCGACGAAGGGGATCAGGAGCGAGAGGGTGTTCTGCAGCAGCGCCTCGCTGAGGCACTTGCGCAGCCAGTGCAGCGGCACCATCAGGATCAGGCCGACCCCCACACCGCCGAGCGCCGCGAGCGCGAACTCCCCGATCCCGCCCGCCCAGCTGGCCCCTTCCCCGACCGCCGCGGCGAGCGCCACCTTGTACGCGGTGATCGCGGTGGCATCGTTCACCAGGGACTCGCCCTGCAGGATCGTGGTGATCCGCGAGGGAAGACCCACCCGCCGCGCGATCGCGGTCGCCGCCACCGCGTCCGGCGGCGCGATCACCGCACCGAGCACGAGCGCGGCGGTGAGCGGCAGGTCCGGCACGATCAGATAGATCGCGTAGCCGACGACCAGGGTCGCGAACAGCACGTACCCCACGGAAAGCAGCACCACGGGACGCCAGTTGGCCCGCAGGTCGAGATACGAGCTCTCCACACCGGCGGTGTACAGGAGCGGCGGCAGAAGCAGCGGCAGGACGATGTGCGGATCGAGTTCGTACGCGGGCACGCCCGGCAGATACGACACGACGAGGCCGACCGCGACCAGGAGCAGGGGCGCGGGCACCGGAGTGCGGCGCGCGACCCCGGCGATCGCGGCGCTGCCCGCGACCAGCATCAGCAGTGGCAAGACATCCATGGTGATCCCCGCGCCCGTCCATGATCGTGAGCCGCAGCCCTGACCTGCGTCGTAAGCTGCAATCATGAACGAGTGCACGCACGTTGAGCTGCTGCCCCACCCGGAGCCGCCTGCTCTGAGCGAGACCTGCCTCGAATGCGAGGCCGCCGGCAGCCACCCGGTGCAACTGCGGCTCTGTCTGACGTGCGGGCATGTGGGCTGCTGCGACTCGTCGCCGTTCCAGCACGGCACCCAGCACTTCAAGGACACCGGACACGCGGTGATGCGCACCTTCGAGCCCGGCGAGAGCTGGCGGTGGTGCTTCGTGGACGGTGCGATCGTGTGACGCCCGCAGGCGTACGCGGGGCGCGAGCGCAGGGGTTCGACCGCGCGACGTGTGGGTACGTCAACCCGGCGCACTCTGTTGGCAATTGGGCCCGCAGACCCCTAGCCACTGTCCGTACGCATAGGCTTACTATGAGTGACACCAATGGGCCCCCGAGCGTAAGGGCCCCCGGGACAGGGAGCCTCGGAGCGCGATAGCGTCACCGCTGGACCTTGCGGCGCGTTACCCGTGCGACGCTGCGTATGGCCCGCCGCCCGTCGGCGGGCCGAGAGCCCGAAGGCGCAGGCCGCCGAGGAAGACCCGAAGGCGCCTGCACCCTCGGCCCGACATGTTCGACCACCTTGGAGGTGAGGGTGTCCCAGATCGCAGGCGAGCCCGCGGCCCAGGACTTCGTCGAAGTCCGGCTTCCGGCTGCCGGTGCCTACCTGTCCGTGCTGCGCACCGCCACAGCAGGACTCGCGGCCCGATTGGACTTCACCCTCGACGAGATCGAGGACTTGCGGATCGCGGTCGACGAAGCCTGCGCGATCCTGCTCCAGCAGGCCGTGCCCGGTTCGGTCCTCAGCTGCGTCTTCCGTCTGGTCGACGACTCCCTCGAGGTCACGGTCTCGGCCCCCACCACCGACGGACGCGCCCCCGCGAGGGACACCTTCGCCTGGACGGTGCTCTCCGCACTCGCGGGCAAGGTCGAATCCACGGTGGACGACGACAAGAACGTCTCCATCAGCCTGTACAAACAGCGCGGCGCGGGACCCGGGCCGGCGTGAGGGACGGGGACGGGCCGGTGCGAGGCGATGAGCGTGGCGCATGGGGTCTGCCATCCGATGGCAGCGAATCCGGCGCGGTCACCGGCGGCAGGCCCGGTCCTGCGGGGCCCCGGGACGCCGTCGGCAACCCGGGAATTCCCGAGCAGCAGGCCCGGCCGCATCCGGACACGGAGGACGCTCCGAACGCGGAGCAGCAGGTGGCACGGAGCGACAGGGGCGAGCGCGGCGCGCTCTTCGGCCAGGCCGGGCGCGGGCCGGGGACACCTCCCGGCGGCAGCCGGGGGAGGGCGGGACACATGACTGGGCAGCAGCACGATCCGCAGGACCGCAGCGGCGCGAAGGCGCTCTTCGTCGAACTGCGCAAACTTCCCGCGGACAGCCCGGAGTACGCGGAGCTGCGCAACCGCCTCGTCCGTCAGCACCTCCCGCTGGTCGAGCACCTCGCACGCCGCTTCCGCAACCGCGGCGAACCGCTCGACGACCTCACCCAGGTCGCGACGATCGGCCTGATCAAGTCGGTCGACCGCTTCGACCCCGAACGCGGCGTCGAGTTCTCGACGTATGCGACACCGACCGTGGTCGGCGAGATCAAGCGCCACTTCCGCGACAAGGGCTGGGCGGTCCGCGTACCGCGCCGCCTGCAGGAGCTGCGCCTGGCCCTGACGACCGCGACGGCCGAGCTCTCCCAGCAGCACGGCCGCTCCCCCACGGTCCACGAACTGGCCGAGCGGCTCGGCATCTCCGAGGAGGAGGTCCTGGAGGGTCTGGAGTCGGCGAACGCGTACTCCACCCTCTCCCTGGACGTCCCCGACACGGACGACGAGTCCCCCGCGGTCGCGGACACCCTGGGCGCGGAGGACGAGGCGCTCGAGGGCGTCGAGTACCGCGAATCCCTGAAGCCGCTCCTGGAGGACCTCCCCCCACGCGAGAAGCGCATCCTCCTCCTCCGCTTCTTCGGCAACATGACCCAGTCCCAGATCGCCCAGGAGGTCGGCATCTCCCAAATGCACGTCTCCCGCCTCCTGGCCCGCACACTGGCCCAGCTGCGGGAGCGCTTGCTGGTGGAGGAGTAGGGCGTACGGGCTGCCGCGCCGGGGGCCCTGGGGACTCCGGCGGGGCGGCGGGCCGGGCCGGGGGCGTGGCGGGTCGGAGGGCCTGGGCGGGGGTCGGAGGGCCGAGTGCCTCGGCCGGGAGCGTGGCTGAACGGAGCGCTTGGGCGGGCGCCCGGAGGGACGCAGCGCCTCGACCGGGAGCCCGCAGGGACAGAGCACCAGGTCCCCCAGCGCGAGAGAGCGGAGCCCCGTAACCCCTCTCTGACCGCAATCAGCGAAAGGAAGCCCGACGGCGAAGCAGCCGACCGAGCCGCCGCGCGAGGTCCGCGCAACCACCCACGCACCCCAGCCACGCTGCATACGTCTTTGGCTTTGGTCTTTGGGTGTGGCCTTCCCGACAAGGGGACCATCTGTCCACCCCCAACCCACCCAAACCGGACACCCCACAGCACAAACGGTCCCCCGATACCCCAACCCAGCCCACCCGCCCGCCCCGCTACCCTGCAAGGGTGAGCAGTGACCAGACCGCCAGCCCCGCCGCCCCCCGCCCCCCGCGCCTGACCGCAGCCGCGGCGCTCGCCGCGCTCGAGGGGCTCGCCCTGATCGCGATCGGCGTCTGGATGCTGGTCGACGGCCTGGCCGGCAACACCGAGAACGCGACCCAGGCCGAGACCGGCGGCATCACCATGATCGTCCTCGCCGCGATCCCCCTGCTCGCCGCCCGCGGCCTCCTCAAGCTCCGCAGCTGGAGCCGAGGCCCCGCGATCATCACGCAGATCCTCGCGCTCCCCGTCGCCTGGCAGCTCCTGCAGGCCGACAGCATCGCCATCCCCGCCGGCATCGCCCTCGCGGTCGTCGCGGTCACGACCCTGGCCCTGCTCCTGAACCCGGCCACCACCCAGGCCCTCGGCATCGGCCCCCGCGAAAGCTGACCTCGTCCGACGGCGGCCGCACCCCGGCCGCGACGGCGCCCTCACCCCCGTATCGGGACCTAGGTATGGGCGAGATCAAGAGCGCTAGGTACCCTTCCTCGCATGCGTGCACTTCTCGTGGTCAATCCAGCGGCAACCACCACCAGTGCCCGCACCCGTGACGTACTGATCCACGCCCTCGCCAGCGAGATGAAACTCGAGGCGGTCACCACGGAGTACCGGGGTCACGCAAGGGACCTCGGTCGCCAGGCCGCGGAGAGCAAGGACATCGAGCTCGTCGTCGCGCTCGGCGGCGACGGCACCGTCAACGAAGTCGTCAACGGACTGCTTCACAACGGCCCCCGTCCGGAGTCACTTCCCGGACTCGCGGTCGTCCCCGGCGGCTCGACCAACGTCTTCGCCCGCGCCCTCGGCCTCCCGAACGACCCGGTCGAATCCACCGGCGCCCTTCTCGACGCTCTGCGTACGGGAAGTCAGCGCACCGTGGGCCTCGGCCTCGCCTCCGGTACGGAGGGCACCGAGGACGAAGGGGTGCCGGCGCGCTGGTTCACGTTCTGCGCCGGCCTCGGATTCGACGCGAGCGTCATCGGACGAGTCGAACAGCAAAGGGAACGCGGCAAGCGCTCGACCCATGCGCTTTACGTACGGCAGATGGTCCGCCAGTTCCTCGACGAGCCCAACCGCCGGCACGGAACGATCACGCTCAGTCGCCCCGGCGAGGACCCCGTCAGCGATCTTGTGCTGTCGATAGTCTGCAACACCTCCCCCTGGACCTACCTGGGCAATCGCCCGGTCTACGCGTCCCCGCAGGCCTCCTTCGACACCGGCCTCGACGTGCTCGGCCTGAGCAAGCTGTCGACCCCGGCGATGGCCCGCTACGCCACCCAGCTGCTCACCTCGACCCCCGAGCGCGGGCCCCATGGCAAGCACGCGGAGCTGCTGCACGATCTGACGGACTTCACCTTGCAATCAAAGGCCCCACTGCCCTTCCAGATGGACGGTGACCACTTGGGGCTTCGTACGAGCGTCACCTTCACAGGCGTACGTCGTGCACTGCGTGTGATTGTGTGAGTGGAAGGGCCCAAAGTCCTTTCACTCGAACGTTTAGACCAGGGTCCACCCCATGGAAGTACGGCTGTGAGCTAGCCGACACCGAGGAATCAAAAAAAACTTTCCAGAAGGGGTTGTATCCGTCGTCGAGGTTTGCGAATCTCTTCTTGGCGCTCGACGCGGCTCGCAACATCAGCCCCACGGAGAGCCAGAACCCCTCCTCTCTCACAGGACCTACACCAGGAAACTGGTATCGGCCCTTCACTTGCGGGGGGATTCGTGAAAGCGTTCACATTCACAAGCAACCTGCCAGCAATACCTAGGAGATGGAGCAGCCATGGACTGGCGTCACAACGCCGTTTGCCGCGAGGAAGACCCCGAGCTGTTCTTCCCCATCGGCAACACCGGTCCTGCGCTGCTGCAGATCGAGGAAGCCAAGGCCGTCTGCCGTCGCTGCCCCGTCGTGGAGCAGTGCCTGCAGTGGGCGCTCGAGTCCGGCCAGGACTCCGGCGTCTGGGGTGGCCTCAGCGAGGACGAGCGTCGCGCGATGAAGCGCCGCGCCGCCCGCAACCGAGCCCGTCAGGCTTCTGCCTGACGCTCCGCCCCGAACGGACCTGAGCCCGGCGGCGCGTACAGCGAGTACGCATCTCCCGCCCCCGAGCCGCAGCGCGCAGTACCCTCAACGCGCAGAGCCGTTTGAAGCTTTGAGCCCCGGACCAACAGGTTCGGGGCTTTCTGCTGTCCAAGTGCAGTACGTGTCTGCCGTCCAAGTGCCGTACGGGCGCGGTCCTTTCTCTCCTGCGAGGCTTAGCGGCCGTACGGGAGAAAGGACCGTGCCCGCGGCTACTTCTGCGGCCGTACGGGGATGTCGAGCAGCACCTGGGTGCCGCGCTCGGGCGCGGGCAGCATGTCGAAGGAGCCGCCCAACTCACCCTCCACCAGGGTGCGGACGATCTGCAGGCCCAGATTGCCGGCGCGCTTGGGGTCGAAGCCCTCGGGCAGTCCGACGCCGTCGTCCTGGACGGTGATCAGGAGGCGGGCGTCCTTGCTGGTGCCGCCGCGTACCGCGGAGACCTCGACGGTGCCGGTCTCGCCCTCGCGGAAGCCGTGCTCCAGGGCGTTCTGCAGGACTTCGGTGAGGACCATCGAGAGCGGAGTGGCGACCTCCGCGTCCAGGATGCCGAAGCGTCCCGTGCGCCGGCCGGTGACCTTGCCCGGGGAGATCTCGGCGACCATCGCGAGCACCCGGTCGGCGATCTCGTCGAACTCGACGCGCTCGTCCAGGTTCTGGGACAGCGTCTCGTGGACGATCGCGATGGAGCCGACGCGCCGTACCGCCTCTTCGAGCGCCTCACGGCCGCTCTGCGAGTCGATACGGCGGGCCTGCAGCCGCAGCAGGGCGGCCACGGTCTGGAGATTGTTCTTCACCCGGTGGTGAATCTCCCGGATGGTGGCGTCCTTGGTGATCAACTCGCGTTCGCGGCGGCGCAGTTCGGTGACATCGCGCAGCAGCACGAGCGAACCGATCCGCGTCCCCTTCGGCTTGAGCGGAATCGCGCGGAGCTGGATCACACAGTCGTTGCCCTCGACCTCGGTCTCGCGCGGGGCCCAGCCGCTGGCCAGCTTGACCAGGGCCTCGTCCACGGGGCCGCGGGACGGGGCCAGTTCGGCCGTGGCCTTGCCCAGATGCTGGCCCACCAGGTCCGCCGCAAGGCCCAGACGGTGGTACGCGGACAGCGCGTTGGGCGATCCGTACTGGACGAGGCCCTCCGCGTCGAGCCTGATCAGACCGTCACCGACACGCGGCGACGCATCCATGTCGACCTGCTGCCCGGGGAACGGGAAGGACCCGGCCGCGATCATCTGGGCGAGGTCCGATGCGCTTTGCAGGTATGTCAGTTCAAGTCGGCTAGGGGTGCGCACGGTCAGCAGGTTCGTGTTGCGCGCGATGACGCCGAGGACGCGGCCCTCCCTGCGTACGGGAATGGACTCGACGCGGACCGGAACCTCCTCGCGCCATTCCGGATCGCCTTCGCGCACGATCCGGCCCTCGTCGAGCGCGGCGTCCAGCATGGGCCGGCGGCCGCGCGGCACGAGGTGCCCGACCATGTCGTCCTGATACGAGGTGGGGCCGGTGTTGGGCCGCATCTGGGCGACCGACACATAGCGCGTGCCATCGCGGGTGGGGACCCACAGGACGAGGTCGGCGAAAGAGAGGTCGGAGAGCAGCTGCCACTCCGAGACCAGCAGATGCAGCCACTCGAGGTCGGTGTCCCCGAGGGCGGTGTGCTGGCGTACGAGATCGTTCATGGAGGGCACGTGTGCGAGCGTACCTGGCCGCTCCGACGGGCGTCCGAGGCGCTGGTGGGGGCTGGTCCGGGGGGCCTGGAGCGTCCCGTACGGGCCCGGAAACACCCGCGGGCCGCGGCGCCTGGGAGGGACCCTCAACCCGCCCGGCACCGCAGCCCGGAGTTGCATCGGCCACCGGGTGTGCGGACCCGCGGACCGAGTAGGGGCACCTGCGCAGTCAGGGCAGATCGCGCAGACACCCACTCCGCTCTTCTGTGCGGGAAGAGCGGAAGCTTGTCACTTCTTCTGGAGCCTGGGCTCCACTCCGCATTGTGGACTAGACCATTCTCCGATGTCCATGCGTAGGGAGATGTTTGTTCTCGTCTCTTTCTCCAACGTCCTGCCGCAGGAAAAAGTTCACCCCGGCACGGATTCGGTCCGGGCTGCGGCGGGCGCGGGGGGCCAGGCGCGCATGGCCAGTCGGGCGACCTGCTCCAGTTCCTCGGCGCTCGCACCGTCGCGGGCCTGCTGCGACATGCCCTGGAAGACCGCGGCGACATGGCGGGCCAGGACGCGGGCGTCCGCATCGGGCGGCAGCTGACCGGAGTCGATATCGGCCTGGATGCGGCGTACGAAATCGGCCACATTGGCATTGCGCTGCGCCCGCAGGGACTCCTCGACCTCGGGGTTGGTGCAGTTGGTGGCCGCGTGGATCACCAGGCAGCCGTGCGGATGCCCCGGCTCGGTGAACGCGGTCGCCACCTCGCGCAGCATCCGCTCGAACCCGGCGCGTGCGGTGGTCTCGGCTTCGAGCGCGCGGCCGGCGACCGACCCGTGGGTGCGCCCGTACTCGACGAGGACCTCGGCGAACAGCGACCGCTTGTCACCGAACGCGGCGTACAGGCTGGGCGGCCCGATCCCCATGGCA
The DNA here is from genome assembly GCF_040300965.1 of Streptomyces mesophilus. Classification (GTDB taxonomy): domain Bacteria; phylum Actinomycetota; class Actinomycetes; order Streptomycetales; family Streptomycetaceae; genus Streptomyces; species Streptomyces mesophilus_A. Next base: position 18,967 of record NZ_JBEPEW010000014.1, on the reverse strand, counting down.
CGCGTGAGGTCGGAGACCGAGGTCGCCTCGTATCCCCGCTCCCAGAAGATCCGCAGCGCCTTCTCGAGCGCCGTGGCGCGGTCGAAGGAACGGGGGCGGCCGCGGGGCTTCGAGCCGGCCTTGGGGCCGTCGGCCTGCTGCTTGTCGGCGTCCCGCTTGTCGACCTGCCGCTTGTCGACCTGCTGCTTGTCGGCGTGCTTCTCCACCATGGAGTGAATTCTATAGCGGGCACTAGAAATCTTGCGGTGGCGTGGGCTAGCTTTCTTTCTGTAGCGACCACTAGCGAAAAGAGGGACGCAGTCATGGGCGTGCTCGCAGGCAGGCTTACGGGGAAGACGGCGCTGGTCACGGGCGGCAGCCGGGGCATCGGACGCGGGATCGCGGAGCGGCTCGGGCGGGACGGTGCGCGGGTGGCGGTGCACTACGGGAGCAATGAGACGGCGGCCAAGGAGACGGTCACGGCGATCGAGGAGGCCGGCGGCTCGGCCTTCGCGATACGGGCGGAGCTCGGGGTGCCAGGGGATGCGGCGGCGCTGTGGGCGGAGTTCGACCGGCAGGCGGAGGGGCTGGACATCCTGGTCAACAACGCGGGGATAGGGGTGAGCGAGCCCTTCGCGACGCTTCAGGAGGAGGAGTACGAGCGGGTGTTCGCGGTGAACGCCAAGGCGCCGTTCTTCGTGACCCAGCTCGGCGCGGAACGGCTGCGGGACGGCGGGCGGATCATCAACATCTCGTCGGGGCTCTCCCGTGCGTCGGTCATGCCGCATCTGGTCGCGTACGCGATGACGAAGGGCGCCCTGGACGTCTTCACACGCGATCTGTCCAAGGTGCTCGGGCCGCGCGGGATCACGGTGAACGCGGTGGCGCCGGGCATCGTCGACACCGATATCAACGCCGACTGGCTGCGCACCAGCGACGAGGCGTGGGCGAACGCCGCCTCGATGTCCGCGCTCGGCCGGGTGGGGGCGCCGTCGGACATCGCGGATGTGGTGGCCTTCCTCGCGTCGGAGGACGGGAGGTGGGTGACCGGGCAGTGGATCGACGCGACGGGTGGGTCACTGGCCTAGGGGGCGCGCTCAGATGCGGCGGCGTCAGTGGGTTTCGGTGACCTTGGCCAGGGCGCGGGGGGCGTCCGGATCCTGGCCGCGGGCGATCGTGACCTCGTAGGCGAGGAGTTGGAGCGGGAGGATCTCCAGGATGGGCTGGAGTTCCTCGGGGACGTCCGAGGTGGGGAGCTCGAAGCCCGCCGAGGCCGCGGCGACCTGCTCGCGGGGGCCGATCACGACCAGGTCGGCGCCGCGGCCGCGCAGCCGGTCCAGCACGGGCTGGAGGGCTTCGCCGCCCACGCCGTCCGTGACGACCGCGATCACCGGGGAGATGTTGTCGACCATGGCGAGCGGGCCGTGCAGGAGGTCCGCGCCGGAGTACGAGAGGGCGGGGATGTAGCTGGTCTCCATCAGCTTGAGCGCGGCTTCCTTGGCAGTCGGATAGCCGTAGCCGCGGGAGGTGATGACCATGCGTTCGGCGAAGCGGTAGCGAGAGGCCAGCTGCTTCACCTCGTCGCCGCGGGCGAGCAGTTCGGCGGCCAGATCGGGCAGTACGGCCGCCTCGGCTCCGTCGCCGCCGCGCAGGCCCTCGACGAAGAGGTAGAGCGAGAGGAGGGAGGCCGTATAGGTCTTCGTCGCGGGGAGCGCCTTCTCGGGGCCGGCGAGGATGTCGATGTGGTGCTCGGAGACCGCGGCCAGCGGCGAGTCCGGGTTGTTGGTCACGGCGAGCGTGATCGCTCCGGCGTCCCGGGCCGCCTTGGTGGAGTCGACCAGATCGGGTGAGCCACCGGACTGGCTGACCGTGATGACCAGGACATCGCGCAGATCGGGACGGGCGCCGTAGGCCGTCGTGGTCGACATGGAGGCGAGGCCGCAGGGCAGGCCGAGCCGGATCTCGAGGAGGTACTTGGCGTACAGGGCGGCGTTGTCGGAGGTGCCGCGGGCGGTGAGGAGCACGAAACGGGGGCTGCGGGCGGAGATCTGATCGGCGACGGCGCGGATCCTCGGGGCGCCCTGCTCCAGAATCCGCCGCAGCACGGTCGGCTGCTCCGCCATCTCGGCCGCCATGATCCGGCCGGCCTGCTCACTGAGGGGCGACATGCTGGGTTACCTTCCCGGGTTGGCCTTCCCTCAGTCTGCGCCGGGGGGCGCGGGTGTGCTGCTTGGTGGGGGCCATCGGTCGGCGTGCGCCGCGCTGTCCGCGTACGGCCGCTCCCTGCCGTGGCTCCGCCCGACCCCCGGAACTGCTCCGCCCAGCCCCGGCCTGCTCCACCCTGCTCCACCCTGCTCCACCCGGCCCCCGGGACTGCTCCGCCCTACCCCGCCCTGCTCCGCCGCAGCCTGACCACCCGCCCTCCTCCGGGGCGGATTCGGCGTGCACGAGCGGAGCAGTTCCGGGGGCGGGGCGGGGGTAGCTCTGTTAGATTGGTCTATACCACAACGTCATCTCTCCTCCCTTCGCCCACTCTCCAGATCGGCAGGCCCAGCGTGGAAGTTGTCATCGTCAAGGACGCCAAGGCAGGCGGCGAGCTCATCGCGGGGGCCATCGTGGACCTGCTGGCCCGCAAGCCCGACGCGCTGCTCGGCGTGGCCACCGGCTCCACCCCGCTGCCCATCTACGACGCGTTGATCGCCCAGGTGAACGCCGGTGCGGTGGACGCCTCGAAGGCGCGGATCTGTCAGCTCGACGAGTACGTGGGGCTGCCCGCGGGACACCCCGAGTCGTACCGGGCTACGGTGCTCCGCCAGGTCGTCGAGCCGCTCGGGCTGCCCGAGACGCAGTTCATGGGCCCCGACGGCAGCGCCGAGGACGTGCAGGCCGCGTGTGACGCGTACGACGAGGCGCTGGCCTCGGCCGGCGGCGTGGATCTGCAGATCCTCGGGATCGGCACCGATGGGCACATCGGGTTCAATGAACCCTGCTCGTCGCTCGCTTCGCGTACGCGGATCAAGACGCTGATCGAGCAGACCCGGATCGACAATGCGCGGTTCTTCGACAACGACATCGACCAGGTCCCGCACCACGTGATCACCCAGGGCATCGGCACCATCCTCGACGCCCGCCACCTGGTGCTGCTCGCGACCGGTGAGGGCAAGGCCGACGCCGTGGCGCAGACCGTGGAGGGCCCGATCTCCTCGCTGGTGCCCGCCTCCGCACTGCAGCTGCACCGGCATGCGACGGTCGTGGTCGACGAGGCCGCAGCCTCCAAGCTGAAGCTGGCGGACTACTTCCGCCACGCCTTCGACAACAAGCCGGACTGGCAGGGGATTTAAGGGTCGGCCTGGGCGCGGCCCTGTCACGGAGGCCGCGCCCCGTGCCTCACTTCGAGGCCGCACCCCGCACCCCCGGACATACGAAGTGGGCCCCCTCCCGTGAGGAGGGGGCCCACTTCGTATGCACGGGCAGGGGGTCTCCTGCCCGGACGCCACCGACGGGCCCGTCCCCCCAGGGTCCGTCGGATGGCGTCGGGGACGCGCGCGGTCAGGCGCCGGTGAGGACTTCCGCCGCGGCGACCCCGCACACCCGCGCCGCGCCGTACGTCGCCACGTGCAGCGCACCCCGGGGCTCGGACTGCGGCACACCCATCTCGACGACGACGGTGTCCGGCCGCGCGGCGATCAGCGCGTCGAGGGCGGCGGCCATCCACGCGTGCCGGTGCTCGTCACGGACCACGGCCACGATGCGGCGCGAGCCCGCGGCCGCGAGCAGCGCGTCGACCGAGACCCCGTCCCCGTACGAACCGGTCTCCGTGCCCGGGAGCCGGCGGCCCAGTTCGGCCGCCACGCCCCAGGGCGTCTCGTCGCCGACCGCGATATTGGCCATCGGCGTGAAGGCCGCCACGTAGGCCGGCGCGTCGAGCAGCGGACCCGAGCCCGTCACCGTGAGTGCCCGGCGGGCGGCGACCAGGCCGATGTCCGTCTGCGGCGCGCGGTCCTCCCGTACCGAAGAAGCGCTCCACTCCCCCAGTGCGCGGACCCGGGCGGCCGCGTCCGCGAGGCGTTCCTCGGGGAGTTCGCCGCTGCGGACCGCCGCGATGAGCGCGTCCCGCAGGCGCACCACCGTGTCGTCGTCCGCGAGACCGCCGCCCACGCAGATCGCGTCGGCGCCGGCGGCGATGGCGAGGACGCTGCCGCGCTCGATGCCGTACGTCGCGGAGATGGCCTGCATCTCCATGCCGTCCGTGACGATCAGGCCGTCGAAGCCGAGCTCCTCGCGCAGCAGTCCGGTGAGGATGCGGCGCGAGAGGGTCGCCGGACGGTCGGTGTCGAGGGCGGGCAGCAGGATGTGCGCGCTCATGACCGCCTTGGTGCCGGCGGCGATCGCGGCGCGGAACGGCGCCAACTCGCGTTCCCGCAGGACCTCGAGGGACACGTCGATGCTCGGCAGCGCGTGGTGCGAGTCGACGCTCGTGTCGCCGTGGCCCGGGAAGTGCTTGGTGCAGGCCGCGACGCCGGAGGACTGCAGGCCCCGGACGTACGCGGCCGTGTGCCGGGCCACCGACGACGGATCCGCGCCGAAGGAGCGGACGCCGATGACGGGGTTGTCGGCGTTGGAGTTGACGTCCGCCGATGGCGCCCAGTTGAGGTTGACTCCGCAGGCCGCGAGACGGCGGCCGAGCTCGGCCGCGACGTCATGGGTCAGGTCGGCGTCGTCGACCGCGCCGAGGGCATGGTTGCCGGGGAACGACGAGCCGCTGCGCACCTCGAGGCGGGTGACGTCGCCGCCCTCCTCGTCGATGGCGACGAGGACACCGTCGCGTTCGGCCCGCAACTGGGCGGTGAGCGCGGCGAGTTGCTCCGGTGTGTGGATGTTTCGGCCGAACAGGCCGACCGAGTGGAGGCCTTCACCGATCCGGCGAAGCAGCCAGTCCGGGGCGCTGGTCCCGACGAAGCCGGGCTGCAGGACGGCAAGGGCGTCACGGGTCAGCGTGTCGGTGCCGTGGGCGAGTGTCGTCATGTGCGGGTGTTCATCCCTTCACGGCGCCTGAGGTCAGACCGCTGACGGCCCGGCGCTGCAGGAAGACGAAGAGGATCAGGATCGGGATCGCGAACAACGAGGACGCTGCCATCGTGGCACCCCAGTCGTCCCCGAAGTTGGTCTGGAAGCGCTGCAGCCAGATCGGCAGGGTCTGCGCCTCGGCCTGCTTGTTGAGGACCAGGACGAGCGGGAACTCGTTCCAGGCCGTGATGAAGCCGAACAGCGAGGTGGCCATCAGACCGGGCGCGAGCAACGGGAAGATCACCTTGCGGAAGGCCTGCATCCGCGAGCAGCCGTCCACCATCGCCGACTCCTCCAGCTCCTTCGGAATGGCGGCGACGAAGCCGCGCAGCGTCAGGATCGTGAAGGGCAGCACCATCATCATGTAGAAGAGGGTGAGCGGGATCAGGCTGTTGAGCATGTCGGAATCGCGGACGAGGAAGTAGATCGCGATGACCATGACTTCCCAGGGCGCCATCTGCGCGACCATGAAGCCGATGATGAAGCCGCGCCGTCCCTTGAACCGCATCCGTGCCAGGGCGAACGAGCCGGCCAGCGCGATGAGCAGCGAGAAGACCACCGCGCCGACGGTGACGGTGAGCGAGTTGCGCACCAGGGTCCAGAAGTTGGGTGCTTCGAGTGCCGTGGTGAAGTGCTCGAAGGTGAAGTCGACGGGGAACCAGACCGGGTTCTCGCTGATGATGTCGATCGTCGGCTTGAAGGACGTCGCGAACATCCAGTAGACGGGGAACACGAGCCCGAGGAACAGGATGAAGGCCACCACATTGGGCCATGTCCGGCCGAACAGTGAGCGCTTCACAGCTCGTCCTCCTCTTGCTTGAGCACCAGACGCAGGTAGTACGAGGTCAGACCCAGCAGGACCAGGATCGTGAGCAGCGAGATGGCCGCGCCCACTCCGTAGTGCTGGTTGCCGACGCCCTCGATGAAGGCGTACACGGGAAGGATCTCCGTCATCCGGTCCGGGCCGCCCTCATTGATGGCGAAGACCTGGGCGAACGCCTTGAAGATCCAGATGACTTCGAGGAACGTCGTCGCGAACAGGAACGGACGCAGCGTCGGGAACGTGACGTTCGTGAAGCTCTTCCAGGCGCCGGCGCCGTCGAGCGACGCGGCCTCGTAGAGCTCCTTGGGGATGGTGGTCGTCGCGGCGTAGAGGTTGATCGCGACGAACGGTATGGACTGCCAGACGAGCAGGATCACCAGGACGGAGAAGGTGGACATCTGGCTGCCGAACCAGTTGTAGTCCGCCATGCCCTCGAAGCCCAGCTTCGCGAGGACCCAGTTGACCACCCCGTACCGGGAGGCGAAGAGCCACTGGAAGACGGTGGTGGCCGCGATGGTCGGCATGGCCCAGGCGAGCACGAGGCCCAGCAGGAGCAGCAGACGCATCTTCTTGCCGAGCCGCGCGAGCAGCAGACCGACGAGCGTACCGACGATCATGATCAGTACGACGTTGACCGCCGTGAACACGATCGAGCGGCCGGTGACCCGCCAGAAGTCGTCGCTGCCGAGGATCTCGGTGTAGTTCTCGACGCCGTTCCACTCGGTGAGGTGCTGGATGAGCTGGCGCATATTGAGGTTCTGGAACGACAGCAAGCCGTTCTTGACCAGCGGCCAGCCGAGCAGCACCAGCGTGGCTGCAAGGGCGGGGAGAAGCAGGAGGTACGGGGCGAGTCTGGCGCTGCGGACGCGCTTGCTCTGCTGAGTGCGCGGCCCCCCTCCCCCGTCCGACTTATGGACCTCTACCGGGCCCGTTCCCGGGCGGTCGGTCTGCACGGTCATGCTCGCCATCTCTTTCGTGGGGCGTACCGAAAGCATGCGCGTCCTGCGGGTGCGCGCACAGCGTGCCGGGGGCCGGGCCGGCGAACGGCCGGCCCCCGGCTGCGACTTACCGCTGCACTGCGGCGTCGGAGTTACTGCTCGGCGGAGCTCCGCGGTGCCGGTGGCGATGACTGCTCATCTGCACACCCGCTCACCGCGGAGTCCGCATGTCCGGCGATCCGGCGCGTTACTGCTTCTGCGCGAGGCGCTTGTTGAACTCTTCCTCGACCGACTTGGCGGCTTCCTCGTGCGACTTACCGTTGAGGAAGGCGGTCATGTAGGTCTTGATCGGGTTCGGGGCGTTCTCCACCGCGGCCCACTCCGCGATCAGCGGGGTGGTGCCACCGACGGCGGCGGCCGGGGCGGCGGCCTCGGCGGCCGGGTTGCCCGTCAGGTTGGACTGCAGCGACTCCTTGTTCGGGATGACGCCGTTGAGCTTGGCCAGCTGGCCCTCGAACTTGTCGGAGAGGGCGATCTTCAGGAACTCCTTCGCGAGCTCCTGCTTCTCGCTGCCCTCGGCGATCGCGAGGTTGGAGCCGCCGAGGAAGACGCTCTCCGGCTTGTCGGCGGTCTCACCCGGGATGGTGAAGTAGCCGATCTCCTTCTCGATCTTCGGGTTGGCCTTGATGGCGATGCCGGCTTCCCAGCCCATGCCGATGAAGGCGCCGACCTTGCCCTTGGCGAAGACCTCACCCTGCTGCGGGGTGGCCTCGTCCTTGTCCTTGGGGGCCTTGGAGTAGTCCGCGTACTTCTTGTAGAGCTCCATGGCCTCGCCGACCTTGGGGTCGCCCAGGTTGGAGACCCACTTGTCGCCGTCCTTCTTCACGAGCTCGGCACCCTTGCCGATGGTGAGCCCGTCGAAGAAGTACCAGTTCTGGCCGGGCAGGTAGAGCGGCTCGGCCTTGCCCTTGGCCTTGATCTTGTCGAGGGCCGCGAAGAACTCGTCGCGGGTCTTCGGGACCTCGGTGACGCCGGCCTCCTTGAAGACCGACTTGTTGTAGAGCACGACGCGGTTGGCGAAGTACCACGGGGCGCCGTACTGCTTGCCGTCGAAGACCGAGGACTTGTTGAGCGACTCGGTCCAGTCGCCGCCGATCTCGCTCTTGAGGTCACCGAGGTCGGCCAGGCCGCCGGTCTGCGCGTACGCCGGGGTCTGGGTGTTGCCGATCTCGAAGACGTCGGGCGGGTTCTCCTCGGAGAGCGCCGTGGTCAGCTTCTGCTGGATGCCGTTCCACTGCTGGACTTCGACCTTCAGCTTGGCGCCGGTCTTCTTCTCGAACTCGGCCGTGAGGTCCTTGACCCAGGCGTCCGGCGTGGAGCCGTCCATCGCCCAGAACGTCAGGGTCTGGCCCTTGAAGCTGTCGGGGCCTTTCTTGCCTTCGCTGCCCTTGTCGCCGCTGTCGTCCCCGCATGCGGCAATGGACACCATCATCGCTGCGACACCCGCAGCCGCAATCAGCTTGCGCTTCACGTCACCCTCCTCAGGGATCTGCCCACCCCCCTGCCCACTGCGGTGACATACGCCAAGTACTCCCGTGGGGCTGGGACCTGGTCTTTAATGGTGTAGACCAGTACGGGGAGCTTGGCCTAGACCTTTGGGGGTGTCAAGGGTGTATAAGAGGGGTCCCACATCCCGTTACCGGACCGACACCTGAGCGACAGCGACAGGCCGGGACAGGGCCGTGTCACGATGTGAGCCGCGATTAACGGAGGAGCCGGTGACGGCAGCAGCACAGGAGCCGCGTAAGAGCGTCACACTCGGCGGCCAGGAGACGGGCGGGACGGGCGGGCGTATGGGCACCGAGACGGGCGACCCGAAGAACACACAGCGCGGCACCACGGCGGCCGAGCCGACGAGCACCGGGCGTGCCGCCCGCGTCCCCAAGTACTACCGCCTGAAGCGGCACTTGCTCGATATGACGGAGACCCTTCCGCCGGGCACGCCCGTACCGCCGGAGCGCACGCTCGCGGCCGAGTTCGACACCTCGCGCACCACCGTGCGCCAGGCGCTGCAGGAACTGGTGGTCGAGGGCCGGCTCGAGCGGATCCAGGGCAAGGGCACCTTCGTCGCCAAGCCCAAGGTCTCCCAGTCGCTCCAACTCACCTCGTACACCGAGGACATGCGGGCCCAGGGCCTCGAACCCACCTCGCAGCTCCTGGACATCGGCTACATCACGGCCGACGACCGGCTCGCCGAACTGCTCGACATCACCACCGGCGGCCGGGTCCTGCGCATCCAGCGTCTGCGCCTCGCGAACGCCGAGCCGATGGCCATCGAGACCACGCATCTGTCGGCCAAGCGCTTCCCTGCGCTGCGCCGCTCGCTGGTCAAGTACACCTCGCTGTACACGGCGCTCGCCGAGGTCTACGACGTGCATCTCGCCGAGGCCGAGGAGACCATCGAGACCTCCCTGGCCACACCGACCGAGGCGGCCATGCTCGGCACGGACGTGGGCCTGCCGATGCTGATGCTGTCGCGGCACTCGGTGGACGCGGAGGGCAAGCCGGTGGAGTGGGTGCGCTCGGTGTACCGCGGCGACCGCTACAAGTTCGTGGCGCGCCTGAAGCGGCCGCAGGACTAAGGCAGCACCTCCGAAGCGGCCGCAGGACCAAGGCAGCACGTCCGAAGCGGCCGCAGGACCAAGGCAGTTGGGTCTCTTCCGCCGCGCGGTGTAGCGCACATCACATTCCTGCTCTACCGTCCTCCCGTCGCCGCATGAACGGGAGGGACGCCCGTGTCGACCGCAGCCACCGGCAGCAGGCCCGACAAGACCCGCTCCATCGTCATCTGGACCGTCGTCGCCCTCGCGGGCGCGGCGGGCTGGACCATGCTCGCCCTGTCGCGCGGCGAGGAGGTGTCGGCGGCCTGGATGGTGGCCGCCGCGCTCGGCTCGTACGCGATCGGTTATCGGTTCTACTCGAAGTTCATCGCGTACAAGGTCCTGAAGGTCGACAAGACGCGGGCCACTCCCGCGGAACGGCTCGACAACGGGATCGACTACCAGCCCACCGACCGCCGGGTGCTCTTCGGACACCACTTCGCCGCGATCTCCGGCGCGGGTCCGCTGGTCGGCCCGGTGCTCGCCGCGCAGATGGGATATCTGCCCGGCACCATCTGGATCATCGCCGGCGTGATCTTCGCCGGTGCCGTACAGGACATGGTGGTCCTGTTCTTCTCGACCCGCCGCAACGGCCGTTCGCTCGGCCAGATGGCGCGCGAGGAGATCGGCCCGGTGGGCGGCGCGGCCGCACTGCTCGCGGTCTTCGCCATCATGATCATCCTGCTCGCGGTGCTCGCGCTCGTGGTCGTCAACGCGCTCGCCGAGTCCCCGTGGGGCACCTTCTCCATCGGGATGACCGTCCCGATCGCCCTGTTCATGGGCTTCTACCTGCGGGTGATCAGGCCGGGGCGGATCGCGGAGGTCTCGCTGATCGGTGTGGCCCTGCTGCTGCTCGCGCTGATCGCGGGCCGCTGGGTGGCCAAGTCCTCCTGGGCGGAGGCCTTCACGCTCAGCAAGGAGTCGCTGGTCATCTGGCTGGTGGCGTACGCGTTCATCGCCTCCGTACTGCCGGTGTGGATGCTGCTCGCGCCACGCGACTATCTGTCGACGTTCATGAAGCTCGGCACCATCGGGCTGCTCTTCATCGGCGTCGTGGTCGCCGCGCCCACCCTGAAGATGGACGCGGTCACGGACTTCGCCACCCAGGGCACGGGCCCGGTCTTCGCCGGGTCGCTCTTCCCCTTCGTGTTCATCACCATCGCCTGCGGGGCCCTGTCCGGTTTCCACTCGCTGATCTCCTCGGGCACGACGCCGAAGATGGTCGAGAAGGAGACCCAGGTCCGCATGATCGGATACGGCTCCATGCTGTTGGAGTCCTCCGTGGCGATCATGGCGATGATCGCGGCCTGTGTGCTCGACCCGGGGCTCTACTTCGGGATGAACTCGGCGCCCGCGGTGCTCGGCGAGACCGCCCAGGACTGGGTGAACACCATCCAGGGCTGGGGCTTCAGCCTCACCGAGGCCGATATGGCGGCCTACGCGAAGTCGGTCGAGGAGGCCTCGCTTTGGGGCCGTACGGGAGGGGCTCCGACCTTCGCGATCGGCGTGGCGGACATCTTCGCTTCGGTGACCGGGGACGGGCTCAAGGCGTTCTGGTACCACTTCGCGATCATGTTCGAGGCGCTGTTCATCCTCACCGCGCTCGACGCCGGCACCCGTGTCGGACGCTTCATGCTGCAGGACACCCTCGGCAACGTCTACAAGCCGCTCAAGCGCGTGAGCTGGTGGCCGGGCCTGATCATCTGCAGCGCGATCGTGTGCGGCCTGTGGGGCTACTTCCTGTGGGTCGGCGTACGGGATCCGCTCGGCGGGATCAACCAGCTCTTCCCGCTCTTCGGCATCTCCAACCAGCTGCTCGGCGCGGTCGCCCTCACGGTCTGCACGACGCTGCTCATCAAGTCCGGACGGCTCAAGTGGGCCTGGGTGACGGGGGTTCCGCTGATCTGGGTGGCGGTGACGACGCTCACCGCCAGCTGGCAGAAGGTGTTCTCCGGCGATCCGCGCGTCGGCTTCTTCGCGCAGGGCGACAAGGCACAGGCCGCGATCGACAGTGGCGAGCTGGAGGGCAAGGCGCTCGCGGACGCCGAGACGATCGTCACCAACACCACGGTGGACGGCGTCCTTTCGGCGCTCTTCGCGGTTCTCGTCGTCGTGGTCATCGCCGACGCGGCCCGGGTGTGCATCAAGGCGATCCGCCATCCGGCCACGGTCGTCTCGCACGAGGAGCCGTACGTGGAGTCCAAGTACGTGGCTCCGGCGCAGCTGTTCCCGACCAAGGAGGAGAAGGCCGAGCTGACGGCCGCAGGCCTCGGGTCGGGCGGTGGGCGCACCGACGGGCCGCGGGAAGAGGTGGCTCCATGACCGTGAAGTCCGTGAAGTCCGTGAGGTCCGCCGGCTCCAAGATCTGGTGGTACGTACGGGAGTTGACCGGCGAGACCGCGTACGAACGCTATGTCGCTCACGTACGCAAAGACCATCCGGACGCCCCCGTGCCGACCCGCCGCGAGTTCGAGCGGGAGCGCACCGACCGGCAGGAGGCAGATCCCCGGCAGGGGTTCCGCTGCTGCTGAGACGGCATCTCCCTGCGGTCGAGGCCGGACCTCCACCGCCAGGCTGTTCACATACGCGGGTAAAGCCCCTGTCCGGAGACCGATATGCGGACAGGGGCTTCCGTATCCCGGTCCGGCACCCCTAGATTTCGGCCGAGTTACACGGTGATCTAGGGGACGGAGCCACCATGCCGGAGCCAGCGACGGACACAGCAAGACCACAACGCAAGATAAGCACCAAATCGGTCATCATCTGGGCGCTCGTCGCGCTGATCGGTGCCACCGGCTGGGGTGTGCTCGCCCTCTCGCGCGGCGAGGAGATCTCGGCGGCGTGGCTGCTCGCCGCGGCCCTCGGATCGTATGCGATCGCATACCGCTTCTACTCGAAGTTCATCGCCAACCGGGTCCTGAAGGTCGACAAGAAGCGCGCCACCCCGGCCGAGCGCCTCGACAACGGTGTCGACTTCCACCCCACCGACCGCCGCGTGCTCTTCGGCCACCACTTCGCGGCCGTCGCGGGCGCGGGTCCGCTGGTCGGCCCGGTGCTCGCCGCGCAGATGGGTTATCTGCCGGGCACCATCTGGATCGTGGCCGGCGTGATCTTCGCCGGTGCCGTGCAGGACATGGTGGTGCTGTTCTTCTCGACCCGGCGCAACGGCAAGTCGCTCGGGCAGATGGCCCGCGACGAGATCGGCCCCTTCGGCGGCGCCGCCGCGCTGGTCGCCGTGTTCGCCATCATGATCATCCTGCTCGCGGTGCTCGCCCTGGTGATCGTGAACGCGCTCGCGCACTCGCCCTGGGGTGTCTTCTCCATCGCGATGACCATCCCGATCGCCCTGTTCATGGGTGTCTACCTGCGTATCCTCCGCCCGGGCCGGGTCACCGAGGTCTCGGTCCTCGGCGTCGCGCTGCTGCTGCTCGCGATCGTCTCCGGCCGCTGGGTCGCCGAGTCCTCCTGGGCCGAGGCGTTCACGCTCGCGCCGTCCTCGCTGGTCATCTGGATGGTGGCATACGGCTTCCTGGCCTCGGTCCTGCCGGTCTGGATGCTGCTCGCCCCGCGCGACTACCTCTCCACCTTCATGAAGATCGGCACGATCGTGCTGCTCGCGCTCGGAGTCGTGATCGCGATGCCGACCATGAAGATGGACGCGGTCACGGAGTTCGCCACCAGCGGCGCCGGTCCGGTCTTCGCGGGCTCGATGTTCCCGTTCGTCTTCATCACGATCGCCTGTGGCGCCCTGTCCGGCTTCCACGCGCTGGTCTCCTCCGGTACGACGCCGAAGATGGTGCAGAAGGAGACGCAGGTCCGGCTGATCGGCTACGGGTCGATGCTCACCGAGTCGTTCGTCGCGATCATGGCCGTGATCTGTGCCTGCATCCTGGAGCCCGGCCTGTACTTCGCGGTCAACTCGCCCGCGGGCGTGCTCGGCCCGACGCTGGAGTCCGCCTCCGAGGCGGTGAAGAACTTCGGCTTCAGCATCGACCCCGCCACCCTCGCCCAGGCAGCCAAGGACGTCGGCGAACCGTCCATCACCTCCAAGACCGGTGGCGCCCCGACCTTCGCGCTCGGCATGTCGGAGATCTTCTCGGCCGTGATCGGCGGCGCCGGGATGAAGGCCTTCTGGTATCACTTCGCGATCATGTTCGAGGCCCTCTTCATCCTCACCACCGTGGACGCCGGTACCCGCGTGGGCCGCTTCATGCTCCAGGACACCCTGGGCAACATCTACAAGCCGCTCAAGCGCGTCAGCTGGTGGCCCGGCGTCTGGCTGACGAGTGCGATCGTGGTCGGCGGCTGGGGCTACTTCCTGTGGGTCGGCGTGCACGACCCACTGGGCGGCATCAACCAGCTCTTCCCGCTCTTCGGTATCGCCAACCAACTGCTCGCCGCGGTAGCCCTCGCCGTCTGTACGACGCTGCTCATCAAGTCGGGCCGCCTCAAGTGGGCCTGGGTGACCGGCATTCCGCTGCTCTGGGACGTCGCGGTCACCCTGACCGCGAGCTGGCAGAAGGTGTTCTCGGACGACGTCAAGGTCGGCTTCTTCGCCCAGCGCAAGGCCTACCAGGACGCTCTCGACTCGGGCGCCGAGTCCTTCGGCACGGCGAAGACCAGGGACGCGATGGAGACCATCGTCACCAACGCCACGGTGGACGGCGTGCTCTCCGCGCTCTTCGCGGTCCTGATCATCATCGTCCTGGCCGACGCGACCCGCGTCTGCGTCAAGGCGATCCGCAACCCGGGTACGGCGGAGCTCAAGGAAGCCGAGTACGTCGAGTCCAAGATCGTGGCGCCGGCGGGCCTGTGGCCGACGGCCGAGGAGAAGGCGGAGCTCGCGGCGGCGGGCGCTTCCGACTCGGACGGCACATCCGGTGGTACGCCGGTGGCGGCCGGGAAGCCCTGATGGCGCTCCTGAAGGAAATCCGCTACTGGTGGCGCGAACTGTCGGGCGAATCGGTCTACGACCGGTACGCGGCCCACGCCCGCTCCCACGGCCAAGTGCCGAAGTCCCGGCGGGAGTTCGAGCGGGAGCGGATGGACGCCAGGGAGGCGGACCCCCGGGAGGGGTTCCGGTGCTGCTGAGCAGTGCGTAAGGGGGTGGCCCCCGGTGCGAGAGGTTCTCGCACCGGGGGCCGCTGCCGTTGCCGGCCGGGTGGATCCACCGACAACATGCGCCCGGGTAATTGCGTCGACAACGCCCCTCGCCGCCCGGCAATGTGGTGGCCCGTGACGAGCAGTGAACTGTGGACCCAAGAGACCGCCGAACGCTACGACGCCGAAGAGACCGAGCTGTCCTCGGCCGCCGTACTCGGACCGACCCTCGACTTCCTCGCCGAACTCGCCGGAGACGGCCGGGCGTTGGAGTTCGCCATCGGGACAGGGCGCGTCGGCGTCCCGCTCAGGGAACGCGGCGTACCGGTGGCGGGCATCGAGTTGTCGGAGCCCATGGCCGCGGTGCTGCGCCGCAAGGCCGACGAGGAGACTCTCCCCGTGACCATCGGGGACATGGCCGCCGCCGTCGTCCCCGGCACGTTCTCCCTGGTCTACCTCGTCTACAACACGATCTCGAACCTGCTCACGCAGGACGAGCAGGTCGAGTGCTTCCGCAACGCCGCCCGCCATCTGTCGCCCGGCGGCCGCTTCGTGATCGAACTCTGCGTACCGCCCCTGCGCTTCCTGCCGCCCGGCCAGGTCGCCGTGCCATTCGACGTATCCGAACGCCATCTCGGCTTCGACACATTCGACCTGGTCGAACAGACCCTCGTCTCGCACCACTTCACCCGCGACGGCGACGACGGCCGCTACCGACGGGAGAACTTCCGGCAGCGGTACGCCTGGCCGGCCGAGCTGGACCTGATGGCCAAGCTGGCCGGCCTGGAGCTGGAAAGGCGCGTCGCGGACTGGGACGGAACACCGTTCACCCAGGACTCCGCGAAGCACATCTCCGTGTGGCGCAAGCCGGTCTGAACGGCGCCCACCCCTCCGGCTAGAACTCGTCGTCGAACGACACCGAGCCCTCCACCGCCACCTGGTACGCCGACGGCCGGCGCTCGAAGAAGTTGGTCAGCTCCTGGACGCCCTGGAGTTCCATGAAGGAGAAGGGGTTCTCCGAACCGTAGAGCGGCGCGAACCCGAGGCGTACGAGGCGCTGGTCGGCCACGCACTCCAGGTACTGGCGCATCGACTCGGTGTTCATGCCGGGCAGGCCCTCGCCGCACAGGTCGCGGCCGAACTGCAGCTCGGCCTCCACGGCCTCCTTCAGCATGTCCGTGACCTGCTGCTCGAGTGCGTCGTCAAAGAGCTCCGGCTCTTCCTTGCGGACGGTGTCGACGACCTCGAACGCGAAGTTCATATGCATGGTTTCGTCCCGGAACACCCAGTTGGTCCCCGTGGCGAGCCCATGCAGCAGCCCCCGCGAGCGGAACCAGTACACGTACGCGAAGGCGCCGTAGAAGAAGAGGCCCTCGATGCAGGCCGCGAAGCAGATCAGGTTGAGCAGGAAGCGGCGCCGGTCGGCCTGGGTCTCCAGGCGGTCGATCGATTCGACCGAGTCCATCCACTTGAAGCAGAACTCGGCCTTCTCCTTGATGGAGGGGATGTTCTCGACCGCCGCGAAGGCCGCCGCCCGGTCCTCCGGATCCGGCAGATAGGTGTCCAGAAGCGTCAGATAGAACTGGACGTGGACGGCCTCCTCGAAGAGCTGGCGCGAGAGATAGAGCCGCGCCTCCGGGGAGTTGATGTGCTTGTAGAGCGTCAGGACCAGGTTGTTCGCCACGATCGAGTCGCCCGTCGCGAAGAACGCGACGAGCCGGCCGATCATGTGCTGCTCGCCCGGCGAGAGCTTCGCCAGGTCGGAGACGTCGGAGTGGAGGTCGACCTCCTCGACGGTCCAGGTGTTCTTGATCGCGTCCCGGTAGCGCTCGTAGAAGTCGGGGTAGCGCATGGGGCGGAGCGTGAGTTCGAAGCCCGGGTCGAGCAGGTTCTTCTGGGTCTTTTCAGGTGCGGTCGTCATGTGCTGCGAGGGGCGGATTCCCCAGAGGCTATGTCTGGAGCGTCCCCTGCCTCCTTCTCTGTGGTGTAGGCGTATCCGTCAGCTCGCTGAAGGAGGAGGACATGCCGGTCCGGGTTCCAGAGCCGACTGCTGAGGAAGCACAGTCGGGTGGGTCTTCCGTCCCGTACGGAACGTAGCCATCAAGGTCACCTCCCTCTTGACGATGGCTCGTGCTGGTCACAGTGAGCGTCGGCCGCGATGGCTGACACCTCCCACTCTTCGAGTGGGGGAGCCTGTGACTACTGGCAGGCCTCGCAGCTCTCCGGGTTCTCCAGAGAACAGGCGACCGCATCGGTCGTACTGTCCAACTGTTGTACGGGAATCGAAGTTGCGGACGCCGCGCGCGCGATCCGGGTCGCCGGGCGCGAGCGCAGGTAGTACGTGGTCTTCAGGCCCTGCTTCCAGGCGTACGCGTACATCGAGCTCAACTTGCCGATGGTGGGCGTCTCGAGGAAGAGGTTCAGGGACTGCGACTGGTCGAGGAAGGGGGTGCGGGCGGCGGCCATGTCGATCAGGCCGCGCTGCGGGATCTCCCAGGCGGTGCGGTACAGCGCGCGGACCTCGGCCGGAATCCAACTGAGGCCCTGGACCGAGCCGTTGGACTCGCGCAGCGCCTCGCGGGTCTGGGCGTCCCAGACGCCGAGCTTCTTGAGCTCGTCGACCAAGTAGGCGTTGACCTGCAGGAATTCACCGCTGAGCGTCTCGCGCTTGAAGAGGTTGGAGACCTGGGGCTCGATGCACTCGTAGACGCCGGCGATCGAGGCGATGGTGGCGGTCGGCGCGATGGCCAGAAGCAGCGAGTTGCGCATACCGGTGGCGGCGATGCGGGTACGCAGGGCGGTCCAGCGCTCCGGCCAGTTCAGCTCGACGTCGTAGTGGTCGGGGTGCAGGACTCCGCGTGCCGCGCGGGTCTTGTCCCATGCGGGCAGCGGGCCTCCGCGTTCGGCGAGGTCGCAGGAGGCCTCGTAGGCGGCGAGCATGATGCGCTCGGCGATACGGGTGGACAGCGCGCGTGCCTCGGGCGAGTCGAAGGGCAGGCGCAGCTGGAAGAAGACGTCCTGCAGCCCCATCGCGCCGAGGCCCACCGGGCGCCAGCGGGCGTTGGAGCGGCCCGCCTGCTCGGTCGGGTAGAAGTTGATGTCGACCACGCGGTCCAGGAAGGTGACCGCGGTGCGGACGGTCTCGTCCAGGCGCTCCCAGTCGATGGAGCCTTCGCGGACGAACGCCCCCAGGTTCACGGAACCCAGGTTGCAGACGGCCGTCTCCCCGTCGTCCGTCACCTCCAGGATCTCGGTGCACAGGTTCGAGGAGTGGACGGTGTGGCCGGGCTCCGCGGTCTGGTTGGCGGTGCGGTTGGCGGCGTCCTTGAAGGTCATCCAGCCGTTGCCGGTCTGCGCGAGGGTGCGCATCATGCGGCCGTACAGGTCGCGGGCCGGGAGGGTCTTCTGGGCCAGCCCCGCGGCCTCCGCCTTCCGGTACGCGGCGTCGAACTCGTCGCCCCACAGGTCCACGAGCTCGGGCACGTCGGCCGGGGAGAACAGCGACCAGTCGCCGCCGGTCTCGACGCGGCGCATGAACTCGTCGGGGATCCAGTGCGCGAGGTTGAGGTTGTGGGTGCGGCGGGCGTCCTCGCCGGTGTTGTCGCGCAGTTCGAGGAACTCCTCGATGTCCGCGTGCCAGGTCTCCAGGTAGACGGCGGCGGCGCCCTTCCTGCGTCCGCCCTGGTTCACGGCGGCGACGGAGGCGTCGAGGGTCTTGAGGAACGGGACGATGCCGTTGGAGTGCCCGTTCGTACCGCGGATCAGTGAACCGCGGGCGCGGATACGGGAGTACGCGAGGCCGATGCCGCCGGCGTGCTTGGAGAGGCGGGCGACCTGGTGGTAGCGGTCGTAGATGGAGTCGAGCTCGTCGAGCGGCGAGTCGAGCAGGTAGCAGGAGGACATCTGCGGGTGGCGGGTGCCGGAGTTGAAGAGGGTCGGCGAGGACGGCAGATAGTCCAGGCGGCTCATCAGGCCGTACAGGGCGGCCACTTCGTCGAGCGCGCCGGCCGACTCGTCGGCGGCGAGTCCGGCGGCCACGCGCAGCATGAAGTGCTGGGGGGTCTCGATGACCTTGCGGGTGATCGGGTGGCGCAGGAGGTAGCGGGAGTAGACCGTGCGCAGGCCGAAGTAGCCGAAGCGGTCGTCGGCGCCTTCGTCGATCAGTGCGTCGAGGCGGGCGTGGTGCACCCGGGCGAACTCCGCGGTGCGGTCGGCGATCAGGCCCTCACGGTGGCCGGCCGAGACGGACTCGGTGAAGGTGCGCACACCCTGCGAGGCGGCTTCGGCGGCGATGGTGAGCGTGAGGAGGCGGGCGGCGAGCCGGGAGTACGCGGGGTCGTCGGCGATCAGTCCGGCGGCCGCTTCCGTGGCCAGTTCCCGCAGTTCGGCCTCGTCGGCCC
>NZ_JBEPEW010000013.1:0-92678 GCF_040300965.1 Streptomyces mesophilus | reverse complement strand
TTCCGATCTGCCGGGCTGGGCGGTGAGCGGGCGCCTGCGGCGGGCGGATTTCCCCTACCCGCCCCTTCCCGAAACCGGGGGCTTCGCCCCCGGCCCCCCGGCATCCGAACTTCGTTCGGATCTGCTCAATCGCCGCAGAGGCTCAATTTGCCGGACCGGCCGAAGACGCGAGACCTACCGAATGTGCCGGACGCGATCACGGCTCTTCGTGCGTGAGCCATCAGTGACCCGTGACCACCCGCCCGCACTGTGGTTTCCGTGACCAGGACCGGTTGCCTCGCCGTCCGAGAGGGCGGGGAGTCGTCAGTCCGCGCAGGGGTGGGAGTCCCGAGGTGCGGGCTAACTTGGAGCGAGAAGAGAAGCCATGTCCTCCACCCTGCGTTCCCGTGAGATCCGCCTCGCCGCCCGTCCGTCGGGTCAACCAGGTGCCGAGAACTTCGAGTCGGCGACCGTGGACGTGCCCGAGCCCGGTGCCGGCCAGATCGTGGTCCGCAACACCTGGATGTCCGTCGACCCGTACATGCGAGGACGTATGGACGATGTCCCCTCCTACATCCCTCCCTTCGCACTCGGCGCCGCCCTGGAAGGCAGCGCACTCGGTGAGGTCGTCGCCTCGCGTGCCGAGTCCGTGCCGGTCGGCGCGACCGTGACGCACTTCCTGGGCTGGCGCGAGTACGCCGTGCTCGACGCGGCCGGTGCCACCGTCGTCGACCCCGCACTCGCCCCGCCCGAGGCTTGGCTGGGCCCGCTGGGCACCACCGGACTGACCGCCTACGCCGCCCTCACCCGAACCGCCCCCGTACGAGAGGGCGATGTCGTGTTCGTCTCCGCCGCGGCCGGGGCCGTCGGCAGCGTCGCAGGTCAACTGGCCCGCAAACTCGGTGCGTCCCGGGTCATCGGCTCCGCGGGCGGGCTCGCCAAGACCAAGAAGCTGCTCGACACCTTCGGGTACGACGCCGCGCTCGACTACCGCCAGGGCGCACTGGACGAGCAGCTGGCCCAGGCCGCGCCGGACGGGATCGACGTCTATCTCGACGCCGTCGGCGGTGACCATCTGCAGGCCGCCATCGGTGCTCTGCGCACCGGCGGCAGGATCGCCCTGGTCGGCGCGATCAGCGGCTACAACACCGCGGCCCCAACGCCCGGTCCCGACAACCTGTTCCGCGCCGCGGCCAAGGAGGCCACTTTGCGAGGCATGCTCGTCAGCAGTCACTTCGACCTCTTCCCCGAGTGGATCGGCAAGGCCGCGGGCTGGCTCGCCGACGGCTCACTGCGCACCGAACAGACCGTCGTGGACGGTATCGAGCAGGCACCCGGCGCCTTCCTCGGAGTGCTCAGCGGCGCCAACACCGGCAAGATGCTGGTCCGTCTGGAGGCAGCCCGATGAGCCCCGCGACCACCCCCTCAAGCGGCGCCGGAACCCCAAGCGGCGCCGGAACCCCAAGCGGCAGCACCCCCGCAAGTGAGGACCGTACGGCGCTCCTCGTGGTGGGCCACCCCCGTACCGACTCGCTCACCGCGGAGCTGGCGCGGCAGGCCCAAGTCCGGCTCGAGAGCTCCGGGTTCACGGTCGACGTGCTCGATCTGTACCGCGAGGGCTTCGACCCCAGACTGGGTCCTGAGGACGAACCCGACTGGGCGGACCGGGACAAGGCGTACTCCGCGGAGGTGCACGCCCATATGCGCCGCGTCGAAGCGGCCGAGGTGATGGTCATCGTCTTCCCCCTGTGGTGGTTCGGTCCGCCGGCGATCCTCAAGGGCTGGATCGACCGGGTGTGGAATCACGGTTTCGCCTACGGCCGCAGCCGGCCGCGCCTGGCCGGGAAGCGGATGCTCTGGCTGACAGCGGTCAGTTACACCGAGGCCGATTTCACCTCGCTCGGCTGGGACCGGACGGTCACTCATGTGCTGCGGACGGGAATCTCCGAGTACTGCGGGATCACCGACGCGGCGGTCCATTTCGTCCACGACTCGCTCAACGCCGACGAGCCCACAGTCAATTCGGCGGGCGAGGCACTGACGAAGTTCCTCGGCTGAGCACCGCTGCCGGCGGGCGGCCGGAACCCTCCGACCGCCCGCCGGCAGCCGCACTCAGTCCCGGGCCCAGGCCACATACCCGTCGGGCCGCACCAGCACCATCGACCCGTTCCGCTCATCCGCCCACTGCACCCGTATGCACTCCGCCCCGGCCAGCGACTGAAGCTCGGCCGGGAGCGGTGTCTCCTTCGGTGCGACGAACACGAACTGCCCCGAGCGCAGCGCCTCGTACAGCCTGCTGCCGTCCATGAGCTGTCCGTCCTGTGCGCGCCGGCCGACGAGAGCGTGGGACCCGCGCGGTGCCTGATAGGCGTAGCCGATTCCGGTGATCTGGCCGATCGCCTTTCGCCTCAACGGCGCCGCGTGGTTGAGCGCCTTGGACGCCAGCCAACGCACCGCCAGCTGGGCCGGGTTGTGGGCCATCGCGAGGCGCACGATCGTGCCGCTGCTGCGCAGTACCGCGGAGCCGACCGGGTGGCGCTCGTCCTGGTAGGAGTCCAACAGTCCGTCCGGTGCCCGCCCGTTGAGGACCGCGGCCAGTTTCCAGCCCAGGTTGTTGGCGTCCTGCAGACCGGTGTTCATGCCCTGGCCGCCCGCGGGGGAGTGGGTGTGCGCGGCGTCGCCGGCGAGGAAGACCCGGCCCGTGCGGTACTGCGGGACCTGCCGCTCGTCGCTGTGGAAGCGGGAGATCCAGCGCTCGTCGTGCATCCCGAAGTCCGAGCCGAAGGCGCGGCGGATGATGTCGCGCAGCTCGTCGAGCGAGGCGGGGGCGTCGTCGGGGATCTGTGCGCGCTCGCGGTTCCAGCCGCCGACCCGCCAGTACCCGTCACCGAACGGGATCATGAAGCCGAAGGCTCCTTCGCCGCCCCTGACCGCCACGGTCAGGTCGGGCTCGCTCTCCAGGAGCACATCGGCGAGGACGATCGAACTGATCACGGACTTGCCGGGGAAGGGCTGCCCGAGCGCCTTGCGGACCGCGCTGCGCACACCGTCCGCGCCCACGGCATAGGCGGCCCGGTAGGCAGAGCTCTCCCCGTCCTTGTCCCGGACATCGACCGTCACACCGTCGGCGTCCTGCCGCAGCCCGGTGACCTCGGCATCGTGCACGAACCGCACCCCGTGCTCGGTCGCCCTGCGGTGCAGCAGCTTCTCCACCTCGTACTGCGGAGTGCTCAGGAGGTAGGGGAAACGGGACGGAAGGCCGGCGAGATCGAGGGAGAGCGAGCGGAACAGGCGCAGCTGAGTGAGCTTCTGCCCGGTGGGGACCAGTTCGTCGGCCAGACCGCGGGCGTCCAGGACCTCCAGGGTGCGGGCGTGCACACCGAAGGCGCGGGTCAGATTGCTGATCTTGGCGGGGCGCTTCTCCAGGACCGTCACCCGTATCCCGGCCGCCGCGAGATCGCCGGCCAGGAGCAGGCCGGTGGGGCCGGCGCCGACGATCACGACGTCTGCGGGGCCGGTGCCGTGCTGCTCGGTGCTGTGGGTCTCGTTCGTGCCGGTCGTGCCGTTCATTGCGGCCTCCTCGGGTGCCAACGCCTGTTGGTCAACGCTTGTTGGCAACAGTAGAACGCCTCGCGGTGGACTGTCAACACATGTTGGCCTACGCTCGTTGGCATGCAGGATTCAGAGACTCGCAGCACGCCCGCCACGCCTGAAGCCAAGCCCCGCCGCTCCGACGCGACTCCCGAAGTCAAGCCCCGCCGCTCCGACTCCACCCCCGAACCCAAGCCCCGCCGCTCCGACGCCACCCGCGCCGCGATCCTCGCCGCGGCGCGTGAGCGCTTCGCGGCCGACGGGTACGAGCGCGCCACCATCCGTTCGATCGCCAAGGAGGCGGGCATCGACCCGTCGATGGTGATGCGCTATTACGGCAGCAAGGAAGGACTGTTCGCGGCCGCGGCGGAAATCGATCTGAACCTGCCGGCGCCCATGGATCTGCGTATGCAGCCAACCGACCATGTCGGACGCTCGCTCGTCTCCCACTTCCTCGACCGGTGGGAGCAGGACGAGGTGCTCACGGCGCTGCTGCGCGTGGGCGCCACGAACCCTGCGGGCGCCGAGCGGATGCAGCAGATCCTCAAGGAGCAGATCGGCCCGATCGCCGCCCAGGTCTGCCCCGATCCGGCCGACGCCCCGCGCCGTGCCGCGCTCGTCGCCTCCCAGGTCCTCGGCATGGCGCTCGCCCGCTTCGTGCTGCGCTTCCCCGTGGCCGTAGCGATGCCGAAGGAGGAGGTCGTCGACTGGCTGGCGCCCACGGTCCAGCGGTATCTGACGGCGCCGGAACCGTAGATCCGCAGCCAGCCTCCAGGCCGGACCCGTACCCCTAAGACCAGCCCCCGCGCCGAAGCCGTACCCCTACAGCCAACCCCTGCGCCGGAACCCCCGGTGCACCAGAAAACAGGCCACCGCCGTCACCGACACCACCAGCAAGTAGCCGTAGCGCCAGCCGAGTTCGGGCATGTGCTCGAAGTTCATCCCGTACACACCGCACACCATCGTCGGCACGGCGATCACCGCCGCCCACGCGGTGATCTTCCGCATGTCCTCGTTCTGCGCGACCGTCACCTGTGCCAGATGGGCCTGCAGGATCGAGTCGAGCAGGGAGTCGAAGGACGCGATCTGCTCGACGGTGGTGGTCAGATGGTCGCCGACATCGCGGAAGTACGCCTGGACACCGGGATCGATCAGCGGGCTGCGCCGCTCCGCCAGGACCGCGAGGGGACGGGCGAGCGGGGCCACCGACCGCTTCAGCTCGAGGAGTTCACGCTTGAGCTGGTAGATACGGCCCGGGTCCACCCGGCCCGCGTCCGGTGAGAAGACCTGGGTCTCGACGGCCTCGACATCGTGCTGCACGGCGTCGGCGACGCTCAGATACTCGTCGACCACGAAGTCCGCTATCGCGTGCAGCACCGCCGAAGGCCCCTTGGCCAGCTGCTCGGGGTCCGCTTCGAGGGCCTCGCGCACCGGCCCGAGCGAGCCGTGCCGGCCATGGCGGACCGTGATCACGAAGTCCCGGCCGGTGAACACCATGATCTCGCCGGTGTCCACCACCTCGCTGGTGGCGGTGAGTTCATCGTGCTCGACGTAGCAGACCGACTTGAACACGGCGAAGAGCGTGTCGTCATACGGCGCCACCTTGGGCCGCTGATGCGCCTGCACCGCGTCCTCGACGGCCAGCGGATGCAGTCCGAACGGCTCGGCGAGCGCGGCTGTCTCCTGCTCGTCGGGCTCGTGCAGCCCGATCCATACGAAGCCGTCGCCCTCCTCGCGTACGCGCCGCAGCGCCTCCGGCCCCGTCAGGCCCGCCCAGGAGCCGGACTGCCGCTTGCCGCCCCGGTAGACCACGCAGTTGACCACCGCGCTGCCCAGCGGGGAGCGCGACGGATGGCTGAGGTCCACGGCCTTGCGCTGCACGCGGCGCACGATGCGGCGCAGCCTGCGGATCATCGGCATGCGTGGAGTCCCCCTCGGATCTCTGTGCGCGCCGGACTGCCCGGCTTCGGGGCAGCCTGCCACGCTCCTGCCCGTACGTCACCAGTCCATGCCCTCGCCATGAGGCCCTTGACCTGCGGTGATTACGGTACGAATCGGATTGCGCATGCGGGCCTACGGCAACCTGCTTACAGTCGACTCCCGGAGAACTCCGGCCGTACTACGGCTGCACGACCGCCGCCCACGGCCGTACGGAGCACTCCGGTTCCGGCAGGCTCGGGGAGCCGAAGGAGAGCAAGCGAAATGAGCAGCGGCATACCGGACGACGATAAGTACTCCCGCCGTAAGAGGCTGCAGGCCACCGCGAGAGTGCGCGCCCGGCGGGTGGAACTCGCCCTCGACAGAGCCCGGACCCGCGCGGCCCAGGCGATCGGCCCGGCCCCGGAGAGCGTCGCCGCACATCGGCAGGCCGCCGCGACCGCGGAGCGGGCGCTGGCCGAACTCGACGCCGAGGGGCGTGTGTTCACCCGGCGCGACACAGGGGCCCGAGTGGTGCTGCGGGACACGCTCGCGACCGCACAGGGAAGGCCCGCGGAGGCGACGTCGGCGCGCGGCGACCGCTACGAGGTCGAATGCCTGACGCACCGGAGCGACCCGCTGTTCTTCGACGAGATCGCCGCGGCCACGCGTGCGGCCCGGCACTCCGACACCTGGTGCGAGGCCTGCCGTCAGCTGGCATCCACCCCGCACACGGTGCGCGCCCGTGCCCGCAAGGTCCTGGCCCCGGCCAAGCCCGAGATCCGCTACACCCCGCCCGAGCCGCGGCTGCGGTTCGACCCGCCGGCCACATAGACCTCGTAGAGCCCACTCAGGCCTGGTACGGAGCCCACTCAGGCCTGGTACGGAGCCCACTCAGGCACGCATGCCCGCCACCTGCGTCGTCTTGAGAGCCCGCCACCTACGTCGCCTTGAGATACGTGCCCCGCCCGCGGTCCAGGAGCCGGTTCAGCGGCGGCTCCTGGGCCGCGACCGCGCCGATGGTCACCGCGAAAGTGATCGCGGTGCAGACCAGGATCAGCCAGGACAGCAGCGTCAGGACCAGGCCGAGGGAGCCGTACTCGCCCAGCGCGCGGTTCAGCGCGGCGGGCATGTAGAGCCGCGCGCTCAGGGCGAGGGCATTGGTGGCGGCCGCTGCGAGGAGCGCGCCCGGGAGCAGCGGCAGCCAGGCGACGCGGGCGGCCAGGAGCAGATGCTGGGTCCACAGCCATACGCCGGTGCTGAGCACGAAGAGCAGCGGGGCGCCCAGCCACATCCCGGCGCCGAAGCCGTCGCGTACCGGCCCCTGGAGCAGCAGGAAGAGCAGGAGCGCGAACAGCCACACCAGCCAGCGCCAGGCCGCGATCCTGGTCGACGCCTTCGGCAGCTTCCAGGCCCGCTCGCAGACCCGTGCCATGGCCCGGCTGAAGCTGGTCGCGGAGACCAGTGCGAGAGCCAGACCGATGACGCCGCTGGTCTCGCGCAGCGTGTTCTCGCCCGAGTTGCCGAGCACCTGCTGGAGCTCACCGTCGGCCTGCCCGGTCAGTCCGAACACGCTGCGCAGCGACTCCCGCAGTTGGTCGCGGACGCTGACCGGAGCGAAGGCGGCGACCGCGAACAACAGAGGGATCGAGGCCAGGAACGCCTGCGCCGCGAGCCGGGTCGCCGCGTCCAGGAGGTGCGAGGAAAGCAGTCGGCCCGTCAGCTCCCCCACCACGGGGAAGCGCGCCTCGGCGGTGCTGCGCAGGCGCTCGGCGTCGGTACGGAAGCGCTGCAGCCGCGCCGTCCACACCATGCCGCCTCCCGCTGTTCCGCCGGCCGGTGGGCCGCGCCGTCGAAGGCCAGTCAAGGCGTCGACCTGGGCGGGAGCGAGCGAAGCTGACCCGATCGGGGTGCACCCCGGGCCACTCGCACCGCGCCAGCGCGCGCCGCCCTCCTCGCGGTCCTGCGGCGACATATGTGTCGCATACCAGACGAAAGCCGCAGAACCAGGAGGCCTTCCCCATGATTCGCTTCAGCCGGCGTTCCCTCAGGCGGATCCGTTCCTCAGGACCCGTCGGACTGCTCGCTTCAGCCCTGACCGCGGCGATGCTGCTCAACGCGGCACCCGCGTCCGCCGTACCCGCCTCCGCCGCAACCGCGTCCGCCTCCACCTCCACCTCCGTCTCCACCTCCGCCGCACCGAACCCGGAGCCGTCCGACAGCCGGGCGCAGTTCGTGCCGGAGAACATCACCACCTGCGCCCAGGCCGGCTATCCCGACGACGTGCAGATCTCCGGCCAGAACAACGACGACGCGGGCGACACGTACGTGAAGGGCACGGGCACGGGGTCGAGTCCCACGATGGTCCAGGTCGAGATCACTCCCGCCGGTACGAGCGCCGGAGTCGTGGTCGACGCCGTGGTCATCAAGGGAGGCGACGCCTCCAATGTCTACAAGGCCCCGAACGTGCCGCCGCAGCTCCAGGCTCCGCAGAACTACATCTCGCCCAAGAACACGGGCGGCAACGTGGCCGACGTCAGCCACTACCTGATCTGCTACCACTTCGCGGCGATGCCGAGGGGTGTCCAGGGCGAGCTGCTCGTCCTCAAGCGGGTCGCCATGCCCGTGGGCACTCCGGCCGAGCCGCTGCCCACCGAGTACACCGTGGACGTCGTCTGTACGGCCCCCAGCGGCGACACCGGGGAGGAGACGCTCACCTTCGGCTCGGGCGGTGGCCTCGGTACGACCGCGGACGGCAGGCACATCCTCAGGAACATCCCCGCGGACTCGACCTGCACGGTCACCGAACAGGGAACGGACGACTTCCCCGAAGGCGCCACGGTGACCTACTTCCCGGCCGGCGCGCCGGACCCGGGGGTCAACACGGACCGGGTCAACACCGTGATCGTCACCAATGACTTCTCCGGTGTCCGGACCATGCCGTCCAGGTTCAAGATCACCAAGAATGTCGTGCCGCCCGCCCACGGCCAGGTGCCGTCGAGCTTCACGGTCACCTACTCCTGCCAGGACGGAACCGCGGGCGCAGCCGAGCTGAGCCCCGGTGAGATCGTGACCGTCAGGAACGTCATGGCCGGCACGTACTGCATCGTCCGCGAGGGCAAGGGTGAACTGCCGGCCGGCTGGAAGGTCTCCTACGCGGTCGACGGCCGGTCGAGCACCGACGCCCCGGTGTTCAAGGTCGAGGACACCCGGACCGTCACCGTCACCGTCAGCAACGACGGCACGGGCGCCTCGGACGGCGGCGCCCCCGACAAGGACGGCACGAAGGACTGACGCCGCCGCCCAGCACGGCAAGCGACACCAGCACGGCAACCGACACCAGCACGGCAACCGACACCAGCACGGCAACCGACACCAGCACCGCAAACCGCCCAGCACCGCACCCGCCCAGCACCGCACCCGCCCCACCCACTCGGCCATGAGGGCCGCGCCCACCCGTGCGCGGCCCTCATGTCGCCTCGGCCGTCTACGACTTGGGCGCCGCCGGTTTCCGCCCGAACACGAACACCGCGTCACCGGTACGCAGCACCTTCCAAAGCCGCTCCGCATCGCGGTACCCGAGGTTGACGCACCCATGGGACCCCGGCTCGTAGTAGATGGTCCGGTACCGCCCGTGGAACGCTTGGCCACCGGAGAAGAACTGGGCATACGGCATGGGGGCGTTGTAGAGCGTGGACGTGTGCTCCGCGCTGCGCAGATATACGGAGAATGTGCCGGTACGGGTGCGGTAGCCGGGCTTTCCGGAGCGGATCGCGGCGGGCCCGAAGACGATCTGCTTCCCCCGCTGCACCCACATCAGCTGGCGCGACAGATCCACACACGCCACCCCCCGCCCGGCCCGCACCGGGCACGTCCCGCCGGGGTTCGGGTGCTTCTTCGCGTGCAGGAGCTGCGCGGTGCCCCAAGTGTGCGGACCGGCATAGCCGAGCGGCGGCGCGATGCCGTGCCGCAGCTGGAACTTCTGGACCGCCTGGCAGTCGGCCGCGGACTGCCGGCCGTCGACCGGCCGCAGTTTCAGACGGCGTTCGAGCTCCTTCTGGTACGGCCCCGTCGCACCGGTGCAGTACGGGAAGAGCCGGCCCTTGCCCTGCTCCTGCCTCGGCACGACCTCCAACTCCCGCAGATCCCGGTACTTCCTGTACTGCGGGAACGGACCGTCAGGGCGCCGCGGCGCACCGGGGAGCGAGGGCGTGTGCTGCGGCACCGTGAGCCAGGGCGGCATCCACTGATCCGGGGTGTCCTCGGGAAAGGGCAGCGGCGAGTGCGAGTGCAACGTCGGCCCGGGGTCGGGTTCAGGTCGCGGTTCCGCTCCGACGGGCGCGCCGGCGCCCCAGGCCAACAGGACCACACAGAGGGCCACCGCCCACGGCCCCGACGGCCGTCTTCGCATCCGCACGGGTCCACCGTGCACATTCCCGTACGGAAAGTCGGCGCACCACGGCGCACGCGTCGCGCCACCGACCGTAAAAGCGTCAGCTCACCCGCGGGAACTCACGGACTCACGGCCACACCAGGCAATAGGGCTGATGCCCGGCCTCATGCAGCCGATGGCTGAAGTCCTGCCATTCGTGCAGCAGTTGGTAGACGTTGAACGCATCCCGCGGCCCCCCGCGGTCCGGGACCGTCGACCAGATGAAGGCGGCCGCGCCCACGGCCTCCTCGCCGATGCCCCGAAGGGGGTCGACGACGGTCATCGGAAGCTTGACCACCGCATAGTCGGGGTGCAGGACGACCAGTTCCAGCGGCGGGACCTTGTGCAGAGGTATGCCCTCGATGCCGGTGAGGACCATCGCGGCCATCGTCTCGGGCTTGATCTTGGTGAACATGCCGCCCATGCCGAGCTCATCGCCGCCGAGCTCCTCCGGGCGCATCGTGACCGGGACGCGGGCCGCCGTCGCCCCGTCGGGGGCGCCGAAGTACTTGTAGGTCACCCCCACTCGGCCACTCCTGATTCCCGTGTGCTCAGCATTCTCGCCTGCATGGGGGATGGCCGACTGTGCATCGTTCTCATGCGCCTCGCGCCTGTGCTTGCCCCGACGGGCACGTCGCGGTCCGAGGGCACCCTGGTCACCGGTCCCCTCGCCCAGCCCTCCACCGCGATGCATATCTTTCACCCAGACTGCTTTGTGGCCCGACTCGCTTTGTAGACGGCAGCGCCCCCGCCGCGCAACCCGATCATCGTGACAGTGACCTCCCCCACGGCCCGGCGGTGAAACGTGCGAGGGCCGCATTGCCCCGGGGGGTAACCCCCGGACCCCCAGCCGAGTCCACCGACTGCTGTCGATCTTCGTTCGCCCGATAAGGGAATCACCGGTCCGCAGGAAGTCCGGAGCCTCTGACACCATGGCTCGTGTGAGCTTTCCCTATGACGCCCCAGTTTCGCAGACGCTTTTCGACCGTGCGGCCCTCGTGACACCCGGCGGCGTGAACTCTCCGGTGCGCGCCTTCCGCGCCGTGGGTGGTACGCCCCGTTTCATGGTGTCCGGTCAGGGTCCGTACCTCACCGATGCCGACGGTCGCGAGTATGTCGACCTCGTGTGCTCGTGGGGACCGATGATCCTCGGCCACGCGCACCCCGAGGTGATCGCCGCCGTACAGGAGGCCGTCGGGCGCGGCACTTCCTTCGGTACGCCCGGTGAGGGCGAGGTCGCGCTCGCCGAGGAGATCGTGGCCCGGATCGGCCCGGTCGAGCAGGTGCGGCTCGTGTCCTCCGGTACCGAGGCCACGATGTCCGCGATCCGGCTCGCCCGCGGTTTCACCGGGCGCGCCAAGGTCATCAAGTTCGCCGGCTGCTACCACGGGCACGTGGACGCGCTGCTCGCCGCTGCGGGCTCCGGTGTCGCCACCTTCGGGCTCCCGGACACTCCCGGTGTCACGGGTGCGCAGGCCGGCGAGACCGTCGTGCTCCCGTACAACGATCTCGAAGCCGTCCGTGCCGCCTTCGCCGCGCACCCCGGCGAGATCGCCTGTGTGATCACCGAGGCCTCGCCCGGCAACATGGGCGTCGTCCCGCCGGCTCCCGGCTTCAACCAGGGCCTCAAGGACCTGTGCGCCGAGAACGGTGCGCTGTACATCTCCGACGAGGTCATGACGGGCTTCCGTACGAGCAAGGCCGGCTGGTTCGGTGTCGACGGTGTCGAGCCCGATCTGATGACCTTCGGCAAGGTCATGGGCGGCGGCTTCCCGGCCGCGGCCTTCGGCGGCCGCGAGGACGTCATGGCGCACCTCGCGCCGGCGGGACCGGTCTACCAGGCGGGCACCCTGTCCGGTAACCCGGTCGCGACCGCCGCCGGTCTCGCGCAGTTGAGGCTGCTCGACGACGCCGCGTATGCCAAGGTGAATGCTGTGTCCGGCGAGATCCAGTCCCTGGTGACGGCGGCGCTCACCAAGGAAGGTGTGGCGCACCGGCTGCAGACCGCGTCCAACATGTTCTCGGTGTTCTTCACCGACCAGGACGTGCGCAACTACGAGGACGCCAAGACGCAGGAGGCCTTCCGCTTCACCGCGTTCTTCCACTCGATGCTGTCCGACGGCGTCTACCTGCCGCCGTCCGCGTTCGAGTCCTGGTTCGTGTCCACGGCGCATGACGAGCGGGCCGTCCAGCGCATCGCGGACGCCCTGCCCGCCGCCGCCCGCGCCGCCGCGGAGGCCACCGCATGAGCAGCTTGCACGACGAGAACGAGATCACCGTCGTCCACCTGATGCGCCACGGCGAGGTGGAGAACCCGGACGGCGTGCTCTACGGCCGCCTGTCCGGCTACCACCTCTCCGAGCTCGGCCGGCAGATGGCCGACCGGGTCGCCGAGCACCTCTCCACGCGCGACATCACGCATGTCGTCGCATCCCCGCTGGAGCGCGCACAGGAGACCGCGACCCCGATCGCCAAGGCGCACGGGCTCGACCTCGCGTCCGACGAGCGCCTCGTCGAGGCGGACAACGTCTTCCAGGGCAAGACCTTCGGCGTCGGCGACGGTGCGCTCAAGCGTCCCGAGAACTGGAAGCACCTGGTCAACCCCTTCAAGCCGTCCTGGGGCGAGCCGTATGTCGAGCAGGTCGTGCGGATGATGGGCGCGCTCGACGCGGCCAAGGATGCGGCGCGCGGGCATGAAGCGGTGTGCGTCTCCCACCAGTTGCCGATCTGGATCGCGCGCAGCTTCGTCGAGAAGCGCCGTCTGTGGCACGACCCGCGCAAGCGGCAGTGCACGCTGGCGTCGCTGACCACGTTCACGTACCGCGGCGACAAGATCGTGTCGGTCGGCTACAGCGAGCCCGCCATCGATCTGGTCCCCGCGCATCTGCGGGCGGGCGCCAAGCCGGTGAAGGGCAAGGACAAGGCGTTCGGCGCGTAAACCGTACGAAGGAAAGGGCCGGTCACCGTCATGGTGAGCGGCCCTTTTCTCGTACGGAACGCAAAGTTTTGGCAAGTCGCAGGAACCTCCGTGTTCCCCCTGCCCTCTAAGGGGACGTGCACCGTAAACGGGGAGCAACACGGAGGCAGGGGACGTAATGCAGCAAATGAGCCGAAGGGGACTGATCGGCCTGGGACTTGGGGCCGCGGCGGCAGCGGGACTGACCGCGTGCAGCGGACGGGAAGGCGGGCCGCGCGGCGACGCCAACGACCATCAGCCCGCAGGCAAGGCGCGTTCCCAGTCCCCGGAGGGCAAGCCCCTCGGGGACGGTTCCACCGCCTACACCGGCAAGCAGCCGCATCAGCCCCCGGCGCCGATACCGCTCGAACCCGGCGAGATACCACCGCAGTTCGTCATCTTCTCCTGGGACGGCGCGGGCGAAATCGGCAACGGTCTCTTTCCGCGCTTCCTGAAGCTGGCCCAGGAGCACGACGCGAAGATGACCTTCTTCCTCTCCGGCCTCTATCTCCTGCCGGAGTCCAAGAAGCGTCTCTACCGTCCGCCGAACAATCCCGTCGGCGCTTCCGACATCGGCTATCTCAAGGACGAGAACATCAAGCGCACGCTGAAATACGTGCGTCAGGCCTGGCTCGACGGCCATGAGATCGGCACGCATTTCAACGGCCACTTCTGCGCGGGCTCAGGTTCGGTCGCCAACTGGAGCTCCGCGCAGTGGCGGGACGAGATCCGTCAGGCCAAGTCCTTTGTGCAGCAATGGCGTACGAACACGGGCTGGACCGATCTGCCGCCACTGCCCTTCGACTACGACAAGGAACTGGTCGGCGGACGCACCCCGTGCCTGCTCGGCCAGGACCGGCTCCTTCCCGTCGCGCGCGAGCTCGGCTGGCGCTACGACGCCTCCTCGCCCGGCGGCCGGCAGCGCTGGCCGGTGAAGAAGCAGGGGGTGTGGGATCTGCCCCTGCAGGCGATGCCGTTCCCGGGGCACTCCTTCGAGGTGCTCTCGATGGACTACAACATCCTCGCCAACCAGTCGCAGAACTCCACGAAGGCGCCGCCCGCCAACTACCCGCGCTGGCGCGAGCAGGCGACCGGGGCGTATCTCGCCGGGTTCAACCGAGCGTACGAGACAAATCGGGCGCCTTTCTTCGTCGGGAATCACTTCGAGCAGTGGAATGGCGGGATCTATATGGATGCCGTCGAGGAAGCCTTGAAGAAGATTGCCGACAAAAAGGACGTAAGGCTCGTCTCCTTCCGGCAGTTCGTGGACTGGCTCGATGTCCAGAAGCCCGAGGTGCTGGCCCGGCTGCAATCGCTCGACGTGGGCCAGAAGTTCCCGAAGGGCCATGACAAGGCCGCCTGAACTGGGTGTTCCGCGGCTTTCGGGGGGCGGCCGAAACCACTGAAACGGTCATGCGAAACTTTTCACATGAGTCATGGACGTCCTGCCTCCCGACGTGCCCTTTTCGCTGCGGGGACCGCGCTCGCCGCACTCGCGCTGAGTGCTTGCACCGACGGCGGTACGCAGGGCGGTGGTGGGGACACCAACTTCGTGGCCGGCAAGAGCGGCATCTCGGTCTCCGAGAAGGGTGAGCGGGCCGCGGCACCGGACATCAGCGGCGAGACCCTCGAAGGCGAGCAGCTCAGCCTCGCCGACTACAAGGGCAAGATCGTCGTCATCAACACCTGGGGTTCGTGGTGCGCGCCCTGCCGGGCCGAGGCCAAGTACCTCAAGCAGGTCTCCGAGGCGACCAAGACCAAGGGCGTGGAGTTCGTGGGCATCAACACCCGTGACCCGCAGAAGAGCTCGGCCGTCGCCTTCGAAGAGGACTACGAGATCGAGTACCCGAGCCTGTACGACCCGGCCGGCAAGCAGATCCTGAAGTTCCCCAAGGGCAGCCTCAGCCCGCAGTCCATCCCCACCACGATCGTCGTCGACCGTGACGGGAAGATCGCCGCCCGCTTCCTCGGGCCGGTCAGCGACAAGCGCCTGTACGAGATGATCGACCCCGTACTCGCGGAGAAGTGACGCACGTGCACGCCCTCGCCGCGGCCACCGACCCGAACTCCACCGTGCTCGGGGGAGCGCTGCTTCTCGCGATCCCGATCGCGCTGCTCGCCGGCCTCGTCTCCTTCTTCTCGCCGTGCGTGCTGCCGCTCGTCCCCGGCTATCTCTCCTACGTGACCGGGGTCACCGGCGCCGATCTGGAAGAGGCCAAGCGGGGGCGGATGGCGGCGGGGGCGTCCCTGTTCGTGCTCGGGTTCACCGCGGTGTTCGTGTCGTTCGGCGCGCTCTTCGGCGAATTCGGCCGGACGCTCCTCGAGCACCAAGCGGTGATCACCAAGGTGCTCGGCGCGCTGACCATCGTGCTCGGCCTGTTCTTCATGGGCGCCATGCCCTTCCTGACCCAGCGCGAGTTCCGCTTCCACAAGAAGCCCACCGCGGGTCTCGTCGGCGCCCCCATGCTCGGTGTCCTCTTCGGCATCGGCTGGACCCCGTGCATCGGCCCGACGCTCTCGGCGGTCCAGACGCTCGCCATCACCGAGGCCAGCGCGGGCCGCGGCGCCCTGCTCACGGTCGCGTACTGCCTGGGCCTCGGGCTGCCCTTCATACTGGCCGCCATCGCCTTCCGCCGGGCGCTCGGCGCCTTCGCCTGGGTCAAGCAGCACTATGTGTGGGTGATGCGGATCGGCG
The DNA here is from genome assembly GCF_040300965.1 of Streptomyces mesophilus. Lineage (GTDB taxonomy): Bacteria > Actinomycetota > Actinomycetes > Streptomycetales > Streptomycetaceae > Streptomyces > Streptomyces mesophilus_A. The sequence continues at coordinate 77,108 of NZ_JBEPEW010000013.1, read as the reverse complement.
GCGCCATGCTGATCGTCACCGGCCTGCTGCTCGTCACCGGCGCCTGGGACCGCATCGTGCAGGAGATGCAGGTCTGGACTTCCGGCTTCACCGTGGGGATCTGACAATGAGCAAGACGGACACCAGCCCCAGCGCGGCGGCCGAGGACCTCGGGGCCGCGGGCTCGCAGCTGTCCACCGCCCCCAAGGAGGAGCTGCCGAATCTGCCCTCGCTCGGGGTGATCGGCTGGGTCCGCTGGTTCTGGCGGCAGCTCACCTCGATGCGGGTCGCGCTGATCCTGCTCTTCCTGCTCTCGCTCGGCGCGATCCCCGGCTCCCTGGTCCCGCAGAACAGCGTGGACGAGCTCAAGGTCGAGCAGTTCAAGATGGCGCACGAGACGCTCACGCCGATCTACGAGAAGCTGCAGCTCTTCGACGTCTACAGCTCGGTGTGGTTCTCGGCGATCTACATCCTGCTCTTCATCTCGCTGATCGGCTGCATCGTCCCGCGCACCTGGCAGTTCGTCGGCCAGCTCCGCGGCCGCCCGCCGGGCGCCCCCAAGCGGCTGACCCGCCTTCCCGCGTACACGACCTGGCGTACCGAAGCGGATCCCGAGGACGTACGGGAAGCGGCGCTGGGGCTGCTCAAGGGCCGCCGCTTCCGCTCGCACATCGAGGGCGACGCGGTCGCCGCCGAGAAGGGCTACGCGCGCGAAGCCGGAAATCTGCTCTTCCACATCGCGCTGATCGTGATGCTGGTGGCCTTCGCCGTCGGCGTCCTGTTCAAGTCCGAGGGCGGCAAGCTGGTCGTCGAGGGCGACGGCGGCTTCGCCAACGTCCTGCCGCAGTACGACGACTTCCAGTCGGGCCCGCTCTTCGACAACAACAACCTGGAGCGCTTCAGCTTCCAGCTCGACGAGTTCGAGGACGACTACGAGCGCAGCGGCCCGGGCACGGGCACCGCCCGTACCTTCAAGGCCCACGTCACCTACTCCGAGGGCGTCGACGGGCCGGCGAAGAAGAAGGCGATCGAGGTCAACTCGCCGCTCGAGGTCGGCGACTCCACGGTCTACCTGATCGCCCACGGCTACGCGCCCGTCGTCACCGTCAAGGACGCCGCCGGCAAGGTCGTCTTCAGCGGCGCGGTGCCGCTGCTCCCGATCGACGCCAACATCACCTCCACCGGCGCCATCAAGATCCCCGACGGCTACCGCAACAAGGCCGGCGAGAAGGAGCAGCTCGGCTTCAACGCCTTCTTCGTCCCGACGTTCGCGGGCCACGGCAAGGGCGACATGCTCTCCCAGTTCCCCGCCCCCGACTTCCCCGTCCTGGCTCTGTCCGCGTACCACGGTTCGCTCGGGATCGACTCCGGTCTCCCGCAGAACGTGTACCAGCTGGACACGACCAAGATGAAGGAGTTCAAGGACAAGAACGGGGACCTGCTCAAGCAGCGGCTGCTCCCCGGCGAGACCATGAAGCTCCCCGGAGGCCAGGGCTCCATCACGTACGAGAAGGAGCTCAGGGAATGGGCCTCCTTCCAGATCAAGCAGCAGCCGGGCAACATCTACGCGCTCGCCGGAGCGATCGCCGCGGTGCTCGGCCTCGTCGGCTCGCTGTTCATCCAGCGCCGCCGCGTCTGGGTCCGCGCCGTGCGCGGTGAGGACGGCGTCACCGTCGTCGAGATGGCGGGCCTCGGCCGCAGCGAGTCCGCGAAGGTGCCCGAGGAACTCGGCGACCTGGCCGCGCTCCTGCATGCCACGGCGCCGAGCGCGCCGGAACCCTCAGAAGACCCCGTATCAGACTCCGAATCCGAAGCTGTTCCTGCCGAAGGGGCTGAGAAGTGAATCTCGCCGCCGCCACCAACGAGAACCTGGCGAGCATCAGCAACACGCTGATCTATTCGTCGATGGCCGTCTACACCCTGGCCTTCCTCGCCCATATCGCCGAGTGGGTCTTCGGCAGCCGCAGCAAGGTCGGCCGTACGGCCGCGGCGCTCACCGCGCCCGAGGCCGCCGAGGCGCCGAAGGTGCAGGTCCGCGGGGCCGGCGGCACGACGGTCCTCGATCGCCCGAAGGTCGTCACGCGCTCCGCCGCCGGCAGCCGCGACGTGCCCGACGGCCCGGGTGCGCACGGCGGTACGGAGCAGGGCGACATGTACGGCCGTATCGCGGTCTCGCTCACCGTGCTCGCCGCCCTCATCCAGATCGGCGGTGTGGTCACCCGCGCCCTGTCCGTGATGCGGGCGCCGTGGGGCAACATGTACGAGTTCTCGATCACCTTCTCCGCGGTGGCAGTCACCGCGTACCTGGTGTTCCTGGCGCTCGGCAAGAACGTCCGCTGGATGGGCCTGATCCTCGTCACGACCGTCCTGCTCGACCTGGGCATCGCGACCAAGTGGCTCTACACGGCGAGCGACCAGCTGGTCCCGGCCCTCGACTCGTACTGGCTGTGGATCCACGTCTCCACCGCCATCTTCTGCGGCGCGGTCTTCTACCTGGGCGCCGTCGGCACGGCGCTCTACCTCTTCCGCGACTCCTACGAGAGCAAGCTGGCGTCCGGCGGACAGCCCGGCACCTTCGCGCGCTCGGTCCTGGAGCGCCTGCCGTCCGCGGCCTCGCTGGACAAGTTCTCGTACCGCATCAACGCCGCGATCTTCCCGCTGTGGACGTTCACGATCATCGCGGGCGCGATCTGGGCGGGCGACGCCTGGGGCCGCTACTGGGGCTGGGACCCCAAGGAGGTCTGGTCGTTCGTGACCTGGGTCGCGTACGCCTGCTACCTGCACGCGCGCGCGACGGCGGGCTGGAAGGGCCGCAAGGCCGCCTACCTGGCGCTCTTCGCCTTCGCCTGCTTCCTCTGGAACTACTACGGCGTCAACATCTTCATCTCCGGCAAGCACTCGTACGCCGGGGTCTGAGCAGCTCCTTTCCTCGACGGCCGGTTTCCGCAAGGGTCTTGCGGGAACCGGCCGTCGTGCTGCGGACAGGGGGGAGGGTGTGGACACGAATCTGCGCGCTTCCGTACAGGCGGGGGACCCCGATGCGTTCGGGAAGCTCTTCGACGCGTACGCACGGTCTGTGTACAACCACGCGTTCCGGCTGTGCGGGGACTGGTCGACCGCCGAAGAGATCGTCTCCCTGACGTTCCTCGAAGCGTGGCGCCTGCATGAACGCGTTGACGCGGAGGGCGGCTCGTTGCGGCCGTGGCTCTTGGGCATCGCCACGAACGTGGCGCGCAATACGCGGCGCGCGGCCCGCAGACACGCGGCCGCCGTCGCCCGGCTGCCGCGCGTGGAGGCCGTGGGCGACTTCGCCGAGGCGGTTGCCGGGCGGCTCGACGACACGGCGTATCTGGCCGCCGTTCGCCTCGCCGTACAGCGTCTGCGCCGTTCCGAGCGTGAGGTGCTCGCGCTGTGCGTCTGGGGAGATCTCGACTACGCGGCGGCCGCTGAGACCCTCGGCATCCCCGTCGGGACCGTGCGCTCCCGTCTCTCCCGCGCCCGTCGCAAGCTCGCCGCGGAACTCGGGCGCGACGTGGAACCGGGCCGGGTGCCCGGACAGGTCAGAGATGGCCGCAATTCCGCGGCCGGGCCCATCCAGGAGGGGACCCGATGAAAGAAGAACAGCTACCGGGCAGCCCGTCCCCGCACGACAGGGAGCTTCCGCCGGGGCGCCACCGCTCCTTGAGGGAGCACCTCGTGAACGAGATCCGCATGCGGTCGTCCGAGAAACCGCCGGAAGTACGCGCGCTCTGGCGCCGTCCGTCCGTCGGCTATCCGGTCCTGGCCGCCCTGCTCTCCGGAACCCTCGTCGTCACCCTCAGCCTGATCGGAGGCGGGTCGGCGCCCGATCCGGCCGACAGCCCTCGCCGTCTCCTCGAACGGATCGCTCGGGCCGCCGAGCGGGCGGAGGTGGAAGACGTCAGGGACGACCAGTTCATCTACCAGAAGAGCACGTCGGGGTATCCGCTGCGGCAGGCCGACGGCGCCGGAGGCCTCTGCGCACAGTCCGGGTCCGGCCGGCCGGTCGGAGACAGGGAGGAGTGGAAGTCGGTCGACGGCACCCGCTGGGGGCTGCGGAGGGAATACGGGGACGAGTTGCGGCTGAAGCCGGATGGAGCCGAGGGCTCACGCATCCCCCAGAACTACCGGGACCTGGAGAGGCTGCCCACCGACCCGGACGCGATGTACGACTGGTTGCACGGGACGGGCGAGTGGCAGAAAAACCTCGACGACTTCGCGGTGGCCGGAAACCTCCTGGCGGACAACCTGATGCCGCCCGAGGTCGGCGCCGCGCTCTTCCGGGCGGTGGCCGAGATCCCCGGACTGAGGGTGGTCCAGGACGTGGTGGACGAGGTTGGCAGGAGGGGCTTCGCGATCACTCGTGCCGACGAGAGCGACAGCGTCCGTACGGAGTGGATCTTCGACGGGACGTCTCTCGCGTACCTGGGCCAGCGGACGATCGTGGAGAAGGAGACGGGACCGTGCCCCTTGAAGCCCGGATCCGTGGCGGGCAGCAGGGCCCTCCTGGAGCGAGCCGTGACCGATGAGGCGGGACAGCGTCCGTAGTGGTGCAGATCGGGGCCGGCCGGGCCAGGCTGGTGTCATGACCGAGAACAGCGGAGCAATCGGGCATGGCACCAGCACCACCGACGGCACCACGCAGACGCTGCACTTCGTGCTGCACCTGCCGCACTCCGTGGAGCGCGTCTGGACCGCTCTGGTCAGGCCCGACGAACTGCCCGGCTGGCTCGCCGCCGCCGATGTCCTCGAACCGAGGCTCGGCGGCGCGGTCACGCTGCGGTGGCTGAACAACGAGGAGGACGGCGTGCACTCCGGGCACGTCACGGCCTGGGACGTGGAGCGGATCGTCGAGTACACCATCGATCTGCACGGCCGCTGCCGCTTCCACCTGGAGCACGCGGGGCCGGACACCCCTGCCACGACCGTCCGCTTCACCAACGAGTTCGAGGGCGACGACAGCCTGCGCCTGGACTGCCTTGCGGGCTGGCACAACCACTTCGAGTTCCTCCTCGACGCACTGGACGGCCGGCCCAAGGACTGGTCGACGTGGAGCCTGGACCGGTGGCGTGAGCTCAGGGAGTCGTACGCGAAGGGTTGAGCCGTTCCGTACGGGGAGGGCTGAGCCGTTCCGTACGAGGAGGGGTGACCGGAGCCCGGGAGTGGGCAGTCTGGTCCCGTGACCTCACGTATCCCGGCCATCGATCTGCGGCCCTGGCTCGCGGGCGACCCCGCCGTACGCGCCGGCCTCGCCGCCACCGTCGACCGTGCGCTGCAGAGCGCCGGGTTCCTTCTGGTGACCGGGCACGGGGTCGACCCCGGGGCGCGCACCCGGATCAGGGAGGCGGCCCGTGCGTTCTTCCGGCTGCCCGACGAGGCGAAGGCCGCGTACGCGGTGAAGGTGGGGGAGCGCGGCTGGCTGGGCCCGGGCGCCGAGGCCAACGGCTATGCGGAGGGCACCGAGACACCGCCCGACCTCAAGGAGTCGCTGTCCTTCGCGGCCGAGGAGCCGACAGGTGACAAGGCGGTCGACGCCGAGTGGTTCAAGCCCAACACCTGGCCCGCCGAAGTCCCGTATCTGCAAGGGCTCGTGGAGTCGTATCTCCGGCAGATGCGCACCCTCTCCGACCAGCTCCTGGAGCTGCTCGGGGCGGCGCTCGGCGAGCCGGAGGACTTCTTCACGCGGCACACCGGGCACCCCACCTGGGGGTTCAACATCAACTGGTATCCGGCGCGGGAGGTCGTGGGCGAGCCGCGGGAGGGCCAGTTCCGGATCGGTCCGCACACCGACTTCGGCACGGTCACCGTGCTCGACCGGCAGGACGGCAAGGGCGGTCTTCAGGTCTACACGGACGACGGCGGCTGGCAGGACGCGCCCTACGATCCGGCCGCGCTGACCGTCAACATCGGGGATCTGATGGCGCGTTGGACCGGCGACCGCTGGCGCTCCGGACGCCATCGCGTCCTGCCGCCGCCCGCCGCCGCACCGAGCGAGGAGCTGATGTCGCTCGTCTACTTCTACGAGTGCGATCCGGGCACCCGCGTCGAGTCGCTGCCCGCCCCCACCGGCCGGGTCTCCTACGAGCCCGTGGACTCGCACACGTATCTGCGGGCGAAGCTGGACGCGATCAGCGTGGACTGACCCGGGCGGCGCTACTTGCCGGGCTCGTCCTTGGGCTCGTCGCCGCCCTCGCGGTTCTTCAGCTCCTCCTCGCGGCGGCGCAGGTCCGCCTCCCAGTCCTTGAGGAGGGACTCGTCCTTCTTGTTCTCGTCCTTGATGGACTTCAGGAACTCGGGGTTGTCATCCGGCGCGACCCACGTCGTGCGGTGGTTGCGGTGCCATTCCGAGGGGGTGCGGCCGCCCTGCGGAGGCGTGCGCTGCTTGCCGGCGGCGAGCCAGACGATCGGGCCGACGACCCAGAAGAGAAGGATGATGAAGACCCACGCGATCTTCGGCAGGTGCTTGGCCTCGTCCTCGGGGGTGTTCAGACAGTCGATGAACGCGAAGATCGTCAGTGCGAGCGGGATCAGGATCATCAGGATCCGGAGCATGGTGTGCGCATTCCCCCTGAAGCGGTGGCGGGGCGGGCCCAGGACCTGTCCGAGCCGCCCCCGGTGACGGGGCCAGGGTAGCGGGTGCCGGATACTGGGACGTATGGCTTATGACGATCTTCGCTCCCTGCTCCGGGCCCTGGAGCGCGAGGGCGACCTGAAGCGCATCAAGGCCGAAGTCGACCCGTATCTGGAGGTCGGCGAGATCGTCGACCGGGTCAACAAGGCGGGCGGCCCGGCGCTCCTCTTCGAGAACGTGCGCGGCTCGTCGATGCCGCTCGCCATGAATGTGTACGGGACGGACCGGCGCCTGCTCAAGGCGCTGGGCCTCAAGTCGTACGCGGAGATCAGCGACAAGATCGGCGGGCTGCTCAAGCCCGAGCTGCCGCAGGGGTTCATCGGCATCCGCGAGGCCTTCGGCAAGCTCGGCGCGATGACCCACGTACCGCCGAAGAAGGTCAAGGACGCCCCGGTCCAGGAGGTCGTCCTGACCGGCGACGACGTGGATCTGGAGCAGCTGCCCGCGCTGTTCACCTGGCCCGAGGACGGCGGATCCTTCTTCAACCTCGGCCTCACGCACACCAAGCACCCCGAGACGGGCGTACGCAATCTCGGCCTCTACCGGCTCCAGCGCCACGACAAGCGCACTATCGGGATGCACTGGCAGATCCACAAGGACAGCCGCAACCACTACCAGGTGGCGGCCAAGCGCGGCGAGAAGCTGCCGGTCGCGATCGCCTTCGGCTGCCCGCCCGCGGTGACGTACGCGTCGACCGCGCCGCTGCCCGGGGACATGGACGAGTACCTGCTCGCCGGATTCATCCAGGGCAAGCGCGTCGAGATGGTCGACTGCAAGACCGTGCCGCTGCAGGTGCCGGCCAACGCCGAGGTCGTCATCGAGGGCTGGCTCGAGCCCGGCGAGATGCTGCCCGAGGGGCCCTTCGGCGACCACACCGGGTTCTACACGCCGCAGGAGCCGTTCCCCGCGCTGAAGATCGACTGCGTGACGATGCGGAAGCGTCCGCTGCTCCAGTCGATCGTGGTCGGCCGGCCGCCGACGGAGGACGGTCCGCTGGGCCGTGCCACCGAGCGCTTCTTCCTGCCGCTCCTCAAGATCATCGTGCCGGACATCGTGGACTACCACCTGCCCGAGTCGGGCGGCTTCCACAACTGCGCGATCGTCTCGATCGAGAAGAAGTACCCGAAGCACGCACAGAAGGTGATGCACGCCATCTGGGGCGCGCACATGATGTCGCTGACCAAGCTGATCGTCGTGGTCGACGCCGACTGCGACGTGCACGATCTGCACGAGGTCTCCTGGCGGGCGCTCGGCAACACGGATTACGCAAGGGACCTGACGGTCGTCGAGGGGCCGGTCGATCACCTCGACCACGCCTCGTACCAGCAGTTCTGGGGCGGCAAGGCGGGTATCGACGCCACGAAGAAGCTGCCCGAAGAGGGTTATACGAGGGACGGCGGCTGGCCGAACATGGTCGAGTCCGACCCCTCGACGGCGGCGATGGTCAACCGTCGCTGGAAGGAGTACGGCCTGTGAGCCCCGTGGCGATGGGCGGGCCCGCCCTCTTCCTCGGCGAGAGCGACTACGTGGCCCTGGTGCGGCCCGAGATCGATCCGGCCGACCCCGAGGTGCGGCAGGCCGCCGCGCAGGCCGGGGTCACACCCGAGGAGTTCGCGGGGCCGTCCGGGACCTGGGCCGTGCTGTGGGAGCTCGGCGGTGAGGGCGACGGCTTCGAGCTGCCCGGTGTGCGCGACGCCGAGCCCACGGCCTTCGCCGAGGCGCTGCGGGCCGAACTGGCCGCGGGGAGCGAGAAGTTCACCGTCGACGGCGGTGCCGTACTGCGTCTCGAGGGGGCCGCGCAGGGCGACGGCGCCTGGTCCCTGACCGCGCACCTCACCCCGCCCGGCGACGAGGCGGCCCCGCTCACCGTCGTGACCGGCCCGCTGCCCGCCGCCGGGCTCCTGGCAGACCTTGACGCGTTCCTGGAGAGCCTCGCATGATGACCACCGCCGACGAGGTCGTGGGCCCGACACCCTCGAGCAACAAGCTGAAGGCGTTCCTGCGCCTGGTGATGATCGAGCACTCGGTGTTCGCGCTGCCCTTCGCGTACATCGCCGCGCTGACCGCGATGTTCCAGCTCGACAAGAACATCCACTGGGGGCGGCTGCTCCTGGTCACCGTCTGCATGGTGGGGCTGCGGACGTTCGCGATGGCCGCGAACCGGATCATCGACCGCGAGATCGACGCCCGCAATCCGCGCACGGCCGGGCGCGAGCTCGTGACCGGTGCGGTGTCGGTGAAGTCCGCGTGGACCGGCGCGATCGTAGCGCTCGTGATCTTCCTGGGCTCGGCGGCGCTGCTCAACCCGCTGTGCCTGGCCCTCGCGCCGCTCGCCGTCGTGCCGATGGTGGTCTATCCGTACGGCAAACGCTTCACGAACTTCCCGCACGCGATCCTCGGCCTCGCGCAGGCCATAGGGCCGATCGGCGCGTGGCTCGCGATCACCGGCGAGTGGTCCTGGGACGCGGTCATCCTCGGGCTCGCGGTCGGCATCTGGATCGGCGGCTTCGACCTGATCTTCGCCTGCCAGGACGTGGCGGCGGACCGCGCCGAGGGCGTGAAGTCGGTGCCGGCCCGCTTCGGTATCGCGGCCGCGCTGTACGGGGCGCGGGGTGCGCATGTCGTCACGATGGCGCTCTTCGCCTGGTACGCGTACACCACCGACGCCGGCTTCTTCTTCTGGCTCGGCCTGATGATCGTGGCGGCGGCCTTCGCGTACGAGCACTCGATCGTGACGCCGAAGGACCTGTCCCGCCTCAACCGCGCGTTCTTCACGGTGAACGGCTTCATCGGGATCGCGCTCTTCGTGTGCGCGCTGCTCGATCTGATGGTGCGGGGCCTGACGGTCTAGCCGCATACGGGGCAGTGCCTACGACACCGTCATCCGCCGATTCAGCTCGGCGAGGCGGTGTCGTTGCACTTTGGTCGCCTGGCCGATCACCAGGGGGCGCAGCGGCCTCGGATACGTGACGCGGACGGTCTCGCGCACGTGGGTGCCCGTCCCGTCCTGGGCGAGGTCCACCGTGGCGGTCAGCCGGACGCGGCCGGGGCTGCGGACGTCGCTCACGATCCGCCGCCCGTGCTCGGGGAACGTCATCGTCACGCGGATCGGGTTGTCCCAGCGCAGCGGGCCGAGCACACGGAAGCGCTCCACCGCCACGTACCGGACCTCGTCGCCGTCGGTGACGACATCGCGTACCGCGACCAGCAGCGGAGAGAGCCCGATATAGCTCTCCGGATCCGCGAGGTGCGCGAAGATCCGGGCCGCCGGGGCGGGAACGGTGACGTCGTGGCTGAACTCCTCGGTGGTCACGGCGACATCATGCCCCGGTGATCGCGCAGGGAACAGGGGCGAGCCGGCGCGGGCTCGCCCGCGGCAGGCCCCGGCCTGCGGGGACGCGCGGTCGGTGGTGCGATGGAGAGATCCGAGGTCCACCGTCCGCACCCACCGGACCGTCCGAAAGGCGCCCCGCATGCCCGAACCCCTCGTCGTCGTCACCGGTGCCAGCTCGGGCATCGGCGCCGCCACCGCCCGGCTCCTTTCCACGCAGGGCCACCCGCTGCTGCTGCTCGCCCGCCGCGTGGACCGCCTCGAAGCGCTCGGGCTCCCGGACGCCATGTGCCGCAAGGTGGACATCACCGACCGCGCCGCCGTCGCCGAGGCCGTGACGGAGGCCGAAGCGGCGTACGGGCCCGTGGACGCTCTGATCAACAACGCGGGCGTGATGCTGCTCGGCCGGATCGCCGACCAGGACGCCGGTGAATGGGACCGCATGCTCGACGTGAACGTGAAGGGACTGCTCGGCGGGGTGCGTGCGGTGCTCCCCGGCATGATCGAGCGTGAGCGCGGCACCATCGTGAACATCGGCTCGGTGGCCGGGCGCAAGACCTTCCCGAACCACACCGCGTACGTGGGCACGAAGTTCGCCGTGCACGCGATGTCGGAGAACCTCCGCGAGGAAGTCGCGCCGCACGGTGTCCGCGTGACCGTCATCGGCCCCGGTGCCGTCGAGACCGAGCTCCTCTCGCACACCACCGACGACGGCATCAAGGCCGGATACGAGGAGTGGAAGAAGGAGAACGCGGCGCTCTCCCCGGACGCCGTGGCCCAGGCCGTGCTCTACGCGTACGGGCAGCCGCAGGAGGTGTGCATCCGCGAGATCGTGCTGGCCGGAACGCGCCAGCAGGCCTGAAATCCGGTGATACCGGCCGTAGTTGACCGCCCCGGGGCTACCACGGACGGCCCCGGAGCGGCCAACTGTCAGTCGCTGTCGTAATGTTCAGCGGATCATCAGCACGCTCACCGTGCGCCGGCCGATCCGCCGGGCGCCGCGACGAGGGGGAAGTCCGTGCAGTTCAAGCTCCTGCCGCGTTCGTTGTCCGGCTGGACCATGTCCGTATTCGGCGTACTCGCCGCCGGCATGGGCATCGTGGGCCTGATCGCGCCCGACGTCCTGATCAAGATGATGGGCTTCTCGGCCGCGCCGGACGGCGGACGCGGCGACGGCGATCACACGGTGGTCTTCCTGACGGCCTCGTCCATGGCCGCGCTCAACATGGGCGTCTACTACGTCCTCGCCGCGGCGGGCGACTGGACGGCCTTCTTCCGCTGGACCGTTCCGTTCCGGCTCCTCACGTGCACCGTCTTCACCCTGGCCGTGCTCGGCGACCGCGCTCCCGCGGGGTTCATCGGGGTGGGCCTGTGGGAGGGACTCGGCGCCGTGGCGACCGCGATCGCCCTGCGCAAGGACAAGCAGCGGGCCGCGCGATCGGCGCCTGCCGCGGCTGTCTGACCGGGTCCGTTCGTCCTTTAAGCTTCACTGCGGCTCCGGGGGTTGTCTCGTGGCTCGCGACTTGGTTCGTGACTTGGCTCGTACGAAGAGACGACCCCGCAGGGAGAAGTGAGGTATGCCGGTGATCTGCGTCGGAGGCATGATCGGAATCGGCAAGACAAGTGTCGCCGAGCTGATCGCCAAGGATCTGGGCAGCGAGGTCTTCTACGAGAGCGTGGACGACAACCCGATCCTGCCGCTGTTCTACACGGCGAGCCCCGAGGAGATACAGGCCAAGCGCTACCCCTTCCTCCTCCAGCTCTACTTCCTGCAGACCCGGTTCGCCTCCATCAAGCAGGCGTACAAGAAGGGCGACAACGTCCTCGACCGGTCCATCTACGAGGACTGGTACTTCGCCAAGGTCAACCATGACCTGGGCCGGATCAGCTCCCTCGAGATGCAGGTGTACGAGGGGCTGCTCGACGAGATGATGCGCGAGATCGACGGCCTGCCGTACCGCAAGGCGCCGGACCTCATGGTCTACCTCAAGGCGGACTTCGAGACGGTCCTGCACCGGATCGGGCTGCGGGGACGCGACTTCGAGCAGGACGAGAGCCTCGTCGCGTACTACCGGACCCTGTGGTCCGGCTACGACGCCTGGGTGCACGAGCACTACTCGGCCAGCGAGGTCCTCGTCATCGACATGAACCACACGGACGTGGTGAACAACCCCGAGGACGCCGCCCGCGTCGTCCAGCAGGTCAAGGACGCCCTGACGGCGGCCCGCGCCGCGCTCTAGCGCGCCCGGCGGAAGGTGAACGCCGCCACCACTCCGCCGAGCAGACCGAACAGGTGCCCCTGCCAGGAGATGCCGTCCGTCGTCGGCAGGACGCCCCACAGGATCGAGCCGTACACGGCGCCGACCAGCAGGCCGATCACGACATCGCCGATCCGGCGGTCCACGAAGCCGCGGACCAGCAGATAGCCGAAGAGACCGAAGACCACGCCCGAGGCGCCGGCCGTCACGGAGTACGCGGGCGCCGTGAGCCAGACGCCCAGACCGCTCACGAGCACGATCGTGGCGACCACCGCCGCGAAGCGCCGTATCCCCGAGAGCGCCGCCAGGAAGCCGAGCACGAGCAGCGGCATGCTGTTGGCGATCAGGTGGTCCCAGCCGTAGTGCAGGAAGGCCGCCGGGACCACGTCGCGGAGCTCGCCGAACTCGCGCGGGGATATGCCGTACGTGTCCAGGGCGTGGTCCGAGGCGACATCGACCGCTTCGAGCAGCCAGAGCAGCGCAAGCCACCCGGCCATGACCAGACCGGCCGCCTTCGCGCGGTCGCGGCGGCGCTCGGCGGGCGCGGGCGGCGGGAGCGGTGACGTGTACCCGTACGACATGAGCGGACCCCCAGGCTCGCGGGCCGCTCACGCAGCGCGGCCCTCACTTCGCTCAACGCATGGGAGGCGCGGCCTGGTTCCGGGCCGCCGGATAGGCTCGGGGTATGAAAGACGCCGAGCGCATCCCCTGGGTCGTAGGGGTCTCCGGAGCCTCCGGGACGCCGTACGCGGCAGCCGTCCTGCGCGGGCTCCTCGCGGCGGGCGAGAGCGTGGACCTGGTGGTCAGCCGGGCCTCGCGGCTCACGCTGCTCGACGAGACGGGCATCGCCTACAGAGACGCGCACTGGCGCGAGGACCTGGGGGAGTGGCTCGCCCGGGGAGCGGACGGCAAGCCCGAAACGTTCCCGCACCCCGACCTCGGCGACGTACGGCACTGGACCGCCGGTGACCTCGCGGCCGGGCCGAGTTCGGGCTCGTACAGGACGAAGGGGATGCTGATCGTGCCCGCCTCGACGGCCTGTGTGGCCGGAGTGGCACTGGGACTCTCGAAGGACCTGCTCCAGCGGACGGCGAGCGTGACGCTCAAGGAGAGCCGCAAGCTGGTGGTCGCGGTGCGCGAGACACCGCTGAACGGTCAGACGCTCAGGCATCTGGTGAGCCTGGACGAGGCGGGAGCCGTGGTGCTCCCGGCCTCGCCGGCGTTCTACGCGGGGGCGACGCACATCCAGGATCTGGTGGACTTCGTCGCGGGGCGGGTGCTCGATGCGGCAGGGGTGCCGCACGGGCTGTACCGCCGCTGGGAGGGTGAACTCGGCGGCGGCTCCCGCGAAGGGCCTCAGCGCTGACGCGCAGGGGCGTTCAGCGCTTCTTGCCGCGCACCGGGCGGGACACCTTGTCCGCGCGGGCAGCGGCGGTCGGGGACTTGTGGGCACGCGAGCGGTCGGCCAGCTCCTGCAGCGAGCGCATGTGGGCGTAGGCCATCTCGAGCGTGTACACGGTGAGGACACTCCTGTAGATCGTCGTTGATCTTCTGCAGACCCCAGGCCGCCGAAAACGCGAGAAACCCGAAAAGTTCTGCAAGAATCGCAGGGGAACTGCCCTGCATGCCTTAGATTTTACACCTAAACTCGCAGAATCGCTAAATAATGGAAGGTGCCGGCGCATGGACGCGGTGGACAGGCAGCTCATTCAGGCCCTGAGAGAGAACGGCCGGGCGTCGTACGCCGAACTGGGCCGTCTCGTAGGCCTGTCGGGACCCAGCGTCACCGACCGCATCAACCGGCTCGAGAGCGCGGGCGTCATCACCGGCTACCGCGCCACGGTCGACTCCGCCTCGCTCGGCCTCGGCGTGACGGCCCTCATCGGCATCTCGCTCTCCGACGCCGCCGACCACGAGGACGTGGCGCGCCGGCTCAGGGACCTCAGCGAGATCGAGGACTGCTGGTTCATCGCGGGCGACGACTCGTACATGCTCAAGGTGCGCGCGGGCGATGTGGACGGTCTGGAGAAGACCATCCGCCGGCTCAGCGGCACGAAGGGCGTCTCGCGTACGCGCACGACCATCGTGCTCTCCACCAAGTGGGAGAACCGGGTCGGAGAGCTGCCCGAGCAGCTCTGAGCCGTGGTTGTGCAGGGGGCGGTCGCCGGAGGTGTCGGTGGTGGGGCGTACCGTGGACGGTCGGCACAAGTAGTCAGGTTTGGGAGGCGGCCAGGTGACTGCATCTATTAAAGATGTGGGACTCAAGCGCGATCTTGAAGACAAGGTCCGCTCCGGGGAGCGGCTGACCCGTGAGGACGGCATCGCGCTCTACGAGAGCGACGATCTGGCCTGGCTCGGCGGGCTCGCCCACGAGGTGCGGACGCGGAAGAACGGCGACGTCGTCCACTTCAACGTCAACCGCCACCTCAACATGACCAACGTGTGCACCGCGTCGTGCGCGTACTGCTCGTTCCAGCGCAAGCCGGGCGAGAAGGACGCGTACACGATGCGCATCGAGGAGGCCGTCCGCCTCGCCAAGGCGATGGAGAACGACAACCTCACCGAGCTGCACATCGTCAACGGCCTGCACCCCAACCTGCCGTGGCGCTACTACCCGCGCTCCCTCAGCGAGCTCAAGAAGGCGCTGCCGAACGTCTCCCTGAAGGCCTTCACCGCCACCGAGATCCACCACTTCGAGACGATCTCCGGGATGTCGGCCTCCGACATCCTCGACGAGCTCATCGAGGCGGGCCTCGAGTCCCTGACCGGCGGCGGCGCCGAGATCTTCGACTGGGAAGTGCGCCAGCACATCGTCGACCACCGCACCCACTGGGAGGACTGGTCGCGCATCCACCGGCTCGCGCACTCCAAGGGTCTGAAGACCCCGTGCACGATGCTGTACGGGCACATCGAGGAGCCCCGCCACCGCGTCGACCACGTCCTTCGGCTGCGTGAACTGCAGGACGAGACCGGCGGCTTCCAGGTCTTCATCCCGCTGCGCTACCAGCACGACTTCGTCGACATGCAGGACGGCAAGGTCCGCAACAAGCTCCAGGCGCGTACGACGATGGCGACCGGCGCCGAGGCCCTGAAGACCTTCGCGGTCTCCCGCCTCCTCTTCGACAACGTGCCGCACGTCAAGGTCTTCTGGGTCATGCACGGCGTGCAGACCGCCCAGCTCGCGCTCCAGCACGGCGCCGACGACATGGACGGCTCGGTCGTCGAGTACAAGATCACGCACGACGCCGACAACTACGGGACGCCCAACAAGCTCTCCCGCGAGGATCTGCTCGACCTGATCCGCGACGCCGGCTTCCAGCCCGTCGAGCGCAACACGCGCTACGAGATCATCCGCGAGTACCCCGGCCCCGAGGCGGACCGCCGGGAGTCGCCGCAGCCGATGCGCGTCTGAGGCTCCCGGCCCATGTCCTTGCGTTTCGAACTGGACCCCGCCATAGGTCCGGAGCTCCGTGACGGCCTGCTCGCGCTCTGGGCCGATGTGTCCAACGCGGGCGGCGCCGTCGGGTTCGTCCCGCCCGTCACCGCCGAGGAGATACGGCCCGAGCTGGTCAAGCACTTCGCCGCGATGGCGGAGGGCAGGACCCGGCTCCTCGTCGGGTACGACGAGGAGGGCGCCGTCGCCGCGACGGCCTTCCTCACGTACAACACCCACCGCCTCATGCGGCACTGGATCTGGGCGTACACCGTGATGGTGCACCCGAAGCACCAGGGCAAGGGGTACGGGCGTGACCTGATGGCCGCCGTCGAGGAGGCCGCGCGCGGGTTCGACGGCATCGAGCTGATCCGGCTCACCTGCCGAGGCGGCACCGGGGTCGACCGGTTCTACGCGTCCTGCGGGTACAAGGACGGCGGCCGGGTGCCCGGTGCGATCCGGGTCGAACCCGGGGACGACCGGGACGACATCACCATGTACCTGCCGCTGTACTGAGCGGACGTACGGGCTCTGCTGTGCGGACGTACGGGCTCTGCCGACCGGCTGTACCGGCCCGAAATCGGACATGGTTCACTGGTCGGGCAGGATTCTCGGAATGAAAAGAGGCCAGCCGTGGCAGCCAAGGTGAACGCCACTCTCCGCTACAGCCTGATGCGTATCGGCATCTTCGTCGGCAGCTTCGCCGTGCTGTGGGCCCTGGTCTACTTCGGGGCCCTCCCGCGCGGCCTCGGCGACTCCAACTACCTGTGGGTGCTGCTGCTCGCCATCGTCATCTCCGCGCCGCTCAGCTTCGTGCTCCTGCGCAAGCAGCGCGACGAGATGTCCGAGCAGATCGTCACCCGCGTCGACCGCGCCAAGACCCGGCTCGCGGAGAACCGCAGCATGGAGGACGGCATCTGAGGCGCAGGCCGCGCCGCGGAAAGCCTGTAAGACTCGTCACACTTCGCAACCCCTGGGCCCTTCGGCCCAGGGGTTTCCTGGTCTTTGGGCCCTTCGGCCCCAAAGCAGCCCTTTGAGTTCCCCAAAGTTCAAGTGTTAACGTGTTCGACATGAAGACAGCAGCTGCGCCCCGCGACCCGAAGAGCATCCCGCTCGTCGCGCGCCTGCATGTCGATCTTTGCCGCTGCATGTCCGCGGCCTGTTGCCGCGCTTGAGCTAGCGACACAATGCAGCGGCGCCGCTTCACCTGACACTTGCGGCCGTCGCTCCACCTTGAAGTCCGTACGTCCCCCCATGCCCCCGCGCACCTCAACTGGAGTGCCCCCGTGTCCTCGACTGTCCAGGACTCCCCGCAGAAGCCCACCGGCTTCCGCATACCCCTGCCCTTCTGGGCGCAGATCCTCATCGGTCTCGTCGTGGGTGTCGGCCTCGGTGCCATCGCCCGTAACGGCGAGGTCGAGTGGCTGACCACGACGCTCGACCAGATCGGCTCGATCTTCGTCCAGCTCCTGAAGCTGGCCGTCGCCCCGCTGGTCTTCTTCGCGATCCTGGTGTCGATCACCAACCTGCGGAAGGTCAACAACGCGGCGCGGCTCGCCTCGCGCACGCTGCTCTGGTTCATGATCACGTCGCTGATCGCGGTCGTCATCGGCCTCGTCATCGGCCTCGTCACCAACCCGGGCGCCGGCACCGGCCTGACCCCGAAGGACGGTGCGAAGCCGGACTCCACGGGTTCCTGGATCGACTTCCTGACCGGCATCATCCCGACCGACATCATCACGCCGTTCACCGAGCTGAACGTGCTGCAGATCGTCTTCATGGCCGCCGTCGCCGGTATCGCGATCCTGAAGATCGGCGAGAAGGCCGAGCCGATCCTCACCCTGAGCGAGTCGATCCTGGAGCTGCTGCAGAAGGCCCTGTGGTGGGTCATCCTGCTCTCCCCGATCGGCACCGTCGGCCTCATCGGCAACGCCATCGCCACCTACGGCTGGGACCTGATCAGCAAGTACGCGACCTTCACCGCGGACATCTACATCGGTTGCGCCCTGGTGATGTTCGGCGTCTACCCGCTGCTCCTGTCGACCGTGGCCAAGGTCAACCCGCTGCAGTTCTTCAAGGGCGCCTGGCCCGCGATCCAGCTGGCCTTCGTCTCCCGCTCCTCGGTCGGCACCATGCCGCTCACCGTCAAGGTCACCGAGCGCCTCGGCGTCCCGAAGGAGTACACCTCCTTCGCCGTCCCGTTCGGCGCCACGACCAAGATGGACGGCTGCGCCGCGATCTACCCGTCGATCGCCGCGATCTTCGTCGCGCACATCTTCGACGTGCAGCTCGGCATCAAGGAGTACCTGCTCATCGTCTTCGTCTCGGTCATCGGCTCCGCCGCCACGGCGGGTCTGACCGGCGCGACGGTCATGCTCACCCTGACCCTCTCCACCCTGGGTCTCCCGATGGAGGGCGTGGGCCTGCTCCTGGCGATCGACCCGATCCTGGACATGATGCGCACCGCGACGAATGTGGCCGGCCAGGCCGCCGTCCCGGTCATCGTGGCCGCCCGTGAGGGCATCCTCGACAAGGAGGCCTACGACTCGGCCACCGCGTCCCCGATCGACGACCGCGAGTCGGTGGCTGTCGCCGCCTGACCGTTCCTCGGCAGACGTGCCCGTACCCCTGTGGGGGTGCGGGCACGTCGTCGTTAGGATCCCGGGCATGCCGAACGGGAAGCAGACCGTGCCGCCCAGGCCGCTGGCGGTCGGCGATGTGGTGGCCGCCCCGGCGCGGGTCCTCGGGGAGTGGACGGCCGCGCAGATCGTCCGTATCGACGCCGATACGCGGACCGCGGCCGTGCTCGAGCTGGACTGGTCCGGCCCCGAGCCGTCTTCCGTGGGCGAGCTCGGCGCCGTCGCTCCCCTGCGGCTGAGCCACCACGCATGGAACGGGGCACTCTCCTACTGCAACCACGCGTGGATCCTGCCGCGCAGCCACAAGGTCATCGGATCGACGGCCCTGCTCCATGACGCACCTTCGAACTCCTATGCCTCCTCATGGCGCCTGGGCGATCAACTCGCCCGGCAGCGGCGGTGGGACGCGGGTGTGCGCGAGGACCCGGCCGACGCCTGGACGGCGGAGTACACGGGTGCGGCGGTCGACGAGTTCCTCAGCCGGCCGGCGGCGCCCCGGCCGGAGGTGGCGCACCTGACGATCAGGGACATCGACGCGCTCGACTGCGCGCGGCTCGTCAAGCGCTTCCCCGGGGTGACGCGGCTTCAGCTGTACGGACGCCTCGGCCTGCTCACCGCTGCGGGCGAGCTGAACCGGCTGACCGCACTGCGGGGCATCGGCATCAGCGACCTCTTCGGGATGACCGGTGAGGACGTCCTCCGTCCGCGGTGTGTGCCACAGCTGGAGTCCGTCGATCTGTACAGCGTTCCCGCCGCGTACGCCTCGGCCATGCGCAGCACCTGGCGACCCGAGATTCCGGCAGGGACGTACGTGTCCGTCCTGCGCTCCCGCAAGCCCGAGTGGGTCGAGGAGAACCGGAACAATCCCCTCCGAGACTGGGACGGCCGCGAACACATCGGCGCCGCC
This sequence comes from Streptomyces mesophilus, assembly GCF_040300965.1. GTDB lineage: Bacteria > Actinomycetota > Actinomycetes > Streptomycetales > Streptomycetaceae > Streptomyces > Streptomyces mesophilus_A. The sequence goes on along the minus strand of NZ_JBEPEW010000013.1, from coordinate 57,912 downwards.
ACGTACAGGAGGGCCGTCTCCCAGTACAAGGCGACGCGGAAGGCGGTCCTTCAGGCGGCCGAAGGGCCCGCAGACGTCCGGCCGGCACGCATGGAGGAGATCGGGCGCGCATACGGCGAGGCGTTCAACCGGCTGGACCGCCGGTCCGGCTTCATCGAGACCGTCGAGCGGGAGGAGCTCTTCGAGGCCCTCGACCACATCGTGCAGGAAGCCGAGGCGCACCACGGCCCGCTCCCGCGAGCCGCCCGCGACAGCCTCATCTCCGGTGTGGAGGGCGTCCGGGACTGGTAGCGGGTGCCTGCACTCCTACCGTCCTACGAAGGTGCCCGCCCCCTCGGAACCGGGGGGCGGGCACCTTCGCGTTGCCGCTGCGGGATCGCCTCAGGCCCGGATCCAGCGCCCGACCAGGTCGATGAAGGCCTTCTCGTGTGCCTTCACATCGGCGAGGTCCTTGAACGTGACTGTCGCGCGGTCACTGGACCGCCACTGCATCAGACCGCTGTCCTCCTTGAAGGAGAAGTCGCCGGTGCCGTCCTTCACCTTGGCGCCCCGGTGGAAGATCAGCTGGACGTCCGGGGACTTGAGCTGGAAGGTGATCCGGTCGGTGCCCTCGTAGCAGAAGCTCGGTGCGTTCCACTTCACCTGCTCGGTGAGCTCGGGGTCGGCCGCCAGGATCGCGGTGCGGAGATATTCGACCGCCTCTTTGTGCGGGTGCTCGACCGTCTCCATGAACGTGTCGACCTTGCCGCTCCGGTTCGTCATCGCGTGGGCCCCTTGTCGTAGGTCAGTCGGTGATACCCACATCGTGGAAGAACTGGTAGCGGCTGGGGTCGTCCGGCAGGAACCAGTGGAAGCCCTCAAGGAAGAACACGGCCACCAGATTCACCGCGATCACCAGGCCGACGAAGCCGAGCACGGCCAGACCCGCCGTGCGGTACAGCGGGGACGTGGGGAGTTCGGTGTCGGACGTGAGGTGGGCGAAGGTGAGGACGATGCCGACGGCCACCACCGAGGCCATGAAGAGGATCCAGGCCCATACGTACATGTGCAGGCCGAGCACCGGACTTCCGTACCCCTTGTCGCCGGGCAGGATGTGCAGCATCGTCTGGCGCCAGGACGTGAAGCCGCCCGCCATGACGGCGACGAGCGCCATGCCCCAGCCCATCATGTAGTCGCGGCCGGTGATGGTCCCGCTCATGCCGCGGCGCACGATCCAGGCCGCGCCGAGCGCCGCGAGCAGCATGAACATCCGCTGCACCATGCACAGCGGACACGGATAGTCCCAGCTGATGAACTGCACGCCGAGTCCGCCGCAGACCACGCCGGTCCAGCCGACGGCGAAGAAGCAGGCGAACCAGAACTGGAGCCGGCCCAGGAGGCCGGGGCGGATGGTGTCCGCGGGCGCGGAGGTCGTCGCCGCCATGTCAGTAACTCAGTCCGAGCTTGAGGCTGCTGGTGATGTGGTGCGACAGCAGGCCGATGGTGGCCAGCAGCACCACCCACCAGATGGTGAGGATGATCTTTCTCGGGCGGTCCTGGTACAGGACCACCAGGGCGGCGAGCAGACCGCCGAAGATGAGGGTGTCCATGCGCGCGGACGGTAGGCGCCGAGGCCCGCGCACGGGGTGACCTGGCGGTCGGCGCCCCGGTGCGATCACCCGTGAGGCCGCCGGGTTGCGCCCTTCGGACCTGGGGACGGCAGGGCGTACGGCCCGCTGCTGAGGCGTCGAACGGGTCTGGCCCGGCGCCGTTCCCGTCGCCGAGGATGGAGGTCGCGACGGGAGTATCCGGTCGCGAAGGGAGCATCTGGTGAAGAGGATCGAGACCGGGCGGCTCGTGCTGCGGCGCTGGCGCGACGAGGACGTGGCCGCGATGGCCGCCGTCAACGCCGACCCCGAGGTGATGCGCTGGATCGGCGACGGGTCGGTGCGGGATGAGGCGCGGACCCGGGCCGGGATCGAGGCGGTCGAACGGGAGTGGGAGCACCAGGGGTTCGGGCTCTTCGCGGTCGAGGTGCGCGGGAGCGGCCGGCTTGCCGGGTTCACCGGGCTCACGGTGCCGCACTTCCTGCCCGAGGTGCTGCCGGCGGTCGAGATCGGCTGGCGGCTCGGGCGTGAGTTCTGGGGCAAGGGGTACGCGACGGAGGCCGCCGCAGCGGCGTTGCGCTTCGGGTTCCTCGACCGGGGTCTGAACCAGATCGTCAGCATCTCCCAGCCCGAGAACACCGCTTCGGAACGGATCATGGCCAAGCTGGGGATGCGGCTGCTCAGGGAGACGGTGGATCCGGGGGCCGGGCGGATCGCCCGGGTGCACGGTCTGAGCAGGGTCGAGTACGAGGCGGCCGCGGCGTAATCCGGCGACGGGGAGCAACGTGCGTGCCGGGGAGCAGCCTGCGCGCGGCCTGGGAGCAACACCGTGCCGCGGTCGGGCGGCAACGCCCACCCCCGGTCCGCCCTGGCATATGCATGCGTACGCTTGCCTCGACGTGCAGGGGCAGGACGCGGGGAGGGCGGGGCCGGTGCAGGAGACGGGCGCTGGGAAGAAAGCGGCCGGCGGCCGTAGAGGCAAGCGGATGCCGCGGGCCGAGCGGGAGCGGCAGATGATGGACGCCGCGGTCGCCACCTTCGGCAGGCGCGGCTACCGGTCGGCCTCCATGGACGAGATCGCCGAACTCGCCGGTGTCTCCAAGCCGTTGGTCTATCTGTATCTGAACTCGAAGGAAGACCTCTTCAGCGCCTGCATCCGGCGCGAGGCCGCCGCTCTGGTCGAGGCGGTGCGCAGTGGCATCACGCCCGGTGAGCCCGCCGATCAGCAGTTGTGGGCCGGCCTGCTCGCCTTCTTCACGCACACCGCCGAGAGCCCCGACGGCTGGGCGGTGCTGCACAGCCAGGCCCGCACCCACGGCGAACCCTTCGCGCGCGAAGTGGCCGTGATGCGCGAGGAGATCGTCGCCTTCGTGACGCTGCTCATCGCCGAGGCGGCCCGCGAGGCGCACAGCAATCCGACCCTTCCCGAGGGCGAGGTCGCCCCGCTCGCCGAGGCGCTGGTCGGCGCGGCCGAGGCGCTCGCCGTCTGGGCCAATGCGACCCCCGGCGTCACCGCCCGCGAAGCCGCCACCACCCTGATGAACTTCGCCTGGTCGGGCCTGGCCAACCTCATGCATGGAAAGCCCTGGTCACCTCCCAAGTGACGTGGGGGCTCACCCGCGCAGTGACACCTGGCCCGACAGATGCAACCGCCCGTCCCCGCCCCGCAGTTCGAACGCGCCGGCCTCCGCCCCGTACGCCACGGTGCTCGGCAGCAGTACGGGCGCCTTGAAGTCCACCCGTACATCCACCGGCCCTTCGAACGGCTGCTCCGCCAGACACCGCGCCGCCGTCCACATCCCGTGGGCGATCTGCCGCGGGAAGCCGAAGGCCCTGGCCGTCAGCGGGTGCAGATGGATGGGGTTGCGGTCGCCGGAGACGGCACCGTAGCGCCGGCCGAGCGAGGCCGGCAGGCGCCAAGTCGCCTGTACGGGAAGGGGGTTGTCCGCAGGGCGGTCCGGCGCCTGCCCGGGCTTCCCGTGCCGTGCCAGATACGTCGACCGCGACATCCACACCGTCCCGGCCCGGCCCGCGCACCGCACCCGCGTCACCACGGTCGCCTCCGTGCCGCGCCGATGGGGCGCCAACTTCTCGGCGTGTACGAAGAGTTCGAGCCGGTCCTCGACCCGCAGCGGCGCCGCCTCCTGCCGGATCTCGATCGACGTGTGGACCAGACCGAGCAGCGGGAGCGGGAAGTCCCGCGCGGCCATCAGCTTCATCGCGAGCGGAAAGCCGAGCACATGCGGATACGTGACGGGCAGCCGCCCGTCCGCCGGGAACCCGCACAGCTCCGCGTACGCGGTGAGCCGGGCCGGATCCACCGCGGCCTCGGCGAGCTCGACCGAGCGCTCGGGCAGGTGCGCGTCCGGGCGGGGCCGCTTCAGAGGTGAGCGCACGGCGCCCGCGAACAGCACGGGGGCGAGGCGAGGGGGGTGCCCCAGGCGTACGACGGTCATCGGCGGGCTCCCGGGCTGCGGATTGGTTGATTCTCGAATGATCTTCGGATGCGCAAGCTACTCGACGGTCGGGGTCCAGGTCGATGCCCTGAGCAGGGCCGATACCCCGACATCGGCCGGCTGCGCCACCAGGTACCCGGCCACCAGTGCCATCAGGCCGAAATGCCCGGAAAGCTCCCCCCACCTATCGTGGCCCAAGGGGCACCCCCAGCGAAGGGCTGCCGATGCACATACGCGTGATCGCCTCAGTAGCCGCCCTGACCCTGCTCGGGAGCGGCACCGCATGGGCCGGCTCCGCCGACGAGGACCGGCAGCCCGATCTGCGCAGCTTCTACAGCCAGCAGATCAAGTGGGGCGCGTGCAAGGGGCTCGCGCATGCGCCGAAGGGCCTGGAGTGCGGCACGGTCAAGGTCCCGCTGGACTATGCCGACCCCGGCAAGGAGACCCTGCAGCTGGCGATGGCCCGCTTCAAGGCCTCGGTGAAGAAGCCGCGCGGCTCGGTGGTGCTCAACTTCGGCGGCCCCGGCGGCCCCGGTGTGCCCGGCCTCGCGGGCGGCGAGAAGGTCTTCGGCGAACTGACCAACGCGTACGACGTGGTGAGTTTCGATCCCCGAGGTGTGGGCCGCAGCGCACCCGTGACCTGCGGTGACGGTTCGGATATGCCGGAGCTCGAGCCGCCGGGGGAGGACGGGGACGAGGCCGTGCTCGCGCTGGACATGCTGAAGGCGCAGTACGAGGTGTGCCGCAAGCACTCCGGTCCCGTCCTCGCGCACATGGGGACCGTGGACGTCTCGCGCGACCTCGATGTGATCCGCGCGGCGCTCGGCGACAAGAAGCTCAACTATCTCGGCTTCTCCTATGGGACGCGGCTCGGCGCCGTGTACACCGCGCAGTTCCCGAAGAAGGTCGGCCGGATGGTGCTCGACGGCGTGGACACCCTGACCGAACCGCTCGCCGAACAGGCCCTTGTGGGCGCCAAGGGCCAGCAGACCGCTCTGGACAACTTCGTCACCTGGTGCGCGGGCAACACCGGCTGCGCGCTCGGCCCCAACTCGCGCGAGGCCAAGGAGAACATCGTCAAGCTGGTGAAACAGCTCAACTCCGACCCCGTGCAGAGCATGTTCGGCCAGTTCACCGGAGAGGATCTGGTCGCCGCCATGGGGCATGCGCTCTACCAGCGCGATCTGTGGCCGTATCTCTCCCAGGGCCTGCTCTCCCTGCTCACCGACGGCGATCCGCGGACCCTGCTGCGGATCTCCGGTGCCTTGGTGCTGCCCGCACCGGACGAGGCTGCGCCCGTGCAGCGGCGTGACATCGGCCCCTACGAGGAGGATGTCCCCTTCGACAACTCCACCGCCGCACTGGTCGCCGTCAACTGCGCCGACGATCCGGACCGGTTGACCGCCGCCGACCTCAAGGACGAGGAAGGCATCAAGCAGTTGGAGGCCGACTTCACCCGGGCCTCGCCGGTGTTCGGCCCGGCCCGGCTCTACGAGGTGCTGCTGTGCGCCGGCCGCCCGAAGGGCACCGACTACATCCGCAACATCGAGGACGTGGACAGCCCGAAGTTCCTGATGGTCGGCACCCGCGGCGACCCGGCCACCCCGTACCAGTGGACGACCGAGACCGCCCGCCGGCTCGGCGACTCGGCCGTGGTCCTCGACAACAAGGGCGAGGGGCACACCGGTTACGCCTCGTCGAAGTGTGTGAGGGGCAAGGTCAACGCCTTCCTGCTGTACGGCTCGCTGCCGAGCGACGGGTCGTCCTGCGGCCCGGAAGTTCACTGAGGCGGGGCCCGGACGGGCACTGAGGCGGGGTCCGGGCGGGCACTGAGGCGGGGTCCGGGCGGGCACTGAAGCGGGGCCCGGCACAAAGCCGGGCCCCGCTTCCCGCCGCGTCCGCCCCGTCAGCAGTTGCCGGACGTCGGCTTGCCCGCGAACCGGTCCGCGAGCCAGTTCTGCACCCGCGTCACCTCGGTGATCACGCCGGACACATGCTCCCCGACCACGATCGTCCGCCAGTCCACGGCGGCCCCCCGCGCACACCAGTCCTTGCGCAGCCCCGTCCCCAGCGAGTACGGGATGAGCTCATCGGCCAGCGCGTGGTACAGGTACACCGGGTGATCCGGCTTGTGCGTCCCGAGATCCGACTCGTTGAGCCGCTGCTGCCACTCGGGTGTCGCCAGCGGGTTGCTCGTCGTCAGGTCCGAGATCCGCTTGAAGGACCCCACCGTCGAGTCGATGACCACGCAGTTGGTGCGGAAGAACCCGACCAGCGCCTTGCCCGCCGTATTGAGATACGAGTCGAGCTTCAGCTCCGGGTACGCGGCGTCCTGGCCCGCGGCCGCCATGAAGAGAAGGCCCGATCCGTAGCCGCCGTCGTGCACCGGCACCAGCTTCTCCAGATGCGCCGGGACGCCACCGGTCGCCGTGCCCTTGACGTTCAGCTCGGGCGCGTAGGAGTCCTTCAACTCCGCGGCCCAGGACGAGGCTTGACCGCCCTGCGAGTAGCCGACGATCCCGATCGGGCTCTGCGCGGTGATCCCCGAGGAGGCCGCGGCCGGGATGCGCTGGGCGGCGCGCGCCGCGTCCAGCATGGCGTGCCCGGCCGAGCGCCCGGCCGTGTAGGTGTGCTCGCCCGGGGTGCCGAGCCCTTCGTAGTCCGTGACGACCACGGCCCAGCCGCGCCACAGGTACTGCTGGATCAGACTGGCCTCCATCGTGGTGCCCTTGGGGAAGCCCGCGCTGGGCGCGCAGGAGTCCCCGAGTCCGACGGTGCCCACGGCGTAGGTGATCAGCGGGCGCGGCCCGCTCCTGCCGTCCTTGGGGACGATCACGGTGCCGGTGACGGTGTTGGCCGCCCCGGTCGCCGAGGTCGACCGGTAACTGATCTTCCAGGCCTTGGTGTTGGTGGGTTGCAGCGGAAGCGGGTGGAAGGATGAATCGGCGACGCTCAGCACGTCGCCGGGCTGCTCCGCGGCCTGGGGCGCCGCGGCGGCGGTGGCCGGCAGCAGGGCCACGGCAAGGACGGCGGTGCACAGTCCCGAGAGGAGCGATCTGGGGATACGCATGCGGCTCTCCCAACTGTCCTGTGGGGATGGGTCAGTTGAGGTGAAGGTAGTGACTGGCGAGTAAGTTACGGGCTGACCGGGCAGCTCAGCTTTGCTGACTCCGCGTCTCACCAGGTGCCGCGGTGGCCAGCCGGTACGCGCCCGGTGTCGTCCCCGTCCACCGCCGGAACGCCCGGTGGAAGGCCGTGTCCTCGGAGAACCCGAGCCGCGCCGCCAGCTCCGCGATCGGCTCGCTGCCCTCGGCGAGCCCCGCGATCGCCGCGTCCCTGCGCACGCTGTCCTTCAGTTCCTTGTACGAGGTGCTCTCCGCCGCCAGCCGCCGCCGCAGCGTCGCCGGGCTCACCGCGAGGCGCGCCGCGATCTCGCCGAGCGCGGGCAGCCGCGGCGAGTCCCCGAGCGCCCGCACGAGCGCCCGCCGTACCTGCTCGGCCACCGTCGTCCCGTACTCGCGACGGCTGAGCAGCTCGAACGGCGCCCGCCGCAGCATCTGCGCCAGCTCGCCCTCGTCGCGTACGAGGGGTGCGGCGAGGTACCGGGCGGGGAAGGCGGCGCCCGTACGCGAGGCCCCGAAGTGCACCGGGCAGCCGAAGAGTTGGGGGAACTCATCCTTGTACGGGGGCGCGGGAGAGGTGAAGGAAGCCCAGCTCAGCGGGATGCGCCGCCCGATCAGCCAGCTGCAGAGCCGGTGCCAGATGATCACCACGCACTCGGCGAGGAAGCGCTGCTCCTCGGATGCGAAGTCATTGCGTACGACGAGCACCGCCTCGTCGCCTTCCCGTACGAGGGTCAGATCCGGACCGCCGGGAAAGAGCCCGTAGAACGTGACCCCGCGTTCGATCGCCGCCCCCAGGTCGCGACTGCCGAGCGAGGCGTGGCACATCATCGCGAAGGTGCCGGGCCGGCTGGGTGCGGTGCTGAGCCCGAGGAACTCGTCGCCCGTCAGCTCGTACAACTCCCGGAAGAGGCGGACGAACTGCGCCGGGGTGACCCGCGCCCGCTCGTCGCCGAGCAGCAGCGGAGGTATCTGCGCCCGCTGCAGCAGGGGAACGGTGTCGACGCCTCGGCGCCGGACGCCGCTCAGCAGCGCCCGCACCTGGTGCACGGTGATCGTCCGCCTCGCCATGGTCATGACGGTAGCGGGACTGAGCTCCAAGGTCAGTGGTGCTGACGTCACCGGTCATCCCTTCTCGTCGCTCAGCGTCCCTAGCGTCGTACGCACCGTGGATCCGGGAGGCGCCGTGCAGCAGTCCGAACACCCCAAAACCGCAGTGCAGCAGTCTGAACACCATGAAACCGTCGCGCATCAGACCGAACACCCCAAGACTCTGGCGCTGTTGGCCGACTGGGCGGGCGAGCGCTACGGCGAACGCCCCGCCCTGCGCTTCAGGACTCCCGAGGGCCCGCGCTCCCTCACATACACCCAACTGCGCACCACCGTGCGGCAGGTGGCCGCCGGTCTGATGGGGCTCGGGGTGTGCGCCGGCGACCGGGTGGCGATCCTCGCGGAGACCCGGCCGGAGTGGACGTATGCGCATCTCGGGGCGTTCGCGGCGGGCGCCGTGGTGGTGCCGGTGTATCCGACGGCGGGGGACGAAGAGGTCGTCTGGGTCCTCACCGACTCCGGTTCCTCGGTGGTGATCTGCGAGAACGCCGCGCAGGCCGCCAAGATCGACCGCCTGCGCGAGCGGCTGCCCGGGGTGCGCGAGGTGGTCCTGATGAGCGAGGCGGGCGAGAAGGACCACGACCTGCTGCGGCCGGCGGACCTGGCCACGGACGACGCGCTGGACGCCCGCGCGGACGCCCGCACCGACGGCGATGTGGCCACGGTCATCTACACCTCGGGCACCACCGGCATGCCCAAGGGCTGCCTGCTCACGCACGGCAACTTCGCGGCGGTACGCGACGGAACCCTCGATCTGATCCCGGAGTCCGAGGGGGACTCCACGTATCTCTATCTGCCGCTCGCGCACGCGATGGCGCAGCTGGTGCAGTTCAAGACGCTGCTCAAGGGCACGGAGCTGATCTACTTCGGCGGCCGGATCGAGGACATCGTCGGGGAACTGGCCGAGGCCCGGCCGACCCATCTGCCGTCCGTACCGCGCCTGTTCGAGAAGATCCACTCGGTGGTGCTCTCGCTCGCCGAGTCCCAGGAGGGCGGCGCGGAACGCTTCGAGGAGGCGCTTCGGGTCGGTGTCGAGGTCGCCGACCTGCGCGAACGGGGAGAGGAGCCCTCGCCCGAACTCCTCGAGGCCTGGCGGTCGGCCGACGAGAAGCTCTTCTCCCTCGTACGGGGAGCCTTCGGCGGCCGGCTCACGTGGGCGCTGACCGGAGCGGCCCCGATCGCCCCGGCCACCCTCAACTTCCTGCGCGCCTGCGGTATTTCGCTCTTCGAGGGATACGGGATGACCGAATCGGGCGGCGTCATCTCGCTCAACCACCCGGCCGCCTGCCGCTACGGCTCGGTGGGCCGCCCGATGCCCGGCTGCGAGGTGCGGATCGCCGAGGACGGCGAGGTCCTCACCCGCGGCCCCCACGTCTTCCCCGGCTACCACGCCGACCCGGCCGCGACCGCCGAGGCGCTGGACGCCGACGGCTGGCTGCACACCGGTGACCTCGGCCGGCTCGACGAGGACGGCTATCTCTTCATCACCGGCCGCAAGAAGGACCTGATCATCACGTCCGGCGGCAAGAACCTGACCCCCTCGCTCACCGAATTCGCCCTCCAGGAGTCGCGGTTCATCTCGCGCGCGGTGATGGTCGGCGACCACCGCCCGTACCCGGTCGCCCTGCTCACCCTGGACGAGGAGGAGATCCGCGGCTGGGCGTCCCGCGCGGGCATCACGCTCACCTCGCTCGAGGACCCGCAGGTGCACGCCTTGATCGAGAAGGCCGTCGAAACCGCCAACGCCCAACTCGCCCGCCCCGCCCGCATCCGCGCCTTCGCGCTCCTGGACAAGGACTTCGACGTCGAGGGCGGGCTGCTCACCCCGAGCATGAAGGTGCGGCGCAAGGCGGTCATCGACCGGTACGCGACGGAGATCGACGCACTGTACGAGCAGAACTGAGCCGCGCCGCACGAGCGCAGTTGACGTGCCGTACGAGCAGAGCTAGCTGTTCGCGTGTTCGTACAGGCGGGCCGTCAGTTCGCCCAGCACGATGCTGTACGAGGTGTCGTCGGTCTCGCCGCCGGCCTCGTATCCGCCGAGCACCCCCACGAGCCGGCCGTCCCCGGTCACCCAGGGGCTGCCGCTGGTGCCGGTCGTGAAGTCGGGGCAGTCGATGCGCTGCTGGGTGCCGGACACTTCGACGGCGTCGACCGTGCAGGTCAGCGGATGGTCGAGGTCGCTGGGATAGCCGGTCACGGTGACCTTCTCGCCGGTGCTGCCGCCGGAATCGAGGGTGTTCGCCCCCGTGACGTCCTCGATTTCCTGGCCGTCCAGGGGCGCGAGCGTCGCGAAAGCGATATCCGCGTCCTCGTCCTCGCGCTCCAGCCAGGACGCGTCCTCGTGGATTTCCTCCACGGTCCAGACGCCATAAGGAGCCTGGCCGTTGTGATATCCGGGCGCGAACACCTTTCCGTCCGCGTCCCCGAGACAGTGCGCCGCGGTGGCGATGAGATTGCGGCCCTTGCTCTGCACGACCGAGGCGGTGCAGAAATGTCCGCCGTCCAGATCATTGCTGAAGAGCGCGCCCACGTACGACGGAATGTCCGGGTCGGGTTCAGGGGCGTCCCGCACATCCGAGAGCGCGACGATGGAGACAAGCGCGGCCGCGGAGGCGAGCGCCCGTAGTTTCCACACCCATCGCCGCCGGATGACGCACTCCTCGCTCGTGAACTACTTGATGTTCTCGTCCACGAGCTCGGTGAACTGCTCGGGCGAAATGGACTCGATCCCCTTGCCCGAGTTTACCTGGATCTTTTTGCCGTCGATCAGGACCGTCGGCGTCCCGTTGATGTCCTGCTCATAGAACTGCTGCGAGACCTTCTCGACCCACGGCATATACGTGAGTTCCTTGACGGCCTTGTTGAATGCGGGCGTCCGCAGTCCGTCGACCTTGTCCGCGAGTTCGAGCAGCGTGGCGGTCGAGCCGAACTTGTCGTCCGACTCCTTCTCGGGGTGGTTCGCGTACAGGACATTCATGTATTCCATGAATTTCTCGGGGCTCTCGTTCACCGCGGCGCCCAGCGCGTTCAGCGCCCGCTTGGAACCCTTGCCGCCGAGCGACCCGTCGAGGAAGGTCGCGAAGTGGTATTCGATCCGGTACTCACCGTCATCGGCCTGCTGCTTCATCGTCTTGCCGAGCCCTGTTTCGGCGCCCGCGCAGTAGGGGCAGCGCGGATCGAGCCAGACGGTGAGCACGTGCTCGTTGTCCGCCTTCCCGTACGGGATGACCACCCCGTCCTTGCCGGTGGTGTGGGCCGGGCGCACCAGCGGTCCCTCGGCCGCCGCGGCGTCCGCGGTCGGCTGCGTGACGTACCAGGCGACACCGCCGACGAGGGCGAGCGAGGAGACGATCGCGGCCGACACGAGCACGCGCCCGCGCACCTTCGCCTTGCGCGCCGCGGCCGCCCGCTCCGCGTGCAGCCGTTCACGGGCCGCCCTCTGCCGGTCCTTCTTGCTGCCGCTGTTGCCGCTCATGCGTGTGCCGGTCCCTTTCACGATGCAGTACGCGTTCACCGTAAGAAGAGAACCGGCCCGCCCGGCAGGGTAGTTCGGCCCGCAGTGAAGGGGCCTTTGACCAGGACGTACGCTGAAAGAAGCAGCGGTGGGGGCCGTTGGGCACCAGAACATCCGGGGGGATGGACATGACCATCGGCGAGAGAGCACCGCTCGGGAGCTTCGGCCCCAGGACGCGTTGGACCTGGCTGAGCATTCTGCGGCACGGGCTGCTCTTCGTGGCGGGGATCGTGCTGTACGGCGTGATCTACACGGCCGTGTCCGGGGAGCTGCCGATGGTGGCCGAGCTGCTGTTCGTGTTGGGGCTCGCCACCGTGTGGATCGGCGTACCGTCGGCCGCCGTGCTCGCCCTGATCGCGGGCCGCCGCGACGCCGTGCCGCCCTGGGTCTTCCGGGCCGTGACGGCCGCACTCCTCGTGCTCGTGCTCGCGCCGGTCGCCGCCGCCTTCTGGGATGTGGAGCCCGCCGTGCCGCTCGCCTTCGCCGGCGGCCAGCTCGCCTATGCGCTGCTGCTCCTGCCCGTACCGAAGAAGCAGAAGTAGCGGGCAGGGAAAAGGCAGGAGCCCCGCATCCCCGCCGAGGCGGGGAGGGGGCTCCTTGGGTACTGCAATCCGTTGCCCGGCCAGGGCAGGCCGGGCGGATCAAGCGAATGTCGCCCGAATTAGATCGGGGTGACGTTCTCCGCCTGCGGGCCCTTCGGGCCCTGCGTGACGTCGAAGTTCACGGCCTGGTTCTCCTCGAGGGAGCGGAAGCCGGACGCGTTGATCGCGGAGTAGTGGACGAAGACATCCGGGCCGCCGCCTTCCTGGGCGATGAAGCCGAAGCCCTTTTCAGCGTTGAACCACTTCACGGTTCCGGTAGCCATAAAGCCCTCCTATGGGCCAAAGGGTGTCCCTGCTCCCAGAACCCGCGAGTGTCACCACTACTGCAAAAGTCTGAAAACGACGAGAGCCCGCGGTTACATGCTCCGCAGGCTCTGTACTGCAAGGGAAACCAAACTGCAACTTGCGCCGAGCGTAGCACGCAGTCTGTGGGAAGCGATAGAGGGCAAGATCACGTCACTCGTATGTTTGACAGGCGCCTCGCACGTGTTGACGAAACTGTGACGTAATGGATGAAAGTGGACAAGTCTGAAGGTCGGGGCCGCCCCGGGCTCCGTGCCGCGCGGCGCCGGGTCTAGCCTCGCGATGTGGACAATTCTCCCCGCAGCCGGCCACGAGTCGGTCACATCCAGTTCCTGAACTGTCTGCCGCTGTACTGGGGCCTTGCCAGGACCGGCACCCTGCTCGACCTCGAGCTCACGAAGGACACCCCGGAGAAGCTCAGCGAGCAGCTCGTACGCGGCGATCTGGACATCGGTCCGATCACCCTCGTCGAGTTCCTGAAGAACGCCGACCAGCTGGTCGCCCTGCCCGATATCGCGGTGGGCTGCGACGGTCCGGTGATGTCCTGCGTGATCGTCTCGCAGCTGCCGCTGGACCGGCTCGACGGGGCGCGCGTGGCGCTCGGCTCCACCTCGCGCACCTCCGTACGCCTGGCGCAGCTGCTGCTCGCCGAGCACATCGGCGTGCGGCCCGACTACTACACGTGCCCGCCCGACCTCGGCGTGATGATGCAGGAGGCCGACGCGGCCGTCCTGATCGGGGACGCGGCACTGCGCGCGAACCTGCACGACGCACCGCGGCTCGGTCTGCAGGTGCACGACCTCGGCGCGATGTGGAAGGAGTGGACCGGGCTGCCCTTCGTCTTCGCGGTCTGGGCGGCCCGGCGCGACTACCTGGAGCGCGAGCCCCATGTCGTACGGCAGGTGCACGAGGCGTTCCTGGCCTCGCGCGATGTGTCCCTCGAAGAGGTCGCGAAGGTCGCCGAGCAGGCGGCGCGCTGGGAGAGCTTCGACGCCGGCGTGCTCGAGCGCTACTTCACGACCCTCGACTTCCGCTTCGGCCCCGACCAGCTGGCCGGCGTCACCGAGTTCGCCCGCCGGGTCGGCCCGACGACGGGCTTCCCGGCGGACGTGAAGGTCGACCTGCTGGACGGCTAGACCAAGTCGCCGGTGGGTTCGTCGATCGGCCAGGCGATTTCCAGGCGGTTGCCCGGGGCGGCCGGTGTCCCGGTCCACCGGCGGTAGATCAACCGGACGGGTCCCGCGAAGGCGAAGCCGTGTTCGGTGATCCAGTTGGCGACGGCGTCGTACGCGCCGAGGATCTGCGGGAACGCGGCGGCCGCTCCCTCGACCTTCGTGCAGGCCACGGTGGTCTCGGGCAGCTCGCACACAACCATGCCCTCGGGCAGGTCCGCGGGCTGCGCGCCGTCCTCCCGGAACGGCAGGCACGCCTCGACCAGCGTCTCGTTCTCGTCGTCGCATACTCCGTGGAAGCGGACGAACGCGGGCCCGGTGAAGGTGAGCGGGCCGCGACCGGCGACCTCGTACATCTCCTGGTAGGCACCGCGAAGGAAGGGGTCGAGCCCGGAGTTGTCCAGGGTTGCCCCGCGGACGAGGATCCGGTCGGCGGCTACCTGGCGCACGGTGACGTGGTGGGTCATCTCTGCTCCTTCGGTCAGTCGGCTCAACAGGCTGTGGACCAAGGAACGCTGTACCTCCAGTCGCCGTTCGGCCGCCCTCAGATGCGCCCGCAGGGCGGCGACCAGCTTCTCCTCGCCGCCACCGAGCAGCCGCCGCACCTCTTCGACCGGGATGTCCAACTGCCGCAGCGCCCTGATCGACTGCGCCGTACGCACCTGGTCACGCCGGAAGTACCGGTAGCCACTCGCCGGGTCGACGAAGGCCGGTACCAGCACGCCGCTGGCGTCGTAGTGCCGAAGGGCGGTGACGGAGAGGCCGCTGGCCTGCGAGAACTGCCCGATCGGCAGCAGGTTTGTCCTGTCCACGGCATCGACTGTGCCGTCTCTCGTAACCCGAGAGTCAAGCCCTAGCCGGCCACGGGTCCCGGGACGTGCTTGCTGATGTTCTCCAGGGGGCCCTGGAAGAGGGCGGTGCCGTACTTGTAGCCATCGTGGCCGGCGTTCGGGATCATGTGCAGGTCGATGGCGACCGGGCCCTTGTTGTACATCGCGATGAAGTCCTTGATCCGCTCGAGGTCCTTCGCGGGCTCCTTGTCGCCCATCAGCATCGTGATGCGCACCTTGGTGGGGCCGCCCTTCTTGATCAGATCGGCGGCCAGCTGCTCCGGGTTGTTGGCCTGCTTCTCCTTCTCGTGGCCCTTCCAGAGGGGCGAGTCGGGGAAGGTGTCCGGGCCGCCGGCGATCGCGAAGCTGAACTTGTCCGGGTGCTCCAGCGCCATCTTCATGCCGATGTAGCCGCCCGAGGACGAGCCGAAGAAGCCCCAGCCCTCGGGGGACTTGTACGTGCGGAAGTTCTCCTTGACGAGGTTCGGCACGTCCTCGGACATCCAGGTGCCCATCTTCGGCTGGCCTGGGATGTCGGCGCCGTCGTAGTAGTGGTCCCGGTTCGGGTTCTGGACGGGCATCACGATGATGTACGGCTTGCTCTTCCCCTGGGCCGCGGCCTGCGCGACCTTCTCCTGGAGCGAGAAGTCCTTGCCCCACCAGTAGTTGTTCGGGAAGCCGTACGCACCGGGCAGTGCGATGAGGACCGGGAAGGCGCTGTTCGCGTACTTCGGGTCCTTGTACTCCTTGGGCGCCCACACCCAGACCTTGCCCTCGAAGCCCGACTTCGCGCCGTGCAGGGTCGTGACGCCGATCGTCGTGCCGTCGGCGAGCGTGCGCTGGGTCTCCCAGTCGCGCGGGTTCGTCGGCAGCTGCACGTCGGCGGCCGGGTTGGCCTTGGCCTGCTGCGTCGAGTGCGTACCGCCGAAGCTGACCTCGTCCTTCCCACTGCCCGGCCGCAGGACGGCGACGAGGGCGGCGGCGATGGCGAGGGTGGCGATCACCGCCGTGATGTACGGACGCTTCAGGCGCTTCATGGTCTTCTCCGGCAGGGCAAGGGCAGGGGCAGGGACGTTGATTTTCCGGACAGAAAGAGGCAAACGGGATACATCGGGTTGCCTGTGACGGAAGGTGATCCGGGCCACTGCACCCGCACCCTTCGGGCCTACGCTGCTGGGTAGCGCATCGCGGCCGGGGAAGGGCGGTGCGCCGAGGGCCAGTGACATCCGGGGGAGGCCGACACCATGCAGCCGCTCGAAGCGGGCGAACCCGCCACCATCGGCCCGTACCGGCTGCTCGGACGTCTGGGCGCGGGCGGGATGGGGCGGGTCTATCTGGGCCGCAGCGCCGGCGGGCGGACCGTGGCCGTCAAGGTCGTGCATCCGCACTTCGCCCTGGACGAGGAGTTCCGCGCCCGCTTCCGGCGCGAGGTCGACGCCGCCCGCAGGGTCGGCGCCGCCTGGACCGCCCCCGTGCTCGACGCGGACGCCGAGGCCTCCGTGCCGTGGGTCGCCACGGGCTATGTCGCGGGGCCCTCGCTGTCGGACGCGGTCGGCGAGCGGGGAGCACTGCGGTCGCTGCCGGACCATTCCGTACGCGTGCTCGGCGCCGGACTCGGCGAGGCACTCGCGGCCGTACACGCGCTCGG
Source organism: Streptomyces mesophilus (assembly GCF_040300965.1). Taxonomy (GTDB): domain Bacteria; phylum Actinomycetota; class Actinomycetes; order Streptomycetales; family Streptomycetaceae; genus Streptomyces; species Streptomyces mesophilus_A. The sequence goes on along the minus strand of NZ_JBEPEW010000013.1, from coordinate 41,566 downwards.
CCTGGTCCACCGGGACGTCAAGCCGTCCAACGTGCTGCTCGCCCTGGACGGCCCGCGCCTGATCGACTTCGGTATCGCCCGCGCCACGGACGGCACGGCCTCGCTCACCTCCACCGGCGTCTCGATCGGGTCGCCCGGCTACATGGCACCCGAGCAGATCCTCGGCAAGGGCGTCACCGGCGCATCGGACGTCTTCTCGCTCGGCGCGGTCCTCGCGTACGCGGCGACCGGCACCGCACCCTTCACCGGCGACTCGTCGGCGGCGCTCCTCTACCAGGTGGTGCACACCGAACCCGAAGTCGCCCTGCCCGGCGGTGACTTGCGCGAGGTGATCCTCGACTGTCTGGCCAAGGAGCCCTCGGCCCGTCCGGCTCCGGCGGAGGTCGCACGGCGGCTCGCCCCCGCCGGTGCGGCAGAGCTCGCGGCGGCGGGCTGGCTGCCGGGGCCGCTGGTGGAACAGGTCAGCCGAAGCGCCGTACGCCTGCTCGACCTGGAGCCCTCGTCGGATGCCTCGGGTCCTGTGGCGTTCAGCAAGCCCGGCGTATTCGGGCCGCCGGACCCCACGTATGCGGCCCCGGTCGTGCATGCGGCGCAGGCTCCCGAGGACCGGGGGCCCGCGGCGGCCGACACCCCGCCGCCGCCCGGCAAGGTCTCCGTCTCGATGACCGCTGCGAGCACGCAGGGGGACAACGGGCGGGGGCGCAAGGTCAGTTGCACGCTTGCCCTCGCGGTCGCGAGCGCCGTCGCGGCGGTCACTCTGGGCGGGGTGTTCGTCTTCAACATGCTGCCGGACGACAACGGCGGCTCCGACGGCACCGACCAGGGCAGGAAACCGCCGGCGGCCACGCAGTCCTCCGAGCCCGGGGAGACCTCCGAGCCCGGAGGGAACGGCGGCGGCTCCGGCGAGTCGCTCGAAGAGATCCCCGAGCGCTATGCGGGCGCCTGGGAGGGCAAGGCGCAGATACTCGAGGGCCTGCCGGCGGGAACGGTCAAGGTGACCGTGAAGCAGGTGAAACCGGGTGCGGAGCTGGGCAGCGCGAGCATGACGGACGAGCTCGGCCTCAGCACCTGCACCGACATCCTGATCCTGAAGTCCGTCACGGACAAGGAGCTGATCGCGACGGGCAAGGCGAAGAACAAGAACGACTCGCGCTGCACGCAGAACGACCACACGGTGCGTCTGACACCGGTCGGCGACGACCTCCAGTACTCCTCGGAGAATCCCGAGGGAGGGAACGCGCAGGCCCGGCTCTCGAAGACCGGCTAGCCGGGGCCCGGCCCCCGGAAAGGTCCCGACCCCCCTGGCGTACGCTGGATCGGTCCGCTCTCCACGTCCGAAAGGGACCAGCCGGTGACCGAGAAGGCCGCACTCCAGTCGATTCTCGACCGCGCCGCCGAGGGCGGTCGGATCACCCCGGAAGAGGCCCTCGACCTCTACCGGCACGCGCCGCTGCACGCGCTCGGCGCGGCCGCCGACGCCGTACGCCGCCGCCGCTACGCAGGTACGGAGCACATCGCGACGTACATCATCGAGCGGAACATCAACTACACGAACGTCTGCGTGACGGCTTGCAAGTTCTGCGCCTTCTACGCCCCGCCCAAGGACACGGACAAGGGCTGGACCCGCGACCTCGACGACATCCTGCGCCGCTGCGCGGAGACCGTGGAGCTCGGCGGTACGCAGATCATGTTCCAGGGCGGACACCACCCGGACTTCGGCGTCGAGTACTACGAAGAGCACTTCTCGGCGATCAAGAAGGCCTATCCGCAGCTGGTCATCCACTCCCTCGGCGCGTCCGAGGTCGAGCACATGGCCCGTATCTCCGGGGTCTCCGCCGAAGAAGCCATCCGCCGGATCCACGCGGCCGGTCTCGACTCCTTCGCGGGCGCCGGCGCCGAACTGCTTCCCGAGCGTCCCCGCAAGGCGATCGCCCCGCTCAAGGAGTCGGGCGAGCGCTGGCTGGAGATCATGGAGATCGCCCACAACCTGGGCGTCGAGTCCACCTCGACCATGCTCATGGGCACGGGCGAGACCAACGCCGAGCGGATCGAGCACCTGCGCATGATCCGTGACGTGCAGGACCGCACAGGCGGCTTCCGCGCCTTCATCCCGTACACGTACCAGCCGCAGAACAACAAGCTGAAGGGCCAGACGCAGGCGACGCTCTTCGAGTACCTGCGGATGATCGCGATCGCCCGGCTCTTCCTCGACAACGTCGCCCACATCCAGGGCTCCTGGCTCACCACCGGCAAGGAGGTCGGCCAGCTCACGCTGCACTACGGCGCGGACGACCTCGGCTCGGTGATGCTGGAGGAGAACGTGGTCTCGTCGGCGGGCGCCAAGCACCGCTCCAACCTGCACGAGATCATCGAGATGATCCGCACCGCCGACCGCGTGCCGGCCCAGCGCTCCACCACGTACGAGCACCTGGTCGTGCACGACGACCCGGCGAACGACCCGGTGGACCACCGCGTGGCCTCGCACATCTCGTCCACGGCGATCGAGGGCGGCACGGCTCATCCCGAGCTCAAGCTGCTCTCGGCCAACTGAGCGCGCTTTGCTGACCCTTCACGCCACGGACGACGGCTCGGTCCTCGTCGACGGTGACACGATCGCGGCCCTCGGGTCGTACGAGGACCTGGCCGCCGCCCATCCCGCCGTGCGGGTGCGGCGCTGGCCCGGGATCCTCACGCCCGGGCTGCTCAACCCGTACGGTCCGGAGATCCTCGAGACCACGTACCACCCGGACCCGCGCGAGGCCGGTACGTACGGCACGACGCCGATCGGCGGTGCGCGCGCCCGGGAGATCTTCCTCGCCGAACCCGCGCGGCTCGGCCCGAGCGCACGTCGCGGCGTCCAACGGCTGCTCGCGCACGGCACGGTGGCGATCGGCGGCGAGCTGAAGTCAAAGGCCGCGCTGGACGCGGCACGCGGAGTGGGCCTGGCCTTCGGGGGCCGTCCGCCGAAGCTCCCCGGCCCGGTCTCGCTGTCCCCGAGACCGCTGGTCCTCCTGCCCAAGCTCGCGGTGGGCGGCCCGGCCCGCTTCGCGGTCTTCGACGTACCGTCCCGCGAGGAGCTGGTGCAACGGGGCGCGTCGACCTGCGTGGCGACGGTGCTCGGCGGACGGCTGGTGTACCGGGGGCAGTAACCGCTCGGCCCCGCCGGCGTTCGAGGCGGTCCGAACGAAGTTCGGCTGTGACATTGTGCGGCTCCGCCGCGTGGGGCCCGGGGCGGAGCCCCGATGGGGAACAGGACCCCCCACCTGAGAGGATGCAGAAGTGACCCGCGCATCCCTGGACAAGCAGCCGCACGAAGTCGCCTCGATGTTCGACGACGTCGCGGAGAAGTACGACCTCACCAACGACGTGCTCTCCCTCGGTCAGGACCGGGTGTGGCGCAAGGCCGTCGCGCAGGCGGTGGACGCGCGGCCGGCACAGAAGGTGCTCGACCTCGCGGCCGGTACCGCGACGTCGAGCCTGCCCTTCGCGCAGACCGGCGCGTACGTCGTGCCCTGCGACTTCTCGCTCGGCATGCTCCGCGTCGGCAAGCGCAACCACCCGCATCTGCCGCTGACCGCGGGCGACGCCACGAAGCTGCCGTTCAAGGACGACGTCTTCGACGCCGTCACCATCTCCTTCGGCCTGCGCAACGTGCAGGACACCGACCAGGCCCTGCGCGAGCTGTACCGCGTGACCAAGCCCGGCGGCCGGGTCGTCATCTGCGAGTTCAGCCACCCCACTTGGGCGCCGTTCCGCACCGTCTACACCGAGTACCTGATGCGCGCGCTGCCCCCGGTCGCGCGGGCCGTGTCGTCCAACCCCGACGCGTACGTCTATCTCGCCGAGTCCATCCGCGACTGGCCGGATCAGCCCGCGCTCGCCGCGAAGCTCCAGGGCGCCGGCTGGTCGAAGGTGGCCTGGCGCAATCTGTCCGGCGGCATCGTGGCGCTGCACCGGGGCTTCAAGGCCTGAGCGCGGCAAGGACCGGGAGGACCGAGCCATGCCGTTCGCACACGACGCGCCGAAGGCCGGGACATATCTGCCCGTACTGGAGGAGATCGCCGCCGAGGTCTCCGCCGTGCCGGGCCGCGGCCGCTCCGCCGACTACATCCCCGCGCTCGCCTGCGTGGACCCGGACCGCTTCGGCATGGCCGTCGCGGATCTCGACGGCGGCGTGTGCGGGGTGGGGGAGTGGCAGACGCCGTTCTCCACTCAGTCGATCACCAAGGTGTTCGCGCTCGCCCTCGTCCTCGCGCACGAAGGCGGCGCGCTGTGGGAGCACGTCGGCCGCGAACCCTCGGGCAACCCCTTCAACTCCCTTGTGCAGTTGGAGTACGAGAACGGCGTCCCGCGCAATCCGTTCATCAACGCGGGCGCCCTCGTCGTCACCGACCGGCTGCAGACCCTGACCGGTGACGCGAGCGCCGATCTGCTCGAATTCCTGCGTGCCGAGAGCGGCAATCCGCAGATCGGCTTCGATCTCGAAGTAGCCGCGTCGGAGGCCGCGCACGGCGACCGCAATGCCGCGCTCGCGCACTTCATCGCTTCGTACGGTCACATCCGCCAGCCGGTTCCGCCGCTGCTCGACCACTACTTCCGCCAGTGCTCGATCGAGATGAACTGTGCCGATCTCGCCCTGGCCGGGGGTTTCCTGGCCCGCCACGGCGTACGCGCGGACGGCTCGCGGCTGCTCAGCCGCAGCGAGGCCAAGCAGGTCAACGCGGTGATGATGACCTGCGGGACCTATGACGCGGCGGGCGAGTTCGCCTACCGGGTCGGGCTGCCCGGCAAGAGCGGTGTGGGCGGCGGCATCGTCGCGGTCGTGCCCGGTCGGTGCACGGTGTGCGTATGGAGTCCGGGCCTCGACGAGCGCGGGAACTCGGTGGCAGGGGTCGCGGCGCTCGACCGGTTCACCACCCTCACGGGTCTTTCGGTCTTCTGATGCCCAAGGGGTCTTCGGTGAAGGGGAGTTGACGGGAACCGCGGCAGGGGCAGGCTGAGTCCGTACGGATGCGGAACACCGCTCCCGTCCCCGGATCTGACGCCAGGAGCCCGGCTTGTCCCCTCAGCGGCCACAGTGGCCTTGCCCTGACTGCGGCACCCCCTTCCAGGAGGAGGCCCGCTTCTGCATGAAGTGCGGGCGGGCGAGAGGGGAACTCCCGGCGCCTCCTGCCGACGCGGCCCCCGGCACTCCGCCTGCGGACGCGGCCCCCGGCACTCCGCCTGCGGACGCGGCCCCCGGCACAACGCCGCCGCCGCCGAACGCCCCCGCACCGAGCGTCCCCACGCCGCACGCCCCGCCTCCGCCCACCGCTCTGCCCGGCGCCCCGGCCGGACCCCTGGGACCGCCTCCGCCCGCGTACGTTCCCGCGCCCGCGGGCCCCTCGCCCGTCGGCGCCTTCCTCGGGCGTGCCTTCCGCGGCGGCTGGGCCGCGTCCGCGCAGGCCGCGCTCTGGCCCGTCGGGATGCTGCTCATCGCCTCCGCCGCGATCGCGATTCCTTCGTACGGGCAGGAGGACGAGGTCGTCGTCTCCTTCACCGACCGTTTCCGACTGGTCCTGGCCCTGCTGTTGCAAGGGGTCGGCGGCGGGTTCGAGGTGAGCGGGCCGGGTGAGGACTCCAACCCCTTTGGATCCGGCGGTGATTCGGGCCTCTTCGAGGGCAGCGGAGGGGACTCCGGCACCGCCTCCCTCTCAGTGGTACCGCTCACCCTCACGGCCCTGTGGATCGTGGCCCTGCTCATCGGCGTCCGCATGCTGCGCGCCCGCCAGGCCCTCGTGCCGCGGACCTCCCGTACCGCCGGTCTCGAAGCGGCCGTACGGATCGCGCTCCTGACGTGCGGTGCGGTTCTGGTGCTCGCGCTGTTCGCGGCGCCCACCATCGACGGCGTCGAGGTGTCCTCGGCCCCGCTGCTCTCCGCGCTCGGCGCCCTGGGCCTCTCGCTCGCGACGGCCGCCGCGCTGCTGCACCGGGACGATCTGGCGGAATGGCTCGCGGTACGCCCGGGTGTCCACGCCTTCGTACGGGCCGGGGCAACTGCCCTGCGCGCCCTGGCTGTCGTCCTGGCGCTCGGCGCACTCGTCGCGTATCTCTGCCTCGCCGCCCAGGAGGACATGGAGAAGGAGGGCCTGCTCGTCCTGCTCGCGTTCCTGCCCAATCTGGGCGCCGCGGCGGTGGGTCTGGGCTGGGGCGGTGCGCTGGAGTTCAGCGCGCGCGGCAGCAGCGGCTTCTCGGGCGGAACGGAGTCCGAGACCGTCGATCTGTCCGAGCTCGCCGATCTGACCAACGACTGGGCGCTGGCCGGCGGGCTCGCGCTCGGCGCGGTGTGCGCGCTGACCGTCGGTGTGCTCGCCGCTCGCCGGCACGCCGGGCGGGGTGAACAGGTCCTGGTGGCAGGGCTGTTCTTCGCCGTCCTGCTGATCGTGGGCGCCGTCTCCGGGCCGGCCCTCGAGGGATCGTCCGGCGAGATCGCGGAGCTCAGCGGACAGGGCAGCTTCGAGGCCGGCCTGAGCATCCCGGAGATGCTCCTCTTCGGCCTGCTGTGGCTTTCGGCGGCCACCTTCCTCGGGCCGTACGTGCTGCGGATGACCGGCAACGGCAGCGTGCCGCCCGCGCCCTACGCCCCGCCGACGCCGCTGTACGCACCGCCGTTCACCGGTGCCCCCGCCGCTCACCCGGTGTACGAACTGGGGATGCTGGGGGGACCGGCCGCCGACCAGGACGTACCCGACGCCGCGCGGCCGCCCGGTCAGGAAGCTCAGACCGGTCAGGACGAGCAGGCGCCGGGTCAGGGCGAACCGGTCCCCGGTCAGGGCGAACCGGTCCCCGGGCAGGGCGGACCGGTGCCCGGTCAAGGCGAACCGGTCCCCGGGCAGGGCGGACAAGCGCCCGGTCAGGTAGGACAGGCGCCCCACCCGCAAGGTGCGCCCCCGCCGGGCCCGTACACCCCCTTCGCCGCCCAGCCCACCCAAGTCCCCTCCGCCCCCGACGCGTTGTACAGCCACGGCTACGGATACCCGCCCCCTGCGCCGACCCCCGCCGGACCGCCCGCGCAACGCTCCCGCGTCGCGCTCTGGGTCGTCACCCTCACCGCCGCGCTCGCCCTCGGCGGTGGCGCGACGGCCGGTTTCCTGCTGCTCCAGAACGAGGACGGCGGGGATCCGGGTACGGACGATGCCAAGCCCTCGGTCTCCGCTTCCCCGTCCCCCAGCGCTGAGCCGCCCACCACAGAGCCGCCCACCACCGACCCCGTCCCCTCCGAGACGCCCGCGACCGACGCGTCCGGGAGCCCCACCGCAGGGACCAGCTCGCGGATCGTCACCGACCCCGCCGGCTTCTCCTTCGCGGTCCCGGACGTCTGGAGCCGCGTCGGCGAGGAGAACGGGCAGATCACCTATGCCGGTTCGACCGGGTTCGGGCACTTCCTGATCGGTGTCGTCCCGGACGCCCCCGTCTCCTCGTACGAGAACTTCCTGACCATCGAGCAGAAGTCGCAGAATCAGCCCGACTATCAGCGGGTGCGGCTGGAGGAGAACACCTTCCGCGGGCTGCCGGGCGCCATCTGGGAGTACACGTACACCGAGAAGGAGACCGGCCGCACCGTGCACGCCATCGACCAGGGGTATGTGGCCGAGGACGGCACGGAGTACGCCATCTACTTCACGGACTACGAGGAGAACTGGGAGCTCGGCGGCCAGGAGATCTTCGACGAGGCGCTCGCGACCTGGCGCCTCACGAACTGACGCCTGGCACGGCATTTCGCCGAACTGACGCCTGGCACGGCACCTCGCCGAACTGACGCCCGCCGCCCGGAGGTTGAGCATCCGGGCGGCGCCCGCACGGCACCGGCTCACCGCACGGGCAGGATCCACTCCCCGCTGCCGCCGGGCTCGTCCAGCTCCCGCTGCATCCCGCCGTGCGGTGGGCGGGGTGTGCGCGGTTCGCGGACCCCGCTGCCGCCCTCGCCCTCGTCGGGACCGAAGTCGAACCAGAGGGTGACGACCGCGCCGAAGGGCACCCGCGCGCCCGGCTCGGGGAACTGCCGTACGACATAGTCGGTGACCATGAACGGGAAGTCGGGCTCCTGCGGAGCGTCGACCAACAGGCCGACGAGCGCTGCCTGTTCACGTACGTCCATCGCCATCTGACCGACGAACTTCGGGACCGTCACTTCGGGTTTTCTGCGCAAAGCCGTCACCCCCAGGCGTACCGGAAGGGTAGACGGCAACCGGTCCGACCGGAAGGCGGCGGACCGGTCACAGCGGGACCCCGGGAACCGGGCGGGAGGTCAGAGCGGCACGCGGAGACTCACAGCACCAAGCGGTACCGGCGTCCGCGCTTGTTGCCCACGGGCGTGACGTACTCCTCGGCCAGCTCCATCCCGAGCCGCTCGATCACGGCGATCGACCGGTGGTTCTCGGCGTTGACCATCGCGACGACCTCCGGCACACCGGCCGCCTCGAGGCGTTCCAGGGTGGTGAGCGCGGCCCCGGTCGCCAGGCCCTTGCCCCACGCGGACCGGCCGAGCCGCCAGCCGATCTCTATGGCACCCACCGGCCCCCACTGCGGATGCGGCCAGGGCTGTGCGCCCGTGAAGCCGGCCACCCGGCCGTCCTCGCCGAGGATCGTCCAGAAGCAGAAGCCGAGTTCGGCGTCATGGCGGCGCTGGCGGGCCGTGAGCTCCTCGTACACCGAGACCTCGGCGGACTTCCCGCCGTGGAACTCCATCACCTCGGGGTCGTCGAACACCTGATGCCAGGCATACGCGTCCTCCTCGGTCGGGACGCGCAGGCGGTCGGCGGGCAGGGGCACGAGCGATCGAGGCGTGGGTGGTGTCATGCGGGCGGCCCTCCGATTCGTGATCAAGCGGCCCCCATAGACTGCCCCTGTCCAGTGCTGTTCAGCACGCAGATTCTTTACGCCAGGGGAGAACCCGCCGTGACCGAGCCCCTCTCCGAGCCCGTATCCGACGCCCTCACCAAACCCCTGTCCGAGAACACCGCCGATGTCATCGTGGTCGGAGCCGGACCGGCCGGAGCCACGACGGCGTACTACCTGGCGAAGGCCGGACTCGACGTCCTGCTCCTGGAGAAGACCGCGTTCCCGCGCGAGAAGGTCTGCGGCGACGGCCTGACCCCGCGCGCCACCAAGCAGCTGGTGTCGATGGGCATCGACATCTCCGAAGAGGCCGGCTGGCTGCGCAACAAGGGGCTGCGCATCATCGGCGGCGGCGTGCGGCTCCAGCTCGACTGGCCCGAGCTCGCCTCGTATCCGGACTACGGGCTCGTCCGCAAGCGCGACGACTTCGACGAGCAGCTCGCACGCCAGGCGCAGAAGGCGGGCGCACGCCTCTACGAGCGCTGCAACGTCGGCGCCCCGATCCTCGACGACCGCACGGGCCGCATCACGGGCGTGCACGCCAAGCTCGGCGAGGAGAAGAAGGAAGTCACCTTCCACGCCCCGCTGGTGGTCGCCGCGGACGGCAACTCCACGCGGATCTCCCTCGCGATGGGCCTGCACCGCCGCGAGGACCGTCCGATGGGCGTCGCGGTCCGTACGTACTTCGAAAGCCCCCGCCATGACGACGACTACCTGGAGTCCTGGCTGGAGCTGTGGGACCGCCGCGGTCCGGGCGAGGACCGGCTGCTGCCCGGCTACGGCTGGATCTTCGGCATGGGCGACGGCACGTCCAACGTCGGCCTCGGCATCCTCAACTCCTCGAAGGCCTTCCGCGAGCTGGACTGGCGCGAGGTCCTCAAGGCCTGGTGCGCCTCGATGCCGGAGGACTGGGGCTACACGCCGGAGAACATGACGACCCCGATCCGGGGCGCCGCTCTCCCGATGGCCTTCAACCGCCAGCCGCACTACACGAAGGGCCTGCTGCTCGTCGGTGACGCGGGCGGTCTGGTGAACCCCTTCAACGGCGAGGGCATCGCGTACGCCATGGAGTCCGGCCAGATCGCGGCGGACGTCATCGTCCAGGCGCACTCCCGCCAGACCCCCTCGCAGCGCGAACTGGCCCTGCAGCGCTACCCGAAGATCCTCAAGGAGACCTACGGGGGCTACTACACGCTGGGCCGCGCCTTCGTGAAGCTGATCGGCAACCCGAAGGTCATGAAGATCGCGACGCAGCGGGGCCTGACGCACCCGATGCTGATGCGCTTCACGCTCAAGATGCTCGCGAACCTGACGGACCCGTCGGGCGGCGACGCGATGGACCGGATCATCAACGGTCTGTCGAAGGTGGCCCCGAAGGCCTGACCGCGTACGCGGCTCAACCGGTGGCGGGCCAGGGCTCCAGAGCGACGACGGCTTCCGTGGGGATCGGACCGTAGACGTGCGGGAACTCGGGCCCGCCCGGCGACGCGGCCTCGTAACGCACGGGAGCCGTCAGGCGTTCGGCCTCGACGACCAGGACGACCAGCTCGCCGTGGTGCGGATCCTCGCCGTACAGGAACCGCGCCACGGCCGGGAGCTGCTGCCGGGTCGAGCAGTGGATGAATCCCTCCTCGGCGAGGGTCCGGCCGCGGGTGGACTGTTCGTACGAACCGGTGCGAACGGCCTCGTCCCACAGGGCGCGTTCGGTGAGATGCAGGAGCTCCGTCATGGCGGCCGAGCCTAACAACGGCTCCGGGGGCGGGGGTACGGGACAAGGGGTGGGACTGTGAACGAGGCGATACCGGACGGCTCCTGGCAGCTGGAGCCCCGGGTGGGCGGCGCGCTGGCCGGGCGCTGGTGGCAGTGGGCGCTGTCCGCGCCCGAGGAGCTGAGCCCGGTCCGGGACGAGACGGGGGAGCACGCCGCCTGGAACCAGCCGGACGACCTGTGGTTCCTGGCGGGGACGTACGGGGGCAAAGTCACCCGCACCTGTGCGATCCCGGCGGACCGGCCGGTGTTCTTCCCGGTCTTCAACATCCAGACCGTACGGGGCCGGCTCGACCAGGAGCCGCCGAGGATGCCCATCGCGCGGGCCGAGGCCTGGCTCAACGGCGTGCCGCTGCGACTGACGCAGTTCTCCGGGCAGTTCGGCCCGGACGGCGAGCGCCGCCACACCTGGGGCCTGTGGGGCGCGCTCGCCCCGCTGCACCCCGGCGAGTACGTCCTGGAGATCAAGGCGGACACGGGCAGGGGCTTCTGGGTGGACACGACGTACCACCTGACCGCGTCCATGGACTGACCGCACGGAAAAGCGAAGGGCCGCTGCACCCCCGAGGGTGCAGCGGCCCTTCGCCGTACGCGGTGTGACGCGGAATCAGGGAACGCGGACTCAGAGAACGCGGACCGCGCCCGAAGCCGGGTAGCCCGACAGGTCCTGGATGACGACACCCTTCGAGGGGTTCGCGGCGTCCAGGTACTGGCCGTTACCGATGTAGACGCCCGTGTGGTACGCCGAGCCCTTGCCGCCCCAGTAAAGGATGTCGCCCACCTGGAGGTTGGACGTGCCGACCTCGGTGCCGACCATCGACTGGTCCTGGGAGACGCGCGGCAGATCCACGCCGGCCTGCTTGAACGCGGCCTGGACGAGGGAGGAGCAGTCCCACGCGTTGGGGCCGGTGGCACCCATGACGTAGGCGTCGCCGAGCTGGGCCTTCATGAAGGAGATGACCGCGGAGACCGAACCGGAGGCGGGGGCCTCGGCGGTGGCGGAGGCGGAGGCGGTGGAGAGCGTGGTGCGCTCGGAGTCGCGGGCGGCGCGCTCCTTGGCGGCACGCTCGGCGGCGCGCTTCTTGGCGGCGGCCTTGGCCTTGGCCTCGTCCTTGGCCTCCTTGGCGTCCTTGGCGGCGGCCTCGATGGCCGCGTCCTTGTCCGCCTGGAGCGTGTACGCGTCGGCCGCCTGCTGCGTGGCGTCCGCGGTGGCGGCCACCTGGGTTGCCAGGTCGGTGGTGAGCGTCGGCATTTCGATGGTCTCGGTCACCGGCTCGGCCGCGTTCGCCATGCCAGTGGTGCCGGCCACCGCGAGGGTGCTGAGGACGCCACCGGCAACTCCGGCGCGCAGCTTGGTGACGCGCTGCGGGCGGGGCTTCCGGTGGCTGGGTATGTGAGCGGTGTGGGACATGAGAACAACCGGTATCAGGGCGTCAGGGTTCCCTTCAAGAAACGTGTGCTGCGCCACAGTTGTGGCCGATCGAGCCGAATCCCGCGCGTGTCGACGCTTATTGACGCCGTAACGGGCAATTTGGACAGCCATGATCGGCGCTGTGATCATGGGTTTTCCAAGTAACGCCCGTTTTGCCCCGCACTTACCACTGCTCGCTGTTGTTGGCCAAGCCCGGTTCTTCACGGTCCTCACAGAAGTGGCACAGGTCACGAACAGGTCTCCATCGCGAGCTGGCGAACGGGCACGGAATCGCTCGTGAATGTGTGCACGCGTCAGCAGCCGTACAAAAGGGTCCCCCGAGCGAGGGAAGGCTGCCCTTATCAGGTTGCCGATCAAGGCGCCAATTTGCTTGCAGCTGCCATCACTTGATAGTGAGCGCACCCTCGTGACCAGCGGTAACTGGCTAATTGATCACCATTGGTGATCACTCCGGAGCTTCGCGTATGAAGATCACCGCTCATCCGACTTCATGATCCTTCGTCAGGTGGTGGAGATCACAAAGGCGTTGTCGTACCCCGTGTCGCAGATCACAGACCGGCAGGCATAGGATGCGGGGCAGTTGGGCTTGTGAACTGCCTCACATAAGCACGATCTTGGTGAGTCGGGGCACGCGCCCCAAGAAGTCAGTCCGCCGAAGCAGTCAATGTCGACTGAGAGGAGCGAGGAGCGGTGAACGCTTATGCGCCCATCCTCGTACTGGGAGCCCTAGCGGCAGGCTTTGCGATCTTCTCCGTGGTCATGGCCACGCTTATCGGTCCAAAGCGGTACAACCGCGCCAAACTCGAAGCCTATGAGTGCGGTATCGAGCCGACGCCGACTCCGGCCGGCGGTGGGCGCTTCCCGATCAAGTACTACCTGACGGCGATGCTCTTCATCATCTTCGATATCGAGATCGTCTTCCTCTATCCCTGGGCGGTCACCTTCGACGCCCTGGGTGTTTTCGGGCTCGTGGAGATGTTGCTCTTCGTGCTCACCGTCTTCGTCGCCTACGCGTACGTCTGGCGACGCGGCGGCCTGGAATGGGACTGAGGGGCTAGGGACCTATGGGACTCGAAGAGAAGCTGCCGAGCGGTTTTCTGCTGACGACGGTCGAACAGGCAGCGGGCTGGGTGCGCAAGGCATCCGTCTTCCCCGCCACCTTCGGCCTCGCCTGTTGCGCCATCGAGATGATGACCACGGGCGCAGGGCGTTACGACCTCGCCCGTTTCGGCATGGAGGTGTTCCGCGGTTCGCCCCGCCAGGCGGACCTGATGATCGTCGCGGGCCGGGTCAGCCAGAAGATGGCGCCGGTCCTCAGGCAGGTCTACGACCAGATGCCGAACCCCAAGTGGGTCATTTCCATGGGCGTCTGCGCCTCCTCCGGCGGCATGTTCAACAACTACGCGATCGTCCAGGGCGTCGACCACATCGTCCCCGTCGACATCTATCTGCCCGGCTGTCCGCCGCGGCCCGAGATGCTCATGGACGCGATCCTCAAGCTGCACCAGAAGATCCAGGGTTCCAAGCTCGGTGTGAACGCCGAAGAGGCCGCTCGCGAGGCGGAGGAGGCGGCCCTCAAGTCGCTCCCCCTGATCGAGATGAAGGGGCTGCTCCGGTGAGTGACAGCAATGGCGTGAACCCCGAGAAGGACCTCGGCGCCTCCAACCTCCCCGGCCAGCGCGGTGAGCACGGCGAGGAGATCCGCGTCCAGCGCGGCATGTTCGGCGCCAACAACGGCGGCGACACCTCGGGTTACGGCGGCCTCGTCCGCTCGGTGCGGCTGCCCGGTCCCAGCAACCGCCCGTACGGCGGCTGGTTCGACGAGGTGGCCGACGAACTCGAAGGCGCCCTGGAGGAGCAGGACCTCCTCCCTTCGAGCGCGATCGAGAAGACGGTCGTCGACCGCGGCGAGCTCACCTTCCACGTCGTACGAGAGCACCTGCTCCAGGTCGCACGCACCCTGCGCGACGACCCGGCCCTGCGCTTCGAGCTGTGCACCGGCGTGAGCGGTGTGCACTACCTGGAGGACAAGGGCCGTGAGCTGCACGCGGTGTACCACCTGCGCTCGCTCACGCACGGCCGGCTCATCCGGCTCGAGGTCAGCGCTCCCGACAGCGATCCGCATGTGCCGTCCCTGGTCGGCATCTATCCGACCAACGACTGGCACGAGCGTGAGACGTACGACTTCTTCGGGCTGATCTTCGACGGTCACCCGGCGCTGACGCGGATCATGATGCCGGACGACTGGCAGGGCTTCCCGCAGCGCAAGGACTATCCGCTCGGCGGTATCGCCGTCGAGTACAAGGGCGCCCAGATCCCGGCTCCGGACCAGCGGAGGTCGTACAGCTGATGAGCACTTCACACGCTTCCGCCCGCGAGACCACCGAGGGGACTGTATATACAGTCACCGGCGGCGACTGGGACGAGATCGCGCAGGCCGCGGCCAAGTCCGACGACGAGCGCATCATCGTCAACATGGGCCCGCAGCACCCGTCCACTCATGGGGTTCTCCGCCTGATTCTTGAGATCGACGGCGAGACGGTCACCGAGGCCCGCTGCGGCATCGGCTATCTGCACACCGGCATCGAGAAGAACCTCGAGTACCGGACCTGGACGCAGGGCACCACCTTCGTCACGCGCATGGACTACCTGACGCCGTTCTTCAACGAGACGGCGTACTGCCTCGGCGTCGAGAAACTGCTCGGCATCGAGGAGCAGATCCCGGACCGCGCGAGCATCATCCGCGTCCTGCTCATGGAGCTGAACCGGCTTTCCTCGCACCTGGTCTGCATCGCCACCGGCGGTATGGAGCTGGGCGCGACCACGATCATGATCTACGGGTTCCGGGACCGCGAACTGATCCTGGATCTCTACGAGTTGATCACAGGGCTCCGGATGAACCACGCGTACATCCGCCCCGGCGGTCTCGCCCAGGATCTGCCGCCAGGCGCGGTGGACCAGCTGCGCGAGTTCGTGAAGACCATGAAGAAGAACCTTCCCGAGTACGACAAGCTCGCGACCGGGAACCCGATCTTCAAGGCCCGTATGCAGGACGTCGGTTACCTCGACCTCGCGGGCTGCATGGCCCTCGGGGCCACGGGCCCGATCCTGCGCTCGGCCGGTCTGCCGCACGACCTGCGCAAGACCGACCCGTACTGCGGCTACGAGACGTACGAGTTCGAGGTCCCGACCTCCGAGACCTGCGACTCGTACGGCCGCTTCCTGATCCGGCTCGAAGAGATGCGGCAGTCGCTGCGGATCATCGAGCAGTGCCTGGACCGGCTCGCGCCGGGACCGGTCATGGTCGCCGACAAGAAGATCGCCTGGCCCGCGCAGCTCGCGCTCGGCCCGGACGGACTCGGCAACTCGCTCGACCACATCAAGAACATCATGGGCACCTCCATGGAGGCCCTGATCCACCACTTCAAGCTGGTGACGGAGGGCTTCCGGGTCCCGCCCGGCCAGGCGTACACGGCCGTCGAATCGCCCAAGGGCGAGCTCGGCGTCCATGTCGTCTCCGACGGCGGCACCCGCCCCTACCGGGTCCACTTCCGCGACCCGTCCTTCACCAATCTGCAGGCCATGGCGGCGATGTGCGAGGGCGGGCAGGTCGCCGACGTCATCGTCGCCGTCGCGTCCATCGACCCCGTGATGGGAGGCGTCGACCGGTGACCACTTCTCAAGAGGGCGTCAGCCTGGGCATGCCCCAGCTGCCGGCCCCCGACTACCCGGCCGATGTCCGTGCCCGGCTCGAAGCGGACGCGAAGGAAGTCATCGCCCGCTACCCGGACTCGCGCTCGGCGCTGCTTCCGCTGCTGCACCTCGTGCAGTCCGAGGAGGGGCACGTCACCCGGACCGGCATGCAGTTCTGCGCCGACGTGCTCGGTCTGACGACGGCCGAGGTCACGGCCGTCGCGACCTTCTACACGATGTACCGGCGCAAGCCGTCGGGCGACTACCAGGTCGGCGTCTGCACCAACACGCTGTGCGCCGTCATGGGCGGCGACGCCATCTTCGAGGACCTCAAGCAGCACCTCGGCGTCGGCAACAACGAGACCACCGAGGACGGCAAGGTCACCCTCGAGCACATCGAGTGCAACGCGGCCTGCGACTTCGCGCCCGTGGTGATGGTCAACTGGGAGTTCTTCGACAACCAGACCCCGGGCAGCGCACGGCAGTTGGTCGACGACCTGCGGGCCGGACGCGAGGTACAGCCCACGCGCGGTGCGCGCCTGTGCACCTTCAAGGAGACCGCGCGGATCCTGGCCGGTTTCCCGGACGAGCGCGAGGGCGCGGTGGACGAGTCCGGCGGCGCCGGTCCCGCCTCGCTGATCGGTCTGCGGCTCGCCAAGGGCGAGGCGGTCCCCGCCCGCGTGGTGCACCCGCGCGGCGAGGCCCCGCAGGGCGAATCCGCCCCCGAGCACCTGTCGTCGCACGACGCACCGCAGCAGACGTCGGCCTCAGACCCTGCCCACCCGGCAGGTCCGACCGCCGAGGAGGGGGAGTGATGACCTTGGCAGCCGAGATCGATCACGAGATGAGCCCCGAGAAGCTCCTGGCCCCGGTCCTCTCCGCGTTCTGGGACGAGGACAAGCCGTGGACTCTTGAGACGTACAAGCGGCACGAGGGATACGAGGGCCTGCGCAAGGCGCTCGCCATGACGCCCGACGACCTCATCGCGTACGTCAAGGACTCCGGTCTGCGCGGACGTGGCGGCGCGGGCTTCCCGACGGGCATGAAGTGGCAGTTCATCCCACAGGGAGACGGCAAGCCGCACTACCTCGTGGTGAACGCGGACGAGTCCGAGCCGGGCACCTGCAAGGACATCCCGCTGCTCTTCGCCAATCCGCACAGCCTGATCGAGGGCATCATCATCGCGTGTTACGCGATCAGGTCGAACCACGCGTTCATCTATCTGCGCGGTGAAGTCGTCCCCGTACTGCGGCGCTTGCACGAGGCCGTACGCGAGGCATACGAGGCCGGATACCTCGGCGAGAACATCCTGGGCAGCGGACTGAACCTCGAACTCACCGTGCACGCCGGCGCCGGCGCGTACATCTGCGGTGAGGAGACCGCGCTCCTCGACTCGCTCGAAGGCCGCCGCGGCCAGCCCCGCCTGCGTCCTCCCTTCCCGGCTGTCGCAGGTCTTTACGCGTGCCCCACTGTGGTGAACAACGTGGAGTCCATCGCGTCTGTTCCCGCGATCCTGAACAAGGGCAAGGACTGGTTCAAGTCGATGGGCAGCGAGAAGTCCCCGGGCTTCACGCTGTACTCGCTCAGCGGCCATGTCTCCTCGCCGGGCCAGTACGAGGCCCCGCTCGGCATCACGCTGCGCCAGCTGCTCGACATGAGCGGCGGGATGCGGCCGGGCCACCGGCTCAAGTTCTGGACGCCGGGCGGCTCTTCGACCCCGATGTTCACGGACGAGCACCTCGACGTCCCGCTGGACTACGAGGGTGTGGGCGCCGCGGGTTCGATGCTCGGCACCAAGGCGCTGCAGTGCTTCGACGAGACCACCTGTGTCGTACGGGCGGTCACGCGCTGGACCGAGTTCTACGCCCATGAGTCCTGCGGCAAATGCACACCGTGCCGCGAAGGGACGTACTGGCTGGTCCAGTTGCTCCGTGACATCGAGGACGGCAAGGGCCAGATGTCCGACCTCGACAAGCTGAACGACATCGCCGACAACATCAACGGCAAGTCCTTCTGCGCCCTCGGCGACGGCGCCGCCTCGCCGATCTTCTCCTCGCTCAAGTACTTCCGCGAGGAGTACGAGCAGCACATCACCGGCAAGGGCTGCCCGTTCGACCCCTCCCGGTCGACTCTCTGGGCCGACAAGCACGCTTCAAGCGCGGAGGTGAACGTATGACCGTCACGACCAACGCTCCCTCCGGGGGCGGAGAGGCGGCGGTTCCGCCGGAAGATCTCGTCTCGCTGACGATCGACGGCGTGGAGCTGAGCGTGCCGAAGGGCACCCTCGTCATCCGGGCCGCCGAACAGCTCGGCATCGAGATCCCGCGCTTCTGCGACCACCCGCTGCTGGACCCCGCGGGGGCCTGCCGGCAGTGCATCGTCGAGGTCGAGGGCCAGCGCAAGCCGATGGCCTCCTGCACCATCACCTGCACCGACGGGATGGTCGTCAAGACGCATCTCACCTCGCCGGTCGCGGAGAAGGCGCAGAAGGGTGTGATGGAGCTCCTGCTCATCAACCACCCGCTCGACTGCCCGGTCTGCGACAAGGGCGGCGAGTGCCCGCTGCAGAACCAGGCGATGTCGCACGGCCAGTCGGACTCGCGCTTCGAGGGCAGGAAGCGCACGTACGAGAAGCCGGTGCCGATCTCGACACAGGTGCTGCTCGACCGCGAGCGCTGTGTGCTCTGCGCCCGCTGCACCCGGTTCTCGAACCAGGTCGCGGGCGACCCGATGATCGAGCTGATCGAGCGCGGGGCGCTGCAGCAGGTCGGTACCGGTGAGGGCGACCCCTTCGAGTCGTACTTCTCCGGGAACACGATCCAGATCTGCCCGGTGGGCGCGCTGACTTCGGCCGCGTACCGCTTCCGCTCGCGACCGTTCGACCTCGTCTCGTCGCCTTCCGTGTGCGAGCACTGCGCGGGCGGTTGCGCGACCCGCACCGACCACCGGCGCGGCAAGGTCATGCGGCGGCTCGCCGCCGAGGACCCCGAGGTCAACGAGGAGTGGGTCTGCGACAAGGGGCGGTTCGGGTTCCGGTACGCGCAGCAGCGCGACCGGCTCACGACTCCTCTTGTACGCGGCGCCTCGGGTGAGCTCGAACCGGCTTCGTGGCCCGAGGCATTGGAGGCGGCGGCCCAAGGTCTGCTTGCCGCCCGTGGCCGGTCCGGCGTGCTGGCCGGCGGCCGGCTGACCGCCGAGGACGCGTACGCGTACAGCAAGTTCGCGCGCGTGGCCCTGGACACCAACGACGTCGACTTCCGCGCCCGCGTGCACTCCTCCGAGGAGGCCGACTTCCTGGCCGCCGCGGTGGCCGGACGCGGCCGAGACCTCGACGGCTCCGGAGTCACGTACACGAAGCTGGAGAAGGCGCCCGCCGTCCTGCTCGTCGGCATCGAGGCCGAGGAGGAGGCGCCCGGCGTCTTCCTGAAGCTGCGCAAGGCCTGGCGGCAGTCCAAGCAGCAGACCTTCGCGCTGGCGCCCTACAGGACCCGCGGTCTGGAGAAGGCCGGCGGCACGCTGCTTCCCGCCGCTCCCGGCACCGAGACCGAGTGGCTGGACGCGCTCGCCTCCGGCGTCGGGCTCGAAGGGGAGGGTGCGAAGGCGGCCGAGGTGCTGCGCGCCGAAGGCTCCGTGATCGTCGTCGGTGAGCGGCTCGCGTCCGTCGCGGGCGCGCTGACCGCGGCGATGCGTGCGGCCACCGCGATCGGCGCCCAGCTCCTGTGGATCCCGCGCAGGGCGGGTGAACGCGGCGCCATCGAGGCGGGCGCGCTGCCCTCGCTGCTTCCGGCCGGCCGCCCCGCGACGGATCCGCGGGCGCGCGAGGAGGTGGCCGTCGCCTGGGGCGTGGCCGAACTCCCGCACCGCTACGGCCGCGACACCGGCCAGATGATCGAGGCCGCGGCGACCGGCGAACTCGGTGCTCTGGTCGTCGCCGGCGTCGAGGTCGCGGACCTGCCGGACCCGGCGCGGGCGCGTGAAGCGCTGAGCGCGGCGTTCGTGGTCTCCCTCGAACTGCGGCCAAGCGAGGTCACCGCGGTCGCGGATGTCGTCCTTCCGGTGGCCGCGGTCGCCGAGAAGGCGGGGACCTTCCTCAACTGGGAAGGCCGGGCAAGGCCGTTCGAAGCGGCCCTGAAGCCCGACCACATGACCCGCGCCCTGTCGCCCACCGACGCCCGCGTGCTCCACATGCTCGCGGACGCCATGGACGTCCACCTCGCGCTGCCGGACAACACGTCCATCCACCGTGAGCTGGAGCGCCTCGGCCCCTGGGACGGACCGCGCGCGACCGAACCGCTCGAGACCGCGGGGCAGTTGCCCCGGCCGGCCTCCGGCGAGGCGGTGCTCGCGGGACACCGGCTGCTGCTCGACCAGGGCAGGCTCCAGGAGGGCGACGAGGCGCTTGCCGGCACACGGCACGCGGCCGTCGCCCGGGTCTCCGCCGCCACGGCCGCCGAGGCCGGGGTCAAGGACGGCGACGAGCTCGCCGTGACCGGGCCCGCCGGCTCCGTACGACTGCCGCTGCAGGTCACCGAGATGCCCGACCGCGTGGTCTGGCTCCCGCTGAACTCGGTCGGCGGAGGCGTCGCCTCCGACACCGGGGCCCACCCGGGCGAGCTGGTCAAGATCGGCCCGGCCACGGGCACTTCGGATGTCGCGGAGGTGGAGGCATGAGCCCCGCAGTGACTCTCGCCGCGGAAGACCTGTCGATGTTCGGCACCGACCCGTGGTGGCTGGTCGCCGTCAAGGCGGTCTTCTGCTTCGCGTTCCTGATGGTGACCGTGCTGCTCTCCATCGTGTGGGAGCGCAAGGTCGTCGCCTGGATGCAGCTGCGCATCGGCCCCAACCGCCATGGCCCGTGGGGACTTCTGCAGTCCCTCGCGGACGGCGTGAAGCTGATGCTCAAGGAAGACGTCATCGTCAAGCGGGCCGACAAGGTCGTCTACGTCCTGGCGCCGATCGTCGCGGCCATCCCGGCCTTCATGGCGATCGCGGTGATCCCCTTCGGGCCCGCCGACAACCAGGTGTCGATCTTCGGCCAGCGCACCACGATGCAGCTCACCGACCTGCCGATCGCGATGCTCTACATCCTCGCGGTCGCCTCGGTCGGCATCTACGGCATCGTGCTCGCGGGCTGGTCCTCCGGGTCCACGTACCCGCTGCTCGGCGGCCTGCGCTCCTGCGCCCAGATGATCTCGTACGAGATCGCGATGGGCGCCGCGTTCGCCTCGGTCTTCCTCTACTCCGGCTCGATGTCGACCTCGACGATCGTGGAGGCGCAGGGGGACCGCTGGTACATCCTGCTGCTCCCGGTGTCGTTCCTGCTCTACATCGTGACCATGGTCGGTGAGACCAACCGCGCTCCGTTCGACATGCCGGAGTCCGAGGGCGACCTGGTCGGCGGCTTCAACACCGAGTACTCGTCCATCAAGTTCGCGCTCTTCATGCTCGCCGAGTACGTGAACATGGTGACGGTCTCGGCGGTCGCGACCACCCTCTTCCTGGGCGGCTGGCGGGCCCCGTACCCGATCAGCACCTTCTGGGAGGGCGCCAACTACGGCTGGTGGCCGATGCTCTGGTTCATCGTCAAGGTCCAGCTGCTGTTGTTCTTCTTCATCTGGCTGCGCGGCACGCTCCCGCGTGTGCGCTACGACCAGCTGATGAAGCTCGGCTGGAAGGTGCTCATCCCGGTCTCCGTGGTCTGGCTGATGCTCGTCGCGACGGTGCGCACGCTGCGCAACGAGAACTACGACTTCGCCGAGATCGTGATGTACGTGGCCGGCGGAGTCATCGCGCTGCTCCTCCTTTCCTTCGTGGTGGACATGTTCCGCGGCAAGGAGAAGGACACGGAGCTCAAGCAGGCTCCGGAGGTCTTCGACCCGATGGCCGGCGGCTTCCCCGTACCGCCGAAGCCCGGTCAGAGCCTGCCGCCCGTGCCACGCCGACGGTCGCGCCAGGAGCGGGAGTTGGTTGTCAGTGGTGGCCCCGATACTCCCAGTGACGGAAAGGAGGCGGACGGTGTCTGAGGAAACAGGAAAGTCCATCGAGCCGACCGGGTCCGCCGGGCTGCCCGCACAGGCGGCCGGGTCGGGCTCCGGCGAAGGCAAGGACACGGCGCAGGGGTTCCAGAACCCCGTGGCCGGGTTCGCCGTGACCTTCAAGGCCATGTTCAAGAAGCGGCTCACGGAGCAGTACCCGGAGCAGCAGAAGACCACGGCGCCGCGCTTCCACGGCCGGCACCAGCTCAACCGGCACCCCGACGGGCTCGAGAAGTGCGTCGGGTGTGAACTCTGCGCCTGGGCCTGTCCCGCCGACGCCATCTACGTGGAGGGCGCGGACAACACCGACGAGGAGCGCTACTCGCCCGGTGAGCGCTACGGCCGCGTCTACCAGATCAATTACGCGCGCTGCATCCTGTGCGGACTCTGCATCGAGGCGTGCCCCACGCGGGCGCTCACGATGACGAACGAGTTCGAGCTCGCCGACTCCAGCCGCGCCAACCTGATCTACACCAAGGAGCAGCTGCTCGCCGGGCTCGAGGACACCATGGTCGACAGCCCGCACGCGATCTACCCGGGCATGGACGAGAGCGACTACTACCGCGGTCTGGTCACCGAGGCGGCGCCCGGGACCGTGCAGCAAGTCGCGCACTCCAAGGGCGAAGTGGTGCAGGAGGGCGACTCCACCTTCGGCGGGACCGAGCCCGCGTCCGGGAAGGTGATCGGCCGATGAGCGCGCTCGCCTCCCACGCGGTGACCGACCTCGCCGCCTACACCACCTCCACAGGTGAGGCCTTCCAGTTCTGGGTGCTCGGCACCGTCGCCGTGATCGGCGCGCTGTGCACGATCCTGATGAAGAAGGCCGTGCACAGCGCGCTGTGCCTGGCCGGCACCATGATCATCCTGGCGGTGTTCTACCTCGCCAACGGGGCGTACTTCCTGGGCATCGTCCAGGTCGTCGTCTACACCGGCGCGATCATGATGCTCTTCCTCTTCGTGGTCATGCTCGTCGGTGTCACCGCGGCCGACTCCCTGAAGGAGACCATCAAGGGGCAACGCTGGCTCGCGGCCCTGTGCGGTCTCGGCTTCGCGGTGCTGCTCACCGCGGGCATCGGGAACGCCGCGATCACCGAGTTCAACGGGCTCGGCGCGGCCAACGCGGGCGGGAACGTCGAGGGCCTCGCGGCCCTGATCTTCACCAAGTACGTGTTCGCCTTCGAGATCACCGGCGCGCTGCTGATCACCGCGGCCGTCGGCGCCATGGTGCTCACGCACCGCGAGCGCACCGAACGCGCCCTCACCCAGCGGGAGATGGCCGAACGGCGCGTACGCGAAGGCAAGCACCTGCCGCCGCTGCCGGCGCCCGGTGTCTACGCCCGGCACAACGCGGTGGACATCGCCGGTCTGCTCCCCGACGGCACCCCGTCCGAGCTCACCGTGATGAGGACGCTGCGGGACCGCGGTCAGATCCGTGATGTGTCCAGCGAGGCGCTGAAGGACCTGGCGGCCCTCGAGCAGCGCTCCGCGGAGCGGCTCGGCAGGGACAACGACCGGGAAGAGGAGGCCGCGAAGTGAACCCCGTCAACTACCTCTATCTCGCCGCCCTGTTGTTCGCGATCGGCGCCACAGGCGTGCTGATCAGGCGGAACGCGATCGTCGTGTTCATGTGCATCGAGCTCATGCTCAATGCCTGCAACCTCGCGTTCGTGGCCTTCTCGCGGATGCACGGCAATCTCGACGGCCAGATCATCGCGTTCTTCACGATGGTCGTCGCCGCCGCCGAGGTCGTGGTCGGGCTGGCGATCATCGTGTCCCTGTTCCGTTCCCGCCACTCGGCCTCGGTCGACGACGCCAGCCTGATGAAGCTCTAAAGGGGTCGCTGAATCGTGGAGAACTTGATTGCGCTGCTCGTCGCGGCGCCTCTGCTCGGAGCGGTGGTCCTGCTGTGCGGTGGGCGCCGGCTCGACCGGACCGGCCACTGGCTCGGCACGCTGCTCGCGCTCGGCTCGTTCGTCGTCGGCGTGGTCCTGTTCCTGGACATGCTGGGCCGCGACGGCGAGGACCGGGCGATGCACCAGCATCTGTTCAGCTGGATCCCGGTCGGCGGCTTCCAGGCCGATGTGGCCTTCCAGCTCGACCAGTTGTCGATGACCTTCGTGCTCCTGATCACCGGTGTGGGTTCGCTGATCCACATCTACTCGATCGGCTACATGGAGCACGACGAGCGGCGCCGCCGCTTCTTCGGCTATCTGAACCTGTTCCTCGCGGCGATGCTGATCCTGGTCATCGCCGACAACTACCTGCTCCTGTACGTGGGCTGGGAGGGCGTCGGTCTGGCGTCGTACCTGCTCATCGGGTTCTGGCAGCACAAGCCCAGCGCGGCCACCGCGGCCAAGAAGGCCTTCCTGGTCAACCGCGTCGGCGATATGGGCCTGTCCATCGCGATCATGCTGATGTTCACCACGTTCGGGACCTTCGCCTTCGGCGATGTACTCGCGGCGACCGGTGAGACCAGCGAGGGCAAACTGACCGCGATCGGGCTGATGTTGCTGCTCGCCGCGTGCGGCAAGTCGGCCCAGGTGCCGCTGCAGTCCTGGCTCGGGGACGCGATGGAGGGCCCGACCCCGGTCTCGGCCCTCATCCACGCCGCGACCATGGTGACCGCGGGCGTCTACCTGATCACCCGGTCCGGCGCGATCTTCAACGGCGCTCCGGACGCCCAGCTGGCCGTGGTCATCGTGGGTGCGGTCACGCTGCTCTTCGGTGCGATCGTCGGTTGCGCCAAGGACGACATCAAGAAGGCCCTCGCGGGTTCGACGATGTCGCAGATCGGCTACATGATCCTCGCGGCCGGCCTCGGCCCGATCGGCTACGCCTTCGCGATCATGCACCTGGTGACGCACGGCTTCTTCAAGGCCGGGCTCTTCCTCGGTGCCGGTTCGGTCATGCACGGCATGAACGACGAGGTCGACATGCGCAAGTACGGCGGTCTGCGCAAGTACATGCCGGTCACCTTCGCGACCTTCGGGCTCGGCTATCTCGCGATCATCGGCTTCCCGGGTCTGTCGGGCTTCTGGTCCAAGGACAAGATCATCGAGGCGGCCTTCGCGTACGACGACGGGATCCGCGGCTGGATCTTCGGCGGCGTGGCCCTGCTCGGCGCCGGCATCACCGCGTTCTACATGACCCGCGTGATGCTGATGACCTTCTTCGGCGAGAAGCGCTGGCAGCCGACGCCCGACCCGCACAAGGAGCCCAGCGCGGAGCCCGCGGCGGACGGTCACGGCGGAGAGATGCCGCACCCGCACGAGTCGCCCAAGTCGATGACGATCCCGATGATCGTGCTCGCCTTCGGCTCGGTCTTCGCGGGCGGTCTGTTCTCGCTCAACGAGTCGTTCGTGCACTGGCTCGAGCCGGTCACCTCGTTCGAGCACCCGCACCCGGTGATCAGCGTCCCGGCCATCACGGCCTCCACGATGGTGGTGCTGCTGATCGGTGTCGCGATCGCCTGGGCGATGTACGGGCGCAAGCCGATCCCGGTCACCGCGCCGCGCGGCTCGCTGGTCACCCGTGCCGCCCGCCGCGACCTGCTCCAGGACGACTTCAACCACGTGGTCCTGGTCCGCGGCGGCGAGCACCTCACGCGCTCGCTGGTGTACGTGGACCACACCCTGGTGGACGGCGTCGTCAACGGGACGGCGGCCGGCTTCGGCGGGCTCTCCGGCCGGCTGCGCAAGCTGCAGAACGGCTACGCCCGCAGTTACGCGGTCTCGATGTTGGGCGGTACGGCGGTACTCGTCGCCGCGACCCTGCTGATGAGGGCGGTCTGATCCGATGTCCGACGTAGTGAACGCAGGATTTCCCCTGCTGACGGCGACGGCAGCGGTGCCGGCGCTCGGGGCGATCGCCACCGCCGCCGTACCCGCCGCCAAGCGCACCGCGGCCAAATGGCTCGCGCTGTTCTTCTCCCTGGTCACGCTGGCGCTCGCGGTGGTCGTCGGGATCCGGTTCAACACCGGCTCCGGCGCCGACCGTTACCAGCTGACCGAATCGCACTCCTGGATCGCGGACTTCGGGGTCCGCTACGAACTGGGCGTGGACGGCATCGGGGTGGCCCTCATCGGCCTCACCGCGCTGCTGATCCCGTTCATCATCGTGGCGGGCTGGCACGACGCGGACCCCCAGGAGACCGGGAACACCCGGTGGCGTCCCACGCAGGGCTTCTTCGCGCTGATCCTGATGGTGGAAGCGATGGTGATCCTCTCCTTCGAGGCCACCGACGTCTTCCTCTTCTACATCCTGTTCGAAGCCATGCTCATCCCGATGTACTTCCTCATCGGCGGCTTCGGCGACCGCGCCCACGCGGGCTCGGACGAGAACGCGGCGGCCCAACGCTCGTATGCGGCCGTGAAGTTCCTGCTCTACAACCTGGTCGGCGGCCTGATCATGCTGGCCGCGGTGATCGGGCTCTATGTGGTGGCCGGGACCTTCTCCCTCTCCGAGATCGCCTCGCTCCGGGCCTCCGGTGAACTGGAGATGGCGACCAACACCGAGCGCCTGCTCTTCCTCGGCTTCTTCTTCGCCTTCGCGGTGAAGGCCCCGCTCTGGCCGCTGCACACCTGGCTGCCGAACGCGATGGGCGAGGCCACGGCCCCGGTCGCGGTGCTGATCACGGCGGTGGTCGACAAGGTCGGCACCTTCGCGATGCTCCGCTTCTGCCTCCAGCTCTTCCCGAACGCCTCGGAGTGGGCGACGCCGGTCATCCTCGTCCTCGCCCTGATCTCCATCGTGTACGGGGCGCTGCTCGCGGTCGGCCAGCGGGACATCAAGCGCCTGGTCGCGTACGCGTCGATCTCGCACTTCGGGTTCATCATCATGGGCATCTTCGCGATGACCAGCCAGGGCCAGTCCGGCGCGACGCTCTACATGGTCAACCACGGCATCTCCACCGCCGCGTTGATGCTCGTCGCCGGGTTCCTGATCTCCAGGCGCGGCTCGCGGCTCATCGCGGACTACGGCGGGGTGCAGAAGGTGGCGCCGGTCCTGGCCGGCACCTTCCTGATCGGCTCGCTCGCCACGCTGTCGCTGCCGGGACTCGCCCCGTTCGTCAGCGAATTCCTGGTCCTGGTCGGCACGTTCGCGCGCTACCCGGTGATCGGCATCATCGCGACCTTCGGCATCGTGCTCGGCGCTCTGTACTCCCTGGTCCTGTACCAGCGGACGATGACCGGCCCCGTGAAGCTCGAAGTCGCCAAGATGCCCGATCTGAAGCTGCGCGAACTTCTCGTCGTGGGGCCGCTGATCGTTCTTCTCGTCTTCCTCGGCGTGTACCCGAAGCCGGTCACCGAACTGGTCGACCCGGCGGTCAAGCACACGCTCTCCGACGTAAAGCAGCATGACCCCGAGCCGGAGGTGGCGGCCAAGTGAGCGCAACAGCCGTCCACAGCCTGTGGACAACCAATGGCCTCTCGGCCCCCGAGGGCCTTTGGGCCGCCGCGGCGGAGCCGGTCGCCAAGATCGACTCTCCGCAGATCGAGTACAGCCTGATCGCTCCCACGCTGATCGTGATCGGCGCCGCGATCCTCGGCATCCTGGTCGAGGCGTTCGTGCCGCGGGTGGCCCGCTACTACGTGCAGGTGTTCCTGTCGGTGGTCGCGCTCGTCGCCGCGTTCGCCGCGGTGGTCGCGCTCGCGGCCGGCGGGCACGGCACCACCGAGTCGGGCATCGTGGCCATGGGGGCGCTCGCGGTCGACGGTCCCGCCCTGTTCCTCCAGGGCACGATTCTGCTCGCCGGTCTGGTCGCGATCTTCACCTTCGCCGAGCGCAGGCTCGACCCGGAGGCGCACGGCAACCGCGTCGACTCGTTCGCGGCCCAGGCCGCGTCCGTGCCGGGCAGTGAGAGTGAACAGGCCGCGGTACGGGCCGGGTTCACCACCACCGAGGTGTTCCCGCTCGCGCTGTTCGCGATCGGCGGCATGCTGGTCTTCCCCTCGGCGAACGACCTCCTGACGCTCTTCATCGCGCTGGAAGTCTTCTCTCTCCCGCTCTATCTCCTCTGCGCCCTGGCCCGCCGCAAGCGGCTCATGTCGCAGGAGGCCGCGGTCAAGTACTTCCTGCTCGGCGCGTTCTCCTCCGCGTTCCTGCTCTTCGGCATCGCGCTCCTCTACGGATACGCGGGCACGGTCTCGTACGCCGGGATCGCGGACGTCGTCGATGGCACCGTGCAGAACGTGAACCCGGCGCTCGCCGGCACGATGGGCAACGACGCACTGCTCCTGATCGGCGCGGCGCTGATCCTGATGGGCCTGCTCTTCAAGGTCGGCGCCGTCCCGTTCCACATGTGGACCCCGGACGTCTACCAGGGCGCTCCGACCCCGGTGACGGGCTTCATGGCGGCGGCCACGAAGGTAGCCGCCTTCGGTGCGCTGCTCCGTCTCCTGTACGTCGTACTCCCGGGCCTGCGCTGGGACTGGCGGCCGGTCATGTGGGGCGTGGCGATCGCCACGATGCTGCTCGGCGCGATCGTCGCGATCACGCAGACGGACATCAAGCGGCTGCTCGCTTACTCGTCGATCGCGCACGCGGGCTTCATCCTGGCCGGTGTCATCGCCACGACGCCCGACGGCATCTCGTCGGTCCTCTTCTACCTGGGTGCCTACTCCTTCGTGACGATCGGTGCGTTCGCCGTGGTCACGCTGGTGCGGGACGCGGGGGGCGAGGCGACGCACCTGTCCAAGTGGGCGGGTCTCGGGCGCCGTTCACCGCTGGTGGCGGCCGTGTTCGCGGTGTTCCTGCTCGCCTTCGCCGGCATTCCGCTGACCTCCGGGTTCGCCGGCAAGTTCGCGGTGTTCAAGGCGGCGGCGGAGGGTGGCGCGGGCGCGCTGGTCGTGGTCGGCGTCATCTCGTCGGCGATCGCGGCGTTCTTCTACATCCGCGTGATCGTCCTGATGTTCTTCAGCGAGCCCAGGCCGGAGGGTCCGACGGTGGCGGTCCCGTCGCCGCTCACCATGACGGCGATCGGCGTCGGCGTGGCGGTCACGCTGGTCCTCGGTGTCGCCCCGCAGTACTTCCTGGACCTGGCCAACCAGGCGAGCGTCTTCGTCCGCTGAGCTGAGTGATCCGGCCTGACCGCCCGGTGCCCTTTGGGTGCCGGGCGGTTGGCTTTGCGTGCGGCTCGGCAACTGCACCGCCGCGGAGCGGCGGAGCATCTGGGGGTGCAGGGGGCGGAGCCCCCGCGAAGGGGGCGCGGGGCGTCAGCCCCGAGCCACCACCCCGCCGCGGAGCGGCGGAGCATCCGGGGGTGCAGGGGGCGGAGCCCCCGCGGAAGGGGTGTGGGGCGTCAGCCCCGCACAACACACCCCGCCGCGGAGCGGCGGAGCACGTCGAGGCGGACGGCGCCGTCCACAGGCCTGTGGATAACTCGGAGACTGTCCGCGCGGACCCCTATCGTGAGGGGCGTGGTCGAAAAGCGGCCGAGGGCACACGGGGGAACACAACCATGGACGGGACCGCAGTGATGGAAGAGGTCAGCCTGACGCTGGTCGAGCACACCGACGCAGAAAGCGAAGCACTCCGCACGCTGAACCGCGTCTTCGGATACGACAGCTTCCGCGGCGACCAGGAAGCCGTCATCGAGCACGTGGTCGCCGGCGGCGACGCCGTCGTCCTCATGCCGACCGGCGCCGGAAAGTCGCTCTGCTACCAGATCCCGTCCCTCGTCCGGCCCGGCACCGGCGTCGTGATCTCCCCGCTGATCGCCCTGATGCAGGACCAGGTCGACGCCCTGCGCGCCCTCGGCGTCCGCGCCGGGTTCATCAACTCCACGCAGGACTACGACGAACAGCGCCTGGTCGAGGCCGAGTTCGTGGCGGGCGAGCTCGACCTGCTCTACCTCGCCCCCGAGCGCCTCCGCCTCGAATCCACCCTCGACCTGCTCTCCCGCGGCAAGATCTCCGTCTTCGCGATCGACGAGGCCCACTGCGTCGCCCAGTGGGGCCACGACTTCCGCCCCGACTATCTGGCCCTCTCCCTGCTCGGTGAACGCTGGCCCGACGTCCCGCGCATCGCCCTGACCGCGACCGCGACCCGCGCCACCCACCAGGAGATCACCAAGAACCTGGGCATGGACGGCGCCCGCCACTTCGAGGCGAGCTTCGACCGGCCCAACATCCAGTACCGGATCGTCTCCAAGGACGACCCCAAGAAGCAGCTCCTGCGGTTCCTCAAGGAGGAGCACGCCGGCGACGCGGGCATCGTCTACTGCCTCTCGCGCAACTCGGTCGAGAAGACAGCCGAGTTCCTCTGCCGCAACGACATTCCGGCCGTCCCGTACCACGCCGGCCTGGACGCGCGGACCCGCGCCCTGCACCAGTCGCGCTTCCTGCGCGAGGAGGGCCTGACCGTCGTCGCGACCATCGCCTTCGGCATGGGCATCGACAAGCCGGACGTCCGCTTCGTCGCCCACCTCGACCTGCCGAAGTCCGTCGAGGGCTACTACCAGGAGACCGGCCGCGCGGGCCGCGACGGCCTCCCGTCCACGGCCTGGATGGCGTACGGCCTTCAGGACGTGGTCCAGCAGCGCAAGCTGATCCAGAGCGGCGAGGGCGACCTGGCCTTCCAGCGCAGGGCCGCCTCCCACCTGGACGCGATGCTGGCGCTCTGCGAGACGGTCCAGTGCCGGCGCGCCCAACTCCTCGCGTACTTCGGGCAGCAGCAGGAGAGCCCGGCCTGCGGCAACTGCGACAGCTGCCTGACACCCCCGGAGACCTGGGACGGCACGGTCGCCGCGCAGAAGGTGCTCTCCGCGGTCGTACGGCTGCAGCGCGAGCGCGGCCAGAAGTTCGGCACCGGCCAGATCGTCGACATCCTGCTCGGCCGCAAGACGGCCAAGGTCATCCAGTTCGACCACGATCAGCTGTCGGTCTTCGGGATCGGCCAGGAGCTGTCGGAGGCCGAATGGCGCGGTGTGGTGCGGCAGTTGCTCGCCCAGCGGCTGCTCGCCGTGGAGGGGGAGTACGGGACGCTCGTCCTGACCGAGGACAGCGGGGCGGTCCTGGCCCGGCAGCGTGAGGTGCCCCTGCGCAAGGAGCCCAAGAAGGCGCCTTCGGCAAGGGGTTCGTCCTCGAAGGGGGAGCGGAAGTCCAAGGCGGCGATCGATCTGCCCGAGGACCTGCTGCCGCTCTTCGAGACGCTGCGGACCTGGCGGGCGACGCAGGCCAGGGAGCAGGGCGTGCCGGCGTACGTGGTCTTCCCCGACGCGACGCTCAAGGAGATCACCCTCACCGCACCGTCCACGATCGACGAGCTCGGGGGGATCAGCGGGGTCGGCGAGAAGAAGCTGGCGACGTACGGGGAGGCGGTGCTCGGCGTGCTGGCCGAGTGGGCCGGAGCGGACGGGGCGGCCGGGGCGCAGCCCTCGGGAGAGGACGAGCCGCCGCTGGACGAGCCGCCGTTCGACGAGTGAGCGCAGGCACCCGGTCCGCTGTGGACCGGGTGCCTGCGGGGCGGCCCGCCTCAGCCGGCGGCCACCTTGCCCGTCTCAGTCGGTGACCGGCCGGCTCGCCTCAGCCTGCGAACACCTGGTCCACCTCAGCCGGCGACCACCTTGCCCGTCACCTCGCCCAGACCCACCCGTACGCCGTCGGGACCGGGCGCCCAGGCCGTCAGCGTGACCTCGTCGCCGTCCTCGAGGAATGTGCGCTTGCCGGAGGGGAGTTCGAGGGGCCGGGTGCCGTTCCAGGTGAGCTCGATCAGCGAGCCGCGCTGGTGCAGTTCGGGGCCGCTGACCGTGCCCGAGCCGTACAGGTCCCCGGTGCGCAGCGAGGCGCCGCCGACCGTCATATGGGCGAGCATCTGGGCGGGGGACCAGTACATGCCGGAGTACGGGGGCTCGGAGATCACTTCGCCGTTGAGGGTGACCGTGATCCGCAGGTCGTAGCCGCCGGGCTCCTCCTCGCCGGAGTCGTCCAGATACGGCAGGAGCGGGACGTCACGGGCGGGCAGCACGGCACGGGCCGCGTCCAGCGCTTCGAGCGGAGTGATCCATGCGGACACCGACGTGGCGAAGGACTTCGCGACGTGCGGGCCGAGCGGCACGTACTCCCAGGGCTGGATGTCGCGGGCCGACCAGTCGTTGAGCAGGCAGAGGCCGAAGACATGATCGCGGAAGGAGGACAGCGGGACGGGCGAACCCATCGCCGAGGGGGCGCCGACCACGAAGCCCACCTCGGCCTCGATGTCCATCTTGGCCGACGGACCGAAGCCCGGTGCCGCGTCCGAGGGCGCCTTGCGCTGGCCGCTCGGGCGGATCACATCGGTGCCGGACACCACCACGGTGCCGGCCCGTCCGTGGTAACCCACCGGCAGATACTTCCAGTTGGGGAGCAGCGCGTCGCCGTCCGGGCGGAACATCCGGCCCAGGTTGGTCGCGTGGTGCTCGCTCGCGTAGAAGTCGACGTAGTCCGCGACCTCGAAGGGGAGGTGCAGCTCGACCGTGTCCAGGGGGTGAAGCAGCGGTTCCACGACCTCGCGGTGCGCGGGCACCGTCACCCACGCGGTCAGCGCCCTGCGCACGTCCCGCCAGGTCTGCCGGCCCGCGGCGAGCAGCGGGTTCAGCGAAGGCTGGGCGAGCAGCGACGCATACGGCGAGCCCAGGGCGTGCGCGGCCGCACCGGCGTCCAGGACGCGGTCGCCGAGGCGTACGCCGACCCTGCGCAGCGGTTCACCGCTCGCCGTGGGCAGGGAGAAGACGCCGTAGGGCAGATTGTGCGGGCCGAAGGGGTCGCCCTCGGGAAGGTCGAGCGGGGTGGGCTCGGGCATGGGACGCTGCCTCGCTTTCCATGTGCAGGTTGGCCACACCGTACAAGTGCCGGGCGGCTATGCGGCAGTGTGTGCCCGGCCCTGCGGCAGTGCGTGCCGGGGGCTGGGGCAGTACGGGTCCGGCCGTGCGGTAGTGCGTGCTCGGCGGTGCCGGCGGTGTGCTCGGGCCTGCGGCAGTACGTGCCCCGCCCTCTGCGGCAGTACGTGCCCCGCCCTACGCAGTGTGCGCTCGGCCCTGCGGTTGAGGGCCTCCGGGTCCCTTGGGACCTCTGGGGACCAAGGTCCTCCCTTTGGCCAAAGTCCACTTTTCCTTGGTTTGTTGGTATCTCCGTATCCTGGGGCCCATGGCAAGACCATCCGCGTACACACTGATCGCCACCGACCTCGACGGCACCCTGCTCAGGCACGGCGACACCATCTCCCCGCGCTCGCGCACCGCTCTCACCAGGGCGACCGCGACCGGCGCCCGGCATATCGTCGTCACCGGACGGCCCGTCCCCCAGGTGCGGCATCTGCTGCTCGAGCTCGACTACCAGGGGCTCGTGGTCTGCGGCCAGGGCGCACAGGTCTACGACGCGGGTGCGAACCGGATGGTCAGCTCCCTGACCCTCGACCGTGAGCTCGCCGACGTGGCGCTCGGCAAGATCGAGGCCGAGGTCGGCGAGGTCTTCGCGGCGGTGAACCAGGACGGCATGGAGGGCCTGATGCTCATGGAGCCGGGTTACGAGATGCCGCACCCGACGCTGCCGGCGGTACGCGTCGCCAACCGTTCCGCGCTGTGGTCGGACCCGATCAACAAGGTCCTGATGCGCCATGCCTCGCTCTCCGACGACGAGCTCGCCGCCGCGGCCCGGGCTGCCACGGACGGTCTGGTCACGGTGACGATGGCCGGGCCCGGCACGGTGGAGCTGCAGCCCGTGGGCGTCACCAAGTCGACCGGTCTGGCGCTCGCGGCCGAGCGGATGGGGATCGCGCCGCAGTCGACGATCGCGTTCGGCGATATGCCCAACGACATCCCGATGTTCCACTGGGCCGGCTACGGCGTGGCGATGGCGAACGCCCATGAGGAGCTCAAGGCCGTGGCCGACGAGATCACCTCGTCCAACGAGGAGGACGGCATCGCCGTGGTCCTGGAGCGGCTCTTCGCCTGAGCGCGAGTGGGTACTCGTCCGGGCGTCGGTCTGCGAGTGGGTACTCGTCCGGGCGTCGGCCTGCGAGCGGGTACTCGCCCGAGCGCCGGACGACCGGACGGCAGACAGCCGGACAGCCGGACAACCGGTCCTCGCCCAAGCGCAAGCGGCTTTGCGCCCGAGCGCGGAGGGTCAAAGAGAACTAAAGCCGAGCCTTACCTCCCCTTTACTTCGGGCCTTTCGCCCCAACGCCCACAAGACCGCCGCTTGAGCCGCTTGCGACCGGGCAGGCGCTCGCTGTGATCGAAACGCGACCGGATACGCTGACTTGAGTGATGACAGCGACACATCGACAAACCGCGTCATCGACCGTGTGAGTGCCGCGTGACCGACCTTGTGTTTGTCAGCAGACAGGAGAACCCCTCGTGACCGTCGTCGGGCCGTTCGGGCTGAGCGTGCGGGACCAGGCCCTCGAAGCCGATGTCCAGGCCGGGTTGGCTGCTGTCGAGGAGGGGCTCCTCGAGGCCACCAAGAGCGAGGTCCCGTTCATCACGGAGGCCGCGCAGCATCTCGTACGCGCCGGCGGCAAGCGCTTCCGGCCGCTCCTGGTCATGCTCGCCGCGCAGTTCGGTGATCCGCACGCACCGGGTGTCGTGCCGTCCGCTGTCGTCGTCGAGCTGACGCATCTCGCGACGCTGTACCACGACGACGTGATGGACGAGGCGGACGTCCGCCGCGGTGTGCCCAGCGCCAACACCCGCTGGGGCAACTCCGTCGCGGTCCTCACCGGCGACTTCCTCTTCGCGCGCGCCTCGCACATCCTGGCCGACCTCGGCCCCGAGGCCGTACGGATCCAGGCCGAGGCCTTCGAGCGTCTGGTCACCGGCCAGATCCTGGAGACCGCGGGGCCGCGCGACGGCCGCGACCCGGTCGACCACTACCTCGATGTGATCGCCGGCAAGACCGGTTCGCTGATCGCCGTCTCCGGCCGCTTCGGCGCGATGATGTCCGGCGCCGACGAGACGGTCGTGGACGTCCTCACGCAGTACGGCGAGCGCCTCGGTGTCGCGTTCCAGCTCGCGGACGACGTCCTGGACATCGCCTCGGACTCGCACGAGTCGGGCAAGACCCCCGGCACCGATCTGCGCGAAGGCATCCCGACCCTGCCGGTCCTCCTGCTTCGCGCCCAGGCCGACCTGTACGGACGGCCCGACGATCTCGCCCTGTGCGAGCTGCTCGACGGTGACCTCACCGACGACGCCCGGCACGCCGAGGCCCTGGCCCGGCTGCGCGTGCACCCCGCTCTCGAGCAGGCCCGCCGCGACACCGTGCGCTATGCCGAGGACGCCCGCGCGGCCCTCGCCCCGCTGCCCGAGTGCGACGCCAAGATCTCGCTCGTGGAGCTGTGCGACGCGGTGGTCCACCGGGCGGGCTGAGACCCCTCCCGTTCGTGTGACGCAGGTCACTTTTCTGGATTGAGTCCAAGCCAGGAATCGTTCCGTACTCATGCCCAGAAGCTGACGCAGGGGGTGTCAGCCGGCATACGGGGGATTTCTGTCATGGGTACTACGCGTGCGTTCACCAGCAGCCGTCGTCGTCCGGTCCTGATCGGTTCCGCAGCCGCCGTCGCGGCCGCCGCGCTGGCGGTCGCGGTCCTGCCGGCGGTCGCGGACAGCGGCTCCGGCGAAGGTGCGGACAGGGCGAGTTCGGCGCTCGGCGTGCAACACGGCAACGGCCACGGGGGGCACGAGGGCCGACCCGGCACCCCGGGCGTGACCACCGGCAACGGCACCATCCTCGCCGCGAGCCTGAACGGCGCCAACGAGGTGCCCAACGACGAGGGCAAGGCCGTCGGCGACAAGGACGGCGCGGCCCTGCAGTTCGTGAAGGTCAGCGGCGACAAGGTGTCCTTCGCCGTGAAGTGGCGGGGCACCGCCGAGCCGACCGCGCTCCACATCCACCAGGGCGCCAAGGGCGTCAACGGCGGCATCAAGGTCGACTTCACCAAGCTCCTGTCGTACGCGAAGGGCCACAGCGCCACGGGCACGGTCACCGTCGAGGACCAGGCCCTCCTGAACGAGCTCAAGTCCAACCCCGGTGGTTTCTACGCGAATCTGCACACCGCCGAGTTCCCGGGCGGAGCGGTCCGCGGGCAGCTGCACAAGGTCACCGATCCGTTCGACTTCCGCCGTGCCCTGACCAACTTCCAGGCCTCGGTGGTCAAGGGCGAGCAGATCTATGAGTGCAAGCGGGGCGAGGACGGCACGCTCTCGTTCCAGCAGCGCGATGTCCGTGCGGTGCTCGCCGGCCGGATCGACCACTCCTTCGTGGCGCCGAACTCCGGTACGCCGCAGTGGATCGCCCGCGA
Organism: Streptomyces mesophilus; assembly: GCF_040300965.1. Lineage (GTDB taxonomy): Bacteria > Actinomycetota > Actinomycetes > Streptomycetales > Streptomycetaceae > Streptomyces > Streptomyces mesophilus_A. The sequence goes on along the minus strand of NZ_JBEPEW010000013.1, from coordinate 5,485 downwards.
CGGCAGCGCGGTCAAGGCCAAGGTGATCTCCAGGACCCCGAACGGGGTGGCCAACATCCCCGAACTGGACCTGGACGCCGAGCAGACCGGCAAGCACCACGGCCTGCTCGCGGGCACCGCCGAGATCCTCCGCCTCAACACGGTGGGCGGCGTCGCCCCGTCCGGCGCCTGCGACCAGGGCGTTGTCGTGGGGGTCCCGTACAAGGCGGACTACGTGTTCATCCAGGACTGATCACAGCCTGATCCAGCACTGATCCAGCACTGATCCAGCACCGATCACAGCCTGATCCAGCACTGACCGGCCCGCGGACCAGGGCCAGGTGCGGTGGCGCATCCCCTACGGGTGGGGGTATGCGCCACCCCCGTTTGTCATCCCACAGCAGTACATGGAGTTGAGTCCGGGGGCTGACGCTTCCAGGCGGGCGATTTGGTCGTATGGAGAGGCACAGACGACGACGTGATCCGCCCGCCGCACCACGGAGGTAAGGCACCCATGGCACCCAACGCACCCTACGAACCGGCACCTGTACGCGACGAGGCCGACGACCTGCGCGACGGCCGGCGCAAGGCGGCGCGTTACATCGTGCCCATCGCCGTGGCCGGCGTCGCGGCGGCCACCATCGGCCTTGTCCCGGCGCTCGCGAGCTCCGGCGACCCGGACCTGCCGAAGATCAGCGCGCAGGAGCTCATCGAGAAGATCGCCGCCTCGGACACCGAGCAGCTCTCCGGCAACGTGAAGATCACCACCGACCTGGGCCTGCCCTCCTTCGCCGGTCTCGCCGACTCGCTCGGCGGTCTGGCCGACGAGGGCGGCAAGGACGGCAAGGGCGCCACCGCCGACCCGCAGAGCAAGCTGCTCGAACTCGCCACGGGCACCCACAATCTGCAGGTCGCCGCCGACGGCCCCGACAAGCAGAAGCTGACCATCCTCGGCAAGGGTTCCGACTACAGCCTGATCCACAACGGCGACGACGTCTGGGCGTACGACAGCGGGTCGAAGGAAGCCGTGCACACGAAGGGTGACGCGGGCGAGGGCCACGAGGCCGAGCCGACCGCGACCCCGAAGGAGCTGGCCGAGCAGGCGCTCAAGGCGGCCGACCCGACGACCGAGGTGACGGTCGACGGCACCTCGCGGATCGCCGGCCAGGACGCGTACCAGCTGAAGCTCGAGCCCAAGCAGTCCGGTTCGACGATCAGCTCGATCACGATCGACGTGGACGCGGACACCTACGTACCGCTGAAGTTCTCGCTCAACTCGAGCGACGGCGGCAAGCCCGTCATCGACGCGGGCTTCACCAAGGTCGACTTCTCGAAGCCGGCCGCGTCGAACTTCACGCTGCCGAAGGGCGCCAAGGTCACCGAGGGCGACGAGCTGGAGAAGAACGCGCCCGAGGGTGAGCTTCCGAAGGACGTCGAGAAGGACCTCAAGGACCTGGAGAAGGAGTTCGGCAAGGGCGGCCCGAAGCACGGCGAGCCCGCCGAGGGCGACTTCGAGGGCATGAACGGCATGAAGGTCATCGGCGAGGGCTGGGCCACCATCGCCACCTTCGACACCGGCGGCCAGGGCCTGCCGGCCGCCGGCTCCGACGAGATGAAGGACATGCCGGCCGGGGTGTCCGGGCTGCTGGACTCCTTCGGCGACAAGGTCAGCGGGAAGTTCGGCGAGGGCACGGTCTTCAAGACCCGTCTGATCAACGTCCTGATGACCGACGACGGCAAGGTCTACGCGGGCGCGGTCACCAAGGACGCGCTGGTGAAGGCGGCGAACGAAGCGAAGTAGGCGCAGCGGCAAGCGAGTCGGGCCGGAGGGCGACATGCCCTCCGGCCCTCGCGTGTTCGCACACTATGAACGCAATCGACGGACCCATGGAGCGAGAGCGATCCGCTTCCTAGCATCACAGCGCTCGGCGCGACGACGGCGTGCCACCGAGGTCAGGAGCGTTGTTTTGAGGGCACTTTCGATACGGGGACGGCTGCGGCACACCCTGGCGGCGACCGCGGCGGCAGCGGGTCTCGTCGCGGGCACCCTGACCGTCGCGAGCCCGGCCCAGGCCGAAGTGCGGCCGTCGGACGCGGTCGCCTGCCCGGCGGACATCGGTGACAAGGCCGCCTGTTACACCGGCCAGGACGCGAACGGCGCGTACTACGCGATCGCGATCCCCAAGAACTGGAACGGCGACCTCGTCGTCCACGCCCACGGCGGTCCCGACCTCGGGGAGGCCTCCGACCCGGCGCGCAGCGTCGAGGACCTGGACCGCTGGTCGGTCATGGTCGACGAGGGCTATGCGTGGGCCGGCTCCTCGTACCGCCGCGGCGGCTACGGGACGCGGATGGGCGCGATCGACACGGAGAACGTGCGCCGCCAGTTCGTCGCCGAGTTCGGTACGCCGGAGCGGACCTTCCTGCACGGGCAGTCCTGGGGCGGCAACGTCGCGGCCAAGGCCCTGGAGATGTACGGCGGCAAGCGCGGCCCCTACGATGCGGCGCTGCTCACCAACGGCGTGCTCGGCGGCGGCTCGCGGGGCTATGACTACCGGGTCGATCTGCGCGTGGTCTACCAGTACTACTGCGAGAACCTGCCCCGTCCCACCGAGCCGCAGTACCCCCTGTGGCAGGGGCTTCGCGCCGATTCGACACTGACCACGACCGGGATGCGGTCGAGGCTGCGCGAGTGCACCGGCTACGACCTCGCCCCCGCGGAGCGCACGGCCCTCCAGCAGCGCAACCTCGACGACATCCTCGCCGTGACGAAGATCCCCGAGCGCACCCTCGAATCGCATCTGCGCTTCTCGGTGTTCACCTTCCGCGACATCGTGCACAGCCGGCTCGACGGCCGTAACCCCTTCTCCAACGCCGGTGTCCGGTACTCCGGTTCGCACGACGACAAGGCGCTCAACGCCGGGGTCGCACGCTTCGAGGCCGATCCGACCGCCAAGCGCGACCTGTCGTACGACAGCGATCTGACCGGTGACGTCGAGATCCCCGTGCTCACGCTGCACGCGATCGACGACCCGACGGCGTTCGTCGAGCACGAGTCGGCGTACCGGATGACGCTCGAAGAGGCCGACTGGGACCATCTGCTCGTGCAGACCTTCACCAGGGAGAGCGAGCACAGTGGGCTGAGCAAGGCCGAGTACGCCAACTCCATGGCGCGGCTTGCGCAGTGGGCCGAGACCGGGAAGCGGCCCTCGGTCCGCTCCATCGCCGAGTCGTGTGCGCGGTTCGACGCGACGTACGGCACTGGCTGCTTCTACGACGCGGGCTTCCGTCCCGGCTCGTACGCCTCACGGGTCGAGGCCCGTCCGGACGGCGGCCGCGACTGGCCGGCGATGACCTCCGGGCAGGAACGGCGCTGGAGCAGGATCGAGGGCGTCGGCATCGCGCCGTAGATCAGCCGGTGGCGGTGGACCGGACGCCGCAGGGCATCCGGTCCCGGTGGACCGGAGGGGAGCCCGAGCTCACTCCACGCAGAACTCGTTCCCCTCCGGATCCGCCATCGTCACCCACTCGCCGATCGGCTCCTTGATCCGGTACAACTCCCGCGCCCCGAGCGCTTCGAGCCTCGCGACCTCCTCGTCGCGGTCACGGCCTTCGGCGGTGTGGACGTCGAGGTGCAGCCGGTTCTTGACGGTCTTCTTCTCCGGCACGCGCTGGAACAGCAGCCGCCGTCCCTTGCCCATGCCCGTGTTCTCGTCGTACGGGTCGTCGGGATGCCGTACGGCGGCGTAGTCGCGGAAGGCCGGGCGGCCGTTCCACTCCGGGGCCTCCTCCGGCTTGACCGCTCCGGCCGCGAGCAGCTGCCCGATCAGGGCGCTGTGGTCCTCCAGCTCATAGCCGAGTGCGGCGGCCCAGAAGTCGGCCTGGCCCCGGGGCTCCTCGGCGTCGATGACGAGTTTCCAGTGCAGAGTCATGCCACCAGTCCTACCCGCCATGTAGGACACCTGGAGTCCTCCATACGCGGACTGCTTACGCGGCCGTCCATACGCGGCCGTCCATACGCGGCCGTCCATACGCAGCCGTCCATACGCAGCCATCCATACGCGGACGACTTACGCGGCCGGCTCCCGCGGCGGCACGGGCGCCGTCGCCTGGGCCTGCACCGCGAGCCGCAGCGCCTCGGACCGGTTCCTGCGCGCCGTACGCAGCGCGTCCCAGGTCAGCGTGACCAGCGCCAGCCATACGAGAGCGAAGCCGGCCCAGCGCTCGGGCGGCATCGCCTCGTGGAAGTACCAGACGCCGAGCAGGAACTGGAAGACCGGCGCCAGGTACTGCAGCAGACCGAGTGTCGACAGCGGTACGCGGATCGCGGCCGCTCCGAAGCAGATGAGGGGGAGCGCGGTGACCACACCGGTCGCGGCGAGCAGCGCCGCATGCCCGGCGCCGTGCGTGCCGAAGGCCGCGTCCCCGCGCGAGCCCAGCCACAGCAGATAGCCGAGCGCGGGCAGGAACTGCACCGCGGTCTCGGCCGCGAGGGACTCCAGGCCGCCGAGGTTGAGCTTCTTCTTGACCAGGCCGTACGTGGCGAAGGAGAAGGCGAGCGTCAGGGAGATCCACGGCGGCTGCCCGTACCCGATCGCGAGCACGAGCACGGCCGCGAAGCCGATGCCGACGGCGGTCCACTGGGCGGGGCGCAGCCGTTCCTTGAGCAGGAGGACGCCCATCGCGATGGTGACCAGGGGGTTGATGAAGTAGCCGAGGGAGGCCTCGACGACCTGGCCGGAGTTCACGGCCCAGATGTAGACGCCCCAGTTCACGGTGATCACGGCGGCGGCGACGGTGATCAGGGCCAGCTTGCGGGGCTGGCGGATCAGCTCGCCCGCCCACGCCCAGCGGCGCATCACCAGGAGCACGAGTCCGACGAGGACCAGAGACCAGACCATCCGATGGGCGAGGATCTCCAGCGCGCCGGCCGGTTTGAGCAGCGGCCAGAAGAGCGGGACAAGACCCCACATCCCGTACGCGGCAAAGCCGTATATGAGCCCCGCTCGCCCTTCGCCCGACGGCTTCAAGGCCCCTCCTCGTCTCGCACCTCGACCCCTTCGACGGTAGCGGGACAAGGGCCCGGCTGTCATGTCCGTATCGCTATACGGTCATGACAGCCAGGCCCTGCTTTCGATACGCGGGGTCAGGCCGCGAGCGCCTGCTTGATCGCGTCCGCGATCGGCGTGGTCGGGCGGCCGGTCAGCCGGGCCAGATCGCCGTTCTGCCGCGCGAGGAGGCCGCGGGCGATGGCCGCGTCCACGTCCACGAGGATCTCGGCGAACGGCTCCGGCACACCGGCGCCGGTGAGGACGGCGAGGTGCTGCTCGCCCGGGACGTTCGCGTACGAGATGGTCTTGCCGGTCTGGCGGGAGAGCTCGGCCGCGTACTCCTCGAAGCTCCAGGCTTCGTCGCCGCTCAGCTCGTACGTGGCGTTCTCGTGGCCCTCGCCGGCCAGGACGGCGGCGGCCGCGGCGGCGTAGTCGGCGCGCGAGGCCGAGGCGAC
>NZ_JBEPEW010000012.1:0-95803 GCF_040300965.1 Streptomyces mesophilus | reverse complement strand
TGCTGCGGTGCGTCCGCCGGGTGGGTCCCTCCGGGTGCGTGCGACCACCGCACATGGGGCGGCAGCGCGGGCAGCGGCCAGCCGAAGTCCGCGACCAGGTCGACGAGTTCACCGTCGAGTATCGCCCGGCTCACCCCCGCCACATCGCCCTCCACCGGCAGCCCCAGCATGTCGAGGCCGGGCACGCCCACGGCATCCGTCGCCGTAGTCACCACCGGCCGGGCGCCGAGCACCTCCGCCACCTCGTGGGCCAGCGCGTTCGCGCCGCCCCCGTGCCCGCCGACCAGCGACACCGCGAAGCGGCCCGCCTCGTCCACGCATACGACACCCGGGTCGGACGCCTTGTCCGTGAGCAGCGGCGCGAGCAGCCGCACCGTCGCGCCCGTGGCGAGGAAGCACACCAGCTGCTCGCACTCGCCGAACGCCCGCCGTACGGAAGGACCCACCGGGCCCTCGTACACACGGACCCGCCCGGGCCAGGCCGCGGCGAGCCGTGCGCACGCCGACGCCCCGGCCGCCGTGGCGGAAATGAGGCCGATCACTTGACTGCTCCTTCTCGCGGTTCTGCCAGGGGGTCGGGGTGCGGGCGGAGCCCGGGCTGCCCTTGTGGTGCGGGCGCTCCCGAAGGAGCGCCGAGCGCTGAGGCGGGCCCCTGCGCCAGAGTCCTGCGCCGCCGCGCCTCGCCCTCGCCGGACACGGACGACGAGCCCGCACCGACCCGGTCGCCCCACAGCACGAACACCGGGTTCGTCGCCGCGAGCCGGGTCACCTCGCCGGGCAGCGGCGCGAGGCGCGAGGACTGCAACAGCACGCCGTCGCAGGCGAAACCCGCCTCCGCCAGCGCGGCCCGCACCTGCGGCACCCGGTCGAGCGCCGCCAGGGCCACCACGACGGTGCGCCGTGTCCGCCGGGCACAGGCCTTCACGATCCCGGGCAGCTCACGGCCGCCCCCGCCGATGAACACCGCGTCGGGGTCGGCGAGATGGGACAGCACGGTGGGCGCCGAGCCGTGCACCGGGCGGACGCCCACGCCGTGCGCGGCGGCATTGGCCCGGATCCGCTCGATGCCGTCCGCCGTCTTCTCCACGGCCACCGCGGCCGCCCCGAAGCGGGCGCATTCGATCGCCACGGATCCGCATCCGGCGCCGACGTCCCACACGAGGTCACCGGTCCGTGGACCGATCCGGGCCAGCGCGAGGGCCCGTACCTCGAACTTGGTGATCATCGAGTCACGGTGCGCGAACTCGGCTTCATCGAGCGCCCATCGGCCGGGCGTCGGCCGGGGCCCGGCCACCGTACGTACGGGCGAAAGCGCCCGCGCCTCGTCCAGGCAGAGCACCACGCCGACCGCGTCCCACTCCCGCTCGGCCGCCTGCGCGGGCGTGACCCGCTCCAGCCGCTCGTGCTCGGGGTCACCGAGGGCCGTGGCCACCAGGAACACCCGGTCCTCGGCCCGGTGGACCAGCTCCGCACCGAGTTCGGCGGGGCCCGCGCCCGGGCCCGTGAGCACCGCCGTCTTGGGGTGCGCACGACAGACGTTGACGGCCGTGCGCAGATCGCGGCCGTGCGCGCTCACCACCACGGCGTCGTCCCACGCGAGGCCCGCCTTCGCGAAGGCCGCCGCGACGGAGGACACCCCGGGCCGTATCTCCAGGGCGTCAGGACCGAAGCGCTCCGCCAACGCCCGTACGATCCCGAAGAATCCGGGATCGCCGGAGGCGAGCACGACCACGCGCGCGTCCTCGTCCGCGAGGCGCTCGGCGATGAGATCGAGCGCGGGCGCTAGCGGACCCAGCTCGATCCGCTCCACGCCCGCCCGCAGGTCGGCCGCGTCCAGATGCCGCTTCCCGCCCACGGCCACCGTGGCCCCGGCGAGAAGTTCCCGCGCACGCGCGTCCAGCGGCGCACCGCCCGCCCCCATACCGATGACCGCGAGCGCACCCGTGGCCGGGCTCGTCATGCCCTGCCCACTCGTCACACCCTGCCCGATCGGCACGTCACGCCCGCTCGTCATGCCCTGGCCGATCTGCACGTCACGCCCGCTCGTCATGACCCGGCACCTTGCGTCCGAAGCGCCCTGCGGGCCTCCGGGTCGGCCTTGCGATACCCGTGGAAGTGCCCGGGGTGGTACAGATGCGAGCGCGTCCCCGAGGCGTCGAGGGCCGGGCCGACCAGGAACAGCGTGTGCTTCCAGAGCTTGTGCTCCTTGACCGTCTCCTCGAGCGTGCCGACCGTGCAGCGCACGATCAGCTCCTCGGGCCAGGTCGCCTGGTACGCCACCACGACGGGCGTCGACGTCGGATAGCCGCCTTCGAGCAGCTCGCGCACCAACTGCCCCGAGCGCGCGGCCGACAGGAAGATCGCCATGGTCGTGCCGTGCCGCGCGAACTCCCGTACTTCTTCGCCCGGCGGCATCGGCGTCTTGCCGCCGCCGAGCCGCGTCAGGACCACCGACTGGGCCACCTCGGGAATGGTGAGCTCGCGCCGGGCCAGCGCGGCCACCGCGGAGAACGCGGAGACCCCGGGCACGATCTCCGTCTCGAGACCGAGCGCGGTGCACCGGTCCAACTGCTCCTGCGTACCGCCCCACAGCGCCGGGTCCCCGGAGTGGATCCGCGCCACCTTGAGACCTTCGGCCAGGGCCCGCTCGTACACCGCGACGACGTCCTCCAGGGACATCGTCGCGGAGTCGAGTATCTCGGCGTCCGCGCGTGCGTGCTCCAGGACTTCGGCCTGCACCAGGCTCGCCGCCCAGATCACGATGTCCGCGTCCGCGATGGCCCGCGCCGCCCGGAACGTCAGCAGATCGGCGGCGCCGGGCCCCGCGCCGACGAAGGTGACCCTGCCGGTCACGGGAGCGTCCTCGGTTGCCATGGGTGGGGGTCCTTCCAGGTGGTTCGGTGGTGGTTCAGCGAAGGGTGCTGCGGCGACGGGTGGTACGGGCAGGCGCGGTGCGACGAGGGTTTGCGGGGCGTCGGGACGGCCCAGGGCGCAACCCGTCCGGGGTGCCCTCGGCCGCTCGCGGCGAGCCGTACGCGCGACGGCCCGCAAGATCGGCTAGCAAAGGCGCATGGCGGTGTTCGTCGCGCTCGGCGCGTTCCTCATGACGCTGGTCGGCGGCTGGACGGCGCAGCGCGTCACCGACCGACGTCACCTCGTCCTCGGTCTGGCCGGCGGCCTGATGCTCGGTGTGGTCGGCCTCGATCTGCTGCCCGAGGCGATGGACGCGGCGGGCCGGGAGGTCTGGGGCGTACCGCAGGCGATGCTGCTGTTCGTCGGCGGCTTCCTCACCGCCCATCTCCTGGAGCGGCTGCTCGCCCTGCGCCAGGCCGCCCACGGCGCCGACGGCGAACGCGTCCCGCAGGTCGGCCTCGGCGCCGCGTCCGCGATGGTCGGGCACAGCCTGATGGACGGGATCGCGATCGGTGCCGCGTTCCAGGCGGGCAGCGCGATGGGCCTGACCGTCGCGCTCGCCGTCATCACCCATGACTTCGCGGACGGCTTCAACACGTACACGATCACGCGCCTGTACGGGAACGCCCGCCGCAAAGCCGTCGCCATGCTCTTCGCCGATGCCGCGGCACCGGTCGTCGGCGCCGCGTCCACTCTGCTCTTCACGCTGCCCGAGGAACTGCTCGGCTCCTACCTCGGCTTCTTCGGCGGCGCCCTGCTCTATCTGGCGGCGGCCGAGATCCTGCCGGAGGCGCACCACGACCATCCCGCCAAGTCGACGGTGCTGTGCACCATCGCGGGCGTGGGCTTCATCTGGCTGGTGGTGGGCGCGGCGGAGTGAGCCGTGCGGGGCGGTCCTCACAGCTTGCCTCCCCGCCCGTCCCCGCGCCGCGCCGGAGCGATCAGCGTCGAGAGATACGGCAGCGGACCCTCGGCCAGCTCACTCGCCGGCCGGATCGACTCCTGCTCGAGCCCGAGCGCCGAACCCCACACCGCACCCTCGGTGCGTCCCGACTCCCGCAGCGCGGTGGCCACTTCCTGCGCGTGGCGGCCGAACTTGTAGGCCACCACCGTGCCGGGACCGTCCAGCGCCTCCTTGAGCGCCGCCGACCCCGCGGTCACCGGCACCAGCGTCAACGGCTCGGTGCCCTCGGTCAGTACGGCGCCGCTGCGCGCCGCGAGGTCCTGCATCGCGGTGATCCCCGGCACCGTCTCCACGGCCACGTCCGGGGCCAGCTCGCCGATGGTCTGCGCGAGATAGGTGAACGTCGAGTACACATTGGGGTCCCCGATCGTCGCGAACGCGACCGCGGGGTGCTCGGCGAGCAGTTCCGCCACGCGGGCTCCCGCCGCGTCCCAGGCCGCCTCGCGGCGCCCGCGGTCGGACCGCTCATTGAGCGCGAACACCACCCGGACGACCTTCTCGCGCGGCACGTACGCGAGCACCGTCGTCTCGGCGCGGCCCGGCTCCCCGCCGTCCGAACCGTCCGCGGCCGCCATCACCGGCACCACCACGACATCGCTCTCGCGCAGCGCCCGTACGCCCTTGACCGTCACCAACTCGGGGTCTCCGGGACCGACTCCGACCCCGATGAGCCTGCGGCTCACTGCGCTGTCCACTGCGTGCACCTTTCGACGAACCTGCGGGCCGCGGCGGGCAGCGCGGCGGCGTGCGTGTGCAGATAACTCGCGTGCACGCTCTGCTGTACGAAGCCTTCGACGCGACGTTCCGGAGCGTGCATGCCCCAGGCGGGCACCGTCCCCGCACCCGGCTCGATCACGGTGCGGTGGAACTCATGCCCCCGCACACGCGTCCCGGCGGGCGCGAGGACGCTGTCCGATACGGCGACGGCCTCCCGGTAGCCGAGCGTCAGCCGCTCCGTCATTCGTGCCTCGGCGTCGAGGACGCCGCACATGGGCTGCCCGTCCAGGGAGCGCGCGAGATACAGGAGCCCGGCGCACTCCGCGGCCACCGGCGCGCCGCCGGCCGCCAGGTCGGCCACGGTCTTGCGCAGCGCCTCGTTGGCGGAGAGGTCCGGCGCGTAGACCTCGGGAAACCCGCCGCCGATCACCAGGCCGCGGGTCCCGTCCGGGAGTTGCTCGTCGTGGAGCGGGTCGAACGGGACGACTTCGGCGCCGGCCGCGGTCAGCAGCTCGGCCTGTTCCGCGTACGAGAAGGTGAACGCCTGTCCGGCGGCGAGCGCGACGACGGGCCTGCGCCCCGCCCGCGAGGGCACGGACGGGGCGCTCGCCGCGATCTCCGCGCCGGCCGTATGTCCGGCGCCCGGGGCGGTCCCCGAGGCCGCCGCACGCCCGGCGCCCGGAGCGACGCCCGGGTCTGCCATGAGCCCGGCGCCCGGCGCCATGCCCGCAGCCGCCGCGAACTCCGCGGCCAGAGCCGATTCAGGCGACCACGGTTCGACATCCAGCGAGGGTGCGCTGCGGGCCAGCGCGTGCAGCCCCTCCAGATCACAGCCCTGGCGCACCTGTTCGGCCAGCGCGGCCACCGACGCGACGACCTCCGTCGAGCGTTCGGCGACCGGGATCAGGCCCAAGTGCCGCGAGGGCTGGCTCACTTGGGGCACGCGCCGCAGTGCGCCGAAGACCGGCACCCCGGACTCGTCCAGCGCATCGCGCAGCAGCTCCTCGTGACGGTCCGAGCCGACCTTGTTGAAGATCACGCCGGCCACCCGCACCTGCGGGTCCCAGGAGGCGAAGCCGTGCACCAGCGCCGCCACGGACCGCGACTGCGACGAGGCGTCCACGACCAGGACCACGGGCGCCCGGAGCAGCTTCGCGACCTGGGCCGTGGAGGCCAGCTCACCCTGTCCCGACGCCCCGTCGTACAGGCCCATCACGCCTTCCACCAGGGCGAGATCGCAGCCACGCGCCCCATGGGCGAACAACGGCGCGATCAACTCCGGGCCGCACAGGTAGGAGTCCAGGTTCCGCCCGGCCCGGCCCGTGGCCAGCGCGTGGTAGCCCGGGTCGATGTAGTCGGGCCCCACCTTGTGCGGCGACACGGCGAGACCGGCCGCCGTGAACGCGGCCATCAACCCGGTCGCCACGGTCGTCTTGCCGGACCCGGAAGCGGGCGCGGCAATAACCAACCGCGGCACGGCACTTCCCGAGCCCGCGGCACTTCCCGAGCCCGCGGCACTTCCCGAGCCCGCGGCACTCCCTGAGCCCGCGGCGCCCGGCGAGCCCGAGGCGCCCGCCGGACGAAGAGGGCTCACCATTCAATCCCCCGCTGGCCCTTTTGCCCCGCATCCATCGGGTGCTTGACCTTGGACATGTCCGTGACGAGATCCGCGTACTCCACGAGTGCCGCCGGGGCATTGCGCCCGGTGATCACCACATGCTGCGTACCGGGCCGGTCCTTCAGGACGGAGACCACCTCGTCGGTGTCGATCCACCCCCAGTGCATCGGGTACGCGAACTCGTCGAGCACGTAGAGCTTGTACGTCTCGGCGGCCAGGTCGCGCTTGACCTGCTCCCAGCCCTCGCGGGCCTTGTCCTCGTTGCTCATCTCGCCGTCGGCGGGCGCCCGTTGGATCCAGGACCAGCCCTCGCCCATCTTGTGCCAGTCGACCGGGCCGCCCTCGCCGGACGCCCCCAGCACGCGCAGCGCGTTCTCCTCGCCGACCTTCCACTTCGCCGACTTGACGAACTGGAACACCCCGATCGGCCAGCCCTGGTTCCAGGCGCGCAGCGCGAGCCCGAACGCCGCCGTCGACTTTCCCTTGCCGATCCCCGTATGCACGACGACCAGGGGGCGGTTGCGGCGCTGGCGGGTGGTGAGTCCGTCGTCCGGCACGACGGCCGGCTGTCCTTGGGGCATCAGGCGGCCCTCCGGTTCCTGTGGTCCTGAACGTCCTTGACGAGCCCGGCGAGGGAGTCGGCACGCAGCTCGTCGAGCGTGACGACGGCGCCGCCGAGCCCCTGCGCCAGCTGACCGGCGAGCCCGAGCCGCACCGGCCCCGACTCGCAGTCGACGGTCACCGAGGCGATCGACTCGGCCGCGAACAGTCCTGCCACGCGCGCCGCCTGCGCCACCGGCTCGGACCCGCCGGTGGCGCGCCCGTCGGTCACGAGCACGACCAGCGGCCTGCGTACGGGATCGCGCAGCCGCTCCACCCGCAGCACCTCATGCGCCTTGAGGAGCCCGGCCGCGAGCGGAGTGCGTCCACCGGTGGGCAGCGCTTCCAGGCGTACGGCGGCGGCGTCCACCGAAGACGTCGGCGGCAGCGCGACCTCCGCTGCCGCGCCCCGGAAGGTCACGAGCCCCACCTTGTCCCGGCGCTGGTACGCGTCCAGCAGCAGCGAAAGGACGGCGCCCTTCACGGCGCTCATCCGCTGCCGCGCGGCCATCGAGCCGGAGGCGTCCACGACGAACAGCACGAGATTGCCCTCGCGCCCTTCCCGTACCGCCTGCCGCAGATCGTCCCTGCGCACGACGAGACCACGCCCCGCGCGCCCGCGCGCCCGCTGATGGGGCGCGGCGGCCTGCACGGTGGCCGCCAAGTGCAGCTTGGTGAGCGCCCCTCGAGGCCGGCGCGCCCCGGTCGTACGCCCATGGTCGGTCCGTGCCCGTGACCGTCGCCCCGCCGCTCCGGCACCCGTACCAGGCACGCTGAGCAGCTTCGTGCGGAACGGCTCGGCGGCCGCGGCGGGCCGCTGCTCACCGGCGCCGGGGGAGCCCTGCGGCTGCTCGCTCTCGGACGGATCCTGCTTGTCACGGTCCTGCCCGGAGCGCGCCTGCCCCGGCAGCTGAGGTCCGTCGTCCTCGGACGGCTGACCACCGCCGCCTCCCGGACCCCCACCCCCGTCGGGCCCGTCAGGATCCTCGTCCCCTTCGCCGTCCTGGCCGTCCTGGCCCTCCTCGGGCTCATCGGGGCCGAATTCCTCGAGCGTCTCGTCGAGTTTGTCCTCGTCGAGGCCGGGCGCGTCGAAGGGATTGCGCCGCCGCCGGTGCGGCAGCGCGAGCAGCGCGGCCTGGCGTACGTCCTCCGCCGTGACCTCCTCGCGCCCGGCCCACGCGGCCAGCGCGGTGGCCGTACGGGCCATCACGATGTCGGCCCGCATCCCGTCGACCTCGAACGCCGCACAGGTCGCGGCGATCTGCCGCAGCACCCCGTCCCCGAGACGCACGGAGGGCAGCAGCGCCCGTGCGGCCACGATCCGCGCCCGTACGGCCCGCTCCTCGTCGGCCCACCGCGCGGCGAAGGCGGCCGGATCGGCGTCGTACGCGAGGCGCCGCTTGACGACCTCCACCCGCTGGTCGGGCTCGCGCGAGGCCGAGACCTCCACGGTCAGACCGAACCGGTCGAGCAACTGCGGCCGCAGCTCGCCCTCTTCGGGGTTCATGGTCCCCACGAGCAGGAACCGCGCGGCATGCCGTACGGACACACCTTCACGCTCCACGTAGGAGGCACCCATGGCCGCGGCGTCCAGGAGCAGGTCGACAAGATGGTCATGCAGCAGATTGACCTCGTCGACGTACAGGATCCCGCGATGGGCGTCGGCGAGCAGCCCCGGCTCGAAGGCCTTCACACCCTCGGCGAGCGCCCGCTCGATGTCGAGCGCCCCGACGAGCCGGTCCTCGGACGCGCCGACGGGCAGCTCGACCATGCGCGCGTCCCGCGCGACGGAACCCGCCGCGTCATGCGGCCCGTCGGGGCACTGCGGGTCGGGAGCCTGCGGATCACAGGAGAACCTGCACCCGGGCGCCACCTCGACCGCAGGAAGAAGCGCCGAAAGCGCCCGCACGGCAGTCGACTTGGCGGTCCCCTTCTCCCCACGCACCAGCACACCGCCGACGGCGGGGGAGACGGCATTGATCACGAGCGCAAGCCGCAGATCGTCCTGCCCGACGAGGGCAGTGAAGGGATAGGGGGTACTCATGCGCTGGCCTCCACTGTCAGCTCACCTTTCAGCCTGTGCGGCACATCCAGCCCCTGCGGCGATTGAGCAGATCCGAACGAAGTTCGGATGGCGGGGTCTGGGGGCGCAGCCCCCAGTGGGGGCAAGGGACGAAGCCCCATCGGGGTCCGGGGGCGAAGTCCCCGGTTTCGGGAAGGGGCGGGGCGGGGAGAAAAGCCCGCCGCAGGCGCCACCACAGCAACCCTCACGAGCCGTCACCTTCCAAGTCACCCTCAAGCTGGAGGTACAGCTCCCGCAGCCGCTCCAAAGTCGAGGCGTCGGGCGCAGCCCACAGCGACCGATCCGCCGCCTCGAGCAACCGCTCCGTAATCCCCCGCAGAGCCCACGGGTTGGACTTCCGCATGAACTCCTGGTTCTCCGGCGAGAACACGTACTCCGCCGCCAACTTCTCGTACATCCAGTCGTCCACGACCCCGGCCGTCGCGTCGTACCCGAACAGGTAGTCCACGGTGGCCGCCATCTCGAACGCCCCCTTGTACCCGTGCCGCCGCATCGCAGCCATCCACCGCGGATTGACCACCCGCGCGCGGAACACGCGATGCGTCTCCTCCCCGAGCGTGCGCGTCTTCACCTGATCCGGCACGGCCGAGTCACCCACGTACGCCTCGGGCGACTCACCCGTCAGATGGCGCACCATCGCCACCATGCCGCCGTGGTACTGGAAGTAGTCGTCGGCGTCGACGAGATCGTGCTCCCGCGTGTCCACGTTCTTCGCGGCGACCGCGATCCGCCGGAACGCCGTCTCCATGTCCCCGCGCGCCGCCCGGCCGTCGAGGCCACGCCCGTACGCATAGCCGCCCCACACCGCGTACACCTCGGCGAGATCCGCGTCGGAGCGCCAGTTGCGCGCGTCGATCAGCGGCAGCAGACCGGCCCCGTACGCGCCGGGCTTGGACCCGAAGATCCGCGCGGTCGCACGCCGCCGGTCGCCATGCTCGGCGGTGTCCTCGTCGGCGTGCGCCCGCACGTAGTTCGCATCCGCCGGCTCATCGAGCTCCGCCACCGCCCGCACCGCATCGTCGATCAGCCCCACCACATGCGGGAACGCATCCCGGAAGAATCCGGAGATCCGCACGGTCACATCGATACGCGGCCGCCCCAGCTCCTCGGCCGGAACGATCTCGAACCCGGTCACGCGCCGCGAGGCGTCGTCCCATACGGGCCGGCAGCCGAGCAGCGCGAGGATCTCCGCGATGTCGTCGCCCTGCGTCCGCATCGCGGAGGTGCCCCACACGGTGAGGCCGACCGACTTGGGGTATTCGCCCGTGTCCGTGAGGTACCGCGCCACGAGCGAGTCGGCGAGCGCCTGGCCCACCTCCCACGAGAGCCGCGAGGGAATGGCCTTGGGGTCGACCGAGTAGAAGTTCCGCCCGGTCGGCAGCACGTTCACCAGGCCGCGCGTCGGCGATCCGGACGGTCCTGCCGGTACGTACCCGCCGTCGAGCGCCCGCAGGATGTGCCCGATCTCGTCCGTGGTCCGCTCCAGGCGCGGCACGACCTCCTCGCACGCGAAGCCCAACACGGCTACCGCGGGCGGCAGTTCGACGCCGATGACCTCCCGTACCAGACCTCGTACCGCCGAGAGCTGCCAGCCCTGCGCCTCCATGCCCTCCGCGAGCCGCCGGCACAGCTGTTCCAGAAGATCCAGAGCGTCCGAGCCGGTACGGGCGGGCCCGTCGACCAGCGAGGTCAGACCGTCCGCCACCTTCACGGCCGCTCCGGGCTCGGCGAGCAACTCCTTCTCCACCAGGCCGAAATGCTCGGCCAGACAGGCCCGCAGCCCCGGCAGCGCGTTCGCCGTCCCGCCCCACACCTGGGAGGCCCGCAGCACCGCGAGCACCAGATTGACCCGGGCCTCACCGACCGGACCGCCGCCGAGAATGTGCAGACCATCCCGGATCTGCACGTCCTTGATCTCGCACAGATAGCCGTCGATATGCATCACGAACTCGTCGAACGCCTCGTCGTCCGGCTGATCGTCGACATGCAGATCGTGATGCAGCTCGGCGGCCTTCACCAGCGTCCAGATCTGCGCCCGTACGGCCGGGGCCTTGGCCGGATCGAGATCGCTCACCAGGGCGTACTCGTCCAGGAGTTGCTCCAGCTTGGCCAGGTCGCCATACGTATCGGCCCGGGCCATCGGCGGCACCAGATGGTCCACCACCGTGGCATGCCCGCGCCGCTTGGCCTGGGTGCCCTCACCCGGGTCGTTGACGATGAACGGGTAGATCAGCGGCAGCTCGCCGAGCACCGCGTCCGGCGCGCAACTCCCGCTCAGACCGAGGCCCTTGCCGGGCAGCCACTCCATCGTCCCGTGCTTGCCCATGTGCACGATCGCGTCGGCGCCGAAACCGCCTTCCGATGTCACAGTCTCCAGCCACCGGTACGCCGCCATGTAGTGATGCGAGGGCGGCATGTCGGGGTCGTGATAGATCGCGATCGGGTTCTCGCCGAAGCCGCGCGGCGGCTGGATCATCACCACGACGTTCCCGAACTGCAGGGACGCCAGCACGATGTCGTCCCCGTCGACGTACAGCGAGCCGGGCGGCTCACCCCACGCCTCGATCATCCCTTCGCGCAACGAGGGATCCAGCTTGTCGAACCAGGCTTGGTAGTCGGCCAGCGGCACGCGCGCGGGCGCCGCCGCCAACTGCTCCTCGGTCAGCCACTCCACGTCATGCCCGCCGGCGGCGATCAGCCGGTGGATCAGCTCGTCGCCCTCGTCCGGATGCCCGACGACCCCGTACCCGGCATCCCGCAGCGCATCGAGCACCCGCACCGCGGAGGCGGGGGTGTCGAGGCCCACCGCATTGCCCACCCGCGAGTGCTTGGTCGGATACGCGGTGAAGACGATGCCCAGCTTCTTCTCGGCATTCGGCTTGTACCCGAGCCGCGCATGGCGCACCGCGATCCCAGCCACGCGCGCGGCCCGCCCCGGATCGGCCTTGTACACCGGCACTTCGTCCGGGCCCTGCTCCTTGAACGAGAACGGCACGGTGATCAGCCGCCCGTCGAACTCCGGGATCGCCACCTGCATCGCCGCGTCCATGGGGGAGAGCGCGGCGTCAGAGGCCTCCCAGGCAGCCCGCGACGAGGTGAGGCAGAGTCCTTGCAGCACAGGGATGTTCAGGTCCGCGAGCGCCCCGATGTCCCAGGCCTCCTCGTCCCCGCCCGCCGAGGCCTCGGACGCATGCGTACCGCCGGCGGCGAGCACGGTGGCCACCAGCGCGTCGGCCTGCCCGACCAGCTCGTAAAGCGCCGGATCCGCGCCCCGCAGCGAACCGCAGAACACCGGCAGCGCATTGGCGCCCGCGTCCTCGATCGCCTCACACAGGGTGTCGACGAACGCGGTGTTCCCGGACAGCTCATGCGCCCGGTAGAACAGCACACCGACCGTCGGCCGCCCCGCCACGCGTGCGTACGAGCC
Organism: Streptomyces mesophilus; assembly: GCF_040300965.1. Taxonomy (GTDB): domain Bacteria; phylum Actinomycetota; class Actinomycetes; order Streptomycetales; family Streptomycetaceae; genus Streptomyces; species Streptomyces mesophilus_A. The sequence goes on along the minus strand of NZ_JBEPEW010000012.1, from coordinate 83,481 downwards.
GTGGAGCCCGAACTCCGGCATCTTCTCCGGCTCGGCGAACCCCTCACCCGTCAACAGGACCGTGTCCGACAGGAAACGCGCCAGCTCGGCCAGATTCCCCGGCCCGCCCTCGACGAGATACCGCAGCGCCTCCGCCACGACCCCGGCCGGAACCGAGGACTCGGCCATCAACTCCGCGTCAGGTACCGACTCGCCACCGAGCAGCACGGTCGGGATCCCCGCCGCACGCAGCGCCGCGAGACCGTCCTCCCAGGCCCGCTTGCCACCGAGCAGCCGCACCACCGCGATGTCCGCGCCGTCGAGCAGCCCGGGCAGCTCATCGGCCACGTCCACGCGCATCGGATTGCCTATGCGATACGGCGCGTCGGACGCCCGCGCCGCAAGGAGATCCGTATCGGCGGTGGACAGAAGCAGAACCGTCATGAAGGTGCCCCCGGAGCGATGAAAGGAAGACCGGGCGGCGCACCGGTCTCGATCAGTTGCAGCAGAGCAGCGGTGTCCGCGTGCTCCTCGATGAGGTCGCCGAGCCGGTCCAGCTGCTCCTCGCGCAGCGCACCGAAGCTCGTGTCGGGCGCGGGCACGAAACGCCGGCCCGCGTCGGCCGCGACCGCGCGCAGGAAGGCACGCCGGAACGCGTCGCTCTCCAGCGACCCGTGCCAGTGCGTCCCCCACACAGCGCCCACCCGGCAGCCGTCCAAGAACGGCTCGCCACCGAGCACTTCGGCGACCCCGTGATGAATCTCGTAGCCTTCGACGTTTTCGCCCAGTGCCCTGCCCACTGGACGCGTCAGCGTTTTCTCGCGCCGGAAGCGGACCCGGACCGGCAGCAAGCCCAGCCCGTCCACCGCTCCCGCGCGGGACTCGATCTCGTCCTCGATGTGCTCGCCCAGGATCTGGAACCCGCCACAGATCCCCAGAATCGGACGTCCCTCGGCTGCCCTGCGCCCCAGCGCCCGCTCGAATCCCCGCCGTCTCAACCACTCCAACGCCGCGACGGTGCCGCGGGTTCCTGGGATGATGACGAGATCCGCGTCGGCCAACTCCTCGGGCCGGTCCACGAACCGCACCACCACACCGGGCTCCGCCGCGAGGGCGTCCACATCGGTGAAGTTGGACATCAGGGGGATGGCACAGACCGCGACCCGCAGCAGTTCCTCGCCGACCGGCGACGCGACCTCCGACTCGCGTACGGCGCCGCGCAGCGAGACCCGCAGCCCGTCCTCCTCGTCGATGCCGAGCCCGTGCGCGTACGGCAGGACGCCATAAGTCGCCCGCCCGGTCAGGCCCTTGAGCATGTCGAGCCCGGGTTCGAGCAGCGAGACATCCCCGCGGAACTTGTTCACCAGATACCCGGCGACCAGCTCCTGGTCCTCTTTGCCGAGCAGCGCCGTCGTACCGAAGAAGGAGGCGAAGACGCCGCCACGGTCGATGTCGCCGACCACGACCACCGGGAAGCGGGCCGCCCGCGCGATCCCCATGTTCACGATGTCGGTGCGCCGCAGATTGATCTCCGCGGGGCTCCCGGCCCCTTCGCAGATCACCGCGTCGTACTCGGCACGCAACTGCTCCAGACACTCCACGACCGTCCCGAGCAACGACTCCTGCCGCCCCCCGTGGTACCCGCGCGCACTCATCTCGCCCACCGGCTTACCCATGAGGACCACCTGGCTGGAGCGGTCGCTGCCGGGCTTGAGCAGCACCGGGTTCATCAGCGCGGTCGGCTCCACGCGCGCGGCCTGCGCCTGCATCGCCTGCGCCCGGCCGATCTCCGCGCCCTCGCGCGTCACAAAGGAGTTGAGGGACATGTTCTGCGCCTTGAACGGCGCGACCTTCACCCCCTGCCGCGCAAGCCAGCGGCAGATCCCCGCGGTGACCACACTCTTGCCGGCGTCCGATGTGGTCCCGGCGACCAGCAGCCCACCGCTCATGACGTTCCTCTTCCTGTACTTCCGGTACGCAGATGTCCGCGCAGCCGGTGACGTGCCCGGCCCGCAGGCACACTCCCTACCGCACACACCGCGAGCGCCAGGGCGTTCACACGGCGCGCGAGCCGCACGGCCCGCTCGACGTCCGCCACTTGGACGGCGCGCCCGGCGTCATTGAGGACCGGGCGGTGCTCCACTCGACCCCCGTACGAGAGAACACCCCCCAGCCGTACGCCGAGCGCGCCAGCGAAGGAGGCCTCCACCGGGCCTGCGTTGGGGCTCGGATGGGCCCCCGCGTCCTGCTGCCACGCCTGCACCGCGCCGCGCGGGTCCCCGCCGGCGAGTACGGCCAGTGCGGCCGTCAGGCGGGCACCCGGCCAGCCCGCCACATCGTCGAGCCGCGCCGAAGCCCACCCGTAGCGGCGGTACTTGGGTGACTTGTGGCCGACCATCGCGTCCAGGGTGTTCACGGCACGGAACCCGAGCAGCCCGGGCACCCCTGCCACCGCACCCCAGACCAGAGCGCCCACCACGGCGTCCGAGGTGTTCTCGGCGACCGACTCGACCACGGCGCGCGCGATGCCCGCCTCGTCGAGTGCCTGGGGATCGCGGCCGCACAGATGCGGCAGCCGCTCACGGGCCGCCTCCACATCGCCCGCGTCCAGCGCGGCGGCGACGGCCCGCGCCTCCCGTACGAGCGAAGTCCCGCCCACCACCGTCCAGGTGGCGGCGGCGGTCAGCGCGACGGATGCGGCGGGGGAGCGGCGTACGGCATGGGAGGCGAGCGCTCCGAGCGCCACCGCACCACCCGCGCAGACGGCGGTGTGCAGGGCTCCGGCGGTCCGGTGGTCACGCCACAGGACGCGCTCGACAGCGCTCGCGGCGCGCCCGAACACGGCGACGGGATGTCCACGGCGCGGGTCGCCGAAGAGCAGATCGCCGAGCAGGCCGGCCGCGGCGCCGTACGCGAAAGTGCGATCGGCACCCACGGATCAGACCGCCGATACGCCTCGAAGAACCTTCGTACAGGAGGAACTTGGGGTACTTGGCAGAGCGATGCAGCCTGGCATGGCGAAATGTCCTCACTCAGGGTGTCCGCGCCCTGGTTCGACGTGAACGGCTGCGAGAGTTCCTGGCTCCCGGGGACAACTCCCCGGTGACAGTGGCGGGACCGCGCCGGATTCACACCGGCTTCCTCTACTGCTGCCGTATTGGCTCCGGCAGTCCACCACGCACCGCGAACACCCGTCAACTCGGCGTTGACCTGCGACGGAAGAGTGTGCCCAGACACACACCGGCGCACGCGAAACCGCCCCTTGCCCGGACCGACGAGGTCCGGGCAAGGGGCGGCCGTGCCGTGTGGCGCGGAGTGCCTCAGGTGACGATCAGAAAGATCCCGTACGCCACCGCCGCCGCGCACAGCGCGAAGCAGGCATACGCACCCGTGCGGGCCAGCGCCGCCGAACCGCCCTGAGCGGTGGCCGCCTCCTGCCTGGAGAGGCCCATGATGCCGAGGGTGAACAGGCCCACGAGAAGCACCGTGGCCAGAAGGCTGACGCCGAAGACGGAGCCGAGAGCTGCCCAGTCGATCTTCATACTGCTGATTCCTTAACTAGTCGGGCGAGCCGCGTCAGGCGGTCGCACCGGCCGGCTGCGTGGAGTCGGCAGCAGGCGCGCGGGCCGGGATGGTGGTCTTGACGGCGGGGGCGTCCGTGGCGTCGAGGGCCTCGGCGGCTTCCGCGGCGACGGTCGGCGGCGGGGTCACCGCGGCGATCGCGGTGGTCACCACGCCGGGCTCCTCGGTGACGGGCTCGACCTCGTTGACGTTCGTGTGGTCGATGACCTGGCGGCGCGAGTACAGCCAGATCGCCGCGCACGAGACCACCAGGAAGACCGCGACGACCGCGACTCCCCAGTCGCCCTGACGGGCCACGAACTCGGCGCCCGCGGCCATCAGAGCGGCGGCCGGCAGGGTCAGACCCCACGCGACGAACATCCGGGTCGCGGTGGACCAGCGCACGACGCCGCCCTTGCGGCCGAGACCCGCACCCATCACGGCACCCGAGCAGGAGTGCGTGGTGGAGAGCGAGAAGCCCAGGTTGGACGAGGAGAGGATGACCGCGGCGGCCGAGGTCTGGGCGGCGAAGCCCTGCTGCGGCTGCAGGTCGGTGAGGCCCTTGCCCATGGTGCGGATGATGCGCCAGCCGCCCAGGTAGGTGCCGAGCGCGATCGCGAGACCGGCGGAGACGATCACCCAGACCGGAGGGTTCGAGCCGGGCGCGAGCGCGCCTCCGGCGACCAGGGCCAGGGTGATGATGCCCATCGTCTTCTGGGCGTCGTTGGTGCCGTGGGCGAGCGAGACCAGACCGGCGGAGGCGATCTGACCGGCGCGGTAGCCCTTGGCAGAGGACTTCTCGCCGACGTTCTTGCCGAGCTTGTACGTCAGGCGGGTCGCCAGCATCGCGGCGAGGCCGGCCACGACGGGCGCGGCGATCGCGGGGATGAGGACCTTGGTGACGACGACATCGCCGTTGACCCCGCCGAAGCCGATCGAGGCGACGGTGGCACCGATCAGACCGCCCATGAGGGCGTGCGAGGAACTGGAGGGGAGGCCGACCAGCCAGGTCAGCAGGTTCCACAGAATGGCGCCGACGAGCGCCGCGAGGATCACCTCGGGTTGGATCCCGTCCTCTCTCACCAGGCCGCTGGAGATCGTCTTGGCGACCTCCACCGAGAGGAAGGCTCCGACGAGATTGAGAACGGCGGACATGGCGACCGCCGCCTTGGGCTTCATGGCGCCGGTCGAAATGGTTGTCGCCATCGCGTTGGCGGTGTCGTGGAAACCGTTCGTGAAATCGAACACGAGAGCTACGGCGATCACGATCGCAAGCAGCAGCGTGAAGTGTTCCATTTACCCAGGCAATCGTTCGATGTCAGTGGCTGGACGAACGTAGGCAACCTGGGTGAACGGAAGGTGAACTGGGCCGGGCGCCCGGGTGGCCGGATTGAGGGGTGGCGCCCGCCGCGAGCTCGGGCAAAAGACGCCAACCCCTGCAAACCCGGGCTTACCGCCCTCGGGCGAACTTCTTCAAGCCTCCGGTCGACCCGTTGAAGAGATTCTGATCACCCGGCAGCGTGCCCCCGTTGTCGTACTGCCAGAAGGTCGGATACGACCACCCGGCGGGCAGCGGCCCCGGCGAGGAGCCGTACCGCGCGAGCCACAGTGCGTGATTGGCCCCGAACCCCGAGTAATTGCCGGTGCAGGCCTTCCACCAGTTCGTATTGGTGTAGATGACGGGCCGCCGGCCGGTCGCCCGGAGCACCTCGTTGCTGAAGGCGCGGATCCAGCCGACCATCTTGGACTTGCTCAGTCCGTAGCACTTCTTCTTGCTGTACGGGTTGTACTCGATGTCGAGCGCCGGCGGCAGCGTCCGGCCGTCGGAGCGCCAGCCGCCGCCGTTGCGTACGAAATAGCGGGCCTGCGTGGTGCCGGACGACTTGTTCGGCAGGGCGAAGTGATAGGCGCCGCGGATGAGTCCGGCGCTGCGCGAGCCGTTGTACTGCTGGTTGTAGTACGGGTTCTTGTACGTGTGCGACTCCGTCGCCTTCACGTAGACGAACTTGGCGCCCTTGGACTTGGCCTTCTGCCAGTTCACGTTCTTCTGATGCGAAGAGACATCGTGCCCCTTCGGCTTCGAGGCCGCGGAAGCCGGCGCCTCGATGAGCGCGGTTCCCCCCAGCGCGAGCGTCGCCGCGGACGCGGCAAGGACGCTCAGGCGACGGCTTCGACGGCGTGACGCATTGCCACGAGCCATATTTCCCCCCGGATGGCGACGTGCATGACAAATCCCCCAGAGGTTACGGCTACGTCGGCCGATGCCCGTCGATCTTCGGCCAATCCGGAGAGAACCGTATGAATGCGCATTTGCGCCCTTTCGGAGCGCCGGGCTCCGCACTACAGTGCCCGGCCCCTGTGCCCCCGGTCCGTCCCTGGCAGGATCGCCGCATGGTGCGAGGTGAGCGGGAAGCGCGGGAAGCACAGGCGCGGGAGCAGGCGGTGGCGGTGGCGGAAGCCTGGGAGACGCTGGTCGCCACGGCCCGCAGGACGGCGGACGAGGGCCTTGTCGTCGGCACCTCGGGCAACGTCTCGGTGCGCGTCGGCGACCTGGTGCTCGTGACGCCGAGCGGAGTCCCGTACGAGCGGCTGCGGCCCCAGGACGCGCTCGCGGTGGACCTCGACGGCCGCCAGGTGCTCGGCGCGCTCTCGCCGACCAGCGAACTCCCTCTCCACCTCGCGGTCTACCGCTCGACGGAGGCGCTGGCCGTGGTGCACACCCACGCCGTCCACGCCACGGCCGTCTCCACGCTCGTCGACGAGCTGCCGCCCGTCCACTACATGACCGCGGCCCTCGGCGGAGTGGTCCGTGTCGCCCCGTACGCCCTCTACGGCTCGGACGAATTGGCCGAGAACATGCTGGGCGCACTTCGCGATCGCACAGGTTGTCTACTGCAGAACCACGGCACGGTCACATACGGAGCCACTCTCGCCCAGGCCTACGACCGCACGGCCCAACTCGAATGGCTCTGCCACCTCTGGCTGACCGCGAACTCGGTACCGGGACGCGCACCGCGTTTGCTTTCCGAGGGCGAATTGCTGGAGGTGGGGGAGAAGCTCAAGGGGTACGGGCAATCATCCAGCCCACCCCGCCCCTCCGGCGTTTGAGGAGAGATCCGAACGAAGTTCGGATGCCGGGTCCGGAGGAGACCGGACCCGAACAAGGACCCCGCCCACTGGCCGACAACCCGTGACGCACCGACACTGGACCCGTGCGCCCCGCAACCGCGACGGCAGCAGCCGTCACCGCCCTGATCGGTGCCGGCGCGGCCATGCTCGCGGCCGGCCGCCACGCAAGCGATGCCGCTCTGAAGGTCGAGCCGGGCAGACCGCTGCCCACCGAGCCCGCCCTCACCGTGCACGCCACGTCGAGCCACCAGGTCGCGCTGACCCGCGACCTCGCCTCGCAGCGCCCCGGTGTCTACGGACTGACCGGCCGCGGCTGCCACGCCGTCGTCGGACCGGTCATGGAGGACGCCCCGCACACGGCCGACACCGTCGTACGGCGCCTCGACCGCATCACCCACGGCACCCTCGACGCCGGCGCCAAGGTGTGGCTCACCCCGCAGGTCCACCTCGGCAACCCGCGCACCGCGCTCGGCCTCGACCACGCCGATGTCGACATCCCCGGTGAGCTCGGCGGGCTGCCCGCATGGTTCGTGCCAGCGCACCGCGACACCTGGGTGATCACCGTGCACGGCCTGGGTGCCACGCGCGAACACCCCATGGTCGTCATGGAGTTCCTGCACGGCATGCGGATCCCCGTACTCGATCTCGCCTACCGCGGCGACCTCGGCGCACCCCGCTCACCGGACGGTCTCGCCCATCTCGGCGAGACCGAGTGGCGCGACCTGGACGCGGCCCTGCGCTACGCCGTCCGCTACGGCGCACGGAACATCGTCGTCCACGGCTGGTCCACGGGCGCCACGATGGCGCTGCACGCGCTGGCCCACTCCGCCCTGCGCGACCGCATCAGCGGACTGATCCTCGACTCGCCGGTCCTCGACTGGGAGAGCACGGTCCGCGCGCTCGCCGCCGCGAGCCGTACGCCCTCGCCGCTGCTGCCGCTCGCGGTGCGCGCCGCACAGGGCCGCACCGGACTGAGCGGCGACCGGACCAGGGGCGCGGCCGTACCCGACGGCATCGAGGTCCCGGTCCTCGTCTTCCACGGCCCCGACGACACCCTCGCGCCCTGGGCCGCCACCCGTGAATTCGCCGCCCGCCGCCCGGACTTGATCACCCTGCACACGGTGCCAGACGCCCCGCACGGCGCGATGTGGAACGCGGACCCGCGCGGCTACGAGGAGACCATGCGCCGCTTCCTCACCCCGCTGCTCTAGAGCGCCTTTTGGACCATGCCGGGCCTTGTCCACAGGGCAGGCCCTAGCAGGTGTGCGAGGCGCCTGCGGGATATCACGAGCCGTAGTCCCCCGATGGGGTCCGATCAGGGCGAAGCTCCCACACCGGACGCCCGATTGGGTTTTCGGGGTCGGAGCGGGAAGACTGCACCCTGTGACGTCCCGTAACCCGCGCGACTCCAGGCTCCGACTCGTCCGCCCGCGCCCCCTGGCGCCCGTCCCCGCAGCACAGCCCCCCAAGGCCCGGCGCCGCCCCGCCCCCAGGCCGCCCGAGGGCACACCCGCCCCCGCGCAGCTCGCCACGATGGCGCGCAAGGGCCTGGCCGCCGCCGCGCGGATCGCCCGCTGGGCCGGGGACACCGGCAGCGGGGGACAGCCGAACGTGCTGCGCACCGCACCCGGCGGAGCCCTCACCCCGGACGCGGCCGAACAGGCCGCCACGGCACTCGGACTGACTCCCCGGCAGGTGCGCACCGACTGGGACACCGCACGTCTGGCGGGCCTGATCGAGGTGCATGGCGACAGTGCCCGTCCGGGCTGGCGGCTGCGCGCCTGGGACCGGGACGACTCGGCGGTCCTGCGCGGGTGGGTCGCCCTGTTCGACGCATGGTCCCTGGTGCACCCGGCGCCCGCCGAACTCGCACCCGCCGCGGTGGCCGAAGTGATCGAGGCCGTACCGCAGTTGCTGTCCGTGCTGCAGCTCTCCCAGGGCCCGCTCCCGCTGCCGCAGCTGCTCGACCTCCTCGAGCAGCGCGTCACCGAACTCCGCGACGAGCGCTGCGAGATCCCGTATGGACCGCAGGCCGAACCGGTCCCCGCCGAAACGGACTCGGCCCCGCTGCTCGACTGGGCGCTCACCGGCCTCGCCGCTGTCGGCGCACTGACCCTCGACGCGGACCAGGCGACGATGACACCGCTCGGCAGCTGGGCGGTCTGGGTCAAGCTGGAACAGATCATCGTGGCCGCGCAGAGCCCCGCGGGGAACATCGAGCAGCACGCCGAGGGCATGCTCCGCGGCTGCGCCCGTCTGCGCCCCAACGCCGCCCGCGCCGAATACCGCGCCTGGCTGGCCGCGCGCCCCGTGGGCAGCGCCGTCACCGAACTCCTCGACGCGGCCCGCGGCGACGACTCCCTGCTGCGAGGTCTCGCCTTCGAAGCCCTGCGCGTGGTCGGCGCCCCCGCCGAACCGGACGTACGCGCCGCCTCCGACGAGCTGCTCCTGCGTCCGTACGCCCTGATCTGGCTCGCCGAGCACGAGGGCTACGACCCCGAGGATGTGCACACGGTGCTCACCCGCGAGGAATCCACCTGGCTCTGGGTGGACACGGCCGCGGCGGTCGCGGACCACGGTGAAGCCACCCTGCTGGTACGGCACTTGGAAGCGGCGGTGCAGCCGACGATCCCGCAGCTGCTCGCCGAGATCCGCGCGGTCGGCCACCCCCGTACCGTCCAGGTCCTGGTCGCGCTTGCGGCCGCCCACCCCGACCCGGCTCTCGCCAAGGCGGTACGGCGGGCGGCCTTCCAGGTCCACACCGGCGGGGCCTGACAGCGCTCAGCGGCGCAGCGCCCCCGTCGGCAGGACGGAGCTCAGCCTGCCTGCGGGCTGTAGTTCCCGAAGCTCCAGATGTTGCCCTCGAGATCGCGGGCCATGTAGTCCCGCGATCCGTAGTCCTGGTCGGTGGGCGGCATCAGGATCTCGACGCCGTGCTCCACGGAGCGCTTGTGGTGGGTGTCCACGTCGTCGACGTGGATGAAGACACCGGCGGGCCCGGCCTGCTCCATCGCCTTGGCGAAGACGCCGCCGCGGCCCTTCGAGCCCAACATCACCACGCCGTTGCCGTACGTGAGCTCGCAGTGCTCGACGACGCCGCCCTCACCCTCGTACAGCGCGGCCTCGGCGAAACCGAAGGCCTCGGTGAGCTGGCGGACCGCCGCCTTGGCGTCCGCGTACAGCAGGGTGGGAACGATGGTCGGTGACTGTGCCATGGGGATCCACTCCTCAGAGGATTTCCATGCGGATGTGACCTGTGGCCCAGTCTGGCACCCGGCACTGACAATCCCGTCGCGCGCGGATCAGGCGCCGCCCGCCGTCACCGGAAGGTGTTGCACTGGGCCATGTCGCCGGTGCGGTAACCCTGGTAGAACCACTGCTGCCGCTGCTCGGCCGAGCCGTGCGTCCAGTTCTCCGGCGACACCCGCCCCTGGAACCGCTCCTGGATCCGGTCGTCGCCGACCGCGGCCGCCGCGCTCAGACCGTCGCGGATGTCCGCGTCGGTGAGCGAGGTGATCAGCGGCCGGCCGGTGGCCTCGTCGGGGGTGCTCGTCGCGTGCTTGGCCCACACCCCCGCGTAGCAGTCGGCCTGCAGCTCGACCCGTACGGCATTGCTGTTCGCGCCGGTCCGCCCGTCCTGGGCGCGCTGCAGCGTGCCGGCCAGGTTCTGGACGTGGTGGCCGTACTCGTGCGCCACCACATAGGCCTGGGCGAACGGGCCGCCGCTGGAGCCGAACTTGGTCCGCAGCTCGTTGAAGAAGCCCAGATCCAGATAGACCTTCCGGTCCCCGGGGCAGTAGAAGGGCCCGACCGCCGAGGTCGCGGCGCCGCACGCGGTGTTGACGCGACCGGAGAAGAACACGGTCTGCGCGTCTCCGTAGCGGGCGTTGCGGCGCGGGAACTCCTGGCGCCAGTAGTCCTGCACGCTGTTGACCACCGCGACCATCCGGCAGTCGTCCTTGGTGTTCGCGTCCTGCCCGGTCCGGCAGGTCTGCTGCACCTGCGCGGCGCTCGACGCGGTGTCCGTGGGGTCGTCATTGCCCGAGGTCAGGCCCAGATTGTCCGGGCCGACACCGAAGAAGAGCCCCATGATCAGCGCGATGATGCCGGCGAATCCGCCGCCGATGGCCGCCTTGCTCTTCATCCGGCTGCCGCGGACGTCGCTGACTTCCGAGGTGTCCAGATTGGCGTTGTCGTCGAACTGCACGGGCGCACCATCCTTAGGCCGATATCGGAGGCTCGGCTCCTTCATCCTGTTACGACCGGTCGCAACGGGCGTGGGCAGAGGACCGAACGGGCGACCCGAGGCCGCCGGCCTGCCGTGTCGGGCGCCTTCCGGACCGCCCGCGCGCGGCGCCGGGACTACGCTCTGCGCCGGACCCGAGGCCGCGCGCCCTGTGCGGTCAGGCCGGCGAAGAGCAGTGACGAGGGGGCCTATGTGAGCGGCGGACCGATGCGGACCGGAGCCCCTGCCGCCGTGGAGCGTGAGCCCCGCGCCGACGGCCGCCCGGCCGGCGGCCCGTACGCACCGCCCCGGCCGCCCGGACCCCGACGCCCCCCGCGCCGCACGTCCCGCCTGATGCTCCCGCTTGCGCTCGCCCTCGCCGCGGCCGCCCCGCTGATCACCGCCGCCCATGACGCACGCCCCGCCCCCTTCGGCGACCGTCTGGTGCGGTACGCCGCCGCGGCCGAGGGCGAGGCCCGGCTCCGTATCGAGGGCGGTGCGGTCCGCGGGTACGACGCGGAGAGCGGCCGTACCCGCTGGACCCACGCCCGCGACGGGCGCCGGCCGCTCACGCTGCTGCCCGCGACCGGGCACGCGGTCACGCTCTGGGACGACGGGCTGATCACCGACACGGTGCGCGACGGCAGCGCGGTGCGCTGGCACCGGGCCATTCCCGGAGGGGCCGGCCGGCTGCGCGAGAGCGGGGCGCGAGGCGTGCTGAGAGCCCTGGACCCCGAGGCGCGGATGGTGGCCGTGGTGACCCCGCAGCGGATCACCGCCTACCGCAGCGCGGACGGCGATCTGCGCTGGGTGCTGCCGGCCCGGCGCGGCTGCGCCTTCGCGCCGGAACGCGGGGTACGTCACGGCCGTGCATGGCTGCTCGCGCAGCCCTGCGCGGGCGACGCGGCAGCCTGGCCGCTGCAGGTCGTCGCGGTCGACGACCTCGGCCGGATCGCCCCGCACCGGCGCCCGATGGGCAATGACCTGCCGTAAGGCGCGGACCGCCGCACCGGCCCCAAAAGCAGTTGCCCCCCACCGCTAGAATTGCCGTATGGCCATTCTCCTCGTGCATTAGGCGGCGTCGACACGTCCCTCAGCCCTGTCGTCCTTTCCGCCGTCTTCCCACCCTGCCTGGAGTCTGTCCCGTGATCACCGCAACCGGCATCGAGCTGCGCGCCGGCGCCCGTGTCCTCATCGAGAGCGCCACCTTCCGCGTCGCCAAGGGCGACCGCATCGGTCTGGTCGGGCGCAACGGCGCCGGCAAGACCACCCTCACCAAGTGCCTTGCCGGCGAGGGCCAGCCCGCGGGCGGCACCATCACGCGCTCCGGTGAGGTCGGCTATCTGCCGCAGGACCCGCGCACCGGCGACCTCGACATGCTGGCCCGCGACCGGATCCTCTCGGCCCGCGGCCTCGACACCCTGATCACGAAGATGCGCCAGAACGAGGAGCGCATCGCGAACGGCCAGGGCGGTACGCGCGAGAAGGCGCTGCGGCAGTACGAGCGCCAGGAGACCGAGTTCCTCACCAAGGGCGGATACGCGGCCGAGGCCGAGGCGGCGACCATCGCCGCCGCGCTCGGACTGCCCGACCGGGTGCTCGGCCAGCCGCTGCATACGCTCTCCGGCGGTCAGCGCCGCCGTGTCGAGCTCGCGCGGATCCTGTTCTCGGACGCCGACACCCTGCTCCTCGACGAGCCCACGAACCACCTCGACGCCGATTCCATCGTCTGGCTGCGCGAGTACCTCAAGACGTACCGCGGCGGCTTCATCGTGATCTCCCACGACGTCGACCTCGTCGAGACCGTGGTCAACAAGGTCTTCTATCTGGACGCCAACCGCTCCCAGATCGACGTCTACAACATGGGCTGGAAGCTCTACCAGCAGCAGCGCGAGGCCGACGAGAAGCGCCGCAAGCGCGAGCGGCAGAACGCCGAGAAGAAGGCCGCGGCGCTCAACTCGCAGGCCGACAAGATGCGGGCGAAGGCCACCAAGACGGTCGCCGCGCAGAACATGGCCCGCCGCGCCGAGAAGCTGCTCTCCGGCCTCGAGGCCGTGCGCGTGAACGACAAGGTCGCCAAGCTGCGCTTCCCCGAGCCCGCGCCCTGCGGCAAGACCCCGCTGACCGCGGAGGGCCTGTCCAAGTCGTACGGCTCGCTCGAGATCTTCACGGATGTGGACCTCGCGATCGACAAGGGTTCGCGGGTCGTGATCCTCGGGCTCAACGGTGCGGGCAAGACCACCCTGCTCCGCCTCCTCGCGGGCGTCGAGCAGCCCGACACCGGCGAGGTCACGCCCGGCCACGGCCTCAAGCTCGGTTACTACGCACAGGAGCACGAGACCCTCGACCCGCAGCGCACCGTTCTGGAGAACATGCGCTCCGCGGCCCCCGACCTCGATCTGGTCGACGTCCGCAAGACGCTCGGCTCGTTCCTGTTCTCCGGTGACGACGTCGACAAGCCGGCCGGCGTCCTGTCCGGCGGCGAGAAGACCCGTCTCGCGCTCGCGACGCTCGTGGTGTCCTCCGCCAACGTGCTGCTGCTCGACGAGCCCACCAACAACCTCGACCCCGCCAGCCGCGAGGAGATCCTCGGCGCGCTGCGCACGTACAAGGGCGCGGTCGTCCTGGTCACGCACGACGAGGGCGCGGTCGAGGCGCTGCAGCCGGAGCGCATCATCCTGCTGCCCGACGGCGTCGAGGACCTGTGGGGCGCGGATTACGCGGACCTGGTGGCGCTCGCGTAAGGCCGCGCGGGCAGCGCCTCGCGGCGGTGCGGCCTCGGGACGGCTCGTCCCGAACACGGGAGGACGAGCCTGATCCACTTCGTCTGGATCATTCTGCTGACGCGTGATCCTTCGTATGAGTGAGATCGCCTAGTACCGCGGTGTGTCGTACACCGGATCAAGGGATGGCCTGGCCGTGTGCGGTTGACCGTGACCTTGTGCGCCTTGACCTGCCGGTTCGTTCATGGACGTGTTCGACCGAGTGAACCGAGATCACCGGATTCATTCCCTCCGTTTGTGAGGACCCGCTTGGAAGCGCCGATTCCGGCCGGACGGACCTTGCCGAATGGGTGGCCAGGACGCTCAAGAGGGGTGATCATGAGAAGTCCAGAGCGCACTTCCCATGAGGAGGCACGGGTGGCCGAGACTCTGAAGAAGGGCAGCCGGGTAACCGGCGCCGCGCGCGACAAGCTCGCGGCAGACCTGAAGAAGAAGTACGACTCCGGTGCGAGCATCCGGGCGCTGGCCGAGGAGACCGGCCGCTCCTATGGATTCGTCCACCGGATGCTCAGCGAGTCCGGGGTCACGCTGCGGGGACGCGGCGGGGCGACGCGGGGCAAGAAGGCGACAGCCTGACCCTCCCGCTGCCCAGAGGTCTTCGGTAGTGGTGCGGTGGCCACCCGGTCGGTCGCATGGCCGACCGGGTGGTTACTGTGCAGTCACTTCATTGCTGTTTCTGACTGCGGCCACGCGGAGACGCTCATGACCTCGTACGACACTTCCGGCACCGTCGTCCTCGACAAGGACGGCGTCCGGCTCACCATCGACGACACGCTCGCCACGGTGACCCTGGCCAACGCGGCCAAGCGCAACGCCCAAAGTCCTGCACTCTGGCGGGCGTTGACCGAGGCCGGCCGGGCGCTGCCGGGCAGCGTGCGCGTGGTGGTCCTGCGCGGGGAGGGCAAGTCGTTCTCCGCCGGTCTCGACCGGCAGGCCTTCACACCGGAGGGGTTCGAGGGCGAGCCCTCGTTCCTGGAGATGGCGCGCGGCGGTGACGCGGAGCTCGATGCGGTCATCGCCGAGTACCAGGAGGCGTTCACGTGGTGGCGGCGCAGCGATGTGCTGACCATCGCGGCCGTGCAGGGGCATGCGATCGGCGCCGGGTTCCAGCTGGCGCTCGCCTGTGACCTGCGGGTCGCGGCCGAGGACGCCCAGTTCGCCATGCGCGAGACCAGCCTGGGGCTCGTCCCCGATCTGACCGGCACGCATCCGCTGGTCGGTCTGGTCGGCTATGCGCGCGCCCTGGAGATCTGTGTCACCGGGCGCTTCGTGCACGCGGACGAGGCGGGGCGCATCGGCCTCGCCAACCTCGTCGTGCCCGGAACCGAACTCGACGCCGCCGTACGCGATTTGGCCGGCGCCCTGCTCGCCGCGCCGCGCGATGCGGTCGTCGAGACCAAGGCGCTGCTGCAGGGTGCGGTGAGCCGCTCCTACGAGGACCAGCGCGTCGCCGAGCGTGCGGCGCAGGCGCGGCGGCTGCGGGATCTGGCGGGTCTGGGCGACTGACGTCCCGTTCCCGTACCGAGCCCTGTCGGCTACGCGAGCCCCGTACTCCTACGTGAGTCCGTCGATCTCCGTGACCAGAACCGCCACCGTCGGCCGGTCGGGGAGCGCGGCGGAAGCGGCGCGGCGGACGGCCAGGGCGACCTCGAGTGCGTTGTGGTGCGCGGCGGTCGCCAGGTCGATACGGAGGTGGCGCGCCGCAAGCGCACCGGGTGAGCGGCGCTCCTCCACCAGTACGGCGCGGCCCGTGCCCGCCTGCGTCCCCGTCAGCCGGGTCACTCCCGGTACGGCCAGGGCGGCGCGGGCGGCCGGGTCGCTGCCGGGGTCGGTGCGGCCGGTCCGAACGCGCCTGCCCGGCACGGGGGTTGCGGCCGTGAGCTCCTCGGGTTCGACCAGCTCCGTGATCCGCAGATCCACCGACTCGACCACCAGGCCGAGCCCGTGCGCGGCGATCGCGAGCCCCGACCGCAGCCGCTGCGCGACGACCGGCAACGGCTCATCCGCCGACGCGGCGCACTCGGCCGTCATCCGCAGCGGCCCGGGCGGCAGCGCACTCGGCGGTCCGGGCACCACCGGCTCGGCGGCCGCGTCCGGGTCGGCGAGTGCGAGGCGTACCGCATCGAGGCGCACTCCCCGTAACGCGGCGGCGGCACGTACCAGGACCGCGCGCGCCGCCGACTCCGCGATCCACGCCCCGTCGGCGGGTCCGCCGAGCGCCAACAGCCGTCCCAGGCCCAGTTGTTGACGTATCGCCTGTGCCAAACCGTCCATGGATGCAGCTTGCCCGGTGACCGACGGGGCACCCGCACTTACCGTGGGCGAAGGAGCGCAATCGGCGGCGAGGGGACAGGCGATGACCGAGACCGTACAACCGGGCCAGGAAGTCACGTTGGAGGCCGCGTCTGAGGAACAGACCGGCACGGGAGTGAAGAAGCGGGGCGGCGGCGATCCCGCGACACGGGGACGCACCACGATCGCCGACGGCGTCGTCGAGAAGATCGCCGGGCTCGCGGCCCGTGATGTGGTCGGTGTGCACGCGATGGGTCTGTCGCGGACCTTCGGCGCCGTACGCGACCGCGTGCCCGGCGCCAAGTCGGTGACACGGGGCGTCAAGGCCGAGGTCGGCGAGGTGCAGACGGCGCTCGATCTGGAGATCGTCGTGGACTACGGCGTCTCGATCGTCGATGTGGCCCGCGCCGTACGCGAGAACGTGATCGCCGCCGTCGAGCGGATGACCGGACTCGAAGTCGTGGAGGTCAACATCGCGGTCGGCGATGTGAAGCTTCCCGACGAGGAGGACGACGACGAAACGCGGCTCCAGTGAGACCTCCCGAGGTGAGCCCCGGCCACGGTCGCCGGGCCTCCGGCTGCCGCCCGGGGCCCGGCACATACCGACGCGGACGTGAGAAGGGTGAGCGATGAGCAGGGCTTCGATCGGGCTGCTCGCGGGGATGGCGCTCGGATTCGCCGCGTACTTCGGCGGGTTCGGCGCGTTCCTGCTCGTGGCGGCGCTCGGTGCGCTCGGGTTTCTCGTCGGGCGGTACGCGGACGGAGATCTGGACCTGGGCGATCTCTTCCGCGGCCGCGGTGAGTCACGCGGCGACCGGCGGCGCTGATGGCTGCGGCGGGTAGTCCTGGTAGTCCCGGCAGTCCCGGCAGTCCCGGCGTGCGGGCGGTGCCCCCGGGCGACCGTGGCGCGACCACCATCGCCGACCGGGTCGTGGAGAAGATCGCCGCGTACGCGGCCCGTGAAGCGCTCGGCCCGGGCCTGCCCGCGGCCGGCCGGGTGCCACAGGCCGCGGTGCGCGTGCGGGAACCGGTCGTGCGGGCGCGCATCACGCTCGAGCTCGGCTACCCGAGCGACATCGGCGCCCAGTGCGCGGCCGTGCGTCGTCAAGTCGCCCGGCGGGTAGAGGCGTTGGCGGGGATGACCGTGCCCGAGGTGGCGGTCCAGGTGGAGCGGCTGCATCCGGTGCGGACGCAGGCGGTGGGGAGGACACGATGAGCGAAGGACCCGAAGGGCGGGCGGCGCCGCCCGGTCCCGAGAGCGAGGGCACGACACGGAGCCTGCCCGTCCTGGAGAAGGCCGAGGTGCTGCAGCGGGCGCAGTCCGAGCTGGACCAGTCGGCCTCCGCCGCGCGCTACGGCCCGGTGGTCACGCCCGAGGAGGACGGTGACGGCGGCCGGCTGTGGTCCGTGCGCCGGATCCCGGCGGCGGTGCTCGCGCTGCTGCTCGCGGCCGGCGCGGGACTGCTGATCTACGACCTCGCGGCGGTACGGGCCGAACAGTCCGCGATGGCCTGGCGCAAGGAGCTCGCCGGTCAGCTCGCGGTCAGGACGCTGGACGATCCCTGGGTGCTCGCCGGGGCCGCGGTGGTCGTGGTGCTCGGGATCGGGCTCCTGGTCCTTGCGGCTGCCCCCGGACACCGTTCCGCACTGCCGATGCGCAGCGGCAACGCGGACGTCCGCGCGTGGCTGGACAGCGCCGCCGCCGCGCTCGTCCTGCGGGACCGGGCGATGGAGGTGTCCGGTGTGCAGTCGGTGCGGGTACGCGTGTACCGGTCGAAGGTCGATGTGCGGGCCGTCTCGCACTTCCGTGAACTCGACGAGGTACGGGCCGACTTGGACACCGCGCTCGGCGACGGCATCAAGTCCCTCGGCCTGGTCGCGGGGCCCGCGCTGTCGGTGACGGTGTCACGACCGGGGAAGGGCTGAGGCCATGCTGCGGATAGCCAACCGTGTGCTGCTCGGGCTTGTGGGGCTCGCGCTCCTGGTCGTGGGCGTCAGCGTGCTGATCGCGGGGGCGGGCGGGCCGCTGCCGTCGTGGTGGTTCTACGACGCCCAGGGCGATGTGCTGCTCGCCGAGTCCGCGCGGGACCGGTTCCGGCAGGACACCTGGTGGTGGCCGGCCGTGTTCGGGGCGCTGGGCGCGCTGTTCGGTCTGATGGTGTGGTCGCTTGTCGCCCAGGTCCGGCGCAACCGGCTCACCGAGGTGCTCGTGGACAGCGGGGACGGACAGGGGGCGCTGCTGCGGGCACGGGCTCTGGCGGGTGTACTGGCGGGTGCCGCGGAGGAGCTGGACGGGGTCGGGCGGGCGGATGTGCTGCTCGTCGGGCGGCGCAATGCGCCTTCGGCGCAGGTCCATCTCGTGTTGGAGGCGCATGCGGCTCCCCGCGAGACCTTGCAGCACCTCACGTACGAGGCGCTGACCACGGCGCGGGATTCGGCCGGGCTCGACCGGCTGCCGGCGGAGGTGGAGATGGGGGCGGTGAAGAGGCGGGCGCAGCGGGTGAGTTGACGTGCACCGGTGGACAGTCCCCGCCCGCCCGGGGGCCGAAGCCCTTCTCAGGCTATCGGCCCCCACTGACAATCCGCTGAGGATCAGAACCCCCGCAGCGCCCCACCATCCACCGGCACCACTGACAACCCGCTGAGGATCAGAACCCCCGCAGCGCCCCACCATCCACCGGCACCATCACACCCGTCAGATACGAAGCCGCAGGCGACAGGGTGAACGCTGCCACGCGGCCGAACTCCTCCGGGGTGCCGTAGCGGCGCAGCGGGATGCGGGACTCGTTGGCGGCGCGGGCCGCGTCCGGGTCGGGGGCCAGGCCGTCCAACTGGCGCATGCGGTCCGTCGCGATCCGGCCGGGCAGGAGGCCCAGGACGCGGATGCCGCGCGGGCCGACCTCGTCCGACAGGGACTTGGCGAAGCCCGCGAGTCCGGGGCGCAGTCCGTTGGAGATGGTGAGACCGCCGATCGGCTCGTACACCGAACCCGAAAGCACGAAGCCGATCGCGCCGCCCTCGCCGAGCTCCGCGGCCGCGCCGCGTGCGAGCCGTACCGCGCCGAGGAAGACGGAGTCGAAGGCCGCCTGCCACTGCTCGTCGGTGTTGGAGGCGGCGGTACCGGGAGCGGGGCCGCCGACGCTGATGAGGATGCCGTCGAAGCGGCCGAAGCGCTCACGCGCGGTGTCGATCAGACGCTGCGCGGCGGCCGGGTCGGCATTGTCGGCGCCGACACCGACGGCGTTCTCGCCGAGCGCGGCGGCCGCCTCGGCGGCGGCCTTCTCCTCACGCCCGGTGATCACGACCTTCGCACCGTCCGCGACAAGGGCGGCGGCGCTCGCGTATCCGAGGCCGCGGGTGGCTCCGGTGACGACGTACACACGGTCCTTCAGTCCAAGATCCATGGACCCATCCTGCCGTGCACGCCCCGACAAGGGGAGTGGGGGGTCAGGCCGGAACCGCTTCGGTCTGCTCCTCGGATGCGGCGGCCGAGCGCTCGCGCCGTTCGCGTACTTCCCGTCGTACGAGGAAGACCCAGCCGACCGGGACGGCGGCCGTGAACAGCCACCACTGGATGGCGTACGCGAAGTGGTTGCCGATCGAGTCGTGGTCCGGCTCGGGGAGCTGCTCGGGGGAGTCGGTCGCCGGGTGGGTCAGTTCGATGTAGCCGCCGAGCACCTCCTTGTTCAGGAGCTGGGCCTGCTGCTCGCTGCTGATCAGCATCACCTGGCGGTCCGGCAGGCCCTTGAGGTCCTTGATGCCGCTGGCGTCCGTGGTCTGCGAAGCCATCAGACGGCCCGTCACCGTGAGCTCGCCCGACGGCGGCGGCGGAACCTTCGGGAACGCCTTCTGGTCACTGGCCGTGGGCACCCAGCCCCGGTTCACCAGGACGACCTTGCCGTCCTGGAGCACGAACGGGGTCAGGACGTGGAAGCCGACCCGGTCGTCGGAGTTGGTGCGGCGGCGGACGACGACCTCGTGCCCGGTGTCGAAGCGGCCGGTCGCGGTGACCCGGCGCCAGTAGTCGGCACGCGGCAGGGTCTCGCCCGGCGAGCTGAGCTCCTCGACGGGGACGGGCTTCGCGTCGAGGCTCTTCGCGATCAGCGCGTTCTGTGCGACGCGGGCCTGATGCCGGTGCAGCTGCCAGAAGCCCAGCTCGATCATCACGGGGATGAGCACGAGGGCGAGCAGGGTGACGAACACCCACTGCCGGGTCAACAGGAAGCGGTACACGCCGACGACGGTACCCCGGCATACGAAGGCCCCCTGCGGGAGGGGTCCCGTAGGGGGCGTTATCGGTCGGTAAGCGGTCAGGACGCGAGGCGGTCACACCCGGTCGACGATGCCCACCTGCCCTTCCGCGCGCGAACAGTGCGCACCGCAGTACCAGTGCCCCTCGACCTCGACGCCCTGGCCGATGATCCGGCACCGGCAGTGCTCGCAGATGGGCGCCATACGGTGGATGGCGCACGAGAAGCAGTCGAAGACGTGGACCGCGCCCTGGGCGTGGACCTCGAAGCTCATGGAGTAGTCGTTTCCGCAGACCTCACAACGTGCCATGCGCCACAGAGTGGGACCCGCACACCGCCTCGCCGCCGAGGCATGCGGCGTGCGGGCTGATAATCACCCGGACAGCTGCCCGGGCTTCCCAGGGGTGCCCGCCGCGGGCTCCACATCCCGCAGCAGCTGGCCGAACGCCGCCTCGTCCACGATCGGGGTGCCGAAGCTCTTCGCCTTGACGACCTTGGACGTACCGGAATCCGGATCATTCGTGACAAGCAGGCTCGTCAGCCGCGACAGGCTGGTCGCCACATGCAGCCCCGCCTCGACCGCCCGGTCCTCGAGCAGCTCGCGCTCGGTCGAGGTGTCGCCCGAGAACGCCACCCGCATCCCCTGCCGCAGCGGCCGCCCCTCCTCGTAACGCCCCGGGTTCGGGTACGGGCTCGGCGGGAGCTTGCGGGCCTGGCGCCAGTTGGCCTGCGGACGGTACTGGTGGCCGATGCCCGGCTGCGCGGGCGGCGCGTTCCACTCGGTCAGCGGCCGGCACTCGTGCAGCGGCAGCCGTACCGCGTCCCGTGCCGCCGCCCGCAGGCTCGGCCGGAAGGCCTCGGCGAGCACCCGGGCGTCGTCGAGCGCGTGGTGCGCGCGCTGCTGTACGACACCGAAGTGCGCGGCAAGCGACTCCAGTTTGTGGTTGGGCAGCGGGAGCGCCAGCTCCTTCGACAGGGCGATGGTGCACAGCCGCTGCCGTACGGGCGGAGTGAGCGTGGCCCGCGCGTACTCGCGGGCGATCATCTGCCAGTCGAAGACCGCGTTGTGCGCGACGAGCACCCGGCCCTCGAGCCGCGCCGAGAACTCCTCGGCGATCTCCGGGAAGAGCGGGGCTCCTTCGAGGACATCGCTCGTCAGACCGTGGATCCACACCGGACCGGGATCACGCTCGGGGTTGACCAGCGTGTACCAGTGGTCCTCGACCTCGCCGCGTGCGTCGAGCCGGTAGACGGCGGCGGAGATGATCCGGTCGTCGCGGGCGAGACCCGTGGTCTCGACGTCGACGACCGCATACCCCGACGGGTAGGCGGCCGGCCACTGCGTAGCGGTCGTGCGGTCTTCGAGCATGGTTCACGAGGATAAGGCCCGCGACTGACACTCCGGACCGCCGGGGCTCAACGTGGCGCCGGCCCCAACAAGCCGTCCACCATGGCGCGTACGGAGAGCAGGAAGAGCCGCTCCGGATCCGGCGGACCGGTAAGGCCTTTGGCGAGCGCGGGATCGTGCTCGGCCGTGGCTTCGTCCCAGAGGCTCTCGTCACCGGGGTACTGAACGGGCGCGCGTTCGCGATTGCGTTCCACGAGGACGAAGCCGACCACCTGGAAGAGCAGCGACCGTACGACGTCGGCGGCCCGGGTCCCGCGCAGTCCGGCCGCATGGACCTCGTGCACCAGGGCCTGAGTCGCCGGCTGGAACATCCGCTCCGTCAGGCCCCGTTCATGGACCATCGCCACCAGATGCGGATGCCCGCGCAGCTGGGCGCGCAGGGCGCGGGTGACCGAGACGATGCGGGACGCGGGGGTGCGGCCCTGGGCGCGGATCTCGCCGAGGTCGGTAACCGTGCGCTCGACCAGGGCTTCGAGCAGCGACTCGCGATTGCCGACGTGCCAGTAGATCGAGGTGACCGCCGTGCCGAGTTCGGCGGCGAGCTTGCGCATGGTCAGCGCGCGCGGACCGTCCTTCTTGACCATCGCCGCGGCGGCGTCGAGGACGGCGTCCCGGGTGAGTGCGCGCTTCGGCGAGCTGGGCTGGCTGCTCATCGGCTCCCCAATTTCCGTTTCCTGCACGGCTCTTTACCCTTCATCGCGGGCGGTGTAACAGTGTTACAGACTCGCTGGAACACCCCCATCGAAGGGCGGTACGCCATGGCACGAGTACGGTACGGCGCGCGCACGGAGGCCGAGATCCAGGCTTCGCGCGAGAAGAGTTCCAAGCTCCCCGACATCTGGTCGACCGGTGTGGTGGCCGTCTGGGAGAGCGATCCCGACGCGGTGGCCGCGGTCCTTCCGCCACCGCTCAAGCCCGCCGAGAAGCCCCTGGTGCGGGCGAACATCAGCAAGGTCGACCTGCCCGGATATCCGCTGGGCGCGGGCTCGGTCGCGGTGGCCGCCGAGCACGACGGGGTTGTGGGCTGGTATCCGCTCGTCATGCCGATGACCCATGAACGGGCGCTGATCGGCGGCCGCGAGGTCTTCGGCGAACCGAAGAAGCTCGGCGAGGTCACCGTCGACCGGGACGGTCTCGTCGTGAACGCCAAGCTGGCCCGGCACGGCATCGCGTTCGTGGAGGTACGGGGAGCGGTCAGCGGTGACCTGCCGATCCCCGAGCCGGCCACGAAGACCGACTTCTACTTCAAGTTCCTTCCCGCCGTGGACGGTTCGGGCTTCGACGCCGATCCGGTGCTCGTGCACTGCACCCGCAACGAGAAGGTGCGCAAGCTGGAGCGGATCACCGGGGACGTGGTGCTTCGGGAGTCCATGTTCGATCCGATCGCGGATCTCCCCGTCCGCACGATCGTGGAGATCACCATCGGTGAGAAGACCACCGACCAGAAGGGCAGGGTCGTCGAACGGGTCAGCGCCCAGGCCCTGTTGCCGTACATCCATCAGCGCTACGACGACCCGCAGCAGATCCTCGACGGGCCTCCCGAGGGCAGCGACAAGGCGCCCGAGGCAGGGAAGGTCGACGCCTGATGAAGCTGGAAGCAGGACAGGTCGCCGTCGTCACCGGCGCCGCGAGCGGGATCGGCCTCGCGATGGCCCGCAGGTTCGCGGCGAGCGGCCTCAAGGTGGTCCTCGCGGACGTGGAGGAGGATGCCCTGGAGAAGGCCGCCGCTTCTTTGCGCGAGGACGGGGCCGATGTGCTCGCCCGCGTGGTCGACGTCTCCGACCGCGACTCCGTATTCGCGCTCGCCGACGCCGCGTACGACACGTACGGCGCCGTCAACGTGCTCTGCAACAACGCCGGTGTCGGCTCGGGCGCCGAGGGCCGGATGTGGCAGCACGAACCCAACGACTGGAAGTGGGCGTTCTCGGTCAATGTCTGGGGTGTCTTCCACGGCATCCAGGCCTTCGTGCCGCGCATGATCGAGAGCGGGCAGCCCGGCCACGTGGTCAACACCTCGTCCGGCGATGGCGGTATCGCCCCGCTGCCCACCGCCTCGGTGTACGCGGTCACCAAGGCGGCCGTCGTGACCATGACCGAGTCGCTGTACGCGCATCTGAAGGCGGAGGGCGTCCAGGTGGGCGCGTCCGTGCTCTTCCCCGGACCGCACATGCTGCGCACCGGACTGTGGGAGTCGCACCGCAACCGGCCCGAGCGCTTCGCCAAGGAGCGGCCGCGCAAGACGCCGTACCGCAGCCTCGACCAGTGGGAGTCGGCGATGAAGGAGGCCGGCCACGAGGTGCAGTTCACGCCGGTCGAGGAGGTCGCCGACTTCGTGGCCGAGTGCATCGAGGCCGGGAGCTTCTGGATGATGCCGGCCAGCGAGCACAGCGACCGGCAGATCAAGGCGCGGTCGCAGTCGATGCTCGACCGTGCGAACCCCGCGTATCTCGAAAGCTTCATCCTGGACTGAGAGGTGCCCGTCATGACCGATGCGCAGGATCCGTACCTGATCATCTCCTCGGACTGCCACGCCGGGCTTCCGACCGAGGAGTACCGGCCGTATCTGGACTCCCGTTTCCACCGTGAGTTCGACGAGTTCCTCGCGGGCCGCGACCGTCGCCGTGAGGAGGCGACCCGGCTCGGCATCCGCAACGAGGCCTTCGCCGACAAGTGGTTCAGCGACAACGAGGAGGGTCTGAGGGGCGGTTGGGACGTCGCCCAGCGCCTGAAGGAACTGGACGGCGACGGGGTGGCCGCCGAAGTGGTCTTCCCGGACGCCGACGCCGTCGACAGCCAGACCGCCGCGCCCTTCGGCGTGGGCCTCGGACTCTCCGGCGACCAGGACCCCGAACTCGGGATGGCGGGCGCGCAGGCGCACAACCGCTGGCTCGCGGAGTTCGTGTCGCAGAACCCCGAACGGCACTGCGGCGTCGCCCTGTTGCCCATCACCGCCGAACCCGACAAGGTCGTCGCCGAGATCCACCGGGCCAAGGAGTCCGGGCTCGGCGCCCTGATGATCCCCTCGATGTGGGTGGACCACCCGCCGTATCACGACGCCCGTTACGAGCCGATCTGGGCGGCGGCCGCCGAAGCCCAGATGCCCCTGGTGACGCACTCGGGCGCGGCGCCGCGCCACGAGTACGGCGACCACCTCGGCATCTACGTCAGCGAGGTGACGTGGTGGCCGGCCCGGCCGCTGCACTTCCTGATCTGGTCCGGGGTGTTCGAGCGGCACCCGGGGCTCAAGTTCGGTGTGGCGGAGTCGGGTTGCTGGTGGCTGCCCAACCTCCTGTGGTTCATGGACCGGCTCTACCTCGGCGCGCACGGCGGCAAGAAGCTCTCGCCGTTCTCCGCGCTGAAGCGTCCGCCGAGCGAGTATCTGGACCGGCAGGTGTTCATCTGCGCGACGAACACCAAGCGGCGTGAGCTCGCCCAGCGGTACGAGATCGGCGTGGACAACATCCTGTGGGGCTCCGACTTCCCGCACCCGGAAGGGACCTGGCCCAACACCCGCAACTGGCTCAAGAACACCTTCCACGACATCCCGGTGTCCGAGACCCGGCGGATGCTCGGGCTCGCGGCCGCCGACGTCTTCGGCTTCGACACCGACAAGCTCGCGCCGATCGCCCGGCGCATCGGCCCGACCCCCGCCGACCTCGGACAGCCCGAGGACCAGGCCGCCGTCGAGGCCTCCTGGGCGCGCTCGCGCGAGGTGGGCCGGCACTGGATCACCGGCAACGACTTTCCCGTACTGGGGGTGAACCCGTGAACCAGAGCCGCGGAGTGCCGAGCGCACCCACCGACCGGTACACGGTGATCTCCGCCGACTGCCACGCCGGCGCCGATCTCCTCGACTACAAGCCCTACTTGGCGGCCGAGCACCACGAGGCCTTCGACGCCTGGGCGGCGACCTACGTCAATCCGTACGAGGATCTGCTCGCCGACACCGCGGACAAGAACTGGAACTCCGACCGCCGTGTCGCCGAACTGGAGGAGGACGGGATCGTCGCGGAGGTGGTGTTCCCGAACACCATCCCGCCGTTCTTCCCCTCCGCCGCGCTGATGGCTCCCGCGCCCACGCCCGAGGAGTTCGAGCAGCGGTGGGCGGGTCTGCGCGCCCACAACCGCTGGCTCGCGGACTTCTGTTCAGCAGCACCCGGTCGGCGCGCGGGCGTCTTCCAGATCCTCCTCAACGACGTGGACGAGGCGGTCAAGGAGATCCGCTGGGCCCACGGAGCGGGCCTCACCGGCGGACTTCTCCTGCCCGGTACGCCGCCGGGTTCGGGTCTGCCCGAGCTGTACTCCCAGGTGTACGACCCCATCTGGAGCACCTGCGCCGAGCTGGGCATCCCGGTCAACCACCACGCAGGATCGGCCTCCCCGCCACTGGGCGACGAGCCCGCGGCGCGCGCGGTGTTCATGGTGGAGACGACCTGGTTCTCGCACCGGGCGCTGTGGCACCTGATCTTCGGCGGAGCGTTCCGCCGTCACCCGGACCTGAAGCTGGTCCTGACGGAGCAGGGCTCGGGCTGGATCCCCGGCGTCCTGGACATGCTGGACTACTACCACGCACGCCTGGTCAAGGCCGCGACCAAGGCGGCGGGCCCGAAGGCGAACACGGCGGAGTCCAAGTTCGGCCAGGGCCTCGCGGCCTCCATGGGCAAGGGCCCCTCCGAGGTGTGGCGCGAGAACTGCTTCGTCGGCGCGAGCTTCATGCGCCCGCACGAGGTGCCGCTGCGCGACCGGATCGGCCTCGACAAGATCATGTGGGGCAGCGACTACCCGCACGACGAAGGCACGTATCCGTATACGAGGGAGGGCCTGCGGATCGCGTACGCCGGTCTCGACCCCGCGGAGATCGCCGCGATGTGCGGCGGCAACGCGGCCCGGGTCTACGGCTTCGACCTCGATTTCCTCGACCCGATCGCGGCGAAGGTCGGTCCGACGGTCGAGGAGCTGGCGGAGCCGCTGAAGGAGCCGCCTGCGGACGCGACTTCCCCCGTCTTCGCCCCCGGGGGCAAGGTCCGCGTGTGGTGACCCGGTGATGCCGCCAGGGGCGGCGAACAGGAGCGCCCGGAACCCCCGGGGACGTTGAACTCCCCACGCGAGGTGGCGTGCGGGGTCGGTCATGTCGGATATGAGACCCTCCCGGCATGACCGCTCCCGACGCGCCCGAAGTGCCCCACGAGCCGCACGAACAGGGCATGTCCACCCGCCTCAACTGGCTGCGCGCCGCGGTGCTCGGCGCCAACGACGGCATCGTCTCCACCGCCGGGCTCGTGGTCGGCGTCGCGGGCGCCACGTCCGACCGCTCGACCCTGCTCACGGCGGGCCTCGCGGGACTGCTCGCCGGCTCCATGTCCATGGCGGCCGGCGAGTACGTCTCCGTATCGACGCAGCGTGCCTCGGAGAAGGCGGCGCTCGCGATGGAGAAGCGCGAACTGCGCGACCAGCCGGCGGCCGAACTCGACGAGCTGACCGAGCTGTTGGAAGGCCGCGGCCTCAGCGCCGACGTGGCCCGCGAGGCCGCGGAACAGCTCACGGAGAAGGACGCGCTGCGGGCACACGCCCGGGTCGAGCTCGGCATCGACCCGGACGAGCTCATGAACCCATGGCACGCGGCGTGGGCGTCGTTCCTGGCGTTCACGGTGGGCGCACTGCTGCCCCTGCTCGCCATCGTGCTGCCGCCCGAGTCCGTACGGCTGTACGTCACGGTCGGCGCGGTGCTCGCCGCGCTGTGGCTCACGGGCTGGTGGAGCGCCCGCCTCGGATCGGCGCCGACGGGGCCGGCGGTGCTGCGGAACGTGCTCGGGGGTGCGTTGGCGATGGCGGTGACGTACGGGGCGGGGTCGTTGTTGGGGGCGGTGGGGGTGTGAGGTGAGGGGGTGCCGGGCTGCTGCCGGGGCAGCGGGCGGCGGCCGGACCCGCGCCCGGGGGCCGGCTGAGCAGCGGCCTGGCCACCGCCGACAGTACGGTTCCGGCCAGTTCGGCGAGCGCAACTTCCAGTCCCTGCACGGGTGTTCCTCCCGTCGTGCCGAGGGTGGACCCTGCAACGTATGCCTGCGGATCCCGCCCCCGTACCCACACCGCGCCACGAGAACGTCATCGCCGAGGCGGCACGGATCGCCGTCCGGCTCGGGCACGACTACGTCGGTGTCGAGCACCTCTTCCTCGCCATCGTGCGCGACCCCGGCGCCGTCCCGTCCCAGGTCCTGGCCGAGACGCAGGACCTGGGCGAGATCGACGCGCGGCTCAGTGAGGTGATGCGGACCTACTGAGGGCCGGGCCATTGGCGGACCTGGCCAACAACCGGCCCGTACCCCCGGTAATACTTGTCGGTAACTACCTCTAGCCCAGCCCCGACCAGCGCCCTTACGGTGCACTCATGCCGAACCTGCCCGATGTCGTGCTGTGGTCCATACCGGCCTTCGTGCTGCTCACGATCGTCGAGATCGTCAGCACGCGGCTGCACCCCGACGAGGACGCCGCCGGTTACGAGACCAAGGACGCCGCCACCAGCATCACCATGGGCCTCGGCAGTCTGGGCTTCGACTTCCTGTGGAAGATCCCGGTCGTCGCGATCTACACCGCGGTGTACGAGCTCACGCCCGCGCGCGTGCCCGTGCTGTGGTGGACGGTCCCGCTGATGCTGCTCGCGCAGGACTTCTTCTACTACTGGTCCCACCGCGGCCACCACGTCATCCGCATCCTGTGGGCCTGTCACGTGGTCCACCACTCCAGCCGCAAGTTCAACCTCTCCACCGCCCTGCGCCAGCCCTGGACTTCGGTGACGTCCTGGCCGTTCTATCTGCCGCTGATCGCCTGCGGTGTGCACCCGGCCGCGCTGGCCTTCTGCTCCTCGGCGAACCTCGTCTACCAGTTCTGGATCCACACCGAGCGCATCGACCGGATGCCGCGGTGGTACGAGTTCGTCTTCAACACCCCGTCGCACCACCGCGTCCACCACGCCTCCCAAGGGGGCTATCTGGACCGGAACTTCGGCGGGATCCTGATCGTCTGGGACCGGATGTTCGGCTCGTTCGTGCCCGAGACCGAGCGCTGCGTCTTCGGTCTGACGAAGAACATCGAGACGTACAACCCGCTGAAGGTCGCCACCCATGAGTACGTGTCCATCGCCAAGGACCTGAGGGCGGCGCGCAGTTGGCGCGAGCGGGGCGGCCGGCTGTTCCGCGGGCCCGGCTGGTCACCGGAGGCCGACGTCAGGCCCGCAGTCCCCGCGCCCGCCGCCGATTCCGCCGAGCCCGCTGCGGAGCGTGTGGCGTGAGGCGGATCTTCGCGGGGGCCTTCGCCGCCGCCGTGGCCGGTGACCTCGTGTCCCTGCTCGCGGGCTGGGACCTCGGGCACACGCTCTGCAAGCCTCTGCTGCTGCCCCTGCTCGCCGCGTACGCGGTGGTACGCGGGGCGCCGAGGCTCCTGATCGCCGCGCTCTTCTTCGGCTGGTGCGGCGACGTGCTCCTGATGTTCGACGCCGACCCGGCCTTCCTCGCCGGTATGGGCGGCTTCGCCGTCGGGCACGTCTGCTATCTCGTGCTCTTCGCCCGGTACGGACGACGCGGCGAGCGCGCCGACTTCCTGCTCGCCACGTACGGCGTGGTCCTCGCCGCCACCCTCCCCATGCTCTGGTCCGATCTCCCGGCCGAGCTGCGCATCCCGGTCGTCGCGTACAGCCTGCTGCTCACGGCCATGGCCTTCCGCGCCGCCCGGCTCGGTGCGGCCGCCGGAATCGGCGGCGCCCTGTTCCTGCTCTCGGACACCCTGATCGCCACCGGCCTGGCCGACTGGCCGCAGCTGCCGCGCCCCGACTTCTGGATCATGCTCACCTACGCGGCGGCCCAGGCGCTCCTCGTCAAGGGCGTGCTGACCGGCCTCGACGCGCAGAAGGACCAGGCCACGACGTACCGTGAGAGCCGCGCCGCCGTCTGAGTACCACGGGCGGGCGCGCCCGCAGCACCCGTAGAGCAGAAGGAAAACCCGCCATGCGCGCCACCACCATCCATGCCCCGTACGACATGCGTGTGGAGGAGGTGCCCGACCCGCGGATCCAGGAGCCCACCGATGCCGTGCTCCGCGTGCTGCGGGCCTGTATCTGCGGCAGCGACCTGTGGGCGTACCGCGGTGAGGCCGCGCGCCAGAAGGGGCAGCGGATCGGGCACGAGTTCCTCGGCATCATCGAGGAGACCGGCTCCGACGTGCGCGGTTTCCAGGCGGGCGATCTCGTCGTGGCGCCGTTCATGTGGTCCGACGGCGTCTGCGACTACTGCGCCGAAGGGCTCACCACGTCCTGCGAGCACGGCGGCTTCTGGGGTGCGGTCGGGCACGACGGCGGCCAGGGCGAGGCCGTGCGGGTGCCGCACGCCGACGGCACGCTCGTGAAGCTGCCCGCCGACGCCGCCTCCGACGACCACCTCCTGACCGCGCTGCTCACGCTCTCGGACGTCATGGGCACTGGGCACCACGCGGTGCTCGGTGCCGGTGTACGCGAGGGCTCCACCGTCGCCGTCGTCGGTGACGGCGCCGTCGGGCTGTGCGCGGTGCTCGCCGCCAAGCGGCTCGGCGCCGAGCGGATCATCGCGCTCGGGCGGCACCAGGTCCGTACCGATATCGCTCTGCGGTTCGGCGCCACCGACGTGGTCGCCGAGCGCGGCGACGAGGCCGTCGAGGCGGTACGGGCGCTCACCAAGGGCCAGGGCGCGCACTGCGTCGTCGAGGCGGTCGGCACCGAGCAGTCGATGAGCACGGCCGTGAACATCACCCGCGACGGCGGCGCGATCGGCTTCGTCGGCGTCCCGCACGGCAGCGGCACCGGCCTCGACCTCGGCGTCATGTTCGACCGCAACATCGCCCTGCGCGGCGGCGTCGCGCCCGTGCGCACGTACATCCCGGAGCTGCTCCCGGACGTACTCGACGGCACGATCGACCCCTCCCCGGTCTTCGACCTCACGGTCGGCCTCGAGGAAGTGCCGGACGGTTACAAGGCGATGGACGCGCGCACGGCTTTGAAGGTACTGGTCGCCTTCTAGCTTTTCAGCCCCACAAGGGCCTGTCCCACCAGATGGGTGCCGGCACCGCGGTGAGCAGCGCCGACACGGCGACCACCAGACCGAGGGCCACCACCTCGGCGCGGGCCGGCACCATCGCGGACCACGGGTCACCGCCGCGCTTCAGGCGGGCTCTGGCCAGCACGGCGAGGACCGCGATCGCGACCACAAGCAGCAGTTTGGCGAAGAGCACCCGCCCGTACGCGGTGGTGAACACCGAGTCGAGCGGCAGCTTGCGCAACGTCGAGCAGGTGCCCGAGGCGGTGATCGCGGCGAACAGCACAGCCGCGACGCGCGCGTAGAGCCCGAGCAGCGCGGCCGCGGGCCTCGGCCAGGGCCGCCAGAGGCGCATCGTGCGCAGGACCCACAGCAGGCCGCCGGCCCAGAGCGTGGCCGAGGTGAGATGGACCAGCGTCAGTGCGCTGCCGACCAGCGGGTCCTCCTCGGGCCCGATGGACGGGTGGGCCCGCAGCGCCTCCGCCGCGGCCACCACCGCGAGCGGCAGGACCGCGCTGCCGGGGCGGCGGGACTGGGCGCAGAACCCGGCCGCGATGAACGCGTTGACCTCCAGGAGCGCGAGCCGTCCGTCCGTCGTCTGCCACAGCCGGCCCGGCCGCAGCTCGGACAGGGTGTCCGGCGGGATGTTCCCGTTGGCCACGATCAGCGCGAGCCCCACCGCGGCCAGCGCGCCGAGGAAGGCCGCGGTTCCCGACCAGTTCGCGGGGCGCGGCCCGGGCGCGTCCGGCACCCTGCGGGTCAGCCAGCCGTCCGCCGCGTGTCCGGCGAGCACGCACAGGGCGCCGAACATGACCGTACGAAGCAGCGTGACCAGGTCGATCCCGGGCGCGGCCGCCTCGCCGGACTCGTGCAGGGCGAGATCCGGGCCGAGCAGCGACACGAGGGCGGCGAGCAGGACGAGCGCCAGGACGGCCCCGCCGCGCCGCAGGGCGGATCTTCGCTCGGCGGCCGACGGGGCATCAGGTCCCGCGCTGCCGTCGGTGTCCTCGGCGGACTCGGCCACGGCGGCCGCAACGGAGGGGCGGGATACGGTCATTGATCGATTTTGACGGAAACAGTCTGATTATTGCAACGGTTCGCGGCTGAACTGGTGGGCCGTCAGGCCCTGGATGCCGGGGGTCGGACCGCCGAACCGGTGGGCCGTCGGACCCTGGACGCCGGGCGTCAGCCGCCAAGGATCACCGGCAGCGCCTCCAGGTCGTTCTGCGTCAGCACCGGCGCCTTGCGCAGCTCTTCGGACGGCACCGCGAGCCGCAGGCCGGGAAAGCGAGTGAACAGGGCGGGCAGCGCGATCGCCGCCTCCAGGCGCGAGAGCGCCGCACCGGGACAGATGTGCGGACCGTGCCCGAAGGCGAGGTGGCGCCCGGCGTCCGCCCGGGTGATGTCGAAGGAATCGGCGTCGGGGCCGTGGAAGCCCGTGTCGCGGCCGATCGCCCGATACGACATCACGACGCCCTCGCCCTTCCCGATCACGAAGCCGTCGGCCTCCTCGACCACGATCTCCTCGGTCGCGAACCGCATCAGAAGATGCGTCACCGGCGGATCCCAGCGCAGCGCCTCCTCGATCACCGCCTCCCAGGAGACGCTGCCGTCGAGCACCATGGCCAGCTGATCGGGGTGCGTGAGCAGACCGCGTACGGCACTGAGGATGAGCGCGATCGTGGTCTCGTGGCCGGCCGCGATCATCGACTGGAGATTGCCGGCCACCTCCTCCTGGCTCATCGGCGCACCGCCCTCGTCCGCCAGGATCAGCGCGCTGGTGAGGTCGTCGCCGGGCGCGGCCTTCTTCTCGTGGACCATGCCGAGGAAGATCCCGTAGATCTCCGCCATCACCGCGAGCCGCTCGTCCTGCGGGGTGAGCATGGAGAAGAAAGCCTTCCAGAGCTTCATCTGCCGCGGTATCTCCGACTCGGCCACCCCCATCAGGGAGCAGACCACGGCCATCGGCAGCGGTCCGGCGAACGCGGGCTTGAGGTCCACGGCCGCACCTGGTGCCTCCTTCGCCTGCGCGGCCAGCTCGTCGAGCAGTTGCGCGGTGTACCGCTCGACGACCGGACGCAGTTCCTCGCCCCGCCGGGCCGTCAGCGCCTGTGCGATCTTCGTCCGCAGCCGCCGGTGCTCGGCGCCGTCCGTGGTGAACATCGACGGCGGTACGTCGACCATGCCGATCAGCGGCCAGGCGTGCGTGACCTCGCCGGAGGCGAACAGGGCCCACTGGTTGATGTCCTTGACCAGCCGGGAGTCCGTGAGCAGCCGCCGCGCCACGGGCTGCGAGGTGACCGTCCAGGCGGGCACACCGAGCAGATCGATCCGGGCGATGGGCCCGGCCGCGCGCAGCCGGTCGGTCTCGCCGTCGAGATCCTGGACCAACGGGTCGATGACGAGGGCGGGCGGGGACGGGTTCAAGGCGGCCTCCACGGCGTGCGGCGGGATGCAGGACACGGGTGATGGTGTCGGTCAACTCCCTTACGAGGGAAGAGGCTTCACTCGCTTGTACGGGAAGGGCTTGACCCGCTCGTACGGGAAGGGCCTGACCCGCTCGTAAAGGAGGGGCTTCAGCCACTCGTACGGGATGGTCCTCACCCGCTCCATCGCGCCGGATCGGCGCCCCAGCGCCCAGGCCCCGCCGGCCAGTCGGCCGGGCCGCCCGCGAATGTCACGGGGGACTTGGCGTACCGCAGCCGGCCCAGCGGTCCTTCCGTCTCGGCCAGATGGCGTTCGCTGTCGTACGTTCCCTCGGGAGCCGGGGCCGACGGCAGTCCGCACAACCAGTGCGCCGTCTGCGCGAGCGCACCCTCAACGTGCCAACTGCCGCCCACCGCCCGACGCTCCGTCAGCGCCCGCAGCACACCCGCCGCGAGCAGATACCCGGTGCCGTGGTCGAGGGCCTGCGCCGGCAGCACGCCCGGCCGCTCGTCCGTCCCCTCGACGGCCGCGACCCCGGTGGCCACCTGCACCAGCGAGTCGAACCCGCGCCGGCCGACCCACGGCCCGTATCCACCCCAAGCCGAAAGCCGCGCCACGACCACACCGGGCCGACGCTCGGCCAGCGCGGCGGGGGAGAGGCCGAAGCGGTCGAGGGATCCGGGGCGGTATCCGGTGACCACCACATCGGCCCCGGCGAGCAGCT
Organism: Streptomyces mesophilus; assembly: GCF_040300965.1. Classification (GTDB taxonomy): domain Bacteria; phylum Actinomycetota; class Actinomycetes; order Streptomycetales; family Streptomycetaceae; genus Streptomyces; species Streptomyces mesophilus_A. The sequence goes on along the minus strand of NZ_JBEPEW010000012.1, from coordinate 49,647 downwards.
CCTCGAAGGTGCGGCGGTCGGCGGCCCGCCCCAGATCGAGCAGCGTCGAGCGCTTGCCGAAGCCGGTGTCCGCGTGCTGATCGGGCAGTTCGGGCCGCTCAGGGGTGTCGATCCGCAGCACGTCGGCGCCGAGCAGCCCCAGCGTGCGGGTGGCGACCGGGCCCGCGAGGACCCGGCTGAGGTCCAGGACCCGGGGCCGGCCGCCCCGTTCGCGTACGGCCGGCGCATCGCCGGTCCGGTCCAGGTTCAGCAGGGGCCGCCGCGCCACCTCCGCCCCCTGCTCATGAGCCGCCCACTCCTTCGGCGAGCGCAGCGCGACCGCGAGCCCGCCCGCCGCGTACACCGTGTCCTCGACGTCCACGGCCGTGCGCCCGGCGATCTCGGATTCGAGGCCGTCCGCGTCCGTGCCGAGCGCGGACAGCAACGCCGCGCGGTGCCACGGGTAGTTGGCGTGCGTGCGCACCCAGCCGTCGGCCGTGCGCCACATCCGCGACAGCGGCGCGAAGTTCTCCGGCGCCCGCCCGTCGACCCGCAGATGGCGCTCGCTGACGAACGCCGTGGCGACGGCCCCGTCGTCGACCGTCACCGCCCCCGCCGTACGGCCCTCGCCCGCGAACTCGGCGGCGGCCAGGGCGCACACGGCGACACAGGTGCGCGCGGCGGTCAGTACGGGAAGACGCGCGGGCAGTACGTCACCGGCGCCGCGGTGGTCGATCCGCGACAGCAGGGCGGGATCGCCGCCCAGGGCCCGCCAGATGGGAGCGACAGGATCCGAGCTGGTCAAACCGGGCCTCCACAAAGAGCAAGGCCCCCGAGACGGGGGCCGGGCGAACGGAACTGCGGGCCGCCCCGACGGGGCGGCCCGCAGCACACAGCATTACGCGCGGATCACTTCACGGCGTCCAGCGCGTCCACGATCCCGGTTCCGTAGAAGCCGTTCGTGCGCTTGCCGCCCTCGCACACCGCGTCCACGACACCGTCACCGTCCGGGTCGTACGGCTCGGCGGGGCAGCCCGGGTTGTCGGCCTGCGCCTTGAGCATCGCCTGCAGCGCCGACGGACCCGCCCACGGGTACTTGCTCTTCAGGAGCGCCGCGACACCCGACGCCATCGGCGAGGCCATGGACGTGCCCTGCTTGAAGCCCCAGCCGCCGCCCGGCAGCGTCGAGAGGATCCGGCCGTTCTTCGACGGGGTGTCCGCCGGGACCCGGCTGTCGCCGCCCGGTGCCGCCACGTCGATGACGCCGTTCCCGTACGTCGAGTAGAAGGACTTGGCGCCCTTCGGACCCGTGGCCGACACGGTCACGACCCCGGGCAGCTGGGTCGGGATGTCGAAGCACTCGTGCGGGTCGATGGTGCGCTCGACCGGGGTCGAGTCGTCGGGGCTCGAGTCGTCCACGATCGCGTCGGCGTCGAGGTCGTGGTTGGAGTTGCCCGCGGCCGCCACGTTCAGGGTGCCCTTGCCCTTGGCGTACAGCTGGGCCCGGTTGACCGCGTCGACGATGGCCCGCTGGTCCGGGTCGTTCAGGCAGTTGTACAGCCACGGGTCCACGTAGTAGCTGTTGTTGGTGATCTCGATGCCCTTGTCCGCGGCGAAGACGAACGCACAGACCACGCTCTCCGGGAAGAAGAGCTGGGTGTCCGGCTCGGAGACCTTGATCGCCGCGACCTTCACACCAGGGGCCACACCGGCGACACCGACACCGTTGCGCGCCGAGGCGATCTCACCCGCCACATGCGTGCCGTGGTCGTGCGACGGCTGGTAGGGACGCCACGCTCCGGGCGTGGTGTCGGGCTTGCCGCCCACACAGTTCGCCGACTGCCCGGCCGAGAAGTTGGGCGCGAGGTCCGGGTGGGTGTCGTCCACACCGGTGTCGATGACACCGACGGTCACCTTCGCGCTGCCCTGGTTGATCTTCGCGGCCTTGTCCGCGCCGATCGCCCGCAGACCCCACTGGTCCGCCTCGAGCGGCTCCTGCTCCGGACCCGCCGCATCGGCGAGCTGCGCCGCCTCGGCGGCCGAGAGCCGGTCGGTGCCGCCCTCCTGGGTGATACCGGCCGGTGCGAGCGGCGCGGTACGGGTGGCGCCCGCGCTCTGCACGCCGCGTACCTTGCGTATCTGCTCGCCGAACGAGGGGTTCGTCGAGTGGACGACGATCACGCCGATCTGCCGGTACGTGACGATGATTTCGCCGCCGGCCTTGGCTATCGCCTTCTCCACGGCGGAGATCGTGCGGTGGTCCGTCCGCGTGTTCACCACATACGGCAGCTTCGGACCGGTCTGCGTCGAAGCGGCCGGTGCGTCGGCCGGGGTCACGGCCTGGGCGGCCGGCGCGATGCCGAGCGTGGCCAGGGCGAGGACCAGGCCCAGCGGCGCGGCCAGGCGACGCCGTCTGGAACGCAGATGAGACATGGGGTCTCCACTTCATCCGTTGAGAGGGGAACGCTCTTGCGCCGCACGCGCACCACCCGAACCGGTGGTGATGGCCGGGCAGTTGACGCGTACAACGAACGCGAAGCTAGCGCCCCAGCTCAGGCCGCAGCAATGGGGTGGCGGAACCGGGCGAAAAAGTTTCCGACAGAACGGGTGGGGCGTTGAACCACATCGCGCGCGTCGCCGTGCGGTTGGCAGGGGGAGAAGCCAGCATCAGCCCCCTGCTGGATCACATGACGGAGGACCGAGTCGCCCTCCAGGTCGTGCGGTCCCCGTAACTGCGAGGTCGTATGTCCCCAACCACCGCATCCGTCGCGCAAGGAGTCCCCGTGGCCACCGACGCACCACCGCCGTCGAAGGGCGGTACAGATCCCGTGACGCCGTCGACCGAGGCGTACCGCGAAGTACAGGAAAGCGCGGAGTTCGGTGAACTGCGCCGTGCGCACCGCTCCTTCGCCTTCCCGCTCACGATCGCGTTCATCACCTGGTACCTGCTGTACGTGCTGCTCTCGAACTACGCGGGCGGCTTCATGGGCACCAAGCTCTTCGGCAATATCAACGTCGCGTTCGTCTTCGGTATCGCCCAGTTCGTCACCACGTTCCTCATCGCCTGGTGGTACTCGAAGCACGCCGCCGCGAAGCTCGACCCCAAGGCCGAGGCGATCAAGTCCCGTCTGGAGGGCGGCGCATGAGCCCCATGATCACGCTCGCGGCCAATGAGGCGAGCGAGCACCGGCCGCTGATCATCTCGCTGTTCGCGGTCTTCGTCGTCGCCACCCTCTTCATCACGATCTGGGCGGGCCGGCAGACCAAGGACGCGGCCGACTTCTACGCGGGCGGACGCTCGTTCAGCGCGTTCCAGAACGGACTCGCGGTCTCCGGCGACTACATGTCGGCCGCGTCGTTCCTCGGCATCGCGGGCGCCATCGCGCTGTTCGGCTACGACGGCTTCCTCTACTCCATCGGCTTCCTCGTCGCCTGGCTGGTGGCGCTGCTGCTCGTCGCCGAGCCGCTGCGCAACTCCGGCCGCTACACGATGGGCGACGTCCTCGCGTACCGCATGCGGCAGCGTCCGGTGCGTACGGCCGCGGGCACCTCGACCATCGTCGTCTCGATCTTCTATCTGCTCGCGCAGATGGCGGGCGCCGGCGTGCTCGTCTCGCTGCTCCTCGGCATCACCACCGACACCGGCAAGATCGCCATCGTCGCCCTCGTCGGCGTCCTGATGATCGTGTACGTGTCCATCGGCGGCATGAAGGGCACCACCTGGGTCCAGATGGTCAAGGCCGTCCTGCTCATCGGCGGCACGCTCCTGATCACCTTCCTGGTGCTGCTCAAGTTCAACTTCAACATCTCCGAACTGCTCGGCCAGGCCGCCGAGAAGAGCGGCAAGGGCGCGGCGTTCCTGGAGCCAGGGCTGCAGTACGGCGCGACCGCCACCTCGAAGCTGGACTTCATCTCGCTCGGCATCGCCCTGGTGCTCGGCACCGCGGGCCTGCCGCACATCCTGATCCGCTTCTACACGGTGCCCAACGCCAAGGCCGCCCGTAAGTCCGTGAACTGGGCGATCGGCATCATCGGCGGCTTCTACCTGATGACCATCGCGCTCGGCTTCGGCGCGGCGGCCCTGATCTCGCAGGACGAGATCATCGCGTCCAACCCGTCGGGCAACACGGCGGCCCCGCTGCTCGCCCTGCACATCGGCGGCGTCGATTCGGCCTGGGGCGCGATCCTGCTCGCGGTGATCTCCGCGGTCGCCTTCGCCACCATCCTCGCCGTGGTCGCGGGCCTGACCCTGGCGTCCTCGTCGTCCTTCGCGCACGACATCTACGCGAACGTCATCCGCAGGGGCAAGGCCACCGAGAAGGAGGAGATGCGCGCCGCACGCCTGGCCACCATCGGCATCGGCGCCGTGTCGATCCTGCTCGGCGCACTCGCCCGCGACCTCAACGTCGCCGGTCTTGTCGCCCTCGCCTTCGCGGTCGCCGCCTCGGCGAACCTGCCGACGATCCTCTACAGCCTGTTCTGGAAGCGCTTCACCACCCAGGGCGCGCTGTGGTCGATCTACGGCGGTCTGATCGTGGCCGTCGGCCTTGTGCTCTTCTCACCGGTCGTGTCCGGCGACCCGAAGGCGATGTTCCCCGACGTGGACTTCGCCTGGTTCCCGCTGAAGAACCCGGGTCTGATCTCCATCCCGTTCGGCTTCCTGATGGGCTGGCTCGGCACGGTCCTGTCCAAGGAGGAGCCGGACACCGGCAAGTACGCGGAGCTCGAGGTCCGCTCGCTCACCGGCAGCGGTGCGCACTGACCGCAGCCACGGAGGTCCCTCCAGCTCACGGCCGCGTCGTAGAGACCTACGACGCGGCCGTGGTGGTCGCTGTGGGATCAACACCCTGATGACTGTCACCGCCCTCGCGTAGGCTCGTAGGAGTAAGTACGGATCAACTGCGTAGCCAAGGGAGGGGCCCCACGTGCTCATCGACACGTTCGGCCGCGTGGCCACCGATCTGCGGGTCTCACTGACCGACCGGTGCAATCTGCGGTGCACGTACTGCATGCCCGAAGAGGGCCTGCAGTGGCTGGCCAAGCCCGATCTGCTCACCGACGACGAGATCGTCCGGCTGATCCGTATCGCCGTCACCGAGCTCGGCATCGAAGAGGTCCGCTTCACCGGCGGCGAGCCGCTGCTCCGCCCCGGGATCGTCGGCATCGTGGAGCGCGTCGCGGCCCTGGAGCCGCGCCCCAAGATGTCCCTGACCACCAACGGCATCGGACTCAAGCGCACCGCCACGGCCCTGAAGGCCGCGGGCCTGGACCGGGTGAACGTCTCGCTCGACACCCTGCGCCCCGACGTCTTCAAGACCCTCACCCGCCGCGACCGCCACCAGGACGTCCTCGACGGCATGGCCGCGGCCCGCGATGCCGGTCTGACCCCGGTCAAGGTCAATGCGGTCCTGATGCCCGGTCTCAACGACGACGAGGCCCCCGACCTGCTCGCCTGGGCCATCGAGAACGACTATGAGCTGCGGTTCATCGAGCAGATGCCGCTCGACGCCCAGCACGGCTGGAAGCGCGACGGCATGATCACAGCCGGTGACATCCTGCAGTCGCTGCGCACCCGGTTCACCCTCACCGAGGAGGGCCAGGAGGAGCGCGGCTCCGCCCCCGCCGAGCGCTGGATCGTGGACGGCGGCCACCACACGGTCGGCGTGATCGCCTCCGTGACCCGCCCGTTCTGCCGCGCCTGCGACCGTACGCGCCTGACGGCCGACGGCCAGGTCCGCACGTGCCTGTTCGCCACCGAGGAGACCGACCTGCGGGCGGCCCTGCGCGCCGAGGACTCCTCGGACGCCGAGGTGGCCCGTCTGTGGAAGCTGGCGATGTGGGGCAAGAAGGCCGGCTCCGGCCTCGACGACCCCACCTTCCTGCAGCCCAGCCGCCCCATGTCGGCGATCGGCGGCTGAGCTCCTCCGCTCCTACGCGCAGGGCGGCCCCGAACGCGGGGCCGCCCTGCGCGTATGTCCGCCTACTGCTGCGTGGCCTCCCAGTCGGCGAGCCGCACGACATCCTTCAAGAACCCTCGTACACCCAGGAATTGGGACAGCTGCTCGCGGTGCTCCTCGCACGCGAGCCAGGTCTTGCGCCGGTCCGGGGTGTGCAGCTTCGGGTTGTTCCAGGCGAGCACCCACTGGGCGTCGGCGCGGCAGCCCTTGGCCGAGCACTGCGGGGTGTCGATGGAGGGTTCGGGGAAGATCACGCCTCAACCCTAACCGGGCCGCGACCGGCCTCGGGAACGCTCCGGAAAAGGCGACGCCGAGCAGCCACGGGGGGAGCTGCCCGGCGTCGGTCCGTCGCTCCGACGGGGGATGCGGAGCGCGTACGAAGTATGTCACGGGGGACCCCGTGCGGTGCACCGGAACTACATGATTGATCTGAGCTTTTCTTGAGCTTTGCAGACCGGTGCAGGTCAGCTCCGCCCGCCCGTCCCGTCCCCGGCCTCGTGCGCCGCGGGTTCCGGGACGGATTCCGCCGGATCCGGTACGCCGGGCGGCGGCAGCATCGGGCGCACGGGGGCCTGCACATAGGCCGAGGGCAGTGAAGGGGCGTTCTCCCGCCCGGCGTTGGCAATCACGACCGCGATGTAAGGCAGCAGTACACCGGCGGCGAGCGCGACGATCGCCACATGCCGCTCCACGTTCCACAGCACGGCCGCCAGAATCACCGACAGTGTGCGGATCGACATCGAGATGATGTAGCGGCGCTGCCTGCCGCGCACATCGTCCGCGAGAGACTGCCGAGCTCCGGTGATCCGGAAGACCTCGGCCCCGCCCCCTGTGTGCTGCTTCCGCATCACGTTCCACCACCCGCTCGAGCTGCCGGACTCTCCCCGGACCGGACACGCTTCCACGTTACGCCGGGCCTGCGCCGCATTCGAGACCGGGTCGGCCCCTGCCTGGGCGTATGTACTGCGCCGTACCGCGTATGGGTGTGCCCGACATGCGCCGTACGGCGGAGAGACGGAGACTGGCCGTACTGCTCACCCGTGCGCTAATGAGGAGGCGGTCATGGGCTGGTTGTGGGCGATCATTGTGGGTTTCGTGCTGGGCCTGCTCGCGAAGGCGATCCTGCCTGGTAAGCAGCACATGCCGCTGTGGATGACCACCATTCTCGGCATCATCGGCGGTGTGGCCGGCAACTCGCTCGCCGCCGGCTTCGGCATCGACGAGACCCGGGGTATCGACTGGGGCCGTCATGCGCTGCAGATCGCGGCCGCGGTCGTGCTCGTCTTCCTGGGCGACATGATCTACAAGGCGGTCAAGGGCGGCAGCAGCCAGGTCACCTGACGCAGACGGATACGACGCGGAGGGGCCGGTCCACCATGGACCGGCCCCTCCGCGTCGTGCGTGCCGTCAGACGGCTGTGCGTGCCGTCGGTCGGCCGTACGTGCCGTCAGCCGGCGACGAGCTCGACCGCCGCCAGGTTCTTCTTGCCGCGCCGCAGCACCAGCCAGCGGCCGTGAAGGAGCTGGTCCCGGCCGGCCACCGCGTCCTCGGCGGCGACCTTGACGTTGTTTACGTACGCGCCGCCCTCCTTGACCGTGCGACGCGCGGCCGACTTGGAGGCGACCAGGCCGACCTCGGCGAACAGGTCGGTGACCAGGCCGAGGTCGGTGACCTGGGCGTGCGGCAGCTCGGACAGGGCGGCGGCCAGCGTCGCCTCGTCGAGATCGCCGAGCTCACCCTGGCCGAACAGCGCCTTGGACGCGTTGATGACCGCGGCGCACTGGTCGGCGCCGTGCACCAGCGTCGTGAGCTCCTCGGCGAGCGCGCGCTGGGCCGCACGGGCCTGCGGGCGCTCCTGAGTCAGCTTCTCCAGCTCCTCGATCTCCTCGCGGGACTTGAAGCTGAAGATGCGCAGGAACTTGGAGACGTCACGGTCGTCCGCGTTCAGCCAGAACTGGTAGAAGGCGTACGGCGTGGTGCGCTCGGCGTCCAGCCAGACCGTGCCCGACTCCGTCTTGCCGAACTTGGTGCCGTCGGCCTTGGTGATCAGCGGCGTGGCAAGCGCGTGCACCGCCGCTTCGGGCTCGACCCGGTGGATCAGATCGGTGCCCGAGGTGAGGTTGCCCCACTGGTCGCTGCCGCCGGTCTGCAGGGTGCAGCCATGGCGCCGGTACAGCTCCAGGAAGTCCATGCCCTGCAGGATCTGGTAGCTGAACTCGGTGTAACTGATGCCCGCGTCGGAGTTGAGCCGCCGCGAGACGGCCTCCTTGGCGATCATCTTGTTGACGCGGAAGTACTTGCCGATGTCGCGCAGGAACTCGATCGCGGACATGCCCTGCGTCCAGTCCAGGTTGTTCACCATGGTGGCCGCGTACGGTCCCTCGAAGTCGAGGAAGCGCTCGATCTGGCCGCGCAGGCGGCCCACCCAGTCGGCGACGACCGACGGATCGTTCAGCGTGCGCTCGGCGGTCGGCTTGGGGTCGCCGATCAGGCCGGTGGCGCCGCCGACGAGACCGAGCGGACGGTTGCCCGCGAGCTGGATCCGGCGCATGGTCAGGATCTGGACCAGGTTGCCGAGGTGCAGGCTGGACGCGGTCGGGTCGAAGCCGCAATAGAACGTGACGGGGCCGTCCGCAAAAGCCTTGCGCAGGGCTTCTTCGTCGGTGGAGAGCGCGATCAGGCCGCGCCACTTCAGCTCGTCGACGATGTCCGTCACGATCGTGGGTCTCCTCGGGAGTGGTCGAAGCGCCCGCGGTCAGCCACGGGCGCTTCACCAGTCTATGGGGGCGGCGGCCCGGAGCCGACCGGATTCCAGTCCGCAAGATCGCGGCCTTCGGTCACATGCGGCGGCCGTCCCGGCTCACACCCCCTGGCTCACCGAACTCATGTTGAAGTCCGGCACGCGCAGCGGAGGCATCGCGGCCCGGGTGAAGTAGTCGCCCCATTCGCGCGGCAGCGTCTTCTCGGTGCGGCCCGCCTCGGTCGCCCGGCCGAGCAGATCGACCGGCGACTCGTTGAACCGGAAGTTGTTCACCTCGCCGACCACCTCACCGTCCTCGACGAGATACACCCCGTCCCGGGTGAGCCCGGTGAGCAGCAGGGTCGCCGGGTCGACCTCGCGGATGTACCAGAGGCAGGTGAGCAGCAGCCCGCGCTCCGTGGCCGCGACCATCTCGTCCAGGGAGCGGTCGCCGCCGCCCTCCAGGACCAGGTTGTCGATGTCGGGCGCGAGCGGAAGCCCGGTGAGGCCCGCGCTGTGCCGGGTGGTGAGCAGATGGGCCAGCTCGCCCTCGCGGATCCACTCCGTCGGCGCGAGCGGCAGTCCGTTGTCGAAGACCGAGGCGGTGTCGCCCGAAGCGTGCGCGATCACGAACGGCGCGGACTCGAGGCCCGGCTCCGCGGGATCGCTGCGCAGGGTCAGCGGCAGCTCGCTGAGCCGCTCGCCGATCCGCGTACCGCCGCCGGGCTTGGAGAAGACGGTGCGGCCCTCGACGGCGTCGCGGCCCGCGGCCGACCAGTACTGGTAGATCAGCAGATCCGCGACGGCGGTCGGCGGAAGGAGCGTCTCGTAGCGCCCGGCCGGCAGCTCGATGCGCCGCTCGGCCCAGCCGAGGCGCTGCGCGAGCTCGGTGTCGAGAGCCCCCGGGTCCACGTCCTTGAAGTCCCGCGTCGAGCGTCCGGCCCAGGCCGAGCGCGTACGGTCCGGGGACTTGGCGTTCAGCTCGAGGGTGCCGTTGGGCTGGTCGTGCCGCAGTCGCAGCCCTGTCGACGTACCGACATAGCTCGAGGTCATCTCGTGGTGGGCGAACCCGTACAGCTCGCGTCCGCCGGAGCGGGCGCGGGCGAAGGCCTCGCCCAGTGCGGGTGCGAACGCGGCGAAGACGGCCGATGAGGTTTCGGCGGGGGCGTCGAGGAAGTCCGGTGATGCGGGCGTGCCGGTCACCAACTCCTGCGCGTCCTCGGCCGGTTCGCCGTCCCGCGCGGCCTTCTCGGCGGCCCGTACGAGATCCGCGAGCTCATCGGCGGTGACGGCCGACCGTGAGACGACCCCCGAGGCGGTGCCCTCCTTGCCGTCGACGGTGGCGATCACGGTGAGGGTGCGGCCGCGCGTGACCCCGTTGGTGGTCAGCGCGTTGCCCGCCCAGCGCAGGTTGGCGCTGGACTCCTCGTCGGCGATCACCACACACCCGTCGGCGGTGGACAGGTCGAGGGCCCGCTCGACGATCTCGTGCGGTGGGGTCGTACGAGAACTCATCGATCCGCCTCCTATGTGCTGAAGTCGCTGTGGTCCACCCGTGCGGGTGTCCTCTCCATATACCAGTCGGCCAACGCGTATACATCGGTCGGACATGGCGCCAGATGCGTGCACGAGTTGTGACGCACTCCATAGTGGGTACTGGTGTGCGAGCGCTGACCTGGTCTTTTTCGGACCGCACCTCATGTGTTCCAGCCAGACCGGCCGGAATTCGGCCGCATCAAGATCATCGAACCTAGGTATTGTCTCCGTCGTACCTAACGCCTGGGCAGAAGGGGAGAATGCCATGGCAGTTGACGGTCTTGACTACACCGGCACCGTTCCGCGCGCATTGGTCCACCGCGCATCCGTCACCGAGGTCTTTCTGACCGACCACCGGCCGCACGGCGAGGGCGCGCTGATCGCGGCCCAACTGCCGCGCACCCACAGCTATTACAACGACCACACGGGCAGCCCGGCGCTCTATGATCCGCTGCTCCTGATGGAAGTGCTCAGGCAGTGCGGGATCCTGGGCTCACATGCCTATCTCGACGCACCGCACGGCTCCGCCTTCGTCTTCGACCGCGCGGAACTGACCATCGTCGACACCGGGGCGCTGCGGATCGGCCCCCGTCCGGCCGAACTGCTCATCGACTTCCGTATCGTCGAGACCAAGAAGCGCGGCGGCAAGGTGGCCGGCGCGGTCTACGAGGTGCTCGCCGAGGTCGACGGACGGCCCGCGGCGACCGCGCGCCTGGAGTGCCGCTGGATGCCGCGCCGCACGTGGCAGGCGCTGCGCGACCGTTCGCGCGCCGGCCTCGAACTCACCCCGCGCGCCCACATCACGGGCCTCAGGCTGCCCACCTACCTCGTCGGCCGGCGCAGCGCGCAGAACGTCGTGCTCGCCGATGCCGTGGTCGAGGGCAGCGAGGCCGTCGGCCAGGTGATCGTGGACCGGGCGCACCCCGGACTCTTCGACCACCCGCTCGACCACATACCGGGCGCGGTGATGTTCGAGGCCTTCCGCCAGACCGCGCTCTACGCGTCCAGCGAGGTGCACGGGCTCGCGCCGCGCGGTCTGTACATGGAGTCGCTGCGTACGGACTTCGCGCAGGTCGCCGAGTTCGAACTGCCCACCGACTGCCGGGCACGGGTCGGTGCGGTCGCACCCGACGGCGTCACGGTGGAGTCCGAACTGGTGCAGGAAGGCCGGGTCATCGCCACGGCGACCATGCGCCTGGGCCGCACCCTGTGCCCGGCCGCGTCCGCGCCCGCCGAGGAACGGCTGGTGTCCGCGTGACGGCCTTCGTCTGGTTCGACTTCGGGGGAGTGCTCTCGCCGCCCCTGGAGGAACTCTTCCGCACGTACGAGAAGAAGACCGGCATCCGCCCCGACCAACTGCAGGGCGCGATGGCCGAACTGGGCCGCGAGCTCGGCGAACCGCCGCTCGCGCCCATCGAGTCGGGGCGGATGCCGCAGGCCGAGTGGACCGCGCTGCTGTCCGCCGCGCTGCGCCGGCGCTGGCCCGAGCTCGACCAATCCCGCGCGGACTGGGGGGACTTCGGGCGGCAGTGGTTCGACGGAGTCACCGTCAACGCCGAGATCGCCGCGGCGGTACGCACGCTGCGCGCCGAGGGCCTCGGTGTGGGCGTGCTCTCGAACAACGTGCGCGAATGGGAGCCGTACTGGCGCCAGATCATCGAACCGGCGGGGGAGTTCGACCGGGTCGTGGATTCCTGTCTGCACGGCGTACGCAAGCCCGAACCGGAGATCTACCGGCTCGCGCAGCGCGAGGCGCGGGCCGGCGGCGAGAGCTGTGTGCTCGTCGACGACCTCGCCGAGAACTGCCGCGCCGCCGAGCGGGAGGGCTGGACCGCCGTCCACTTCCGCACCACGGACCAGGCGCTGCGCGAGCTGAGTGCGGTGACCGGGGTGCGGCTGACTCGGCTGTGGTGAGTGGGGGGTTGAGGCTCTTGGGGCCGAGGTCCTGTGAGGCCGAGGCCCCGTGAGCCGGACAGACCCCTCCCTCCCGGGGGCCGAGCCCTTCAAAGGCTATCGGCCCCCACTGACAACCCAGGTGCGGCCGCCCGTCCCACCCCGGCCCACCCCGTCCCACCCCGGCCCACCCCGTCCCACCCCGGCCCACCCCACCCCGGCCCCCACCCACTCCTGCCTCCAAGGAGCCCGACATGACCACATCCGCCCCCGCCCTGGCCCGTATCGACGGCATACCGCACCTCGATCCGGTCCCCACCTTCACGCCCGTCGCCGAGCGCAGCCGCGGCGGACTTCCGCAGATCACGCTGCCCAGCGGACACACCGCCGTGCACCTCACCCGCTACCGCGATGTGCACCAGGTGCTCACGGACCCGAGCTTCGGGCGCACCGAGACCAACGTCGACGGCGGCCCCACCTTCCTGCCGACGATCATGCCGAAGGAGCTGCTCCTCAACCTGGACGCACCCGACCACGCGCGCATACGGCGGTTCGTGACCGCCGACTACAGCGTGGCCGGCGTCGAGGCCCTGCGTCCCGTCGTACGGGAACTGCTCGCCGCCAAGCTGGAGTTGCTGCGCGGACAGGAGCGGCCCGACCTGTACGCGACCGTCCTCGACACGCTGCCGGCCGAGATCAACGGCCGCTTCCTCGGCATCCCCGACGCGGACATCGCGTACTACCGGCCGCTCGGCCACACCGTCCAGGTCGCCTCGCACGACGACGTGCCGGGGCTCGTCGAGGACTTCACCGCGCTGTACGTGTATCTCGGCGAGCTGGTCGCCGGGGCGCGGCCGCGGATCGAGGGCGGTCTGATCGACCGGTTCGTGGCCGGTCGGGATGCCGCCGAACCGCCGCTGAACGACGCCGAGTTGGTGGGCATCCTGCTCGGCTCGCTGCTCGGCGCCGACCAGAACATCCTGTCCGTCGCGTCCAAGGTGCTCTACGTCCTGCTGTGCCGTCCGGTGCTCTGGGGGCGCCTCGCGGCCGAGCCCGAGATCGCACCGAAGCTCGTCGAGGAGCTGATCCGGCTGATCCCGCTCGGCAACATCTCGGCCTTCCCCCGCCTGGCGACCCGACGCGTCGAGGTCACCGACGGAGTGGTCGAGGAGGGTGAGGTGGTCTATCCGGACGCCTTCCAGGCCAACCGCGACCCCGAGGTCTTCGCCGATCCGCTGACGGTCGACCCCGACCGCGAGGGCCCGCGGCATCTGCAGTTCGGCTACGGGATGCACCACTGCATGGGGGCGGCGCTCGCCCGGATGGAGATCGGTGAACTGCTCACCGCCCTCGCGCGCGAGTTCCCCGAGCTGGCACTGGACGCCGATCCGGCCGGGCTGCCGTGGGACAGCGGGGTGATTCTGCGGCGGCCGGTGTCACTGCCCGTGCGCTGGTAGTGCGCCGGCGGCGGCCCGGGACGTGGGTCCGCCCCGGGCCGTCGGCGGCCTGGTGTCTGAGTCCCGGGCCGCCGCCGGCCTGATGTCTGAGCCCCGGGCCGCCGCCGGCCTGGTGTCCCACTCGCGGGCCGTCGGCGGCCCGATGTCTCAGTCCCGGCCCGATGTCTCAGTCCCGGGTCGCCAACAGCTCGGCACCCTCCGGCAGTTGGGCATTGTCCGTGACGAGTCCCAGCAGCCCCGGAAACCGCCGCTCGATGTCCGCGCGCCGCAGCTGCGCGCTGCGGCTGTTGCCCCGGTCCACCTGCCGTACGAGACCGGCCTCGCGCAGAATCCGGAAGTGGTGCGTGCGGGTGGACTTGGACACCGGAAGGCCGAAGGACGTGCAGGTGCGCTCGGTGCTGTCCGGCAGACCCGCAAGGGTTGCGATCACCTGGTAGCGCAGCGGATCGGACAGGGCCTTGAGCACCGTCTGGAAGTCCATCTCCTCGACGTTCGGGTGTCCCTCGGCGTCCGGCATGGCGCGGCTCCTCACGCGGCTCGGGTGCCGCGCTCGGCGGCACCGCAGGGCGTCGCACCGTGCGACCCCACAAGGCGTCGCACCGTGCGACACCACCCCTCAAGGTACTACTTGCGTCAAACCTGCGGACTGTGCCAACCTGAGGTACGAGATTGATCGTACCTCCGTGAGTCGGTGCGCCCGCTCGGCGCCAACTCCCGTTGCAGGAACCCCTGTCACCGACCTGCCCCAGGTCCCCAGCTCTCGATTCGGAGTTCTCCCGTGGCCTCATCGACCACCGATCCCGCACGCACAGCACCGGACCTGGATACCGGGAGCGCCCCGGCGGCCGGCGGCCTGACCCTGTTCGCGGTGCTGCTCGCCGTGTTCGTCGTCCCCACCTCCATCTCCGGTACGGCCGTCGCCCTGCCCGAGATCGGCGCGGACACCGGCGCCGGATCGGCCGCCCTGCAGTGGGTGGTCAACGCGTTCAACGTGGCCTTCGCCTGCTTCACGCTCGTCTGGGGCACGCTCGCCGACCTCGTCGGCCGGATCCGGGCCTTCGCCGCCGGCGCCGCGATCTTCGCGGTGGCCTCGCTCGCCTGCGCGCTCGCGCCCAACATCTACGTACTGGACGGCGCCCGCGCGCTCGCCGGACTCGGCGGCGCCGCGATCTTCGCCTGCGGCAGCGCCATCATCTCCTCGGCCTTCGAAGGGCCGGCCCGCGCCAAGGCGTTCGCGCTCTTCGGCACCATCGCCGGTATCGGCGTCGCGCTCGGCCCGACCGTCTCGGGACCGGCCGTGGACGCGCTCGGCTGGCGCTGGATCTTCGGCCTCCAGGCCATCCTGCTCGCTGTGGTCCTCGCCTGTGTCCCGGCCATCGCCCGCCGCGTCGGCGACCGGGCGGCGCGCAGTGGACGGCTCGACGTGCGCGGTGCGGTGGTCTTCGTCGTCGCCATGGCCGCCATGACGTACGCGATCGTGCAGGGCTCCGAGTGGGGCTGGACCGCACCCGAGACGCTCGGTCTGCTGCTGCTCTCCGTGGTGCTGCTCGCCCTCTTCGGTGCGCTGTCCAAGCGCACCGAGGCTCCGCTGCTCGACCTGTCGGTGGTCCGGAACCGCCGCTTCCTCGCGTACACCCTGGTGCCGGTCGCGGCCTCGTTCGGGTTCGTCACCCAGCTCACGTATCTGCCCTCGTACCTCGCTACGGTCGCCGGCTACAGCGCCTCGGCCGCGGGCGCCACGATGCTGCTCCTGACCGTCCCGGTCCTTGCGCTGCCGCTCGTCGGTCTCAAGCTCGTCGAGCGCGGGACCTCGCCGCTCGCCGTGGTCTTCGCCTCTCTGGTCTGCCTGGTCGTCGGCGACCTCGCGCTCCTGACGCTCGGCCCGGACAGCTCGCTGCTCGCGATGGCGGTGCCGATGCTGGTCACCGGTGCGGGCATGGGCCTGTCGGCCGGTCTCGTCGACGGGCAGGCGCTCGGTCTGGTCGAGCCCGAGAAGGCGGGCATGGCGGCCGGGTTCCTCAACACCCTGCGTCTGGGCAGCGAGGCCATCGCGGTCGCCGTCTTCGGCTCCGCGCTCGTCTCGCTGGCCACCGGCGAGGGGAGCTCGTACGACGACGCGTTCCACACCCTGCTGAGCGCGATGGCCGTGGTCTGTGTCGTGCTCGGGCTGCTCGTGGTCGCCCTCGGCCGCGGCAGGTCCGAGGCAGCGGTGGGGAAGTGAGCCGCGCGTGACCTCCTCCTCGTCCTCCTCCTCGGTGCAGGTCGCCGTGGTCGGCGGCGGCCCCGTCGGGATGCTGCTCGCGGCCGAACTCGCCCACTTCGGTGTACGGGTGACGGTGATCGAGCAGAACACCGAGACCCTCGACGTCCCCAAGGCGGGCACCCTGCACGCCCGTACGGCCCAGGTGCTGCGCCGCCGCGGCTACCTCACCGCGCCGCGCACCGCTCCCGAACTGCTCGACCGCGAGGCCACCCAGCCCTTCCACTTCGCGGGCCTGCCGGGTCTGACCATCACCGGTCCGGCCGTCGAGGGCGATCCCATCGTGGGGCGGGCGCAGAGCGACCTCGAGCGGCAGTTCGAGAAGACGGCACGGCAGCGGGGCGCTGTTGTCCTGCGCGGCCGGAAGGTCACCGCACTGGGCTCGGGTGAGGAGGAGGTCACGCTCACCCTCGACGACGGCTCGGACCTGAGGGCCGCCTGGGTGATCGGCGCGGACGGGGCCCGCAGCCTCGTCCGCGAACAGGCCGGGTTCACCAGCGAGGAGCACCTGCCACGGGCCCAGGCGGTGCTCGGCGTGGTCGAGTTGGAGGACCCCTACAGCGCGCCGCCCGGCTGGAACCTCACCGAACGCGGCTGGACCGTGATCAACCCCAGCCCGTGGGGCCCCAGCCGGGTCGCGGCCTTCGACTTCGACGGACCGCACCCCGACCGCCGCACCGCGCTCACGCTCGCCGAACTCCAGGCCACGGTCAGCCGGATCGCGGGACGTGACATCCCGATGTTCCACGCCACGTTCCTCGACCGCTTCAGCGACTACGCGCGCCTGGTGCACAGTTACCGCCGCGGCCGGGTGCTGCTCGCGGGCGACTCCGCCCACGTGCACTTCCCGGTCGGCGGCCAGGGCCTCAACCTCGGTCTCCAGGACGCCGTCAACCTGTCCTGGAAGCTCGCCCTGCATCTACGGGGCCGGGCAGGAGAGGGCCTCCTCGACAGCTACACCGCCGAGCGCCGTCCGCCCGCCGCCCGCACCATCGCCAACACCCAGGCCCAGCTGGCCCTGATGCAGCCGGGTCGCGGGCACGATCCGCTGCGGGACCTGTTCATCGGCCTGCTGCAGAACCCGGCCGTCAGCAGACAGCTCGGCGACATGATCAGCGACCAGGACGTCACCCTGCCCCGCGGTCCGCACCAGTCCCGCTGGACCGGGACCTTCCTGCCGAACCTGCCGCTGACAGTGGGCGGCAGGACCACGGGCGTCGTGGAACTCCTGCGGCCGGGCCGGCTCCGGCTGCTCGTCCTCGAACCCGGCGCCGCGAACGATCTGCGCAAGGCCGTCGCCCCCTGGCCGGTCGACGTCACCGTCGCCGACTGCGCGTCCCAACTCGCCGTAGGGGCCTGCCTGGTGCGCCCGGACGGCTATCTCGCCTGGGCCGACGACGGCGGCCCCGCCGGACTCGAGGCGGCGCTCGAAGCGCTGCTCGGTCGGCCCGCCGCCACGACGGAGAAGGAACCCGTATGACGACCGGAACCCGCATCACAGCACTCGGCCACCACCAGCCCGCCCGCGTCCTCACCAACCACGACCTCGCCGCACTCGTCGACACCAACGACGAGTGGATACGGTCGCGCGTCGGCATCGACACCCGGCACATCGCGGCCGACGACGAGACCGTGGACTCGATGGCGGCCGCCGCGGCCGAGAAGGCCCTGGCCCATGCCGGCGTCGACGCCCGCGACATCGACCTCGTACTGCTCGCCACCTGCACGGCGGAGAACCGCGCCCCCAACATGGCCTCGCGCACCGCGGCCCGCCTCGGCATCCCGCATCCGGCGGCCCTCGACGTCAACACGGCCTGCTCCGGCTTCAGTCACGCCCTCGCGCTCGCCGATCAGTCGTTGCGTGCGGGAGCGGGCAGCCGCGCCCTGGTGATCGCCTCCGAGAAGTTCTCCTCCGTCACCGACTGGACCGACCGCACCACGTGCATCCTCGTCGGCGACGCGGCGGCCGCCGCGGTCGTGGAGCCCTCCGCCGAGCCCGGGATCAGCCCGGTGGTGTGGGGTTCCTTCCCGGACCGCGGCGCCGCCGTCCGTATCGAAGGAACCCCGGCCCGCTTCGCCCAGGAGGGCCAGTCCGTCTTCCGCTGGGCGACCACCGAACTGCCCGCCCTGGCACGGCAGGTGTGCGCCCGTGCCGGCATCGCGCCCGAGGAGCTCGCCGCGGTCGTCCTGCACCAGGCGAACCTGCGGATCATCGAACCGCTCGCCGCCAGGATCGGGGCCGTGAACGCCGTCGTGGCCACCGATGTCACCGAGTCCGGCAACACCTCCGCGGCCGGCGTCCCGCTCGCCCTGTCCAAGCTGGTCGCGTCGGGCAGTGTCCCGTCCGGTGCCCCCGCGCTGCTCTTCGGCTTCGGCGGCGGGCTCGCGTATGCGGGACAGGTGGTCAGGGTTCCGTAGGTGCGCGGCGCGGAGGCCCTGACCCCGGACGGCTAGTCCGGCTCGGGGGAGGGCCAGTCCGGCAGGAGCTCCTCGATGGTGTCGAGCGTCCGGCGCAGCTGCCGTACCAGGAGCTCCCGCACCGTGTCGCGGTCCGGCTCCGTGCGGCCGAGCCAGTCGAGGGTCACGCCCTCCACGCCGCTGAGCCAGCCGATCAGGGCGAGCCGTGCGAGCGGGGGTATGTCGCGTCTGCCGTACGCTCCTTCGGCGATCGTGGCGATCAGCTCCTCGCGCACGGTGTCGCGGATCGCGAGCACCTCGGCGTCGAAGCCCACGCCGCCTGTCACGATCGCGCGGTACGCCGCGCGGTGCTGTTCCGCGTAGCGCAGATAGCCGTCGATCGTGCGATGCACGCGGACCGTGCGCGGCAGATCCTTGGCGCTGCCCGCGCGTGCGACGAGCCCGGCGATCGAGTCCTCGACGATGGCCAGGTAGTAGCCGCGCTTCGACTTGAAGTAGTAGTAGAACAAGCCCTTCGCGACACCCGCGCGCTGGGCGATGTCGTCCATCGACAACGCGTCGTAGGACGTGTCGGCGAACAACTTCCGTCCAATGGCGATGAGTTCGGCGCGGCGTGCCTGTGAACGCTCGGTGCTGCCACGCTGTTGACTATTATTCAAATTGCGCCCTAGTCTCCAACTGCCCGCGGAATGCCCGCAGTATGGCCCAGCCGCCGACCTGCGTCGACGCTCCGCGAGAGAACGGGCCGCATGCGGCGCGCTCCCGCATCGGCCACGCACCGCCCCTACGCACGTGGACGACGTACGGGAGGCAACGTGAGCTCACAGCAGCGGCCCACCGAAGTGGGCAGAACCAACTGGAAGAAGACCGCGGTCGTCGCCCTGCCGGCGGTGCTCTGCGTCGGTCTGATGGCCTCGGTGATGGCCCAGGGCGCACTGGCCGCGTCCTTCGCCGTCTCCGGTACGAGTTTCCAGGTCTCCTCGGGCAAGCTCAGCAGCGAGGGCCTCGCCTCCTACGTCCAGGTGGACCGCTCGGTCGACGGGAAGGGCCATCCCGTCGCCCTGCTCGGCATCGGCGATGCCACGCTCTCCGACATCTGCCAGGCCGCGGAGGTGAAGACCCCGGTCGGCACGGTCGTGTTCAAGCTGACGGCGGGCGGCGAGGCCGGAAACGTCACGGCCAGCAACCTGGTGATCGACGGCGAGGACCTGGTCGGCGACGCCCGCTTCGGTACGGCTCAGATCGGCCGGGACGCCTCCACGCTCGACAGCGTCGAGGGGGTCAAGGGCGAGGCCGGCAAGTTCGGTCTGCAGGCCGGGGACATCGAGGTGTCCGGGGTGCGGTCCAACGCATGGTCGGCGACGGGCGGCAACTTCCGTCTCAAAGGCATGCGCGTGGACGTCAGCCTGGACGGCAAGAAGTGCTTCTGAACCGCGACGGCGGCGGATGGCTCGACCGGCGGCTGCCGCTGCCCGAGGCGCGCCGTGTCCTGCGCCGCTGGCGCCGGACACGGCCGTTCTGGGGCGGGCTGCTGCTGATCCTCGGCGGTCTCGAGCTGCTCCTCGTACCGCTGTCGCCGCTCACCGTCCTGGTCAGCCTGGGGCTCGGCGGGATCGCGGCGATCGGCATCGGGCTCGCGCTGATCGTGGCCGGTCTCTTCCTGTGGCTGCTGCCGCACACCCGGCACTACGTGAGCGTCAACGCCCTGATCCTGTCGGTGCTCTCCTTCGCCGCGACCAACCTCGGCGGCTTCCTCGTCGGCATGCTCCTGGGCATCGCCGGCAGCGCGATGGGCTTCGGCTGGACACCGGTCGACCCGGACGCCAAGGAGAAGGCGAAGCGGGAGCGGATACGGGACGGGCAGGGGACGCGCACCCTCGGGGTGCTCCTGCCGGTGGTGCTCGCCGGAGCGGTGTGGGGGCCGGGAGTGGGCCGGGCGATGGCCGCACCGGTCGATGTGCTCTCGGCTCCGGCCGACGTCGTCTCCGCCCCGTCCGACGGCGTCTCCGCCCCGGCCGACGGCATCGTCGCGCCGCGTACTCCCGCGACGGTCACCACCACGCTCTTCGCCCCGAAGGGCTTCCTGTTCGCCGGAGTCGAGGAACTCCCGACCGCCGACGGCACGCTGAAGGTCATGGTGCTCCGTATGAAGGCCGCATCCCTCGACGACTACCGGCTGCAGACCCGCGACGGAAGCGACGAACTGGCCCTCGGCGCCGACACCTTGGAGCTCGACGGTGACGTCACGCTCTACCTCACGAAGTTCAGCGGCTGCCTCGAAGGCCTGCTCTGTCTGACCTTCACGCCGGACGGTCTGCCCGTCCCACCGGTCGTACCGCCCTTCGTCTTCATGACCCAGGTGCAGGCCGAACAGGCCCTGGTCACCTCGGACTTGATCGTCGCCGGCGGACTCACCCTGAAGGCCTCGCCATGATCCAGATCCAGGCCGCCCTGTTCTGGGCATACGCGATCGGCGCCACCTTCGCCGTCGCGGCCGGACGCCAGCTCCAGATCTGGGAGCGGCTGAGCGTCGGCGAGGGCCCCCGCACCCGCAGCCGTGTCGCGAACCCGTATCTGACCCTGACGCTGCTCTTCGCCACCGTGCTGCTCGTACCGACCGGACTGTTCCTGCTCTGGCAGAACCCGTCCTGGGCGACCATGCAGGTGGCGGACGCCCACGGGGGAATCTGGGCCGGGTTCGTCCTCTTCTACGCGGGAGGTGTTCCCGTCGCCACGCTGCTCGGGTTCACCGCGGCCCAGGCCCTGGTCCTCATGGGCGCGGGCTACTGGGCGTATCTGCAGACCGTGGGCGGGTACTTCCTGGTGTTCGGGACGCTGATCCACGGCTGGGACGGCAGCGGCTACGCGCGCTTCTTCTCCACCGGGGCGCGGGACTTCGCCGACTGGCCCAAGGACAGCGTCGTCAACAACGTCCTGGACTTCCTGACCTCCGGCACGTTCCTGGCGCTGCTGCTCCTCGGGGCCGCCGTGATCGGGACGATGCTGGTCACGGAGATCAGCTGGCTGATGGAGGGCTGGGACCTGCCCGGCGGCGACGAGGACCGCAAGGTGCCCCGCATCCTCGCGATCGCCATCGCGGCCGCCGGTGTGTACGGCCTGCCGTTCGTGGGCGCACTCGTGGCGAGCGGCCTGGTGCGGCTGCTCGGGGCGGTCTTCGGACTGCTCCTGTTCGCGGTGCTCGCGGGTGTGGTGCTGCTGCACCGCCGCTCACCGGTGCGCTGGCTGTACGGCCTGGTGGGGATACCCGAGCGGCATTGGCGGGCGTCGGGGGACGCGGTCGCGGAGCGCGCGTGACAGGTCCTGTGGGCGGGCCGAGAGGCCCGCCCACAGTGCGTCCTGACCCGCCGCGTCCTAAGCCGGCGTCCAAACCCGCCGCGTCCTGACCCGGCGCCAAACCCGCCGCGTCCTAACCCGCCGCGTCCTGGAACGCCGGCAACGCGAAGATCCGGGTCTTGGCCTCGTCCGACATCAACTCGACCAGCGGCAGCACCACATCCCACAGGTCCTGCTTGTCGACCTCCCGGGCGAGCGCGTCCAGTTCCGGTTCGGCGAGCGCGCCCGCGGCATCCGCCACCACCTGGCGGGACGCGTCCGGCAGGAGTTCCACCAGCGGCAGGAACTCGGCCCACAACCCCGTGGCGACGACGGCCCGTACGACCCCGGCGAGCACCTCGGCGTCCCGCAGCGACGGCAGCACGGCGACCGCGCGCAGCTCGCCCGCGGGGAGCAGCGCCACCAGCGGGAGCAGCGACTCCCACAGGCCCTGCTCGGCCGCCACCGCGACCAGGGAGTCGAGCCGCTCGGGCGGCTGAGCGGCCGCGAGCGAGGCGATGCGGCCGCGCTGCTCCCCGGTGACCATGCCGGCCACCGCGAGGGCCTCGGGCCAGAGCCCGTCGGCGGCCGAGGCGATGACCGACTCGAGCCGCTCCCGACCCATCAACTCGATGATCCTGCTGAGCTGTTCGGGCCGGTCGATGGCGTAACCGGTACGCAGGACCGTCTCGTCCGGGACGTGCGGCAGGATGCGGCTGAGCGCGGCATCCCGCAGATGTCCGACGAAGCGGCCCATGGTGAGGTGGTCGCCGCGTTCGGCGAGCACCACGGCGATACGGACCACGAGGTTCTCGTCGAGCCGGTCCACGATCCCGGGGATACGCCGCGGATCGAGGTGCGCACAGGACTCGGCCGTGAACGCGACCGGCAGCTTCTCGATGATGTCGGCCGCGCGTGCCGGATCGAGCCGGCCCGCGACCGCGGCCGCGAGCCGCGGTCCGAGCGCCTTCTGCGAGATGGCGGCGGCCACTCCGGCGGGCACCAGCTTGGTCGCGGCGGCGATCCGGTCCAGCATCTCCGGCACACGGTCGAACAGTGCGGCGACGGTCTGCTCACGGAAGCGTCGTACGTCCTGAAGAGGCAGCTCTCCGAGGAAGCCGAGACGGCCTTTGTCCACGTCCAGGAGCGCGGCGATCTTCTCGATCTCGGCACGGCTCTGCAGGACTTCGGGGGCGGGGCGGCTGTGCGGTGTTTCGGGGGCGGCGCTGTGCGATGAATCCATGGCGGGGCCTCCGATTCAGCGGAACAGGATGCGGCGGACAGGGCCGCGGGCGAGTGCGGGAACGAGCTTGAGCGCGTCCTCGGCGGCCTCGTTCAGGCCGGAGGCCTGACTCTCGCGCCGGGCGCGCAGGGCGTCCGCGAGAACGCCGACCTGCTCGGGCGTCAGCCGCCCGAAGCTCTCCGGAAGCGCATCCCTCAACTCCGTGCTCAACTGCGCCGTGCCTTCCGTACTCACGGGACCTCCAGGGCGGGAGCGTGGCCGATGGGGCGGTGGTCCAGAGAGTCCTGCGTATTTGACTATTAGTCAATACGGGTTGCAGCCGGCCGATGCGGGTCGCGGCGACGGGCCGGCAGGCGCGGAGTCCGCGCCTGCCGGGGAATCCGGCCAGCCCCGCCAGGATCCCGGTCAGCCCCCGCCAGGATCCCGGTCAGCCCCCGCCCGGATCCCGGCCAGCCCCGCCCGGATCCCGGTCAGCCCCGCCCGGCCTCCTGTGTCGTGTTGAGGATGTTCACGCCCTGGAACAGCGCCGAAGGGCATCCGTGCGACACCGCCGCCACCTGACCCGGCTGCGCCTTCCCGCAGTTGAACGCGCCGCCGAGCACATACGTCTCGGGCCCGC
The DNA here is from genome assembly GCF_040300965.1 of Streptomyces mesophilus. Lineage (GTDB taxonomy): Bacteria > Actinomycetota > Actinomycetes > Streptomycetales > Streptomycetaceae > Streptomyces > Streptomyces mesophilus_A. Next base: position 26,212 of record NZ_JBEPEW010000012.1, on the reverse strand, counting down.
CGACCGCCGCCATCGAGCCCCAGAAGTCGGTGGTGGTCGCCTGGTAGGCCACATCGCGGAGCTGGCCCGCGAGTCGACCGTTCTCGATCTTGAAGAAGCGCTGGCCGGTGAACTGGAAGTTGTACCGCTGCATATCGATCGACCAGGAGCGGTCGCCGACGACGTAGATCCCGCGCTCGACCCCCGCGATCATCTCGTCGGTCGTGGGCCCTTCAGGGGCGGGCTGCAGCGACACATTGGCCATCCGCTGCACCGGGACATGCCCGGGGGAGTCGGCGTAGGCGCAGCCGTTGGACCGCTCGAAGCCGGTCAACTTCGCGATACGGCGGTCCAGTTGGTAGCCGACCAGCGTGCCGTCCTTCACCAGGTCCCAGGACTGGCCGGCCACACCCTCGTCGTCGTACCCGATGGTCGCCAGGCCGTGCTCGGCGGTACGGTCGCCGGTCACGTTCATGATCTCGGAGCCGTACGTGAGCTTGCCCAGCTGGTCGAAGGTCGCGAACGACGTGCCCGCGTACGCCGCCTCGTAGCCGAGCGCCCGGTCCAGCTCGGTGGCGTGCCCGATCGACTCATGGATGGTCAGCCACAGATTCGACGGATCGACGACCAGGTCGTAGCGCCCCGCCTCGACGCTCGGCGCGCGCATCTTCTCGGCCAGGAACTCCGGGATCTGCGCCAGCTCCTTGTCCCAGTCCCACACGCTCTGCCCGAGGTACTCCCAGCCGCGCCCCACCGGCGGCGCGATGGTCCGCATCGAGTCGAACTCGCCGGTCCGCTCGTCCACGGCCGTCGCGGTCAGCTGCGGATGCAGCCGCACCCGCTGCTGGGTGGTGACGGTGCCCGCGGTGTCCGCGTAGAACTTGTTCTCCTGCACGGTCAGGAGCGAGGCATCCGCATGCGCGACCCCCTCGGCCGCGAGCAGCCGCGCACTCCAGTCGGCGAGCAGCCCCGTCTTCTCCGCGTCCGGCACATCGAAGGGATTGATCTCGTACGAGGAGATCCACTCCTTGTCGGCATGGACCGGCTCGGCCGCGAGCTCGACGCGCTCGTCCGAACCGGCCGCCTTGATCACCTGCGCCGAGAGCTTGGCCATCGCGACCGCCTGCGAGGCCACCTTCGCGGCCGCGTCCATCGTCAGATCGACCCCGGAGGCGAAGCCCCAGCTGCCGCCGTGCACCACTCGTACGGCATAACCGAGATCTGTCGTGTCCGACGACCCGGACGGCTTGGCGTCCCTGAGCCGCCAGCCGGCGCTGCGCACCCGCTCGAAGCGGAAGTCCGCGTGCTCGGCCCCGAGCGCACGGGCCCGGGCGAGGGCGGCGTCGGCGAGCGCGCGCAAGGGGAGTGCGGTAAAGGTCGCATCGATGGCGTGAGGGGCTGTGGGCACTTCGGGCACCACCCTTTCCGTAGGGACCTTCTGGCAGGACTTCTGCGCAGGCACTGCTGCGCGGGCACTTCTGTAGGGACCCGACAGGGACTGCTCCGTGCCACTGTCAGTGACCGATTCTCCGTAACCGCGGCGGGCCAGATAAGTTTCCGGGTATCCGACCACTATCGAAAGGGTGATCCGTTGAGCCGCTCGGTTCTCGTCACCGGAGGAAACCGGGGCATCGGCCTCGCCATCGCCCATGCGTTCGCCGAGGCCGGCGACAGGGTCGCGATCACGTACCGCTCGGGCGAACCCGCGGAGCTGGAGAAGCGGGGCTTCCTCGCCGTCAAGTGCGACATCACCGACACCGAGCAGGTGGACCAGGCCTACAAGGAGATCGAGGAGAAGCACGGTCCCGTCGAGGTGCTCGTCGCGAATGCCGGCGTCACCAAGGACCAGCTCCTCATGCGGATGTCCGAGGAGGACTTCACCTCCGTCCTGGACACCAACCTCACCGGCACCTTCCGTGTGGTCAAGCGCGCCAACCGCGGCATGCTGCGCGCCAAGAAGGGCCGCGTCGTCCTGATCTCCTCGGTGGTCGGTCTGCTCGGCTCCGCGGGCCAGGCGAACTACGCCGCCTCCAAGGCCGCCCTCGTCGGCTTCGCGCGCTCGCTCGCCCGTGAGCTGGGCTCGCGCAACATCACTTTCAACGTCGTCGCACCGGGTTTCGTCGACACCGACATGACCAAGGTGCTCACCGACGAGCAGCGCGCGGGCATCGTCTCGCAGGTGCCGCTCGGCCGGTACGCGCAGCCGGAGGAGATCGCCGCCGCGGTCCAGTTCCTGGCCTCCGACAACGCTTCGTACATCACTGGTGCCGTCATCCCCGTTGACGGCGGATTGGGCATGGGTCACTGACCATGAGCGGAATTCTCGACGGCAAGCGCATCCTCATCACGGGTGTGCTGATGGAGTCCTCCATCGCCTTCCACGCCGCCAAGCTGGCGCAGGAGCAGGGCGCGGAGATCATCCTGACCGCCTTCCCGCGGCCGACGCTCACCGAGCGCATCGCGAAGAAGCTGCCCAAGCCCACGACCGTCCTCGAGCTGGACGTCACCAACGACGAGCACCTCGCCGGCCTCGCCGACAAGGTCCGCGCCGATCTGGGCGGCATCGACGGCATCGTGCACTCCATCGGCTTCGCGCCGCAGGACGCCCTGGGCGGCAACTTCCTCGACACCCCCTTCGAGTCGGTGTCGACGGCCATGCACGTCTCCGCGTACTCGCTGAAGTCCCTGACGATGGCCTGCAAGCCGCTCATGGAGAACGGCGGCTCGGTCGTCGGTCTCACCTTCGACGCCCAGTTCGCCTGGCCGCAGTACGACTGGATGGGCCCGGCCAAGGCCGCCCTCGAGGCGACCAACCGCTACATGGCGCGCTACCTCGGCCCGGAGAACATCCGCTGCAACCTGGTCTCGGCGGGTCCGCTCGGCTCGATGGCCGCGAAGTCCATCCCGGGCTTCTCCGACCTGGCCTCGGTCTGGGACAACCGCTCCCCGCTGGAGTGGAAGCTGGACGACCCGGAGCCCACCGGCCGCGCCATCGTCGCCCTGCTGTCGGACTGGTTCCCGAAGACCACCGGCGAGATCATCCACGTCGACGGCGGTCTGCACGCTGTGGGCGCCTGATTTCTCGTACGGGGATGGGGCGCCGCAACCGGTGCCGCACCCCCTCGGAGGCCCCGTTTCCCGGATCACCGGGAAACGGGGCCTCCCTCGTTCGGTCCCCCTCGCCCTGCGCCCCGCGCCCGAACACCGCACTCTGGAAGTCCAGTTCCCCCCCTTGAGGTGCAGCCGCGACGGCAGTGACTGCCGTGCCGCGGTACGGCCGAGGAGGTCTTCCGAGTGGTGCGCAGGATGCGGCGGTACGGACCCCTCCTCGCGGGGCTGAGCCTGCTGCTGTTCCTGCCGTCCGGCACCGCGCCCACGCCGGCCGCCGCCGAGCCCGCCCCGCCGGAGCGCCCCTTCGGGGCGACCTGCCGCACGGCCGTCGAGGGCGCCCGCGTCACCGCGTACTGCCACAACCCGTATCCCGAGACGGACCACGTACGTCTGCACATCGAGTGCGACCGGTGGTGGGACATCGACTCGGACGCGGTGGCGGTCGCGGCGGAACCCGCGCTGACCGTGCGTCTGACCGGACGCTGCTGGAAGGAAGTCCGCTCGGCCTGGGTCAGCCACAACCCCCTGCCATGACGCCTCAGCGGTCCCGGAAGCGCTCCGGTCCGCACAGGAACGGATAGCTCGCGGCCTCCGTCGCCGCAGCCTCGGCGTTCTGGCCGCGGATCGCGTCGAGCAGCCGCGTGTGGTCCATGTGGTTCTCGGGCCGCAGCGTCTCGCCGATGTCGTCGCGCAGCCAGGACCGCAGCACATCGCCCAGATCCGCGTACAGATCCGTCAGGACGTCGTTGTGCGCGGCCGACACCACCGCGAGGTGGAAGGTCGCGTCCGCGTCGACGAACGCCTCGCGGTCACCGGACTCCCAGGCCTCCTCACGCCGTACGAGCAGCGCGTCCAACTGCTTGAGGTCGCGCTCGGTGCGCCGCTCGGCGGCCAGCTTGGCGCCGGCCGACTCCAGCGTGGCGCGCAGCTCGGCGATATGGCGGGGATCGGCGTCGGCGAAGCGCTGCTGCATCACCCCGGCCAGCTCGCTCGTGGCGACGACATACGTGCCCGAGCCCTGGCGGATGTCAAGGAGCCCGTTGTGCGCGAGCGCGCGCACCGCCTCGCGCACGGTGTTGCGGGCGACGCCCAGCTGCTCGACCAGCTCCGGCTCGGTGGGGATGCGCGAGCCGACCGGCCACTCGCCCGAGGTGATCTGGTTCCTGAGCTCGGCGATCACCTGGTCGGCGAGTGCCGAGCGCCGCGGGGACGACAGGGGCATGGGGCTCTTCCTTCGGCGCGAGCGATACGGGACGACCGTACAGCCGACGGTGCCGCGGACGTGGCCGGGGACCGACTGGACAGCCAATCATCCCATGATTCTATGATGGCTCTCATGGTCAGTGAGAAGTCGACAGTTCTGCCCGCATCCGAAGCGGCCCCGAGCAGCAGCGCACAGCCCGGGCCCGCCTCGGCCGCGCGCACCTGGGGTGTGCCCTTCGTGATCGCCGGCATCGTCCTGGCCGCCCTCAATCTGCGCCCGGCCATCACCAGCCTCGGCGCCCTGCTCGAAGAGGTACGCGTCGGACTCGGCATGAGCGGCTCCGTCGCCGGTGTCCTCACCTCCGTACCGCCCCTGTGCTTCGCCGTCTTCGGCAGCCTCGCCCCGCGCCTGGCCCGGCGCTTCGGACCGGTGGCCGTGGTCAGCGGCGGCATGGCCGCGATAGCCACCGGCCTCCTCGTGCGCCCCTTCACGGGCAGCACCGCGGCCTTCCTCGCCACCAGTGCGCTGGCGCTCGCGGGCATAGCGGTCTCCAACGTGCTGATGCCGGTGGTCATCAAGGAGTGGTTCCCGCAGCGCGTGGGCTCGATGACCGGGCTCTACTCGATGGCCCTCGCGCTCGGCACCTCGCTCGCGGCCGCGATCACCGTGCCGGTGACCGAGGCGCTCGGCGGCAACTGGAAGACGGGGCTTGCCGTTTGGGCCGCGCTGGCCGCCGCCGCGGTGCTGCCGTGGCTGCCGGTGCTGCGGGGGCGCCGGTCGGACACGGCCGAGCGGAAGGCCTCCCCGCAGCCGACGGCGAAGCTCAAGATCACGCGCAGCCGTACGGCGTGGTCGCTCGCCGTGTTCTTCGGGCTCCAGGCCACCGGTGCGTACATCACGATGGGCTGGATGCCGCAGATCTTCCGTGACGCGGGGGTCTCGGCCGGTACGGCCGGTGTGCTGCTCGCGATCACCATGGCGGTGGGTGTGCCGCTGTCGTTCGTGATCCCGCGGATGGCCGCCCGGATGAACCACCAGGGCCCGATCGTCGTCGCCCTCGGCGTCTGCGGCCTGATCGGCTACACCGGCCTCTACCTCGCACCCGCGGGCGGCGCCTGGGTGTGGGCGCTGGTGCTCGGCATCTCCAACTGCTCGTTCCCGCTGGCCCTGACCATGGTGGGAATGCGGGCCCGTACGGGCCCGGGTGTGGTGCAGCTGTCGGCCTTCGCGCAGAGCGCGGGCTATCTGCTCTCGATCCCGGGACCGCTGCTCGTCGGTGTGCTGTACCAGCACAGCGGCGGCTGGGAGGCGCCGATCGTGCTGATGGGTGCGCTGCTCGTGCCGCAGATCCTCTTCGGTGTGATGGCCGGGCGGCAGCGGACCGTCGAGGACGAGTGCGCGGGCTGAGCGCCCGAGGGGCCGACCCCCGGCGGCGGGGGAGTGCGCAAAGGGTGCGAGACTGGCCGTATGCCTGTGCTCGACCCGCACCCCAAGAACGGCCAGAAGAAGCTGCTCGCCGTGTTCGGCGCCATGATGGCCATCACCGTGATCATCGGCATCATCGCCACGATCGTCTCGCCCTGACGCCGGTCGCTTCCGGCCCAGTCGCGGGCCGCCCGATCCGAGCTTCCCGCCCTCATGGTGGGGCTAGCTCCACCATCCCCTAGGGGGCTGGTGTCAGGGTCAAGTGGGTGGATCGCCGGATGGGTTGGAGGCCCGCGCTTCCGTAGGTTCTTCAGTAGGCCGCGCAGCATCGATCCGCGGCACCGCCGCGAGGACGCGGCGGACGGACCTGAAGACCCGGAGGCGTCATGTCGGCCCCAGCGCACACCCGCTCCCCGCAGCAGGCCCGCGCGCAGGCCCGGCTGCCCTGGTGGGGAATCGTCCTGCCGGTGATCGCCTTCGCCGTGCTGTTCATGATCGTGCTGCACCCCGCCGAGGCACAGGCCGCGACCGGTGACCCCGCGGTCGGGGACTTTCTCGGGCGGCTCAAGGAAACCTTGATCCCGTGAGGATGTTCCGTATCGGGTGAGCGCGTCGTTCCGCGCCCCGTGGGATCACAGTGAGCCGGCCGTCACCCTTCAAGGGGGAGCCCGCCAACTCCCTGCGCCGCGTGGCGCGTTTCGTGCGAAGCTGGGACACATGAGTGTCGATACACCGCGCAGGCTCGTCCTCCTCAGGCACGCCAAGGCCGACTGGCCCCAGATCGCCGACCACGAAAGGCCGTTGGCCGAGCGGGGCCGCAAGGACGCCCCCGTCGCGGGCCGTCGGCTCGCGGAGAGCGGGATCGCCTTCGACCTGGCCGTCTGCTCCACTGCCGCCCGCACCCGGGAGACCTGGAAGCTGGCCGTGGGCGAGCTGCCGCAGCGTCCGAAGACCGTGTACGAGGAGAGGGTGTACGAGGCCTCTCCGGGCGAGCTGATCGCCGTGCTCAACGAGACACCGGACGACGTCGCCGACCTGCTCCTGATCGGCCACAACCCGGGCGTGCACGGCCTGGCCGACGTCCTCGCGGGCTCGGCCGAGGGCGACTCCGGGGTCCGCATGGAGCGCCGTGGCTTCCCGACCTCGGCGCTCGCGATGCTGACCTTCAAGGGGTCGTGGAAGTCCTTGGAGCCTGGCGTGGCGACGCTGTTCGACTACTGGGCTCCGAACGAGTAGCGCGACAACTCGCTTCATCCGAAGCGCGACAACTCGCTTCATCCGATACGTGATCGAGGGCCCCGGCGCCGTGCCGGGGCCCTCACCGTTGCCACGTCCGTGGCGTCCGCGCCGCCTACGCGTCCCTGGCGTCCGCGGCCTCGACCTCTTCGCGCGTGACGCCCAGGAGGTAGAGCACCGTGTCGAGGAACGGGAAGTTCACCGCGGTGTGCGCGGCCTCCCGTACGACAGGCTTGGCGTTGAACGCGACGCCGAGACCTGCCGCATTGAGCATGTCGAGGTCGTTGGCGCCGTCGCCGATCGCCACTGTCTGCGCGAGCGGTACGCCGGCCTCCGCGGCGAAGCGGCGCAGGAGCCGGGCCTTGCCGGCCCGGTCCACGATGTCGCCGGTGACCTTGCCGGTCAGCTTGCCGTCGACGATCTCCAGGGTGTTGGCGTGCGCGAAGTCGAGCCCCAGGCGCTCCATCAGGTCGTCCGTGACCTGAGTGAAACCGCCCGAGACCACGCCGACTTGGTACCCGAGCCGCTTGAGCGTGCGCACCAGGGTCCGCGCGCCGGGCGTGAGCCGTACCTCGGCCCGCACCTTCTCGACGACCGAGACGTCCAGGCCCTTGAGGAGGGCCACGCGGGCGTGCAGCGACTGCTCGAAGTCCAGCTCGCCGCGCATCGCGGCGTTGGTGACCTCGGCGACCTGCTCCTCGCAGCCGGCGTGCGCGGCGAACAGCTCGATGACCTCGTCCTGGATGAGCGTCGAATCGACATCCATCACGACGAGCCGCTGGGCGCGCCGGTGCAGCCCCGCCGAGACCACCGCGACATCGACACCGAGCGCCGCGGCCTCGGGGGCGAGCGCGGTGCGCAGCGGCTCGGTCGGGGTGCCGGAGACGGCGAACTCCACGGCGGTGACGGGGTACTTGGCGAGCCGGAAGATGCGGTCGATGTTGCCGCCGGTCGCGGTGATGCGCGCGGCGATCGCGGCGGTGGACTCGGCGGTCAGGGGGTGGCCGAGCACGGTGACGTGCGAGCGGCCCTCGCCGCGCGGGCGGTTGTCGCCCACCCCCGAGATGATCTCGGCCTGCAGCTTCAGCGAATCGGCCCAGCTGTGCACGGTCGACCGCAGCTCGCCCTCGAGCCCGGCGGCGGGCTCGGTGACGAGCGCGCAGAGCACGATCCGTCCCCGGGTGACGACCTGTTCGAGGTCGACGACGTCCACGGAGAAGGCGGCAAGGGTGTCGAAGAGCCCGGCGGTGATACCGGGCCGGTCCTTGCCGAAGATCTTGACGAGGAGAGTGGGGACGTCGGCGGTGGCCTGCGGGGGCTGCGGTGCGCTCATGGTGGGGAACACGGTAGCGGGCGCGGGTGAACGGGTGGTGGGGTGTCCCGGGTGGTGGGACGGGCGGGTTGCGGAGGTCCTGTCGGGTGCGGGCCGTTGCGCCTGCGGCGGGGAGGGGAAACTCAGCGCTTCCGCCGGCCGCCCCCACCCGATGGCCACTCATCCGGAGGCGGAGGCGGCGGATCCCGGAACTCATCCGGCAGCTGCAGATACGGATTCGTATGCGGATTGGACGGCCGGAACGGCGGCGCCGGATCGTACGGCCCCGACACCCCGGCCCCCTCCGCCGGATCCACCTCAGGCCCGGGCACGCCCACCCCGGCGAACCTCGCCACCCGCCCACCCGCAGCCCCGCTCGCGTAAGCCAGGAACGCCCCGAGACCCCCGGCCCCCGCTCCCCAGACGGCACCGAGCAGCAGCCCCATCCCGGCCTGCCCCTGCAGCGACAACCCCGCGCCGAAGGCGTCGAAACCGAGCACGGACAGCGAGGCGGTCGCGGACACCGTGGTGAGCCATACCAGGAGCGGGACGACCAGGGCGGTCACGAGACCGAGCCGCAGTGCACACCGCCCCGCGAACCCCGCCGCCGAATGCGAGCCCACCGGCGTACGCGCCGCGGTGAGCACCCCCGCGAACAGCATCATCACCGCGACCGCCACCACGAGCAGCCACACCCGCCCGTCGAGCTCGGCAAGCCGCCCGACCGTCGCCGGCTCGTCCGCGGAAGCGCTGAAGAACTCGTCGAGCGGCGCCGGAAGCACCTCGGTCAGGGCCCCCGTGACCTTGCCGTCCCAGGGCACGAACATGCCGAGCGGCACCGCGAGCCACACCCCGTTGGGCGCCCCGAGCAGCGCGGCCCCCGCGATCCGCCCGGGATGGTCGTCGCCGATCGCCGCGTACGCCGCGGCCGCGAGCCCCGCCGCCACCGCCACCAACAGCACGGTCACCAGTGCCGAGACGGCCGGCCGCACGGCCCGGTGCAGGAACGTCAGCGCCGCCGGAAGGGGCGTACGACGGGAGACGAGCAGCGCGATGACCAGCACCCCGAGCACCCACACCAGGGCACCGAGCAGCGAAGGACCCGTGTCCACGGAGAAGCCGACCGCCGCCTCGGCCTCGACGAGATCGCCGAGCCGGTCCGGCAGCAGGTCCCCGATACCGCCCGGCAGATCGTCCGTGAGGCCGCCGTCCGGGAGTTGATCGAGCCCGAGCGAGGCGCCGTCGAACGTGATGACGTCGTGGCCGGCCCAGGCGAGCCCGGCGATCATCGCCAGGAAGAGCACCGCCACCGCGCCGGCCCGCGCGGCCAGCTCCCGGGGCGAGATCTCAACTCCCAGGGCCCGTAAGGACCGTAGGAAGAAGAAGGCGAGCAGGAGCGCGCCGGCCAGGCCGACGCCCAGCGGAGTCACCTCTATCGCGGTGGTCGCCTCCGCACCCTCCAGACCGAACGCCGAGACATCGCCCGACGGTGTCACCGAACCGCCCACACCGAGCACCACGGCCGCCGCCGTCATCGGCCCCAGCGAACCCGCGGTGTCGGCGCCGAGCAGATGGAGACCGAGCGCCGCGACGCCGGCCATGCCGACGAGAGCCCAGCTCACACAGGCGATCGCCGTGAGCAGCACATCTCCCCAGCGGATACGCCGTACTTGGCCGGCCGCCGCAGTAGACCGCGTCGCGCTCATCGGCCGTCCCCCGATCCGTAGAGCTTTGTCTGTTTGAGCCGGACAATCCGTTTAAGGCGTTTACTGAAGGTTGCGCATGATCCGCGTGCACCTATGCGTGATTACCACTCTCCGGGGCGGTTTCCGGACAGTCAACGGGGCGAACAATGAGGCAGCTACGGACTCTTCACAAGGCCCGACTTTCGGACAGGGGGCTGAGCCTGAAATAGTTCCCCACGATGTTCGACATCCCTAGACTCCCCATGACGGGGCCAATCGGGGGACAACGTAGTGGGGCATGGAGTGCCGGAACTCGTACTGGAATTGAACGGACGGACCTGGACCCTGGATCCGTCCAGGTCATACACGCTCGGACGCGACCCGGGCGGTGATGTGGCGATCGACGACGCGCGGGTTTCCTGGCGTCACGCCACCATCAGCTGGGGCGGCCGGAGTTGGGTCATCGAGGACCACGGCTCGACGAACGGAACGTTCGTCCAGGGCCAGCGGATCCATCAGATGGAGATCGGCCCGGGCTCGGCGGTGCATCTGGGCAACGCCACCGACGGCCCGCGCCTGAAGCTCACCGGGGCAGGCGCCGCCGCGGCGGTCGCTCCCCAGCAGGCCCCCGCACAGCAGGCGCAGCACCAGGCGCGCCAGCCGCAGGCCGCGCCCCAGCAGGGCGGACCCGGCTGGTCGCAGCAGCACCAGCCGCCGACGCCGCAGCAGAACGTGCCCCAGCAGCAGGGCTGGCAGCAGCAGCCCGCGCCGCAGGTCCCGCAGCAGGGCGGCTCCGCGGGGGCGCCGCCGGTCTACGGGGACCGCAGCCCCACCACGTTCCACCAGCTGGCCCTCGGCCGCGTGATGCGGATCGGCCGTGCGCTCGAGAACGAACTGGTCGTCTCCGACCTCCAGGTCTCGCGCCACCACGCCGAGTTCCACGCGACGCCGGACGGCCGGATGGAGATCCGCGACCTCGGCTCGCACAACGGCACGTATGTCAACGGTATGCCGGTCGCCAAGGGCGGTACCGCCCTGCTCGGCCCCAACGACATCGTCGGTGTCGGCCACTCGACGTTCCGTGTCGTGGGCGGCCAGCTCGAGGAGTTCGTCGACACCGGTGAGGTCTCCTTCTCGGCCCGCCATCTGACGGTCACCGTCGACGGCGGCAAGCAGATCCTCAAGGACGTCTCCTTCGGCGTCCCGGAGAAGTCGCTCGTCGCGGTCATCGGCCCGTCGGGTTCCGGCAAGTCGACGCTCCTGAAGGCGCTCACGGGTTACCGCCCGGCCAACCAGGGCGATGTCCTCTACGACAACCGAAACCTGTACAAGCAGTTCGCCGAGCTGCGCCAGCGCATCGGTCTGGTTCCGCAGGACGACATCCTGCACAAGGAACTGACCGTCCGTACCGCGCTCAAGTACGCCGCCAAGCTGCGCTTCCCCGCGGACACCACGCAGGCCGAGCGCGCCGCGCGGATCGACGAGGTCCTGCGCGAGCTCAAGCTCGACATCCACAAGGACAAGAAGATCACCTCGCTCTCGGGTGGTCAGCGCAAGCGTGTCTCGGTGGCCCTGGAGCTCCTGACCAAGCCGTCGCTGATCTTCCTGGACGAGCCCACCTCGGGCCTCGACCCGGGCATGGACCGCGACGTCATGCAGCTGCTGCGCGGCCTCGCGGACGACGGCCGCACGGTCCTGGTCGTCACGCACTCCGTGGCCGAGCTTGCCGTCTGCGACAAGCTGCTCGTGATGGCGCCCGGCGGCTCGGTGGCCTACTTCGGCCCGCCGGAGGAGGCGCTCAACTTCTTCGGCTACACCACCTGGGCCGATGTCTTCTCGGCCTTCGAGAACTACCGCGACTACGACTGGGCGGGCCGCTGGAAGGGCTCGCAGCACTACCAGATGTACGCGGCCGACATCGACGCCGTCGCCGCGCAGCCCGTGCAGATGCCGCCGATGCAGCAGATGCGCCCGCCCAAGCCGCAGGGCTGGTTCTCGCAGCTGGGCACGCTGGTGCGCCGCTATGTCTCGGTGATCGCGTCGGACAAGGGCTTCATGGCCCTGATGGTGATCCTGCCGGCGGTGCTCGGCGTGGTCTCCACGCTGATCAACCCCGACCACGGCCTCAAGCCGGGGCCGAGGGGACCGAACACCGGCGCGCCCACGGTCCTGCTCATCCTCGCCGTCGGCGCCTGCTTCGCCGGTGCCGCCAACTCGGTGCGTGAGCTGATCAAGGAGCGGGTCATCTACGAACGGGAACGGGCCACGGGCCTGTCCCGCTCCGCGTACCTGATGTCCAAGGTGATCGTGCTCGGAGTGATCACCGCGCTGCAGGGCGCCCTCATCGGTGCCATCGGCTTCGGCGTGGTCGAGGTGCCCGACGAGGGCCTGATCCTGGGCTCGTCGGTGAAGGTGGAGCTCGCGCTGCCGATCATGGCGCTCGGATTCACCTCGATGATGTTCGGCCTGGTCATCTCGTCCCTGGTGAAGACCGCCGAGAAGACCATGCCGCTCCTGGTGATGTTCGCGATCATCCAGGTCGTCTTCACCGGCTGCCTCGTCACGCTCAACGGAGCGGTCGGCGTCAACCAGCTCTCCTTCCTTATGCCGTCCCGCTGGGCGGTGGCCGCCTCGGGCAGCACGCTGGACCTGAACACGCTGTTCCCGAACGAGGACGACCCCACCCTGAAGGACCCGCTGTGGGAACCCGAGACGGCCACGTGGCTCCTCGACATGGGCTGCCTGATCGCGATCGGCGTGGTGCTCGGCTTCGTGGTGGCGCGTCTGCTGCGTCGGCACGAGCCCGAGGTCATGCGGAAGTAACCGCGGTCGTACGACGCCGAAGGGCGGCACCCCGTGTGGGGTGCCGCCCTTCGGCGTTGGAGCCTGTCGCTGAGCAAACAGGCTCAGTAGGCGCTGTTCACGTTGTCGATCGAGCCGTACCGGTCGGCCGCGTAGTTGGACGCGGCGACGATGTTGGAGACCGGGTTGTACTGGTTGTGCTCGGTTCCGTCGACGTGGTACGCGTCGAAGGTCGGCTTGATGACCTGCAGCAGACCGATGGAAGGCACGCCGTTCTGGGCGTTGATGTCCCAGTTGTTGATGGCGTTGGGGTTGCCGGACGACTCGCGCATCACGTTCTTGTAGATGCCGTTGTACGTACCGGGTATGCCTTCCTTCTTCATGATGTCGAGGGCCTGGCGGATCCAGCCGTCGAGGTTGTTGGCGTAGACCGGCTTGCGGGCGGCGGCCCGGCTCGCGGCCTCCTTCGCCTCGCGCTCCTTCTTCGCCTTGGCGTCGGCCTCGGCCTTTGCCTTGGCCTCGGCCTTGGCCTTGGCGTCCGCCTCGGCCTTCGCCTGCTTCGCGGCGGCGTCGTCGGCGTCCGTGGCGGCCGCGACGTGCTGCTTGGCGACGGTGGCCTGGACGTCCTTGTTGACGGTGAAGGCGACGGGCGCGGCGGAGATGTCGGCGGCGGCCTGCGAGGTCTCGGCGGCGTTGCCCGGCACGACGGAGACCGCGAGAGCAGCGGCGCCGAGGACGGCGACGCCGGCCATCGAGATCTTCTGGCTCTTGGTCAGGGTGGCCTGGCCAGTGGTGCGGTGCTTGGGCATGACGAATGGACCTCTTCGAATAGCGGGGTCGCTCGCCTTTCCGTACCGGAAGCGAATTCCGGCTTTCCCGCGCTGTGGCCTGTGGAGCCACCGCGCCGAGCGACGGGAGCCATTCTTAGCGGCCGCAAAATTCCGTGGCAAAGGTGTGACGTACGAAGGCGCTTAGTGGATCAGGTACCGGGACCTAAGTCCTGAATGGGGCGTTCTGGCCGACCAGAGGCCCCCTAGGGGTCTACTAGGGGGCCTCGTAAGTGACCTGCGTCCTATGCGCGGGCTCACATCGAACACGTAACAGTCTCACCAAACGTTGCCAGAGCAATTCATTGAGTCACAGCCCTCATTCGGAAGGATGAGGTGACTGTCCCCGAACTCATGCCAGAGGTAGAGCCCGCGTACTGCCTGCGCATAAGAGCGCTCCAACGCGGGCTTTCCCGCAATGGCTTCGAGCATCAGAAGATGCGAGGCCTCGGGCTCGTGCAGCCCGGTGAGAAGCCCGTCCACGACCCGCACTCCGCGCTCCGGAGTCACCACGAGGTCCGTCCAGCCCGCGGCCGGCCGCACCACACCGTCGGGTCCGGCAGCCGACTCGACGGCACGTACGCCGGTCGTGCCGACCGCGATGATCCTGCCGCCGCCGGCCTTCGCCGCGTTGATCAGCCGGGCGGAGGCGGCAGGCACCTCGAAGCGCTCGGGATACGGCGGTTCATGCGCCTCGGCCGAGGCGACCCCCGTATGCAAGGTCACCGGAGCGAACTGCACACCCCGGCTTACCAGCTCCGCCACGAGCCGCGCGGTGAACGGCCGCCCCGCACTCGGCATCTCCGCCGAGCCGAGCCCGCCGGGCTGCGGCAGCGCGAAGACCGTCTGATACGCGGCCGGCGGCTGGTCCTTCCTTGTGTACGAGTAGCGGATGGGCCGCCCGTACCGGGCGAGCAGCGCCGGCACATCCGTCCCCGGCACCCGCGCCCACCACAGGCGGGTCCCCGCGGGATCCAGCGGCTCCTCCAGTACGAGAGCGGCTCCGCCCTTCAGGGTCACCACCCCCGGTCCGCTCGCCCGCGCCCGCGTGGTGCCCCGCTCGTCGGGCTCGCGCAGCTCCACGGCCCAGCGCCCGTCGTCGCCGAGCGTGGAGAAGTGGACGACGACTCGCTCCGTACCGATCAGGCCGTCGACCGCCGCCGCCAGTGTCGGAGACGTATTGACGATGAGGAGATCACCGGCGCGCAGGAGCCCGGGCAGCGCACGGAAGGCATGGTGCGAGACCGCCGTACCGCGCGAGACGAGCAGCCGCACCGAGTCCCGGTCCCGCCCCGGGCCGCGCTGCTCCGCGGGTTCGCGCGCCGAGAGCTCCTCGGGAACCCGCAGCGCGTCCAGGACGCTCACAGCGTCTCCAGGAGCGAAGGCGCCGCGTACCGCCCGCTGGCCGGCCGCTCGTCGAGCAGCCTCAGGAACGCGGGCACGACCGTCTCGGGTCCGGGCCGCCCCGAGTCGTCGTCCAGCGGAACGGCGGCCTGGTAGAGAGCGGTCCGCATGTCGCCCGGGTCCACCGCCCACACCCGAAGCCCCGGCTCCTCCACACCGAGCACCGCGGTCAGCTGGTCGAGCGCCGCCTTCGAGGCCCCGTAACCGCCCCAGGTCTCGTACGCCTCGGCCGCCGCGTCCGAACTCAGCGCGATCACCGCCCCGGCCGCCGACTCCCGCAGCAGCGGCAGTGCCTCCTGTACGAGGCCCAGCGGCGCCACCACGTTGGTCTCCAGCGCCTCGCGCAGTCCGTCGAGCGAGTGCTGTTCCAGGCGTACGAGCGGTTCCGCGCCCAGCACGCTCGCGTTGTTCACCAGCAGATCGAGCCCGCCCAGATCACGCGCCGCGGCGACGAGCGCCGAACGGTGCCAGGCGTCCGTGACCGTGCCCGGCAGCGCCACCACCCGCGTGCCGTACGTACCCAGCTCCTCGGCCGTCTTCGTCAGCGCGTCCGCGGACCGCGCGTCGACGACCAGATCCCAGCCCCGTCCGGCGAGCGCGCCGGCGAGCGCCTTGCCGAACCCCTTCGAAGCCCCCGTGATGATCGCAACCGGCATGATGACCGTCCCCTCTGTACGTCGCTGCCCCCAACGTAGGAACCCGGACCTCCTCGGCACCTCGTACGCGAGGCCCGCTCGTGCAAGGTCCTTCGGACTACGCCCCGGGTCCTAGTCGGGGGCGGTCGAAGGCCCGATACGGGGGTCAGGACCCGCCGGTACGGTGTGTCCATGACCGACGGCCCCCGATCCGGCCTGTACGCCGTGAGCACCGCGCTCCTGGCGATGAGCAGGCATCTCGAAGTACGCGACGTCCTCAAGACGATCGTGGCCTCGGCCCGTGAACTCCTCGACGCCCAGTACGCGGCGCTCGGCGTGCCCGACGACCACGGCGGCTTCGCGCAGTTCGTGGTGGACGGGGTGAGCGACGAGCAGTGGAAGGCCATCGGACCGCTGCCACGCCAGCACGGCATCCTCGCCGCGATGCTCCACGAGGAGCACGCCGAACGGCTCGCGGACGTCCGCAAGGACCCGCGCTTCGGCGGCTGGCCCTCCGCGCACCCCGACATGTCGGACTTCCTCGGCCTGCCCATCCGCGACGGCGACGAGACCCTCGGCGCGCTCTTCCTGGCGAACAAGAACTGCCCCAAGCCGGACGGCGGTTGCGGCTTCACCGAGGAGGACGAGGAACTGCTCGGCATACTCGCCCAGCACGCCGCCATCGCCCTCACCAACGCCCGCCTGTACGAGCGCAGCCGCGAGCTGACGATCGCCGAGGAACGCACCCGCCTCGCCCATGAACTGCACGACGCCGTCAGCCAGAAGCTGTTCTCGCTGCGCCTGACCGCCCAGGCGGCCGCCAAGCTGATCGACCGCGATCCGGTGCGCGCGAAGGGCGAGCTCCAGCAGGTGGCCGCGCTCGCGGCCGAAGCCGCCGACGAACTGCGCGCCGCCGTCACCGAGTTGCGGCCCGCCGCCCTCGACGAGGACGGCCTGGTCGCCACGTTGCGCACCCATATCCAGGTCCTCGACCGCGCCCACGCCCCACAGGTCACCTTCCGCTGCGAGGGCGTACGGGCCCTGCCCGCCTCGCAGGAGGAGGCCATGCTCCGCGTCGCGCAGGAGGCCCTGCACAACGCGCTGCGCCACTCCGGCGCCGCCCGGGTCGACGTCGTACTGGAGAAGCGCGGCCAGGGTGCGGTGCTGCGGATCGCCGACGACGGCCAGGGATTCGAACCACGCGAGACCCGGCGGGCCGGACGCCACCTCGGCCTTGTCTCCATGCGGGACCGGGCAGGCGGTGTCGGCGGCCGGCTGACGGTGGAATCGGCGCCCGGCAAGGGCACCACGATCGAGATGGAGGTGCCCGGTGGCTGACAAGGTGATTCGTGTACTGCTGGTGGACGACCACCAGGTCGTCCGGCGGGGACTGCGCACCTTCCTGGAGATCCAGGAGGACATCGAGGTCGTCGGCGAGGCCTCGGACGGCGCCGAAGGCGTCGAGCGCGCCGAGGAGTTGAAGCCCGACGTGGTCCTGATGGACGTCAAGATGCCCGGCATGGACGGCGTCGAGGCGCTGCGCAAGCTGCGCGAACTGGCCAATCCCGCCCGGGTGTTGATCGTCACCAGCTTCACCGAGCAGCGCACGGTCGTCCCCGCGCTCAAGGCGGGCGCGGCGGGTTACGTCTACAAGGACGTGGACCCGGACGCCCTCGCGGGCGCGATCCGCTCCGTCCACGCGGGTCACGTCCTGCTCCAGCCCGAGGTGGCGGGGGCGCTGCTCGCCCAGGACGAGAGCAACGGGGCGCAGGGGCGCGGCGGTTCACTCACCGAGCGCGAGCGCGAGGTGCTCGGTCTGATCGCCGACGGACGGTCCAACCGGGAAATCGCACGCGCGCTCGTCCTGTCGGAGAAGACCGTCAAGACCCACGTATCGAACATCCTCATGAAACTCGACCTCGCCGACCGGACCCAGGCCGCCCTGTGGGCCGTACGGCATGGACTGAACGGCTGATCAGGGGCGATCGCCGCTGGGCAGGACCGTTTCGTCAACGCCCGGATGCGGACCGTCGTGTTCCGGACTGAGATTCATACTGTCGTGTGGATGTCCCCTGGGCGGCGCATCCCGAGCGGACGTGGGCCGTTCTCCTTGCATGCCGCGGCGGCTGGCCGTGGCAATCGCAAGGAGGACACAGAAGTGAAGAACCTGAAGAAGGCTGCAGCCGTCACGATGGTGGCGGGTGGCCTGGTTGCCGCCGGTGCCGGTCTCGCGTCCGCCACGGATGGTGCGCACGCCGACGGCAAGGCCACCAAGTCGCCGGGCGTCGCCTCGGGCAACCTCGTCCAGGTGCCGGTCCACGTGCCGGTCAACGCCTGTGGCAACACCGTCTCCGTGATCGGTGCCCTGAACCCGGCCTTCGGCAACGACTGCTTCAACGGCTGACGTTCGCCAAGGTCGAGGCACTGACCAACCGGCCCTCCAGGCACTGCCTGGGGGGCCGGTCGCGTGTCCGGGGCGCGTGCGTCCTGGGTGCGCGTGCGCGAGGGCGTTCCGCAGATCTTCGGCCTATTGATCCAAACGGGGGGCATCCTGCCGCGGTCCGTGTCATCCGGACGGCCCATGCGTTCTTCAGCGTGCGACCCCGCGGCTGGGGTCGCTGAACACTGAACTCCCGCACTCTGTGCGGGACTTGTATGGAGGAACAACCTCATGAACTTCGCCAAGAAGGCCGCCCTGGTCGTCGCCGCCGCTTCGATGGCCGCGGGCGCCTCCGCCGGTGCCGCGTTCGCCGACTCCGACGCGGACGCCAACGCCGCTCAGAGCCCGGGCGTCGGCTCCGGCAACAGCGTCCAGGTGCCGGCCCACGTGCCCGTGAACGTCGGCGGCAACTCCGCCAACGTCATCGGTGCGCTGAACCCGGCGTTCGGCAACGCGCTCTCGAACGCCAGCTGACCCGCAGCACCCCGGAGCCCCGCGACCACCTCCCGGTTCGCGGGGCTTTCCGCTGCCCGCGCGGGCTCGCCCCCTGAGGCGGCGCGACCCCGCCGCCTCAGCCCCGCAACAGCTCCTCCACATACGCGTTGTACGCGGCCACCTGCGCCCTGCGCGCCGTACGCTCCACCGGCCGCAGCGCCTCGGCCCGCGCCCCCATCTCGGAGGCGCTGACGGCCCCGCCGTGCCCGTTCTCCTGCGCCACGGAGATCAGCAGCCCGACCCGCTGCGCCAGCTCCAACACCCGTACCGCACGCGGCGGGTACCCCGGAGCGAGCACCTCACGTCCCCGCTCCGCGCGCGCCCGGTACGCGTCCACGGCCGCCTCGGCGACCGGCCCCGAGCCCGCGACGTCCAGCTTCGTGAGCAGCGCCGTCGCCTCCCGCAGCGCCTCGGCCAGCTCGCGCTCAGCCTCACCGAGCGAGGGCACATCGGCGGGCGGCGCCTCCCGCACCGGCAGGCAGTGCCAGAGAACCTCCACGTGGACGTCGGCCGCATCCGGACCGGAACCCGCCTCGTACACCTCGGGTACGAGCCCGAGCGCGACCCCCTGGCAGATCACGGCCTCCTCCGCCTCGAGGGCCCGCGTGTTGAACTCCGCCGGACCGCTGAGACCCAGCGGATGCCCGGGCGCCGGCAGCGCGACCCGCAGCCCCTTGGCACCGAGCGCCCGCAGCCGGCCGAGCGCGAGCGTCAGGCCGACCGGCCCCGATTCACCCGGCAGCCCCTCGACGCGGTGAACGGCGTCCTCGCCGACGATGGCGAGCACGGCCTCATCGGGCGAGACAAGTCCGGCAATCAGTGCATTACCCCAAGAGGCCAACTGGCCCGAGCGTGGTTCCGTGAGCATGGACACCAGACTAAGGACCGTACTGACGACAGGAGCCTCCCCCCGGTGGCGTAGGTTTTCCCTGGGGGCGGCGTTTACTGACGCTCGCAAGTTCCGATACGCATGGGAGACAGCACGCTCATGAGCGATGTGCTCGAGCTGGAGGACGTGTCCGTGGTCCGAGGGGGCCGCGCACTGGTGGACCAGGTCTCCTGGTCGGTGAAGGAGGGGGAGCGCTGGGTCATCCTCGGCCCCAACGGCGCCGGCAAGACGACACTGCTCAATGTCGCCTCCAGCTACCTGTTCCCGAGCAAGGGCACCGCGACCATCCTCGGTGACACCCTCGGCAAGGTCGATGTCTTCGAGCTGCGCCCCCGCATCGGCATGGCCGGTATCGCCATCGCCGACAAGCTCCCCAAGAGCCAGACCGTCCTGCAGACCGTGCTCACCGCCGCGTACGGCATGACCGCCGGCTGGAACGAGCAGTACGAGGACGTCGACGAGCAGCGCGCCCGTGCCTTCCTCGACCGGCTCGGCATGTCCGACTTCCTGGACCGCAAGTTCGGCACCCTCTCCGAGGGTGAGCGCAAGCGCACCATGATCGCCCGCGCCCTGATGACCGACCCCGAGCTCCTGCTCCTGGACGAGCCCGCCGCCGGCCTCGACCTCGGCGGCCGCGAGGACCTGGTCCGCCGCCTCGGCCGCCTGGCGCGCGACCCCATCGCCCCCTCGATGATCATGGTCACGCACCACGTCGAGGAGATCGCCCCCGGCTTCACCCACGTCCTGATGATCCGCCAGGGCAAGGTCCTGGCCGCAGGGCCCCTGGAGCTGGAACTGACCTCCCGCAACCTGTCGTTGTGCTTCGGCCTCCCGCTCGTGGTCGAACAGGTCGGCGACCGCTGGACGGCGCAGGGCCTGCCGATCTCCTGACCCCGTAACAACCCTCACCGGAGAGCAGCACAGGGGCACGCGCACCCTGTCCCGGGCAGGTCCCCCGCCCCTACCATGAACACCATGGACCCTTGGGTGTGGTGGCTGATCGGCGCGGTAGTCCTGGGCATTGCGCTCGTGATCACCGCGATGCCCGAACTCGGGATGCTCTCCGCCGGTGCAGTGGCCGCCGCCGTGACCTACGGTCTCGGCGGCGACGTCGTCCTCCAGGTGATCGTCTTCGCCGCCGTCTCGGTCGCGGGCATCGCCGTCGTACGGCCGGTCGCCGCCCGCCATGGCGCGCAGCGGCCCCAACTCGCCACCGGAGTCGACGCGTTGAAGGGCAAACAGGCCGTCGTCCTGGAACGGGTCGACGGCCGTGGCGGCCGGATCAAGCTCAACGGCGAGGTCTGGTCGGCCCGTTCACTCGACGCGGCGCAGGCGTACGACGTGGGCCAACAGGTCGACGTGGTGGACATCGACGGCGCCACCGCCGTCGTGATGTGACGGGTGGCGTGATCTGGCAGTTCACAGGTCACGGCACACGCAGGTCTGACAGACTCGGTCAGCAAGATCTTCCGTACGTATGCGAACTGCGCAGCGTATTCAGGCGTATTCAGGCTCGAAGGGCACGGGGAGCGCGATGCAACCGGTCATCATCGTCCTCATCATCCTGGTGGTGTTGGTCTTCATCGCCCTGATCAAGACGATCCAGGTGATCCCTCAGGCCAGCGCCGCCATCGTCGAGCGCTTCGGCCGCTACACCCGCACGCTGAACGCGGGACTGAACATCGTCGTCCCGTTCATCGACTCGATCCGCAACCGGATCGACCTGCGCGAACAGGTCGTCCCGTTCCCGCCCCAGCCGGTGATCACCCAGGACAACCTGGTCGTCAACATCGACACCGTCATCTACTACCAGGTGACCGACGCCCGGGCCGCCACGTACGAAGTCGCCTCCTACATCCAGGCGATCGAGCAGCTCACCGTCACCACGCTCCGCAACATCATCGGTGGCATGGACCTGGAGCGGACCCTGACCTCCCGCGAGGAGATCAACGCGGCGCTGCGCGGTGTCCTCGACGAGGCCACCGGCAAGTGGGGCATCCGCGTCAACCGCGTCGAGCTCAAGGCGATCGAACCGCCCACCTCCATCCAGGACTCGATGGAGAAGCAGATGCGGGCCGACCGTGACAAGCGCGCGGCGATCCTCACCGCGGAAGGCATCCGCCAGTCCCAGATCCTCACCGCCGAAGGCGAGAAGCAGTCGGCGATCCTGCGCGCCGAAGGTGAGGCCAAGGCGGCCGCCCTGCGCGCGGAAGGCGAAGCACAGGCGATCCGTACGGTCTTCGAGTCCATCCACGCCGGCGACCCCGACCAGAAGCTGCTCTCGTACCAGTACCTCCAGATGCTGCCGAAGATCGCCGAGGGCGACGCCAACAAGCTCTGGATCGTGCCCAGCGAGATCGGCGACGCCCTCAAGGGCCTGTCGGGCGCGTTCGGCAACTTCGGCGGCGGAGGGCTCGGCCCCAACGTAGGGCCACAGGCCGGTCCACCCGCGACGGAGCGCCGCGAACAGCCTCCGCTCGACTGACCCGCGGTGACCGCCTGGGAAATGGTCGGGGTCCTTGCCGCCGGATTCGGTGCAGGGGCCATCAATACGGTCGTCGGCTCCGGGACCCTCATCACCTTCCCGGTACTGCTCGCCATCGGCCTGCCGCCCGTCACCGCCACCGTCTCCAACGGACTCGGTCTGCTCCCGGGCTTCGCCGGCGGAGTCTTCGGCTACCGCCGTGAACTGGCCGGCCAGCGGGCTCGCGTCCTGCGCTTCGGCATCGTTGTCACCGCGGGCGGTCTGTGCGGAGCGATCCTGCTCCTGACGCTGCCGCACTCCGCGTTCGAAATGATCGTGCCGGTCCTCGTCGGCCTGGCGCTCGTCCTGATCGCCCTCCAGCCCTGGATCACCAAGGCCCTGCAGCGCCGCCGCGAACGCAAGGGACAGCCGGGCAGCGAGTTCGGCGGCCCCTGGCTGCACATCGGCCTGTTCCTCGCGAGCGTCTACGGCGGCTACTTCACCGCCGCCCAAGGCATCCTCTACATGGCCCTGATGGGCATGTTCCTCGGCGAATCCCTGCAGCGCACCAACGCGGTCAAGAACATCCTGGCCGCCATGGTCAACGCGGTGGCCGCCCTGTTCTTCCTCTTCGCCGCCCACTTCGACTGGACCGTGGTCCTGCTGCTCGCCGCCGGCTCCTTGGTGGGCGGCTTCGTCGGCGGCACGTACGGCCGCCGCATCCCTTCGGCCTGGCTGCGCGGCCTGATCGTGGCGGTGGGCACGGTGGCCTTGGTACAGCTGATCCTGCGCTGATACGGAAGTGGCCCGCCTCCCCGAGGAGACGGGCCACCCCACCGATACGGAACGTATGACCGCTTACGCGGCCGCCGACTGCGTCAGCCACTCCGGCAGCGCACTGCGGTCATCCGCCGCCAAGGCGAACAGCATCGCGTCGCTCGGCGTCGGTACGAACGGCTCGAACAGCAGCGGCATCCCGGCCTGCTCCGGAGTCCGGTCCGCCTTGCGGTGATTGTCGGCCGCACACGAGGCCACCGTGTTCAGCCAGGTGTCCCCACCGCCCTGCGCACGCGGCACGACGTGGTCGATCGTGTTGGCCCGGCTGCCGCAGTAGGCGCACTTGTTGCGGTCCCTGATCAAGACACCCCGCCTCGACCAGGGAGCGTGTCTTCGGAACGGCACCCTTACGTACCGGCAGAGCCTGATCACCCGAGGCACCGGCAGCTCCACCGCGGCCGCGCGCATGCGCAGTTCGGGGTGGGCCTGCTCGACGACGGCCTTGTCGGTCAGAACCAGCACAACAGCTCGGTTCAACGTCACCGTCGACAGCGGCTCGAAGCTCGCGTTCAGCACCAGCGTGTCCCGCATCTCGCCCACCCTCCCGTGCGCACCAGCCCACCCCCTCGGCGGACTGGGATCAACTCTGGCCGGGCGGGCTGATCTGGACAACGCATTAAAAATGCCCGCTCCTGATCACTTCCATGACCAGGAGCGGGCAAACAGCCGGTGAAGGCTCAGTTTCGCTCAGTTCTCATCAGGTGCCTCGTACTCACCGATGAGCTGCGCACGCGCCAGCGTGTGGAACCGGAGATTGAAGCCGACGAAGGCCGGCGACGCGTCCGCGTCGGGGCCCAGCTTCTCCTGGTCCACCGCGTACACGGTGAAGACATAGCGGTGCGAGCCGTCTCCGGGCGGGGGAGCGGCACCACCGAAGTCCTTCGTCCCGTAGTCGTTGCGCGCATGCACCGCGCCCTCGGGCAGCCCCTCGAACTTGCCGCTGCCGGCACCGGCCGGCAACTCGGTGACCGAGGCCGGAATGTCGAAGAGCACCCAGTGCCAGAACCCGCTGCCCGTAGGGGCATCCGGGTCGTAACACGTCACCGCGAAGCTCTTGGTCTCCGCGGGGAACCCTTCCCACCGCAGCTGCGGCGAGACATTGTCCTTCGCGAACACCTGGGCATCGCCCAGGACTTCACCCGGCGCGACATCGTCGCTCAGCACCGTGAACGACGGCACCTGGGGGTGGAAATCATGGGGGAGCGGGCGCCTCTTGTCCGTCACGTCAAACCTCCGGTCGGCAGTCTCGGGTCTGTGCCTTCGAGCCTAGGCCCAGTTGCGCTTCCCGCCGACCTGGGACAGCCACTCGTTCAGGTAGGCGTTCCAGTCGGTGCCCTGGTAGTTGTTCAGACCCACCTTGAAGGCACGGAAGGTGTCGCCACCCGTGTTGAACAGACCCGGCTTCTTGTCCATCTCGAGCACGACGTCCATCTCACGGTCATCGGCCACGAAGGACAGCTCGACCTGGCTCAGACCCTGGTACTGCGACGGCGGGAAGAACTCGATCTCCTGGTAGAACGGCAGCTTCTGCCGCGTACCGCGGATGTGACCTCGCTCCATGTCCGCACTCTTGAAGCGGAAGCCCAGCTGGATGAAGGCGTCGAGAATCGCCTGCTGCGCCGGCAGCGGGTGCACGTTGACCGGGTCCAGATCACCGGAGTCGACCGCACGCGCGATCTCCAGCTCGGTGGTCACCCCGATGTTCATGCCGCGCAGGGGCTGCCCGTCGATCGTGGTGATCGGCGTCTCCCACGGAATCTCGAGCCCGAACTGCACCGCGTGCAGCGCATTGGCCTTCAGCTCGAATGCACCACCGAGACGCTGCTTGGTGAACTCGATGTCCTGCTTGACCTCCTGGTCACCACCCTCGACCTCGACCCGCGCCTGCAGACCGACCGAGAGGGCCTCGATCTGCTGATCGACGGACCCGCCCTGAATGCGGACCTCGCCCTGGACGACGCCGCCCGGCACCACATTGGCCTCGGTCAGCACCGTCTCCACCGAAGCGCCACCGGCACCCATGCTCGCAAGCAGCCTCTTGAACCCCATGTCAGTCCTCCCCGTGCCGCACGAAGACGGCCCGTATTGATCAGCGATCTCTCTCTACAAACGCGAACCGGCAGGCGCTGGTTCCGGCCCACACCCTTCCAAGCGCCGGGCCCCCTGACCACCCACCCGTACAGAACCTTTGCACTACGCTCGTACGCCATGATCGCGGCCCCCGACCGTACGCCCCTGCCCCGCTCGTTCTTCGACCGCCCCGTACTGGAGGTGGCCCCCGACCTCCTGGGACGCATCCTCGTCCGCACGACTCCCGACGGTCCGATCGCGCTGCGTCTCACAGAGGTGGAGGCGTACGCGGGTGAGGCCGACCCAGGCTCGCACGCCTATCGCGGCCGCACCGCCCGCAACGGCGTGATGTTCGGCCCGCCCGGCCACGCGTACGTCTACTTCACGTACGGCATGTGGCACTGCCTCAACTTCGTCTGCGGCCCGGAGGGCTTCGCGAGCGGGGTCCTGCTGCGCGCCGGCGAGATCGTCGAGGGCGCCGAGCTCACCCGGCACCGACGGCTATCGGCCCGCAATGACAAGGAACTGGCCAAAGGCCCGGCCCGCCTCGCCACGGCCCTGGACGTCGACCGAGCCCTCGACGGCACGGACGTCTGCGCCGGCCCGGACGCCCCGCTCTCCATCTATACGGGTACGCCCGTGCCCTCCGACCAGGTACGCAACGGTCCCCGTACCGGTGTCTCCGGTGAGGGCGGGGTGCACCCCTGGCGCTTCTGGATCGCCAACGACCCGACCGTCAGCCCTTATCGGGCCCATACGCCCCGACGGCGGACGTCCTGACGGGACTTGACGCGGCTCCGGGGGATCCGTAATGTAGCCCGAGCCGCTTGAACCGGGTACTGCCTTCGACAGCAGCCGGAAGCGGCCAAACCACTACTGCGACTTCCCTCAACGGGGTCCATTTCGGCATGCCGAAATTAGATCCCGGGACTCGATTATGAGTTGCCGAAGGAATCCGCTAACGTAGTGAATGTCGAAAGGCCGCAAGGCCGAATAGACAGCCGAAAGGCAGCCGAAAGGCGAATCCCGCCGACTGGGAATCAGGCCCGAAAGGATCTGATAGAGTCGGAAACACCGAAGGGAAGCCCGGAGGAAAGCCCGAGAGGGTGAGTACAAAGGAAGCGTCCGTTCCTTGAGAACTCAACAGCGTGCCAAAAGTCAACGCCAGATTGACAACCCCGTCTCGACCATTTTTGGTCGGACGCGGTTCCTTTGAAAAGTCCTTCCAATGGAAGGCACATCAGCGAGGACGCTGAGAACTGGAAGCTTATTCCGCTTCCGGTTCCGCTCAACGCGGATGCTCACCCGATTACGGGTAAACATTCACGGAGAGTTTGATCCTGGCTCAGGACGAACGCTGGCGGCGTGCTTAACACATGCAAGTCGAACGATGAACC
>NZ_JBEPEW010000011.1:0-96936 GCF_040300965.1 Streptomyces mesophilus | reverse complement strand
GGACGGGTGGGGCCAGCGGCCGGAGTGCTCCTCCTGGAGCGGCAGCGGGCGCTCTCCCGGGGCCGTGGAGACGGCGCGGTACGCGGCCGCCATGCCGCTGCCGGTGCGGGGGCGCTCCTCCTCGTACACAGGGGAAGGGCGTTCCTGCTCGTACCTGACGGGCGGGCGTTCCTGCTCGTACCTGGCGCGAGGACGCTCCCCTTCGTACGAGGAGGTGAACCCACCCTGCTGGGACGGGAGTTGGGGACGAGGGGCGCCGGGCTCGGAAGTGGCGGAGAGGGCCTCCATGCCGGGCAGCGGCCCTTCGCGGCGCGGGGTGCCGCCCGCCGCGACACGGGGGATACGGGTCTGCGCGTCCAGGAGGGCGAGGATTCTGCGCGCCACCTTGCGCTTGACCGGCAGCGGAGCCGCGCGCAGCGCGAGCGCCCCGGTGACGCCGGCCAGGCACAGGCAGTACATCGCCACGATCCAGGGGGCGGCCTGACGGCCCGCGTACAGACCGTGCACCAGGGCCGAGCACCAGGCGGGATAGGCCAGCATGTGCAGCGCGCGCCAGCGCCCGGCGATCCGGGCCGGGGAGGCGAAGGAGCTGCGCAGCGCGCCGGTGACACCGGTGACGATCATCAGGAGTCCGGCGAGGGTGCCGAAGCCGATCAGCCCGTCCGTACCGGTCACGCCGAGGCCGAACGGGATGAGGGCGCCGATCGCGGACACATGCCCGAGGACCAGCTTGACGGTGCCGTGCAGAAGCAGGAAGCCGAGCGCGGCGATCGCGGTCGCCCGGTGCACACCCTGGGCGAGGAGCCGCTGCTTCGGCGAGAGGAAGAGGCTGTCGGAGGCGACGAGGCCCCAGACGATGCTGGAGGTCAACGAGACGAGGCTGAGCACCCCGGTCGTGAAGTCGAGGGCGGCCCGGAAGCCGTCGCTCCCGACGATGACGACGAGGGGTATCAGGAGCAGCACCGCGCCGGATAAAGCTCCACGTGCCGCGCGGCCCGGCCCCGGGGAGGTGGGTAAGGAGCGGATCTTGCGGCTATGGGGGGTGAGAGGTTTCATGGGGATGACTCCCGGATGGTGGTTCGAAAGCGGGTCCCGCTGCCGCATGCTAAGTGGCGCCGTACCGACCAGTTCGGGGTTTGAGTTATTGCGTTGTTATCAAGTGGCGAGCGTCTCTTGACGTTGCCCCGATAGAGGCCGGTACGCCGAGTAACCCCGCCCCCGGGGCGGGAGAGAAGCCCGGTGCGGGCGGCTCGGCCCCTGCGGTACCCTGACGCCATGCGTGCCGTACGCCTTCTGCTTAGCGAGCCGCGCTGATCAGTACCGACCACTGACGATTCGTGGGTCGGCATCAGCGCGGCGTCCCCTCCTGTGCGAGGGGTTTTTTCATTTCGGCTGTACGTCGCAGTCGAACCGCGGCAGAGACGATCGATGGAGCCCTAAGGATCATGAGCGAGACGAATTCGGCTGCCGAAGTCGCAGCCCCGCACCGCTACACCGCGGCCATGGCCGCGGACATCGAGGCGCGCTGGCAGGACATCTGGGACGCCGACGGCACGTACGAGGCGCCCAACCCGAAGGGCGATCTGGCGGGCGACGCCGCGGTCTCCGGGCGGCCCGAGAAGTTCATCATGGACATGTTCCCGTACCCCTCGGGTGCGGGTCTGCACGTCGGGCACCCGCTGGGCTACATCGCGACCGACGTCTACGCCCGGTTCCACCGCATGACCGGGTACAACGTGCTGCACACCCTGGGCTTCGACGCCTTCGGCCTGCCCGCCGAGCAGCACGCCGTCGCCACCGGTACGCACCCGCGGGTGTCCACCGAGGCGGCCATGGAGAACATGAAGTCCCAGCTGCGCCGGCTGGGCCTGGGCCACGACAAGCGCCGCTCGATCGCCACGATCGACCCCGAGTACTACAAGTGGACCCAGTGGATCTTCCTGCAGATCTTCAACTCCTGGTACGACGAGGACGCCGAGAAGGCCCGTCCGATCGCCGAGCTGGTCGCGCAGTTCGAGAGCGGCGCGCGGCCCGTGCCCGGTACGGACCGGGCGTGGGGCGAGCTGAGCGAGGGTGAGCGCGCCGACGTCCTGAGCGAGTTCCGGCTGGCGTACGCCTCGGACGCGCCGGTCAACTGGTGCCCCGGTCTGGGCACCGTGCTGGCCAACGAGGAGGTCACCGCCGACGGACGCTCCGAGCGCGGCAACTTCCCGGTCTTCAAGTCCAAGCTGCGCCAGTGGAACATGCGGATCACGGCGTACGCCGATCGTCTGCTGGACGACCTGGAGGCGCTGGACTGGCCCGAGGCGATCAAGCTGCAGCAGCGCAACTGGATCGGGCGCTCCGAGGGTGCGCGGGTCGACTTCCCGGTCGGCGACGAGAAGATCACGGTCTTCACCACCCGCCAGGACACGCTGTTCGGTGCCACGTACATGGTGCTGGCGCCCGAGCACGAGCTGGTCGACACCATCGTCCCGGCCTCGTGGCCCGAGGGCACGCACGACGTGTGGACCGGCGGGCACGCGACGCCGGCCGAGGCCGTCGCCAAGTACCGCGCGTTCGCGGCCTCGAAGTCCGATGTCGAGCGGCAGGCCGACGCCAAGGAGAAGACCGGCGTCTTCACCGGCGCGTTCGCGGTCAACCCGGTCAGCGGCGAGCAGGTCCCCGTCTTCATCGCCGACTACGTCCTGATGGGGTACGGCACCGGCGCGATCATGGCCGTCCCGGCGCACGACACCCGTGACTTCGCGTTCGCGCGCGCCTTCGAGCTGCCGATGCGCTGTGTCGTGGAGCCCTCGGACGACCGGGGCACGGACCCGTCGACGTGGGACGACGCCTTCTCCTCGTACGAGGCGAAGCTGGTGAACTCCTCCTCGGACTCGGTGTCCCTGGACGGTCTGGGTGTCGTCGAGGCCAAGGCGAAGATCACCGAGTGGCTGTCGCAGAACGGCATCGGCGAGGGCACCGTCAACTTCCGGCTGCGCGACTGGCTGTTCAGCCGCCAGCGCTACTGGGGCGAGCCGTTCCCGATCGTCTACGACGAGGACGGCGTCGCGCACGCGCTGCCCGAGTCGATGCTGCCCCTGGAGCTGCCGGAGGTCGACGACTACTCGCCGCGCACCTTCGACCCGGACGACGCGGACACCTCCCCGGAGACCCCGCTGTCGCGCAACGAGGACTGGGTCAACGTCCAGCTGGACCTGGGCGACGGCGTCAAGTCGTACCGCCGCGAGACCAACACCATGCCCAACTGGGCGGGTTCGTGCTGGTACGAGATGCGCTACCTGGACCCGCACAACTCCGAGCAGCTGGTCGACCCGGACGTCGAGCGCTACTGGATGGGTCCGCGCGAGAACAAGCCGCACGGTGGCGTCGACCTGTACGTGGGCGGCCAGGAGCACGCCGTACTGCACCTGCTGTACGCGCGGTTCTGGTCCAAGGTGCTGTTCGACCTGGGCCATGTGTCGGCCGCCGAGCCGTTCCACCGCCTGTACAACCAGGGCATGATCCAGGCGTACGTCTACCGCGACAGCCGTGGCTTCCCGGTCCAGGCCGACCAGGTCGAGGAGCGCGACGGAGGCTTCTACTTCGAGGGCGAGCCGGTCAAGCGCGAGCTGGGCAAGATGGGCAAGTCCCTGAAGAACGCGGTCACTCCGGAGGCCATGTGCGCCGAGTACGGCGCGGACACCCTGCGTCTGTACGAGATGGCGATGGGCCCGCTGGACGTCTCGCGACCCTGGGACACGCGTGCGGTCGTCGGTCAGTTCCGGCTGCTGCAGCGGCTGTGGCGCAATGTCGTCGACGAGCAGACCGGTGAGGTCACGGTCGTGGACACCGAGCCGGACGAGGCCACGCTGCGCGTGCTGCACAAGGCCATCGACGGGGTGCGCCAGGACCTGGAGGGCCTGCGCTTCAACACCGCGATCGCCAAGATCACGGAGCTGAACAACCACCTGACCAAGGTGGGCGGCCCGGTGCCGCGTCCGGTCGCGGACCAACTGGTGCGGATGATCGCGCCGCTGGCCCCGCACGTCGGTGAGGAGCTGTGGCGCAAGCTGGGGCACACCGACTCGGTCGTGTACCAGGAGTTCCCGGTCGCCGACCCCGCGTATGTGGTCGACGAGGCCGTGACCTGCGTCGTCCAGATCAAGGGCAAGGTCAAGGCGCGCCTGGAGGTGCCGCCGACGATCTCCGACAGCGAGCTGGAGGCGCTGGCGCTGGCGGACGAGAAGGTCGTCGCGGCGCTGGACGGTGCGGGGATCCGGAAGGTGATCGTGCGGGCTCCGAAGCTGGTGAACATCGTTCCGGCGTGACCTGATGTTTTGAGGCGCTCCGGGTGTTCTGGTGCGCTTTGGGGATGTCCCCTAAGGGCAGGTTGGGGGTTCTGCGGAACCCTCGGCCTGCCCTTGGGCGTTTACGGTGGAAGAAGCTCGTCCGATGCTCAGTTCCCCCCGCTTAGGAGCCCCTCATGGGTGAAGTACTCGCCGTGCTGGCCGTGCTCTTCGTGCTGTTCGTGGCGCTGGGGGTGTTCGTCACGGTGAAGGTCGTGAAGGCCGCCAAGCGCGGTGTCGACCGCACGATCACGCAGGCGCGCCGCCATGTCGAGGACTCCACGCTCAAGGCGCGGACCCTCGCGCAGATCGGCCCGGCGGGCGAGCTCGCCCAGCTGCGTCTGAAGCTGCGCACCTCGATGCGCGCCACGCAGGACGCGCTGCACGCGGCGGTCGCGGAGGACGCCTCGCTGCAGGAGTCGATGGGTCTCTTCGAGCGTCTGAGCGTGCACGGCTGGGAGCTCGACGCCGACCTCAAGCGCCTCGAGCGCGAGCCCGACAAGGCCCGCCTCGGCGCGCAGCTCCCGGAGTTGAAGGAGCGTACGGACCGGATCACCGCGGCAGCGGACTCGCTGCGCTTCGCGGCGCAGGACCGTGCGCGGCGGTTCGCGGACGACGAGTTCGAGTCGCTGCGCGCGCAGATCGATGTGGAGTCGGGGGCGCTGCGGCACTGGACTCGGGAGGAGTCGGGGGCGGCTGGGTCGGGGTCCGGGTCGGGTGCTGGATCTTCGTCGCGTACGGGGGAGCAGGCCGGTGCTTCCGTGCCTTCGCCGGCCTCGTCGTCCAGGCCCACTCCTGCTGCTCCCACACCGACGCCTACGTCTGCGCCTACTCCCGCTCCCGCGCCGCCGGCCTGGCCCGAGCCGACGCTGATCGACGGGCCCGCGGCGCCGGCCGAACAGACCTGGCCGGACCGGGATCTGGCGGGTCAGGGCGAGGGGGCTCAGGGCGAGGCGGGTCCGCAGGCGATCGAGCCGCCCGCGCCGCAGGTCACGTATCCGTGGCAGAAGCAAGCTCAGCCGGAGGCGCGGCCGGAAGGGCGCGGCTGAGGCTTTCCCGGTGCGGACGCACGCTGTCGGGACCGGTACGGTGAGGGCCGGTCTGCCGCCTTGTCTCCCCGGCAGGTAATCTCCAGCTCATGTCCCGCCATGTCGCGATCGTCACGGATTCAACGGCCTACTTGCCGCAGCCGGCGATGGAACGGCACGGCATCACCTCCGTCCCGCTGACCGTCGTCCTCGGTGATCAGGCCCTCGAAGAGGGTACGGAGATCTCCGCACGTTCCCTGGCCCAGGCGCTGCAGAAGCGCCGCCCGGTGACGACCTCGCGCCCGAGTCCCGAAACGTTCGCGCGGACCTATCGCGAGGTGGCCGCATCCGGCGCCACGGGGATCGTCTCGCTGCATCTCTCCTCGGAGTTCTCCGGTACGTACGACGCGGCCGTGGTCGCCGCGAAGGACGCGCCGATTCCGGTACGGGTGGTGGACACCGGCATGGTCGCGATGGCCCTCGGCTTCTGCGCCCTGACGGCAGCGGAGACGGCCGAGGCGGGCGGCACGGTGGACGAGGCGGTGGCGGCCGCGGAGAAGCGGGCCGCGTCCACCGCCGCGTACTTCTATGTCGACACCCTCGACTATCTGCGCCGGGGCGGCCGGATCGGCGCCGCCCAGGCGCTGTTCGGCTCGGCGCTCGCGGTCAAGCCGCTGCTGCAGCTGGACGGGGGGCGGATCGAGCTCCTCGAGAAGGTGCGGACCGCGTCCAGGGCCATCGCGCGGCTCGAGGAGATCGCGGCGGAGCGCGCCGGATCGGCGCGCGTGGACATCGCGGTGCACCATCTCGCCGCGCCCGAGCGGGCGGCGGCGCTGGCGGAGCGGCTGCAGGGGCGGCTGCCCGGGCTCGGGGAGCTGCATGTCAGCGAGGTCGGGGCGGTGATCGGGGCGCACACAGGGCCTGGGTTGCTGGGTGTGGTGGTTTCGGCTCGGTGAAGTGGGCGGCCTTGTCAGCCGCTTGGTCGCCTGCTTGGTTGCCTGCTTGGTTGCCTGCTTCGTCACCTGCTTGGTCGCCTGCTTTGTCACC
This sequence comes from Streptomyces mesophilus, assembly GCF_040300965.1. Taxonomy (GTDB): domain Bacteria; phylum Actinomycetota; class Actinomycetes; order Streptomycetales; family Streptomycetaceae; genus Streptomyces; species Streptomyces mesophilus_A. The sequence continues at coordinate 90,530 of NZ_JBEPEW010000011.1, read as the reverse complement.
CACGTGGGCGGCGAGGTTTTCCACAACCGGGTAGTTGTCCACAGGAATTGAGCAAGATCCACTTGCCGCGGCGGCGATCTCTACGGTCGTCCGCATGTCGACCTCATCGCGCAACTCGCAGGTCGCCCACGACCCTTCGGCCTCCGCCCCGACCAGCGGACCCGGGCGGGTACCGACCAGCGGACCCGGGCGGGTACCGACCAGTGGACCCGGGCGCGGTCCGTCCTCCGACGGCCGGGCCGGGCATCGCCGTGTCCGGCGCCGGCGGCGCCGTGAGCAGGTGGCCGCGGAGAGGTTGAGATGGCGGGCGGCCCGGCTCTTCGAGCAGCCGCCGCAGGAGTCGGGGCCCGGTGCGGAGGTCCCCGCGTTGCCCCGGTGGGACGGTCCTGCCGTTCCCCGCTGGGCAGTTGACCGGGACGCGGCGGATGTCATCGCGGGGCGTACCGGTGAGGCGCGGCGCGCTTCCGGGGCCGCCGTGGTGCGCCGCCGCGGGACGGCTGCGGACGAAGGCGTACGGGGGTCGTCGTCGCCCGAGCCTGAGGTGGGCGGCGGGCCGCTGGCCGTGCGGGTCGAGCCGGGGGCCGGGTATGTCGGGCCGAGTGCGGACGTCGGGCTAAGTGCGGACGGCCGGCTAAGTGCGGACGGCCGGCTGAGTGTGGACGTCGGGTCGAGTACGGCTGTCGGGTCGAGGGTGAGTGGTGCGCCGAGTGCGGACGGTGCGTGGGGTGCGGACGGTGTGCGCGGTGCGGACGGTGCGGACGGTGTGCGAGATGCGGACGGTGCGCGGGGTGAGCGTTGGCGGCTTGCGCTGCGGGAGCGGCTGCCGCTGTGGGTGCAGTCCCGTTGCGGTCTCGAGCGGCGCAACGTGGTCGTGCTCGCGGTGCTCCTCGTGCTCGGCGCCGCGCTGGCCGTGCAGCACTTCTGGCTGGGGCGGCCGCAGTCGGTAAGTGCTCCCGATCTGGTACGGGCGGCTCCTGCCGCACCCGTCGGCGCGCAAGCGGGCGCGGCTGAGCGGCCCGGGGGCGCGGAGGGGAATGGTGGGGGAGGCCCGTCAAGTGGCGTGGCCGGCACGGTTGTTGTGGACATCAGCGGCCGGGTGCGGGAGCCGGGGGTGCATCGGCTTCCGCTCGGTTCGAGGGTCGGGGATGCCTTGCGCGCCGCGGGCGGCACCAAGCCCGGTACGGATCTCTCAGGGCTCAACCGGGCCCGGGTGCTGATCGATGGTGAGCAGGTGGTGGTCGGCGGCCCGCCGGGCGCCCAGGTTCCCGGGGGCGGTGCGGCCGTGGGCGCGGGTGCGGTACCGGGCGGGCCCGTGAGCCTCAACTCGGCGTCCCTGGAGCAACTGGACACCCTGCCCGGCGTCGGCCCCGTCCTCGCCCAGCACATCATCGACCACCGCACCGAGCACGGCGGCTTCCGCTCCGTGGACGAACTCCGCGAAGTGAACGGCATCGGCGACCGACGCTTCGCCGAACTGAAGGATGCGGTGCGGCTGTGAGCGGGGGGTGGGGTGGGGAGGGGGGTGCGGCTGGGGAGGGGAGTGCGGCTGGTTCCTCGGGGGCCTCGTCACATGGCTCTTCGGGGGCCTCCGCACGGAGTTCCTCCCATGGCTCTTCGGGGGCCTCCTCGCAGGGCTCCCTGGGGAACTCGGATGGGCACACCTTGCCGCGTCCAGCAGTGCATGCCGCGTCGGGCCATCGGCTGGGCGCCTCCCACCCTCGGCAGGAGGGGCCCGCGGACCTCCGTCTCGTGCCACCAGTGCTGGCCGCCTGGGCAGCGGCGGCCCTGGCGGTCGGACACCCGCTGGACCGCATCTGGCCGGCTGCGGGCGGCTGTCTCCTCCTCGCTCTGGCGTTGCTGGGCTGGGAGTTGGCGCGGCGCCGGGAAAGGCAGGGGCGGCGGAGGGGGTTTGCGACGCCACCGGCCGGGGCTCCGGACCCAGCGACCGCCGACTCTGCGGCACCCCCGCCCGCCGCGCCCGCCCGCCCTCGTATCCCTGTCCTGCTCGCTGCCGCCGCCGCGCTGCTCTGTGCGGGCGGTGCCGCGCTGTCCGCCGGGCTGCACTCGGCCGACTTGTACCAGGGCCCGCTCCCCGGCCTGGCCGGCACGTACGCCACTGTCACCGTCGAGTTGACCGTCACCTCGGACCCCCGGATCTCCCGGCCGCGGGTCGACGGCGACCGTCTGGCGCCGCCGAGCATCGTCTTCGACGCCGACGTCCGCCGCGTCACCACCACCGACACCGGCACGGTCGCCACCCGCACCCCGGTCCTGGTCATCGCCCGCCCGGCCCCGCCGAGCGCCGGCTCCGTCCCATCGAGCTCCAGTTCTGCCCCACTAGGCGCCAGCCCTGTCCGACCAGGCGCCAGCCCTGTCCCACCGGGAACCCGCCCTGCCCCGCCGAGCACCAGCCCCACCGAGCCCGACACCCGCCGCCCCACCCGCATCGGCGCACGCTCCCCGGCGCCGGGCGTCAGCCCCACCGCGACGGACACCTACCGCCTCACCCTCACCGGCGAACCCTCCCCGACATCCCAACTCCCCACCGAGCCCGACACCCGCCGCCCCCCCCCCATCGGCGAACCCTCCCCGACATCCCAACCCCCCACCGACTCGGCGTGGTTGTCCCTCCTGCCCTCCACCCGCCTCCACCTGCGCGCCTCGCTGTCGCCACCTCTGTCCGGCGGTGACCGAGTCGCGGCCGTGCTGCGGGTTCCCGGCGGCCAGGAACCGCACATCATCGAGGGCCCCACCGCCCTGCAGCGCACCGCGGGCGACTTGCGGGCCGGGCTCCGCGAGGCCACCGACCGCCTCCCCGCCGACGCCCGCGCCTTGCTCCCGGGCCTGGTCGTGGGGGACACCACCCGCGTACCGCCCGACCTGGACGACGCCTTCCGCGCCACGGACCTCACGCATCTGCTCGCCGTTTCCGGCAGCAACCTCACCATCGTCCTCGTCCTGCTCATCGGTCCACCCGCCCTCGCGATGCGTGCCGAACGCCGAGGCCTCGCGCCGCGCTTGGGACTGTCCCTGCGGACGACCGCGGTCATCGGCGGCGCCCTGACCCTCGTGTTCGTCCTCGTGTGCCGCCCGGACCCGAGCGTGCTGCGCGCGGCGGCCTGCGGCGCCATCGCCCTGCTCGCGATCGCGACCGGACGCCGCCGCTCCCTGATCCCCGCGCTCGCCGCGGCCGCGCTGCTGCTGCTCCTGTACGACCCCTGGCTGTCGCACAGTTACGGCTTCCTGCTCTCCGTGCTCGCCACCGGAGCCCTCCTGGTCATCGCACCCCGGTGGAGCGCCGCACTCCAACGCCGGCGCGTGCCGCCCCGGATCGCGGAGGCGCTCGCGGCCGCGGCGTCCGCGCAGGCGGTGTGCGCGCCCGTGGTCGTCGTCCTCTCCTCGCGCGTCAGCCTGGTCGCGGTGCCCTGCAACCTCCTGGCCGAACTCGCCGTGGCCCCCGCCACCGTCCTCGGCTTCGCCGTACTCGTGCTCGCACCCGTGGCGATGCCCCTCGCCAAGGCCCTTGCCTGGTGCGCCGGTTGGCCGACCGGGTGGGTCGCCTCCGTCGCCCGTACCGGAGCCGGTCTCCCCGGCGCCCAGGCGGACTGGCCCGACGGCTGGGGCGGTGCGCTGATGCTGGCGGTCCTTGTGCTCGTCTCGCTTCCCCTGGCCCGACGGGTCCTGCGCCACCCGCTGGCGTTGATCGCCTGCGCGCTGCTCCTGGTGCTCGCCGTGCTGCGACCGGCCCCGCTCACCCGTGTGCTCACCGGATGGCCACCGCCCGACTGGCGTTACGTGCTGTGCGACGTCGGCCAGGGGGACGCCTCCGTCCTCGCCACGGGCCCCGGCACCGCCGTGGTCATCGACGCCGGTCCGGACCCCCGGCTCGTCGACCAGTGTCTGCACACGCTGGGCGTCACCCGTGTCCCGCTCGTCCTGCTCACCCACTTCCACGCGGACCATGTGGCGGGCCTGCCCGGCGTGCTCCGGGGGCGCAGCGTCGGTGCGATCCAGGCGACCGGGCTGCAACAGCCGCCCGAGCAAGCAGAGTTCGTACGGGTGCAGGCCGAGGCGCACGGCGTACCGCTCCTCGCCGCCGCGGCCGGGGAGAGCCGGCGTGCGGGGCCGGTCCGCTGGCAGGTGCTCTGGCCGCCCGCCGACCACCCGGGCGCGACGGCGCCGACGGAGCCCAACGACGCCAGCGTCACCCTCCTGGTCCGTACGGCCGGACTGACGCTCCTGCTCCCCGGGGATCTCGAACCGCCCGCACAGCAAGCGCTCTTGAGAGCCCACCCCGACCTTCCGGCAGTGGACGTCCTGAAGGTCCCGCACCACGGGTCGGCGCACCAGGACCCCTTGTTCCTCCAGCGCGTCAGACCGCGTCTCGCCGTGATCGGAGTCGGCCGGGACAACGGGTACGGGCACCCGTCGCCCCGCGTCATCGACACCCTGCGCTCCTTCGGCACGACCGTACTGCGCACGGACAGGGACGGCGCGGTCGCGCTCGCGGGGGCCGGTCCGACCCTGCGGGTGGCGGCCCGCGACGCCCACCAGGACAACGGCCCATGACCAGGGCAGCGCCCACCCTGACAGCGCCCATGACCAGGGCAGCGCCCACCAGGACATCGCCCGTGACCAGGGCGACACCCACCCTGACAGCGCCCGGCGCCCCCACCGGCGCCCGCCCCCACCCAGACATAGCTCCGACCCATCTAAAGAAACCCTTGTAAAGACTTCTTTCTAAAGCTAGCTTTAGAAGCATGGTCGAGAAGAAGCACGACCCCAGTCCGCCCCCCAGGGAAACCCGGCTCGCCGACCCGAAGGCGCTGCGCGCCTACAGCCATCCGACGCGGATCAAGCTGGTCGGCATGCTGCGCAGGGAAGGCCCGTTCACGGCGACCCGGGCCGCCGAACTGACCGGCGAGTCCGTGGCCAGCTGCTCGTACCACCTGCGGATGCTCGAGAAATACGGGCTCGTCGAGCAGGCCGGCGGCGGCCAGGGCAGGGAGAAGCCTTGGCGCGCCACCACGGCGTACACCTCATGGCCCGAGTACTCCGAGGACCCGGCGGTCGCCGAGGCGGCCACGGCGCTGTCGGTCGCGGTGGCCGAGCTGTACTTCGAGCAGACGATCAAGGCCATCGAGAGCCGCCATCTGCTGCCGCGCGTATGGCAGGAGGCGGAGGCCTTCGGTGACAGCCAGCTGTATCTCACGGCGGGGGAACTCGCCGATCTGCGCGCCAAGTTGGAGGACCTGGTCAGGCCCTACGAGGTGCGCAACGAGGATCCGGCGCAGCGCCCCGAGGACGCACGCGTGGTGCAGTTCATGCGGATGGCGTTCGCCGTGCCGGAGCAGCCCACGGGGCGGGACGGCGACGGGCGAGGGGGTGCGGCATGAAGGGCGCACGCGTTCCCGAGCTCCTGCGGGAGCAGGCCTTCCGGCGCTACTGGACCGGTCAGACCGTATCGCTCGTGGGCGACCAGATAGCCCTGCTCGCCATACCGCTGGCGGCAGTTGTGGTGCTCGGCGCCGACGCGGCGGAGATGGGCTGGCTCAAGACCGCCGAACTGCTGCCCGCCCTGCTGCTCAACCTGCCCGCGGGCGCCTGGGCCGACCGGCAGGCGCGGCGACGCCGCATCATGATCGGCACGGACCTGGCGCGAGCGGCACTGCTCTGCTCGCTCCCGGTGGCGTACGCGCTGGATGCGCTGACACTGGTCCAGCTCTACGCGGTGGCGCTCGGAGTGGGGGCGCTGACGGTGCTCTTCGATGTGTGCAACGTTGTGGTGTTCACGGCGCTGCTGCCCACCGAGCGCTATGTGCAGGGCAATTCCCTGGTCAACGGCAGCCGTTCGATGGCCTGGCTGGGCGGCCCCGGACTCGGCGGTCTCCTCGTCGGTCTGCTCTCGGCGCCCGTCGCCCTGCTGACCACGGGCCTCACCTACCTGCTGTCCGCCGAGCGCCTCTCACGGATCGCCCCCGTGGAGCCACCTCCGGCCGAGCCCGAGCCGGGTCATTTCACGGCGGGCATCCGGTGGGCGCTGCGCGAGCCCCTGATGCGGTCGATGTTCGGGGCCACAGCCACCGTGCAGTTCTTCAACTTCATCTTCCACACGCTCTTCGTGCTGTACGCGACTGAGGAACTCGGCCTGAGCGCCGGCATGTTCGGCGCGGTACTCAGCGTGGCCGCGGTGGGCGGGGTGGTCGGGGCGGTCTGCAGTGGGGCGGTCGTCCGCAGGATCGGTATCGGTCCGTCCATCGTCACGGGCTTCGCCACGTTCACGATCCCGCTGATGCTCATTCCGCTGGCCGGCGGCCCCACGGCGCTAGTGCTCGGCATGCTGTTCGTGGCCGAGTTCGTCTCCTGCGCCGGGGTGATGCTGGTCGACATCGCGTCAGGGTCCCTGCAGATGGCCCTGATCCCCGACGGGCTGCGCTCCCGGGTGCTCGGTGCGTTCCGCACGGTGACCCATGGCTTCCGTCCTCTCGGTGCCGTGGCCGGCGGCGTGCTCGGCACGCTGATCGGGCTGCGGCCCGCCCTGTGGATCGGCACGGCAGGGGCGGTGCTCAGCGCGGTGTGGCTGCTCGGCTCGCCGATCTCACGCACCCGAGCCCTGCCGGAACCCGCACCACTCACACACCCGACCGAAGCGACGGCGAGCACCCACTGAGCCCTCGCCCCACGAACACGCCGGCCAAGCCCGCCCCACCCTCACACCAGCCACACCCCATCCCGCATCAACTCCCGTGTGGCCAGCTCGTTCACCTCGCGCCAGGCCCGGATCGCACGGGGGCTGATACGGAGATACGTCCAGGCCTTCTGGTCCCGCGGGTCCCACACCAGCTTCGCGGCAAAGGCGTCGGCCGACGCCGCGGACAGCTCGGGCCCCGGGACCGTACGGGCCGTTCCTTCGATGTGGACGACGTCCCGGGTATGGCCGAGCGTGACCACGGCGGGGCACCCGTCGGCGGCGTTGACCGCCGTCGGGTTGGTGCGCCGGGTGCACAGCAGGAGCGTGCCGTCGTCCCAGACGAAGGACAGCGGAACCATGGTCGGCAGGCCCTCGGCCGACGCGGTGGCGACCCAGACGTCCTTGTCGTTCTCGAGTCGGGCCAGCACATCCTTCTTGCGCTGCTCGGCGGAGCGCGCGGGTGGTGGAGTCATGCCGGCAGACGCTAGTCGGCCCGGCGGATCTCCGTAACGGCCGCCGGCCCTACGCCTCAAGTCGTAGCCCGGACCGATCCGCAGCGCGATCCGCGACGCGGGCTCGCCCGGCCACACTGGTGCCCATGGACGCACAGGAGCACAGGGATGCACCGCAGCCCATGGAGGCGGCGCGAGTCGACACGTATCTGCGGCGGATCGGGGCCGAGCGCCCGGACCGCCCGGACGGCAGGGCGCTGCGGATGCTCCAGGAGCGCCATCTGCGCAGCGTCCCGTTCGAGAACCTCTCGATCCACCTGGGCGAGGAGATCCGGCTCGCCCCCGAGGCGCTGGCCGCGAAGATCGTCGACGCCCGGCGGGGCGGCTTCTGCTACGAACTCAACGGCGCCTTCGCCTCGTTGCTCGCCGCGCTCGGCTTCGCTGTGACGCTGCTGCAGGCCCGGGTGTACGACGGTGAGGGCCGCCCCGGCATCCCGTACGACCACCTCGCACTGCGCGTACGCGACGCGGACGGCGACGAGTGGCTGGCCGACGTGGGCTTCGGCGCACACAGCCTGTACCCGCTGGCCTTCGCCGAGCGCGCGGAGCAGAAGGATCCGGACGGTTCGTTCCGGCTCGCGGAGGCGGCGGACGGGGATCTGGACCTGTTCATGAACGGCAAGGCGCAGTTCGTGGTCGACCTGCGGCCGCGGGCGCTGCGCGACTTCACGGCCGGCGCCTGGTACCACGCCACCTCGCCCGACTCGCACTTCACCCGCTCCCTGGTCTGCTCCCTGCGTACGGACCGGGGCCGCACCACCCTCAGCGGCCGGAGGCTGACGGTGACGGAGGACGGCCGGCGCCGTACGAGCGAACTGGGCGACGACGCCGAGGTGTTGGCCGCCTACCGCGACCACTTCGGCATGGCACTCGACCGCCTCCCGAAGGACCCCGCGGCCACGTGACCGCCCACCCCTCCGCTGCCCCCCGCTGCCCACCCCTCCGCTGCCCACCCCGCGCTCCCGTTCCAACCGGAACGGTCAATTCACCCCTACCCCGTCACTAACCCCCAGCCGGGCCTCTAAGCCCCACCCCCATCCCCACCTGCACATTCCCGCGATGTGACCCCGTGTTGCCCCGAAAGCCGCACTGATGGTCGAATGCAACGTCGGCACCGCACACGCCGACGCGTGCCACCGCAGGGCACGGCGCCGTGACGCAGGACACGACCTGCAACGGGCGCACGCACAGACAGACAAGTCGTTCAGGGGGACTCCACGATGTTCGGCCGCCGGCTGGGAAACCGTTCCGACCGCATGGGCAGCCGCCGCAGAGGGCGCGCCCACCACCCCGGCCTCGCGGCCGGTTCGGCGAGCGCCTTCGCCGTACCGCCCAGCGGAGGGCTGCTCAGCTGCCGGGTGCTCGACCCGGTCAACGAGCCGGTGCGCGGCGCCGAGTTCGCCGTGACCGACGGGATGGGCCGCAAGGTCGTGGCCGGTGAGGCGGACCCCTACGGTTCCTTCGTGGCCACGGTGCCCGCCGGCGAGTACCGCCTCGCCGTCTCGGCCGACGGCTACACGCCCTACCGCGGCAACGCCACCGTCGCCCCCAGCGGACACGCCGCCCTCGGTGACGTGACCCTCCAGGTCTCCCAGCCCCCGGCGCTGCCCACCCCCGGCGACTGGGAGATCGAACCGGCCCACTCCTCGATCGGGTTCACGGCACGGCACATCGGACTCGCGCGCGTCCACGGCCGGTTCAACACCTTCGCCGGCGCGATCCGGATAGCCGACCGCATGGAACAGTCCGCCATGCACGTGGTGATCGACGCCGCCTCCATCGACACCAACGTGAAGATGCGCGACGACCATCTGCGCTCGGCCGACTTCCTGGACGTCGACCGCTATCCGACCCTCGAGTTCTACAGCGACCGCTTCATCCACCGCGGCGGCACCCGCTGGGCCGTCACCGGCGCCCTCTCGCTGCACGGCGTGACCCGCACGGTCACCCTCGACACCGAATACCTGGGCATCGGCCAGGGCATGGAGGGCGAGACCCGCGCCGCCGTCCGCGCCACCACCGAACTGCACCGCGACGATTTCACGGTCAGCTGGCAGACCATGCTCGCCCGCGGCATCGCGGTGGTCGGCCCGAGCATCGTCATCGACCTGGACGTGCAGATCATCCCCAAGTCCTGATCCGCCATGCGCCCTCAGCACACCTGTCTGTGGGCGAGAATGGCCAGGTGAGCGACGTACGACATGTCCTGGTGCTGCCCGACCGGGACACCGCGGAAGAACTGGCCGAGGCCCTGCCCGCCCGCTTCGGCGTCTCGGAGGAGCCTCAGCTCGTACGGGACGCCCTGGCCGGCGAGGACGACGCCGAGGACGCGCAGTGGCTGGTGGTCCTGGTCGACGCGGAGGAGGCCCTCGACCCGGCCGAACTCGACGAGTTCGCGGCCGAGTTCGAGGGCTGGCGCGAAGACCCGTAAGCCGGCCCGCCGCTCAAGGGCTGACCGGCGGCAGGCCCGACCCCGTCGCCGTGAACGCGAGCAGCAGCTCACAGGTCGCCTCGGGCGCCTCGAGCAGCGGCACGTGCCCGACTCCGGGCAGCACCTCGATCCGCGTCCGCGGCACCGGCTCGTACCGGCGGGCCGACGCCGGGTCCCACCGCGGATCGGCACCCCCGAAGATCACGAGGACCCCCGCCGGCACCCGGAGCGCCGCGAGCCGCTCGGGCACGCTCCGCTCGGTGATGTACGCACCGTTCGCCCGCAGCACCTTCCTGAACGTGCGGTACGAGATGCCCTGCACCCCGGCGACCAGCTCGTCCGCCACCTCCACCGGGCGGGCCGTCGTCTCCCGGATCCCCTTGCGGACCATGGCATCCGACCGCAGCGTCCACAGCAGCGGACCGAACGGCGGACCGAGCAGGGCACGCAGGACGAACGGCTCGGGCAGCAGGGCGTCGAGCGCGGGACCGGTGCTGATCAGGGCGAGCGAGCCGACCAGATCGGGGCGCTGCTCGGCCAGCGCGGTGGCGACATAGCCCCCGCTCGAGTGCCCTGCCACGGCGGCCTGCCGCAGCCCGAGCTCATCGAGCAGCGCCGCCACCCGGCCCGCCTGTACGGGCACCTCGTAGGACGCCGCGGACGGGGACTTCCCACAGCCCGGAAGGTCGACCCGTACGACATGGTGCCGCTCGGCGAGCAGCGCGGTCATGGGACCCCACGAGGCGCCGGAAGCCCCCGAACCGTGGATGAGCACCAGGGGCGGCGCCTCGCGCGCGCCTGCCCGGATCACGTGCATCCCGTGCGGGAAGCGGGATTCATCAGCAGTCATACGGGGATGGTGCGCGCACAGACCCGGCCCGGTCTTGTACGAATGTCCGCGCGCCGCGAGCCCTGTCCGGCGCCCGTACCGGACTGTCAGTGCCCCGTGGGATCCTTGTCCGCAATGGCCAGGAACGCTGCACAAGACAACCCGCTCGCCCCCGTCACCCTCGCCGTGGGCCAGGAGGACCTGCTGCTCGACCGTGCCGTACAGCAGGTCGTCGCCGCCGCCCGCGCCTCCGACGCCGATACGGACGTCCGCGACCTCACCTCCGACCAGCTCCAGCCGGGCACGCTCGCCGAGCTGACCAGCCCGTCGCTGTTCGCGGAGCGCAAGGTCGTGGTCGTGCGCAATGCCCAGGACCTGTCGGCGGACACGATCAAGGACGTGAAGGCCTACTTCGCGGCCCCGGCCGAGGAGATCACCCTCGTCCTGCTGCACGCGGGCGGAGCCAAGGGCAAGGGCCTGCTCGACGCGGCCCGCAAGGCCGGCGCCCGCGAGATCGCCTGCCCGAAGATGACCAAGCCCGCGGACCGGCTCTCCTTCGTACGAGGTGAGTTCCGCGCCCTCGGCCGCTCGGCGACCCCCGAGGCCTGCCAGGCCCTGGTCGACTCGATCGGCAGCGATCTGCGGGAGCTCGCGAGCGCGGTTTCCCAGCTGGTCGCGGATGTCGAGGGCACCATCGACGAGGCGATCGTCGGGCGGTACTACACCGGCCGGGCGGAGGCCTCCAGCTTCACGGTCGCCGACCGTGCGGTGGAGGGCCGTGCGGCCGAGGCCCTCGAGGCCCTGCGCTGGTCCCTGTCCACGGGCGTCGCACCGGTCCTCATCACCAGCGCGCTCGCCCAGGGCGTACGGGCCATCGGCAAGCTCTCCTCGGCCCGCGGCGGACGCCCCGCCGACCTGGCCAGGGAGCTGGGCATGCCGCCCTGGAAGATCGACCGCGTCCGCCAGCAGATGCGCGGCTGGACCCCGGACGGGGTGGCGATCGCGCTGCGCGCCGTCGCGGAGGCGGACGCCGGCGTCAAGGGCGGCGGCGACGATCCGGAGTACGCCCTGGAGAAGGCGGTCGTCACGGTGGCCCGGGCAGCCCGCGCGCGCTAGGCGTTGCCCCCGTACCGAAGAAGGAATGCCGAAGGCCCCGCTCTGCGTCCTGGGGAAGGACGAAGGAGGCGGGGCCTTCGGTTACAGCTGATTCGATCCGCACCCGCGTGGCGAACGCAGGCCGCGTGCGGATCATTCGTGCCGGTCAGGAGCGGATGAGAGGGCCCGCTTGGTCCGTTCCGGCGGTCAAATCAAGTGATCGCTCAGCCCTTGAGGGAGGCAACCTTCGAAGCAAGCGCCGACTTCTTGTTGGCGGCCTGGTTCTTGTGGATGACACCCTTGGAGACGGCCTTGTCCAGCTTGCGGGTGGCCTCGCGAAGAGCCGCAGTGGCCTTCTCGACGTCACCGGCGGCGGTCGCCTCACGGGTCTTGCGGATCGAGGTCTTGAGCGCGGACTTGACGGACTTGTTGCGCAGGCGCGCCTTCTCGTTCGTCTTGTTGCGCTTGATCTGGGACTTGATGTTCGCCACGAAAGAGCCTTTACAGGTTCGTCGTCCCCCGGACAGCCCGGAGAACCCGGGAAATCCTTGGGGACTGGTCTTTGATACCGAGTGCCTCGTTGCTGAGAGGGCAGTGAGACACAGCTGACCACGGTACCAGCCGTACTCCGACCGGCCCAAACCGGACCCTGCCTGCCGCGCATGGGACCATGGAGGCTACGTATCGATCCGACCCGAGGCCGCAGAACGCTGCGGACGTCTCAAGAATCAGGACCCTGCGTGCCCGCGACCCCTACGAATGTGCCCGAGCCGAGCCGTACCGACCCGGCGCTGCTCCGCAATTTCTGCATCATCGCGCACATCGACCACGGCAAGTCCACGCTCGCCGACCGCATGCTCCAGCTGACCGGAGTGGTCGAGCAGCGGCAGATGCGCGCTCAGTACCTCGACCGCATGGACATCGAGCGCGAGCGCGGCATCACCATCAAGTCCCAGGCGGTCCGTCTGCCCTGGGCGCCCAACGAGGGACCCGATCAGGGCAGGACGCACATCCTGAACATGATCGACACCCCGGGCCACGTGGACTTCACGTATGAGGTGTCGCGTTCGCTCGCGGCCTGCGAGGGCACGATCCTCCTGGTCGACGCCGCCCAGGGCATCGAGGCGCAGACCCTGGCGAACCTGTACCTGGCGATGGAGAACGAGCTCACCATCGTCCCGGTGCTCAACAAGATCGACCTGCCGGCCGCACAGCCCGAGAAGTTCGCCGAGGAGCTCGCGAACCTCATCGGCTGCGACCCGGACGACGTCCTGAAGGTCTCCGCCAAGACCGGCCTCGGCGTCGAGGCGCTGCTCGACCGCGTCGTGCGGGACGTCCCGGCCCCGGTCGGCGTCAAGGACGCCCCGGCCCGCGCGATGATCTTCGACTCGGTCTACGACTCGTACCGCGGCGTCGTGACGTATGTCCGTGTGGTCGACGGCCAGCTCAACAAGCGCGAGCGCATCCGCATGATGTCGACCGGCGCCACCCACGAGCTGCTCGAGATCGGTGTCTCGTCCCCGGAGATGACCCCGGCCGACGGCATCGGTGTCGGCGAGGTCGGCTACATCATCACCGGTGTGAAGGACGTCCGTCAGTCCAAGGTCGGTGACACCATCACCTCCCTGAGCAAGGGCGCCACCGAGCCGCTCGGCGGCTACAAGGACCCGAAGCCGATGGTCTTCTCGGGCCTGTATCCCCTGGACGGCTCCGAGTACCCCGACCTGCGCGAGGCCCTCGACAAGCTGCAGCTCAACGATGCCGCCCTGGTCTACGAGCCGGAGACCTCCGCGGCCCTCGGTTTCGGTTTCCGCGTCGGCTTCCTGGGCCTGCTCCACCTGGACGTGATCCGCGAGCGCCTGGAGCGCGAGTTCGGTCTCGACCTGATCGCCACCGCCCCCAACGTGGTCTACCGCGTGATCATGGAGGACGGCACCGAGCACACGGTCACCAACCCGAGCGAGTTCCCCGAGGGCAAGATCGACAAGGTCTTCGAGCCGGTCGTACGCGCCACGGTCCTCGCCCCGTCGGAGTTCATCGGCTCGATCATGGAGCTGTGCCAGAACCGCCGCGGCACCCTGCTCGGCATGGACTACCTCTCCGAGGACCGTGTGGAGATCCGCTACACGCTGCCCCTCGCGGAGATCGTCTTCGACTTCTTCGACCAGCTGAAGTCCAAGACCCGCGGCTACGCCTCGCTCGACTACGAGCCCACCGGCGAGCAGTCGGCCTCGCTCGTCAAGGTCGACATCCTGCTGCACGGCGACAAGGTCGACGCCTTCTCGGCCGTGACGCACAAGGACGCGGCGTACGCGTACGGCGTGCGGCTCGTGGCCAAGCTGCGCGAGCTCATCCCGCGGCAGGCCTTCGAGGTGCCCATCCAGGCCGCCATCGGTTCGCGGGTCATCGCCCGCGAGACCATCCGCGCCATCCGCAAGGACGTCCTCGCCAAGTGCTACGGCGGTGACATCTCCCGTAAGCGGAAGCTGCTCGAGAAGCAGAAGGAGGGCAAGAAGCGGATGAAGATGGTCGGCTCCGTCGAGGTGCCGCAGGAGGCCTTCATCGCGGTGCTCTCCAGCGACGAGGGTCCGAAGAAGAAGTAGTCCTGCCCGGCGCTTAACTCGCCCCGCAGAACGTGTTATTGGTCCACATGGTCGAACGAAAGGCGCCCGTCCGTAAACCGGACGGGCGCCTTTTGCGTTGATGTGAGGATTGGAAGAATTCTGCGACATCCGAGTGAATGCCAAAAAAGCCGGGATTTAAGAGTTTCCGCAGGCAGGGGCGCCCCGTTACGAAGGGTGGCAGCGGCGTTCCGAGCGGCCAGCAATACGCTCGGACGGCACGACGGTCGTGACCGTGAAGGACGCCGCTTCGGAAAGGGATCCTGAAGTGAAGTACACGAAGGCTGCTGCGATCGTTGCCGGTTCCGTCATGGCTGTTGGTTTCGCCTCCCCGGCGATGGCTGACGACGCTCCCCGTGCCGCCGCGCCGGCCACGGAGCCGACCGTCGACACCAAGACGGTCAACGACAGCCAGGTCGACCTGAGCCAGGCCAAGGACCTCGTCGACATCGACGTCCTCGCCGAGCTGGGCAAGATCGCCAAGGAAGCCCGCGGTGCCGTCAAGGACAGCACGGACAACGCGGTCGAGGTTGCCGAGAACACCAACGTCGACAGCAACGTCGACGGTGACCTCAACAACAAGGCCAAGGCCGGCGCCCTGGGCGCCATGCCGCACCTCGGTGGCCTGCCGATCGGCTGAATCACCCCTCCTTCACGCGTGCCGCACCTCCGAGCGGCGGCAACGTGAACACAGCGGGCCCGGCGCGTTTCCTTGCGCCGGGCCCGCTTTTTGCTTTCTCCCGCCTTTTTCGCGCCCCATTTGGCCGCCTCGGTTGGACCGACTGAATTAACTGTGTTACGGGTCGATAATTCGAGGTTATTTCTATGGGGCCTGAAGGAGGTAACCCCATGAACAAGAACGTATTTGTACGCGGCGCCGGCCTTGTGTGCTCCGCAGTCCTGATGCTCGGCGGTGCGGCTTCCGCCGCGTCCGCGTCCACCGTCGCTCCGGAGCCGGAGGTGGCCACGGCCGCCACGGCGGACGCGGCCCTCAGCGCCCTGGTGAACCTCGACCTCGTCGGTCTGGTCGACGCGCTCATCCCCTCGGTGAGTGCGCACGCCAGCGTCAACGCGGAGGCCGATGTGGACGCCGACGTCGACGCCACGGCGAAGTCCGACACGTCCGCGAGCGTCAGCGTCAACTGACCCGTTCGCCCGGCACGGGCCCGCAGCGCACCAGCGCTGCGGGCCCGTTGCCGTTCTGTGAGGAACTGACAGCTCAAGGCCCCTTACGCGCCGGGCCCGGGCGCTCTACTCTGATCACTCGATAGTTACTCGCAAGTTAAACAACGCACACCACAGTACGCACCAGCAGCCACTCAGTCGCATCAGTCGCACGCACTGTCGCGGGCCCGGAGGATGTCGTGAGCGACACACAGAACTTGATCGAGAACCGACCGCCGTCCGTGGCGAACCTCTTCCTTGAGCGCGTGGCCAAGACTCCCGACGGAGAGGCCTACCGCTACCCGGTGCCCCCCGCCTCGGGGCAGGGCCCGGACGAATGGAAGTCGCTGAGCTGGGGCCAGGCCGCCGAGCGCGTCTACGCCGTCGCGGCCGGCCTGATCGAACTCGGCGTACAGCCCGAGCAGCGCGTCGCGCTCGCGGCCAACACCCGGGTCGAATGGATCCTCGCCGACCTCGGCATCCTCTGCGCCGGGGCCGCCACGACCACGGTCTACGCCTCGACGAACGCCGAGGAAGCCGCGTACATCCTGAGCGACTCCGACAGCCGGGTGCTGATCGCCGAGGACGCCGAGCAGCTGGCGAAGGTGCGCGAGCGGCGCGGTGAGCTGCCGGATCTCAAGCATGTCGTGGTGATTCAGGCCGCGGACGCGCAGGCCGCCGAGGGCGATCCGGAGGGCTGGGTGCTCTCCCTCGAGGACCTCGAGGCCCGCGGAGCGGCGTATCTGGAGAAGAATCCCGAGGCCGTGAAGGAGCGCGTCGCGGCGCTCACCAAGGACCAGCTCGCGACGCTGATCTACACCTCGGGAACCACCGGCAAGCCCAAGGGTGTCCGCCTGCCGCACGACAACTGGTCGTACATGGCGAAGGCCATCGCGCAGACCGGACTCGTCGGCCCCGACGATGTGCAGTACCTGTGGCTGCCGCTCGCGCACGTCTTCGGCAAGGTGCTCACCAGCGGCCAGATCGAGGTCGGCCATGTCACCGCCGTGGACGGGCGGGTCGACAAGATCATCGAAAATCTGCCGGTGGTGCAGCCGACCTATATGGCCGCCGTGCCGCGGATCTTCGAGAAGGTCTACAACGGGGTCGCGGCCAAGGCGCGGGCCGGCGGTGGCGCCAAGTACAAGATCTTCCAGTGGGCGGCGGGTGTCGCGCGCGAGTACGCCAAGGTCACCCAGGACAACTTCCGTCGTACGGGCAAGTCCTCCGCGCCCTTCGGGCTCAGCGCCAAGCACAAGATCGCCGACGCGCTCGTGTACTCCAAGCTGCGCGAGGCCTTCGGCGGGCGGCTCCGTGCCTGCGTCTCCGGGTCGGCCGCGCTCGCGCCCGAGATCGGGTTCTTCTTCTCCGGCGCCGGGGTGCACATTCTGGAGGGCTACGGTCTGACGGAGTCGAGCGCCGCGTCCTTCGTCAACCCCGGCGAGGCGTACCGGACCGGCACGGTCGGCAAGCCGCTGCCCGGCACCGAGGTGCGGATCGCGGACGACGGCGAGATCCTGCTGCGCGGTCCCGGCATCATGCAGGGCTACCACGGGCTGCCCGAGAAGACCGCCGAAGTCCTGGAGTCGGACGGGTGGTTCCACACCGGGGACATCGGTGAGCTCTCGGCCGACGGGTATCTGCGGATCACCGACCGCAAGAAGGACCTCATCAAGACGTCCGGCGGCAAGTACATCGCGCCGTCCGAGGTCGAGGGACAGTTCAAGGCCGTCTGCCCGTACGTCTCGAACATCTTGGTCATCGGCGCCGACCGCAACTACTGCACCGCGCTGATCGCCCTCGACGAGCCGTCCATCGTCAACTGGGCGAAGGAGGAGGGACTCTCCTCCACCTCGTACGAGGCCGTGCTGGCCGATCCGAAGACGACCGCGCTCATCGACGGCTACGTCAAGGAGCTCAACCAGGGGCTGCAGCGCTGGCAGACCATCAAGCAGTTCCGGATCCTGCCGCGTGATCTCGATGTCGAGCACGGCGAGCTGACGCCGAGCCTCAAGCTCAAGCGCCCTGTCGTGGAGCGGGAGTTCAAGGCGCTGGTCGACGAGATGTACGCGGGAACGCGCGAGGCGTAAGGACCCAGAACCCCCTGCGGGACCGTGGGTGCGGGCGGAGCCGGATCACTGGCTCCGCCCGCGTCGCATGAGGGTCAGTACTTCTTCCATACGGGCCAGCTCGCCGCGTGCTTCCGCGAGTTGGGGTGCATCCGCACCGGTCAGCCGGGACTCGAGCCGGGCGAGCAGCTCGGACAGCTCGGCGAACTGGGCCTGTTCACGGGCGAGCGCCCGCTGCAGTTGCAGATTCTTGCGGTGCAGATCGAGGAAGACCGTCACCTTCGCCCGCAGCACCCACGGGTCGAAGGGCTTGGTGAGATAGTCCGCCGCGCCCGTCGCGTACCCCCTGAAGGCGTAGCCCGTATCGGCGTCCGTGCCCGTGAGGAAGATGATCGGGATGTCCTTGGTCTGATCGAGGCGCTTGATGTTCGCGGCGGTCTCGAAGCCGTCCATGCCGGGCATCCGGACGTCGAGGAGGACCACGGCGAAGGGCTGCCGTAGCAGCGCCTTCATCGCCTCCTCACCCGAACGAGCACGAACCAGCGGTTCGTTGAGTGACCCCAGGACGGCTTCGAGCGCGGTCAGGTTGTCCTCCATGTCGTCGACAAGGAGGATGCTTGCCCGGTCGTCTGTCGAAACCTCAGTGCTCATGGTGGTAATGCCTATTCAGTCTCAGGCGCGGCGACGCGCTCCTGCCCTGACCCGCTCGCCTGCCCCTGTTCGATTGCTGCCTGGCTGTGCTGCTTCGTTCCGGTGCCGCCAGCGCCGTCCGTGCCCTCTGGGTCCAGGAGGGAACACATCACCGACAGCAATTTGTCCACGTCCACCGGTTTGGGAACATAGTCGTTCGCGCCGCCCGCGATGGCCTTTTCCCGGTCTCCGGGCATCGCCTTCGCGGTGAGCGCCACGATGGGCAGATCCGCCCAGCGCGGTGTGCGGCGGATGACCTCGATCGTCTCGTAGCCGTCCATCTCCGGCATCATGATGTCCATCAGGACCACCTCGACATCGGGGTTCCGGTCGAGGATCTCGATGCCCTCACGGCCGTTCTCCGCGTACAGGACCGGCATGCCGACGCGGCCGAGTACGTGGGTGAGCGCGAAGACGTTGCGGATGTCGTCGTCCACGATGAGCACCCGGTGGCCCTGGAGGACCTGACCGGCCCGGCCGTTGCGCCATTCCTCCAGCTTGGTGGTGGCCGGCCAGTTGTCGTCCTGGTCGTGGACCGTCACCGGGTCCTCGGCCGACTGCTGTTCGGGCAGCTTCAGCGCACGAAGGCCGTGGGCCAGTTCGCCGTCCTCCATCTGGGGGTCCGGCACCGGACCGTGTCCGGAGTGCGCCACGGGAACGTACAGCGTGAAGGTGGAGCCCTTGCCGGGCTCGCTCTCCGCGACGATCCGGCCGCCGAGCAGACCGGCGATCTCGCGGCTGATGGACAGGCCGAGGCCGGTGCCGCCGTACTTGCGGTTGGTGGTGCCGTCGGCCTGCTGGAACGCCTCGAAGATCACGGGGAGTTTGTCGGCGGAGATCCCGATCCCCGTGTCGGTGACGGCGAAGGCGAGCAGTTCCTCGCCCTCCTTGAAGAAGGTCAGATTCTTGCTCTCGACATTGCCCACGCGGTTGACGCGCAGCTCGACGCGGCCGCTCCCGGTGAACTTCACCGCGTTGGAGAGCAGATTGCGCAGGATCTGCTGGAGGCGCTGCTCGTCCGAGTAGATCTCGCGCGGTACGTCCTCGCCGACCGCGACCTCGAAGGCGAGGCCCCGGTCGAGGGTGAGGGGGCGGAACGTGGCGTGGACGTAGTCGAGCAGCTTGATCAGCGGGAGCTTCTTGGGACGTACGTCCATCCGGCCCGCCTCGATCTTCGACAGGTCGAGGATGTCGTTGATCAGCTGGAGCAGATCGGTGCCCGAGCGGTGGATGGTCGTGGCGAACTGCACCTCCTGGTCGTTGAGCCGGCCCTCCGGGTTGTCGGCGAGCAGCCGGGCCAGGATGAGCAGGGAGTTCAGCGGGGTGCGCAGCTCGTGCGACATGTTCGCCAGGAACTCCGACTTGTACTGGGACGAGGTGGCCAGCAGGGCCGCCTTCTCCTCCAGCTCGGCGTTCGAGCGCTGCAACTCGGCCTGCTGGCGCTGGAGTTCGTTCGAGCGCTCCTGGAGCTGGAGCGCGAGGCGCTGGGATTCGCCGAGCAGGGATTCCGTACGGGAGTTGGCGATGATGGTGTTGATCGCGACGCCGATGGTGTTCACGAACTGGTCGAAGAACGCCAGGTGGACATCCGAGAAGCGGGAGAACGAGGCCAGCTCGATGACGCCGAGCAGCCGGTCCTCGAAGATGATCGGGATGATCACGACGCTGCTGGGCGCCGCGTCGCCGAGCCCCGAGTTGATCTTGATGTAGTCCGGCGGGGCCTCCTCGACGAGGATCCGCTTCTTCTCCAGGGCGGCCTGGCGCACGAGCCCGTGCACCGGCATCCCGCCCACTTCGATGACGGAGCCCTGAGCGGATCCGTATCCGCCGATGAAGGCAAGCCCCTTGGACGGCGCGGGAGTACGCAGCCCCGTGCCCTCGGCTTCGGAGTCGGCCAGGAAGAACGCGCCGTACTGCGCGTTCACCAGAGGGGTCAGCTCGCGCAGGATCAGGTCGGCGACCTCCATCAGGTCGCGGTGACCCTGCATCAGGGCCGCGAGACGGGCCAGGTTGGACTCCAGCCAGTCCTTGGCGCGGGTGGTCTCGCGGAGGTTGGACACCATCAGGTTGATGTTGTCCTTGAGCTCGGCGACCTCGCCCTGGGTCTCGACGGTGATCGAGCGTGACATGTCGCCCTGGGCGACAGCGGAGGCCACATCGGCGATCGCGCGGACCTGGGTGGTGAGGTTGAGCGCCAGCTCGTTCACGCTCGTGGTCAGGCGCTTCCACGTGCCGTACACGCCCTCGACCCTCGCCTGACCGCCGAGCTGGCCCTCGGAGCCGACCTCGCGTGCGACTCGGGTGACCTCGGAGGAGAAGGACGACAGCGTGTCGACCATGGTGTTGATGGTGGTCTTGAGCTCCAGGATCTCGCCGCGGGCATCCACGTCGATCTTCTTGGAGAGGTCGCCCTGGGCCACCGCGGTGGCGACCTGGGCGATGTTGCGGACCTGCGAAGTGAGGTTGTCCGCCATGTAGTTGACGTTGTCGGTGAGGTCCTTCCACACGCCCGATACGCCGAGCACCTGGGCGCGGCCGCCGAGCCTGCCGTCCGTACCGACCTCGCGTGCGACTCGTGTGACCTCGTCGGCGAAGGCCCGCAGCTGCTGCACCATCGTGTTGACGGTGTCCTTGAGCTCCAGGATCTCGCCGCGCGCGTCGACGGTGATCTTCTTGGACAGATCGCCGTTGGCCACGGCCGTGGTGACCTGGGCGATGTTGCGGACCTGTGAAGTCAGGTTGGTCGCCATGAAGTTGACGTTGTCCGTCAGCTCTTTCCACACGCCCGATACGCCGCGGACCTGGGCCTGACCGCCGAGGTTGCCCTCGGTGCCGACCTCGCGGGCCACGCGGGTCACCTCGCCCGCGAAGGCGGAGAGCTGGTCGACCATGGTGTTGAAGGTGGTCTTGAGCTCCAGGATCTCGCCCTTGGCCTCGACCGTGATCTTCTTCGTCAAGTCGCCCTGCGCGACGGCGGTCGAGACCAGGGCGATGTTGCGGACCTGCGAGGTCAGGTTGTCCGCCATGAAGTTGACGTTCTCGGTGAGGTCCTTCCACACGCCCGATACGCCGCGGACCTGGGCGCGGCCGCCCAGCTTGCCCTCGGTGCCGACCTCGCGGGCCACGCGGGTGACCTCGTCGGCGAAGGCGGAGAGCTGGTCGACCATGGTGTTGACCGTGGACTTCAGCTCCAGGATCTCGCCCCGGGCGTCGACAGTGATCTTCTGGCTCAGATCCCCGTACGCCACGGCCGTCGTCACCTGGGCGATGTTCCGCACCTGTGAAGTCAGGTTGGACGCCATGAAGTTGACGTTGTCCGTGAGGTCCTTCCAGACCCCGCTCGCCCCGCGGACCTGGGCGCGGCCGCCCAGCTGGCCTTCCGTACCCACCTCGCGGGCCACGCGGGTGACCTCGTCGGCGAAGGCGGAGAGCTGGTCGACCATCGTGTTCACGGTGAGCTTCAGCTCGAGCAGCTCACCGGTGGCCTCGACCGTCACCGTACGGGTCAGGTCGCCGCTCGCCACCGCCGTGGTCACCGCGGCGATATCGCGGACCTGGGCGGTGAGCCGCGACGCCATCGTGTTGACGGCCTCGGTCACCTGGCGCCAACTGCCGGAAAGCCCCTGCACTTTGGCGCGTCCGCCGAGGCGTCCCTCGGTGCCCACCTCACGGGCGACCCGGGTCACCTCGCCCGTGAACAGGGACAGCTGGTCGACCATCTTGTTGACGGCGCGGCCCAGATGGCGCAGGTCGCCGCGTAACTGCCGGCTGCCGTCGTGCAGATCGACCCGCTGCGTCAGATCGCCGCCGGCCACCGCGTCGAGCACACGGGTGGCGTTGGCGGCGGGGGCGACCAGGGCGTCCACCACGATGTTCGCGTCCGCGACCGTGGTGGACCAGGAGCCCTGCCCCGGTGAGGCCGCGACCCGTTCGTCGAGTCTTCCGTGGCGGACGATCTCCCTGCGCAGTCTGGCCAGCTCGGAGGCCAGATGCTGGTTGCGGTCGGCGATCTGGTTGAAGACCGCGGCGAGTTCGGCCGAGACACCGGTCGAGCCCTCGGGTGCCCGCACCCGGAAGTCGCCATCGCGTAGCGAGGTCATCGCGGCGAGGAGCGTCTGAAAATCTTCTGCTCGGACTTGACCGTTTCCGAGCACGGAAACTGCGAGGTTGTCACTCATGGCGGCCCACTTCAGTAACTCGGCGCTTATGGGCGGAGTCAGTCTGTCACTCTGTCCCTGTCGCCGGAGAGGCATTTCCCTGAACTGCCCTGGAGCCGCACAGTGGGGTCCATTCCAATGCAGCGGGAGAACGTATTCCGCCCAGTCACCTCAGCCGCCCATGCTCCGCTGAGGCCTGCGGATGGCGCCCATGCCAGCACCTCGCTGCCCGGCAACCCCTTGGCGCCGGCCGCCGCGCGCCGCTTCGTCCGCGCGGCCTTCGCCGACTGGACCGAGGCCGGTATCCCCGTGTCGGCCTGTCTGACCGACCGGCTCGCCGACGACGCCGTCGTCCTCGTCAGCGAACTCGTCACCAACGCGGTCGTCCACGCGGGCACGCATGTCGAGGTCGTCTGCCGGATGGAGGCGGTCCTGGCCGCCGACGGGGACCTGGACGAGGGTGCGGCCGTGGTCATCGAGGTGTGCGACCACCACCCCGGCCGGGCCGTTCACGGAGAGACCGGCGGTCAGCCGCAGGGCGGCCTAGCCGAGTACGGCCGCGGGCTGCAGCTCGTCGCCTGCCTCTCCGAGTCCTGGGGCATCACGTACCGCCCCGGCAACAAGACCGTCTGGGCGCGCCTGCCCGTGGACGGCGTGGACGCGGCCCAGCAGATCGAGGCGTACGCGGGGGAGCAGGCGCTGCAGCGCGGGCTGCGCGTCGCCGACATCCTCTCGCCGGGGCCCAAGAAGTCCCGCGAACAAGGCGATTGGGGCAATCGCGGGGCGCTCGCCTTCCTCGCCGAGGCCTCCGATCTGCTCGCAGGACAGCTCGACGAGGAGATGGTGGCGGCCCTGGCCGGGCAGCTCCTCGTGCCCCGGCTCGCCGACTGGTGCGCGGTCTGGCTCAACGACGAGGCCGACCGGCACGGCCGCGGCACCGGACCCACCGCGCCCCGGCTCGCCCGCGTCTGGCACCACAGCGAATCCCGGATCGAGGAACTGCGCCGCGTACTCGAGAAGGACCTCCCGGTCATCCCAGGTCCGCTGCACGGCGGCCCCGTCCCGGTGCCGTGGCCCTTCGAGGGCATCGGTGACACCTCCGGTACGGCCCTTGCGTACCGCCTGGTCGCCGGCGGCCGCGCGCTCGGCACGCTGCTGCTCGGGCGGACCGGACTGATGCGTTTCCCCGACGAAGTCACCGGACTCCTCGAGGACTTCAGCCGCAGGGTGGCCCTTGCGATCGGCGCGGCCCGCCAGTACTCGCGCCAGGCCACCATCAGCCGTGTCCTGCAGCGCGGGCTGCTGCCCAGCTCCATGGCCGAAGTGCCGGGCGTGGAGAGCGCCCTGGTGTACGAGCCGCGGGACAACGGGCTTGCGGGCGGCGACTTCTACGACATCTTCCCGGCGGGCGACGGCCGTTGGTGCTTCGCCCTCGGCGACGTCTGCGGCAACGGCCCTGAGGCCGCCGTCGTCACCGGCCTCGCCCGCCCCTGGCTGCGGCTGCTCGCCCGCGAGGGCTACCAGGTCTCCGACGTGCTCGACCGCCTCAACCGGCTGCTGCTCGACGACGCGATGGAGGCGGCGGACTCGGCGGCGCGTGCGGTCGCGGCGGCGGGTATGGGCGACCTGGGCGGCGACGGCTCTCCCACGCGCTTCCTCTCCCTTCTGTACGGGGAGCTCGAACCCTCGCCGGAAGGCGTCCGCTGCACCCTCGCGTGCGCCGGCCACCCGCTGCCGCTGCTGCTCAGCCCGGGCGGTGAGGTGCGGCCGGCCGCCGGGCCGCAGGTGCTCCTCGGAGTGCTCGACGAGCCGGAGTACACGAGCGAGTCCTTCGTCCTCGGCTCGGGCGAGACACTCCTGTGCGTGACGGACGGGGTCACGGAGCGGCGCTCGGGGCTGCGGATGCTGGACGACGGGGACGGTCTGGCCAACGCGCTCGCCGGGTGCGGCGGGCTGTCGGCGGCGATGGTGGCGGAGCGGATCCGGCGCCTGGTGCATGACTTCGCGCAGACGCCGGTGGATGACGATCTGGCGGTGCTGGTGCTGCAGGCTCGGTGAGGGCCGGGGCCTGGTCGGGCCGGGCGGCCGGCAAGGGCCGGGGCCCCCGGTCGGGCCCGGCGGCCGGTGGGGCCGTGGGCTCTCGGCGTCCGGGACAATAGGGGTATGCCTTCTGCTCTTCCCGACGGGGAACCCGTGCCCGACGACGGGGCACTGCCCGCCTCCGCGCTCGCCGGGAGCGCCGCGCGGCCCCTCGGGTTCTACGTCCACGTGCCGTACTGCGCCACCCGCTGCGGCTACTGCGACTTCAATACGTACACCGCCGGTGAGCTGCGCGGATCCGGTGGCGTGCTCGCCTCGCGCGACAACTACGCCGACACCCTGATCGACGAGATCCGGCTCGCGCGCAAGGTGCTCGGGGACGACCCGCGGGCCGTCGAGACCGTCTTCGTCGGCGGCGGTACGCCGACGCTGCTGCCCGCCGCCGATCTCGTACGGATCCTCGGCGCGATCCGCGAGGAGTTCGGGCTCGCGGACGGGGCGGAGGTCACCACCGAGGCCAATCCGGACTCGGTCGACCCCGCGTATCTGGCCGCGCTGCGGGCCGGCGGCTACAACCGGGTCTCCTTCGGCATGCAGAGCGCCCGGCAGCATGTGCTGCAGATCCTCGACCGTACGCATACGCCAGGGCGTCCCGAGGCGTGCGTCGCCGAGGCGCGGGCCGAGGGCTTCGAGCATGTGAACCTGGATCTGATCTACGGCACCCCGGGGGAGAGCGACGACGACTGGCGCGCGTCCCTTGACGCCGTACTCGGTGCGGGTCCTGACCACGTCTCCGCGTACGCCCTGATCGTCGAGGAAGGGACCCAGCTGGCCCGGCGGATCCGCCGGGGCGAGATCCCGATGACGGACGACGACGTCCACGCGGACCGCTATCTGATGGCGGACTCCGTGCTCTCGTCCGCGGGCTTCCACTGGTACGAGGTCTCCAACTGGGCCACGTCGCAGGCGGCGCGCTGTCTGCACAACGAGCTGTACTGGCGGGGCGCGGACTGGTGGGGCGCGGGACCCGGCGCCCACTCCCACGTGGGCGGGGTGCGCTGGTGGAACGTGAAGCACCCCGGTGCGTACGCGTCCCGGCTCGCGGCCGGGTCGTCCCCCGGGGCCGGGCGTGAGCTGCTCTCGGAGGAGGACCGGCGGGTCGAGCGGGTGCTGCTCGAGCTCCGGCTTCTCGAGGGATGCCCCCTCTCCTTGCTCAAGCCGGCCGGCCTCGCGGCTTCCCGCCGCGCTTTGGAGGACGGGCTGCTCGATCCCGTCCCGTACGAGGAGGGACGGGCCGTCCTGACCCTGCGGGGGCGGCTGTTGGCTGATGCGGTGGTCCGGGACCTGGTGGACTGAGACGGGCTGTTTCGGGCGGTGCTCCGCCCCGGACCCCCGCATCCGGACTTCGTCCGGATGTCCTCAAACGCCGGACGGGCCGGTGGTCACGAAGTCGATGAGTTCCTCGACCCGGCCCAGGAGTTCCGGCTCCAGGTCCTTGTAGGACGTCACCTTCGACAGGATGTGCTGCCAGGCCGCGCCCGTGTTCTCGGGCCAGCCCAGTGCCCGGCAGACCCCCGTCTTCCAGTCCTCGCCGTGCGGGATACGGGGCCATGCCGCGATGCCCGCCGAGGACGGTTTCACCGCCTCCCAGACATCGATGTACGGGTGTCCCGCGACCAGGACGTGCGAGCCCGTGACCGAGGCCGCGATGCGGGACTCCTTCGAGCCGGGGACCAAGTGGTCGACCAGGATGCCGAGACGGGCGTCGGGGCCGGGGGCGAACTCCGCGACGATGGAGGGGAGGTCGTCGATGCCCGAGAGGTACTCGACGACAACGCCCTCGATGCGCAGGTCGTCGCCCCAGACCCGCTCGACCAGCTCCGCGTCGTGCCGGCCCTCGACATAGATGCGGCCGGCCCTCGCCACCCGGGCGCGGGCCGTCGGTACCGCGACCGAACCCGACGCGGTGCGATCCCGGCGTACCGGGGAAGGGGCGGCCGGGCGGGTCAGGGTGACCACTTGGCCGTCGAGCAGGAAACCGCGGGGGTCGAGCGGGAACACCCGGTGCTTGCCGAAGCGGTCCTCCAGCGTGACCGTGTTCGCCTCGCAGCGGATGACCGCTCCGCAGAAGCCCGTCGACACCTCTTCCACGACAAGGTCCGTCGTCGCCTCCACGGTCGGGACCGGTTTCGGCTTCTTCCACGGCGGGGTCAGGTCGGGGCTGTAGCTGCGCATTCGGCCGACGATAGGAAAAGGGTGGGCCGGTCGGGCTATGACACGCCGTGCAGTGCGGCGAGGGCGTCACGCTGTGTGCGGACAAAAGCCGCATCGACCACCGAACCGTGCCCGGGGACGTAGCGCGCGTCCGGTCCGCCCAGCGCGAGGAGGCGGTCCAGCGCGAGCGGCCAGCGGGACGAGGTGGCGTCCGGGCCCGCCTGAGGTTCGCCCGACTCCTCGATCAGGTCGCCCGCAAGCAGGACGCCCGCGTCCGGGATCCAGGCCACCAGGTCGTACGGGGAGTGGGCGGGGCCGGCGAGGCAGAGGCGCACCTCGCGGCCGCCGCCCAGGTCGACCGTCCACTCATGGGTGATCAGATGGTGCGGGCGGATGACCACGTCCGCGGCCGCGGACGCCTCGGATTCGGGCAGGCCCTGGCGTACGGCGTCGAGGCGGAGTTCCTCGCGGCCGTTCTCGGCCAGCGCCTTCTCCATGCCGGCGGCGGCATGGATCTGCGCGCCGGCGAACGCGCCCGTACCGAGGACATGGTCGAAGTGCGGGTGGCTGAGGACGATATGGGTCACACGCCGGCCGCCGAGCAACGCCTGGACCTGTGTGCGGATCTCGGCACCCTCGCGCAGCGACGAGCCGGTGTCGAAGAGCAGCGCGCCGGACGGTCCGGCGACGAGCGCCACGGTCGCGTCCCACACGGGGAGCCGCCTGCGGCCGACGCCGTCGGCAAGCTCTTCCCAGCCGAACTCTTCCCAACTGAAGGTCATACCGTGACGCTAACCGCATCAGGGGTGGTCGGCCTTGCTAGGGCGCTACCCGACGGCCGTACACTGACCAGAAGCTTTGCTGGCACTCGTACGTCATGAGTGCCAGACGGCCGGTTCGGGAACGACAGCTGGAGGTGCGCGGATGCTCAGTGAACGCAGGCTCGAGGTGCTGCGCGCCATCGTCCAGGACTATGTCGGCACCGAGGAGCCGGTCGGCTCGAAGGCGCTGACCGAGCGGCACAAGCTCGGCGTCTCGCCCGCGACCGTCCGCAATGACATGGCCGCGCTCGAGGACGAGGGCTTCATCGCCCAGCCTCATACGAGTGCCGGGCGGATCCCGACCGACAAGGGCTACCGGCTCTTCGTCGACAAGCTGGCCGGCGTCAAGCCGCTGTCGGCTCCGGAGCGGCGGGCCATCCAGAACTTCCTGGACGGTGCCGTCGACCTCGACGACGTCGTGGGACGCACCGTGCGGCTGCTCGCGCAGCTGACGCGGCAGGTCGCCGTCGTGCAGTACCCGTCCCTGACCCGGTCCACGGTGCGGCATGTGGAACTGCTCTCGCTCGCGCCCGCGCGGCTGATGCTCGTGGTGATCACGGACACAGGGCGGGTCGAGCAGCGGCACGTCGACTGTCCCGCGCCGTTCGGCGAGACCTCGCTCGCGGACCTCAGGGCCCGGCTCAACAGCAGAGTCGCGGGACGCCGGTTCTCCGACGTACCGCAGCTCGTCCAGGATCTGCCCGAGTCCTTCGACCGGGACGATCAGGGGACGGTGGCGACCGTGCTCGCCACACTCCTCGAAACACTCGTCGAGGAGTCCGAAGAACGGTTGATGATCGGCGGCACCGCCAATCTGACGCGCTTCGGGCACGATTTCCCGCTCGTGATCCGGCCGGTGCTCGAAGCGCTCGAGGAGCAGGTCGTGCTCCTCAAGCTGCTCGGCGAGGCCAAGGACCCGGGCATGACCGTACGTATCGGGCATGAGAACGTCCACGAGGGGCTCAACTCCACGTCGGTCGTCTCGGTCGGCTACGGTTCGGGCGGCGAAGCAGTCGCCAAGCTCGGCGTGGTCGGACCGACCCGCATGGATTACCCCGGAACGATGGGAGCAGTACGCGCAGTGGCACGTTACGTCGGACAGATCCTGGCGGAGTCGTAAGTGGCCACGGACTATTACGCCGTACTCGGCGTGCGCCGCGACGCTTCCCCGGACGAGATCAAGAAGGCCTTCCGGAGACTCGCTCGCGAGCTGCACCCGGATGTGAACCCGGATCCGAAGACCCAGGAGCGGTTCAAGGAGATCAACGCCGCTTACGAGGTGCTCTCGGATCCGCAGAAGAAGCAGGTCTACGACCTCGGCGGTGACCCCCTGTCGCAGTCGGGCGGCGCAGGCGCCGGCGGCTTCGGACAGGGCGGGTTCGGGAACTTCTCGGACATCATGGACGCGTTCTTCGGTACGGCGTCCCAGCGCGGGCCCCGTTCCCGTACGCGCCGTGGCCAGGACGCCATGATCCGGCTCGAGGTCGAGCTGGACGAGGCAGCGTTCGGGACCACGAAGGACATCCAGGTCGATACGGCCATTGTCTGTACGACGTGTTCCGGTGAGGGCGCCGCGCCCGGCACCTCCGCGCAGACCTGTGACATGTGCCGCGGTCGCGGTGAGGTCTCGCAGGTCACGCGATCCTTCCTCGGCCAGGTCATGACCTCGCGGCCGTGCCCGCAGTGCCAGGGCTTCGGGACCGTCGTGCCGACGCCGTGTCCGGAGTGTGCCGGTGACGGCCGCGTACGGTCGCGGCGGACCCTGACCGTGAAGATCCCGGCCGGTGTGGACGACGGCACGCGGATCCAGCTCGCCGGCGAGGGCGAGGTGGGCCCCGGTGGCGGTCCCGCCGGTGACCTCTACGTCGAGATCCACGAGCTGCCGCACCCGGTGTTCCAGCGGCGCGGTGACGATCTGCACTGCACGGTGACCATTCCGATGACGGCGGCCGCGCTCGGCACGAAGGTGCCGCTCGAGACGCTGGACGGCATGGAAGAGGTCGACATCCGGCCCGGCACCCAGTCAGGGCAGTCGATTCCGCTGCACGGCCGTGGTGTGACGCATCTGCGCGGCGGCGGTCGCGGTGACCTCATCGTGCACGTCGAGGTCATGACGCCGTCCAAGCTCGATGCCGAGCAGGAGCGGGTGCTGCGCGAGCTGGCGGTGCTGCGTGGTGAGGAGCGGCCGACCGGGCAGTTCCAGCCGGGGCAGCAGGGCCTGTTCTCGCGCCTCAAGGACGCCTTCAACGGGCGCTGAGTTCCGTACGTACGACGAACTCGGTTCCTCCCTCGGGAGGGGCCGAGTTCTTCGTGTGCGGGACGGGGGACGGCTCGATTTAGCCGGGAACGGCGGACGTGGCACGATGCCGTCATGTCCACCGCACTGACCGATCTCTGCCCCCATCCGATCGTGCAGGCCCCCATGGCGGGTGGCGCCTCCTGCCCCACTTTGGCCGCTGCCGTGTCCGAGGCCGGCGGGCTCGGTTTCCTCGCCGCCGGGTACAAGACCGCCGACGGGATGTACCAGGAGATCAAGCAGCTGCGCGGGCTGACCGGGCAGCCCTTCGGCGTGAATCTGTTCATGCCGCAGCCCGAGCTCGGCGACAAGTCCGCGGTCCTGGTGTACTCCGCGCAGCTCGCCGGTGAGGCCGCCTGGTACGAGACCCCGCTGGGCGACCCGGACTCCAATCTGGACGACGGGTTCGACGCCAAGCTGGCGATCCTGCTCGACGATCCGGTGCCGCTCGTCTCCTTCACCTTCGGCTGCCCGAGCCGCGATGTGCTCGACGCGCTGGCCCGCGCCGGTACGTACAGCGTCGTCACCGTCACCTCGCCCGAGGAGGCGCAGGCCGCGCAGTGGGCGGGCGCCGACGCGGTGTGCGTACAGGGCATCGAGGCCGGCGGGCACCAGGGGACGCATCGCGACAATCCGGAGGCGGACGGTGCGGGGATCGGGCTGCTCTCCCTGATCACGCAGGTGCGCGAGACCGTACAGCTGCCGATCGTCGCCGCGGGCGGACTGATGCGCGGCGGGCAGATCGCGGCGGCGCTCGCGGCCGGGGCGGACATGGCCCAACTGGGCACGGCCTTCCTGGTGTGCCCGGAGTCCGGCGCCAACGTGCTGCACAAGCAGGCCATGACCAACCCCTTGTTCGTACGGACGGAACTGACCCGGGCCTTCTCCGGGCGGCCCGCCCGTGGCCTGGTCAACCGGTTCCTGCGCGAGCACGGGCCCTACGCACCGGCCGCGTATCCGCAGGTGCACCACCTCACGAGCGGGCTGCGCAAGGCCGCGGCGAAGGCCGGGGACGCGCAGGGCATGGCGCTGTGGGCCGGTCAAGGGCACCGGATGGCAAGGGAGTTGCCCGCGGGCCAGCTGGTCGAGGTGCTCGCCGCCGAGTACCGGTCCGCGGCCGCCTCGCTGGGCGTACGGGGTGCGGCGTGACCGCCCCGGTGTTCGTGGTCGAGTCCCTCGAAGGGGCCGGGCCCGGTGCCGTCCTCACCCTGGACGGGCCCGAGGGCCGGCATGCCGTATCCGTGCGCAGGCTGGGGGCCGGTGAGGAGATCGTGCTCACCGACGGGCAGGGGCGGGCGGCGGCCGGGACCGTGCTGCGTACGGAGGGCAAGGACACGCTGCTCGTCGAGGCGTTCGAGTTTCCCGTGGAGCCCGAGCCGAGTCCGCGGATCACCGTCGTACAGGCGCTGCCCAAGGGCGACCGCGGCGAGCTCGCCGTCGAGATCATGACCGAGACGGGGGTCGACGGGATCGTGCCGTGGGCCGCGTCGCGCTGCATCACGCAGTGGAAGGGCGAGCGGGGCGTCAAGTCGCTGAACAAGTGGCGGGCGACGGCGCGGGAGGCGGGGAAGCAGTCGCGGCGGTTGCGGTTCCCGTCGGTGGGTGAGCTCGCTTCCACCAAGCAGGTGGCGTCGCTGCTTGCCGAGGCCGACTTCGCGGCTGTGCTCCATGAGGAGGGGAGTGAGCCGCTCGCCTCGGCTCCGTTGCCCTCGGCCGGGTCGATCGTGCTGGTCGTCGGGCCCGAAGGAGGCGTGTCTCCGCAGGAGTTGGAGGCCTTCGCCGCCGCGGGTGCGAAGCCGTACCGGCTCGGGCCCAGCGTGTTGCGGACGTCCACGGCGGGGACGGCGGCTGCGGCGTTGTTGCTGGGGCGTACGGGGCGCTGGGGTTAGGCCGGGGCTGTCGTCCGCGGGCGGGTGGGTGCCTGCGGCGGGCTCTTCTCCCTGCCCCGCCCGTTCCCGAAACCGCGGGGCTAAAGGGCGAACTGGTCGTAGAAGCTCATCTTGACCTCCAGCGACCTCTGTTCCTCCGCCCTGAACGCCTCGGCCGCCGCGGCCGGTTCCGTGGACGTGAGCAGGGAATTCAGGCGGCGGGTCAGTTTGTCGGCGTGGGTGGTCGCGAGGAGTGAGACCGTCGACAGGGGGTGGGCCTTCGCGTCGTGGAGCAGGTGTGGGTAGTAGAAGTGCGAGCGGTTCACGCCGTCGCGGATGAGGGCCGGGCTCATACGGGGCCACAGCTGGGTGTACTCCGTGGCGACCAGGATCTCGCCCCAGAAGCGCAGGATGGTCAGCAGCCGCAGGTCCGAGTCCGGGCGGCCGCCCGCGTCGGCGATCAAGGTGAACGTGTCACTGATCGCGGCCAGGGTCGCCGCGGTCGGGCGTGACGCGGTCAACTCGGCGCGCGTGAGGCCCAGTTGCAGCATGTCCTCGATCATGTCCTCGCGGTGCGAGCGGGTGTTGCCGGTGTCGTCCGGGTATTCCTCGCGCAGGATGACGCGCGCGATCCTCAGCCCTTCCTTGTCGTCGAGCAGGTCGATCGCCAGGTCGTACGCGGGCGTGAAGGCGAGGGAGAGGAAACGGCGCTGGAGCAGGAGCCGGGCGAAGGCGGCGTCCGTGAGCCGCGTGGTGTCGGAGAGGACGGGGTGCGCCTTGTACTGCGCGATCAGGCCGTCCTCGAAGGCGTCGAGGGCGTCGAGGCTGTGGGATGCGGTGGGCTGGGACATGGCGGTGCGGCCTTTCAGCGGGCAGGTGCGGGAAGCTCAGGAGACGTTGACGTTGTCGAAGTCGATCAGCTCGATGGAGTGCTGCCAGTCGGCGAGATCGACGGGCTTGCCGATCTGCCACAGGGTGTTCAGCTCTTCCTGGACCTCCGCGCCGCGGGCCGTGTCGCTGCCCTTGATCTCGGTCTGCGGGGCGTCGATGGCCAGCATGCCGTGCAGGAACGAGCTGACCAGGTAGGAGTCGTCGGCCCGGTACACGGCCATCGAGGGCAGCGAGTTGTAGACCCGCACCTCCAGGCGCGTGCGGGCCCGCTCGGGCAGAGCGGCGCTGAGCCGGGCGAAACTCTCCAGGTTGTGCTCGATGGCCACCTTCACGTTCACCGGCGGCGTGGGGCTGTGCACCGAACGCAGCGCCTCATGACGCAGGTTGGCCACCGGGGACTTCGGAAAGAGCAGGAGGATCCGGACGCGCACCTCGCTGTGCTCGGTCAGGGCGTCGCGCAACGCGTTCTGGAGCAGATGGAGGTTGGGAATGAAGGTCTGCAGAACCGTGACCTCGGAGTCGGCCTCGCGTATGAGCGCCTTGAAGTGACTGATCGGGAACTCCGAGTGCACCCGTTCCACACCCCCGTACCGCTCCCGCCGCAGACGTGTCGCCGTGCCGTCGATGTCGAGCTCCGCCAGCCGCTGGTCGACACTGTCAAGGATCTCGAAGCGCCGGACCTCGAGCAGCAGGAACATCGTGACCGAGGTGAGGATCAGCAGCGTGACCAGCTGGATCCCGTTGGGGGAGACCTCGTCGAGCAGCCCCAGGACATCGGCGAGGATGGTCAGCGGTCCTGCCGCGGTCGTCAGGGCAAGACCGATTTTTTCCGCCTGGTGGCGCACGGCCATGGTGGCCTCCTCGTCCCTGCATGGAAGTCACGCCGGGTGAACCTCGGCGGCTCGCAGGGGAAACAGCTTGCACCACAACATGCATGTTTCACACCGGAGTTATGGAGAATCGGCCAAGACTTGCAGTTCCGGCCATGTACTCTGCGTAACCGTCGTGGTCGGGGTGCTACTTCCCCGGACGGCAGTCGCAGGTCGGCGGATACACAGTCACCGTCGTCGTCACCGTGACCGTCGGCTGCGGCCCGTTCGCCGGCGGGCGTGAAGTCGGCTTGGCGTCGGCGCAGTTGCCGAGCACATCGGCCTGCAGCACGGTCTTGCCCGCGACCTTCGCGGTCAGATCACCCCGTACGCACGCACCACTGCGCTCCTCGGTGACCTTCCCGGTCAGGGTGATCTCCCGGCCGTCCTTGGTCCTGCCCTCGCAGTCGACCGTCGCGACGCTGCGTACGGAAGGGGACTTGGAGGAGTCCGGGGTGCCGCCGCCCTCGCCGAAGGACGAGGTGCAGCTGAGCCACTGGACGTCGATGCCCTTCTTCTCCAGGGCGTCGGTGCCCTTCTGGTCCGTGGTGATCGACACGGCGACCGTGTTGAGTCCCCCTGTGAGGTCCTGGCAGGCCGTAACGCCCAAGGTCAAGGCCGCCACCGCCCCGGTCGCAGCCAGGAACCGGCGATCACGTAAACGCCTCAATGCGCCCATACGAGACAGGTTCCCACTGGGGCTCCCGGAGCGGTAGAGGCCCTGCTTAAGGTGTGGGCGTGACGCAGCCCTCGAATCCTTCGTACCTTCGATTCCCGCACGTCCGAGGCGAGTTGATCGCCTTCACCGCAGAGGACGACGTCTGGATCGCACCGCTGGAGGGCGGTCGCGCCTGGCGGGTCAGTGCCGACAACATGCCCGTGAGCCATCCGCGGATATCCCCGGACGGCCGCCACGTCGCCTGGACCTCGTACCGGGACGGTGCGCCCGAGGTGCACTACGCGCCCGTCGACGGCGGGCGGGCGGAGCGTCTGACGCACTGGGGCAGCAACAAGACCTCGGTCCGCGGCTGGACTCCCGGCGGCGGTGTCCTCGCCGTCACCACACACGGTCAGGCCTCGCTGCGCCGCCAGTGGGCGTGGGACGTGCCGCTGGACGGCGGGCCCGCGACCCGGCTG
The DNA here is from genome assembly GCF_040300965.1 of Streptomyces mesophilus. GTDB lineage: Bacteria > Actinomycetota > Actinomycetes > Streptomycetales > Streptomycetaceae > Streptomyces > Streptomyces mesophilus_A. The sequence continues at coordinate 56,135 of NZ_JBEPEW010000011.1, read as the reverse complement.
CCGTACGGACCGGTCGGCGATGTCGCCTGGGGTCCCGACGGGCAGGTGCTGCTCGTCTCCGTGTCGATGGGGCGCGAGGCCGCGTACTGGAAGCGGTACCGCGGTGGCACGGCGGGGAAGCTCTGGATCGACACCTCGGCCGACGGCGCCGGTGAATTCAACCGCGTACACGAGGAGTTGGACGGCAATCTCGAGTACCCGCTGTGGGTGGGGGACAGGATCGCCTTCCTGTCCGACCACGAGGGCGTCGGAGCGCTGTACTCCTCGCTGCCGGACGGGTCCGACCTCACGCGCCATACGCCCGGGGACGGCTTCTACGCCCGCCACGCGGCGACCGACGGACAGCGGGTCGTCTACACGAGCGCCGGCCGGCTGTGGGTGGTCGACGCCCTGGACGGCAGCGAGCCGCGGCCGCTCGACGTCCGGCTCGGCGGTCAGCGGGTCGATCTTCAGCCGCACCCCGTCAAGGCGGACCGTTTCCTCGGCGCGACCGCGCCCGACCACACCGGCCGGGGCAGCGCCGTCTCCGTACGCGGGTCGATCCACTGGGTGACCCACCGCGAAGGACCCGCCCGCGCGCTGGCGTCCACTCCCGGCGTACGGGCCCGGCTGCCGCGCACCTTCCGGGTGAGCGGTGAGGAGCATGTCGTCTGGGTGACGGACGCCGAGGGCGAGGACGCCCTGGAGTTCGCGCCCGCCGCCGGAGTGGCCACCGGTGCGTCCGTACGACGGGTCGCCGCCGGCCAGTTGGGGCGGGTGCTCTCGCTGGCGATGGCGCCCGACGGCAGCCGCGCCGCCGTCGCCGCGCACGACGGGCGTGTACTCCTCGTCGACCGCGAGAGCGGAGAGGTGCGCGAGGTCGACCGCAGCGAGGACGGCGACGCGACCGGTCTGGTCTTCTCGCCCGACTCGGCCTGGCTGGCCTGGTCCCACGCGGGCCCTTCCCCGCTGCGGCAGTTGAAGCTCGCCAACACCGCCGACCTGTCCGTCACCGAGGCGACACCGCTGCGCTTCCGTGACTTCTCACCGGCCTTCACGCTCGACGGCAAGCACCTCGCGTTCCTCTCCGAGCGCTCCTTCGACCCGGTCTACGACGCCCATGTCTTCGACCTCGCCTTCGTGGGCGCCTGCCGCCCGCACCTGATCACGCTCGCCGCGACCACCCCGTCCCCCTTCGGACCGCAGCGCCACGGCCGCCCCTTCGAGTCCACCGAGAAGAGCGAGGAGGTCCCCGGCGACGAGCAGCCCGCGACCCGGATCGACCTCGACGGACTCGCCGACCGCATCATCGCCTTCCCCGTCGAGGCCGCCCGCTACTCGACGCTGCGCGCCGCCAAGGACGGCGTCCTGTGGCTGCGCCACCCGGTACGCGGCGCGCTCGGCGTCTCCCGAGCCACCCCCGACGACCCGGGTCCGCGCACGGACCTGGAGCGCTACGACCTCGCGCAGCAGCAGATCGAGGAACTCGCCTCCGACGCCCACCACTTCACCGTCACCGGCGACGGCAAGCGCGTCCTGCTGCACACCGGCGACGTCCTGAAGGTGATCCCCAGCGACCGCCGCCCCTCCTCCGACGACAGCAGCGACTCCAACATCACCGTCGATCTGACCCGTATCCGCCAGCAGATCGAACCGGCCGCGGAATGGCGGCAGATGTACGAGGAGACCGGCCGCCTGATGCGCCAGAACTTCTGGCGCCCCGACCTCGGCGGCATCGACTGGGACGGTGTGCTCGACCGCTACCGCCCGGTCCTCGAACGTGTCGCCACCCACGACGACCTGGTCGACCTCCTGTGGGAGGTGCACGGCGAACTGGGCACCTCGCACGCGTATGTCACCCCGGGCGGCGGCTACGGTTCATCCGATACGAGGCAGGGCCTGCTCGGCGCGGACATCTCCCGGCACGAGGACGGGCTGTGGCGGATCGACCGCATCCTGCCCTCGGAGACCTCCGACCCGTACGCACGCTCCCCGCTCGCCGCGCCCGGGGCGGCGGTCCGCCCGGGAGACGCCCTGGTGGCCGTCGACGGGCGGCCGGTGGACCCGCTGCGCGGTCCGGGCCCGCTCCTGGTCGGCTCGGCGGGCAAGGCCGTCGAACTCACCGTCTCGCCGTCCGGCGGCGGCGACGTACGGCATGCGGTCGTCGTCCCGCTGTCCGACGAGGAACCTCTGCGCTACCACGCGTGGGTCGCCGACCGCCGCCGTTACGTCCACGAGCGGTCGGGCGGCCGACTCGGCTATCTCCACGTCCCCGACATGCAGGCGCCGGGTTGGGCCCAGATCCACCGCGATCTGCGTGTCGAGGTCGCCCGAGAGGGTCTGGTCGTCGATGTGCGAGAGAACCGCGGCGGCCACACCTCCCAGCTCGTCGTCGAGAAGCTCGCCCGCCGCATCGTCGGCTGGGACCTGCCGCGCGGGCGCCGCCCGTTCAGCTATCCGGCGGACGCCCCGCGCGGCCCGGTGGTCTCGGTCGCCAACGAGTTCTCCGGCTCGGACGGCGATATCGTCAACGCCGCCATCAAGGCCCTGGGCATCGGCCCCGTCGTCGGCGTGCGCACCTGGGGCGGCGTCGTCGGCATCGACAGCCGCTACCGCCTGGTCGACGGCACGCTCGTCACCCAGCCCAAGTACGCGATCTGGCTGGAGGGTTCCGAGTGGGGCGTCGAGAACCACGGCGTGGACCCGGACGTCGAGGTGGTCACCGCCCCGCAGGACTATGCGGCGGGGCGCGATCCGCAGCTGGACACGGCGATACGGGTGGCGCTGGGGGCACTGGAGGCCACCCCGGCCAAGGCGCCGCCCGCGCTGCCCGACCTTCCGGAGCGGGAGTGAGAGCCTGCTGCCGAAGCTCCGCCGTGTCCCCGGATAGCATGCTCCCGGACCGATCGCCGACCCTCAGGAGGCCCGACCGTGGCTGGTGAACCGCAGGCCGACTGCCTGTTCTGCAAGATCGTGGCGGGTGAGGTGCCGGCCACCGTCGTACGGGAGTCGGAGACGACCGTCGCCTTCCGGGACATCAACCCGCAGGCGCCGACGCACGTCCTGGTGATCCCCAAGGTGCACCACCCGGACGCCGCCTCGCTGGCCGCCGCCGAGCCCGCGATCGCCGCCGACGTGCTGCGCGAGGCGGGCGAGGTCGCGGCCGACGAGAAGCTCGAGAGCTACCGGACCGTGTTCAACACCGGGTCCGGGGCCGGGCAGACGGTGTTCCACGCGCACGCCCACGTGCTGGGCGGGCGTGGCCTTCAGTGGCCGCCCGGGTAGCGGCCGGCACGGAAGAGAACGGTCAAGTCTCCTTGTCCTCACGGGAATTCGTGGTGCTCGGCACCGCGAGCCAAGTGCCCACGCGGCACCGCAACCACAACGGCTATCTGCTGCGCTGGGACGGCGAGGGCATCCTCTTCGATCCGGGCGAGGGCACCCAGCGGCAGATGCTGCGGGCCTCGGTCGCCGCGCACGACCTCAACCGGATCTGCGTCACGCACTTCCACGGCGATCACTCGCTCGGACTCGCGGGCGTCATCCAGCGGATCAACCTCGACCGGGTCCCGCATCCCGTCACCGCGCACTACCCGGCGAGCGGACAGCACTTCTTCGAGCGGCTGCGGTACGCGACGGCCTACCGCGAGACCGTGCGGCTCACCGAGGCGCCGGTCGCCGGGGACGGTGTGCTGGCCGAGACGTCCGCGTACCGCCTCGAAGCGCGGCGGCTCTCGCATCCCGTCGAGTCCTTCGGATACCGGCTCGTCGAGCCCGACGGGCGGCGGATGCTGCCCGAGCAGCTGCGGGCCCGCGGGATCGCGGGCCCCGACGTGGGGCGGCTGCAACGGGACGGTGTGCTCGGCGATGTCTCGCTCGCGGACGTCAGCGAGCTGCGGCGCGGGCAGCGCTTCGCCTTCGTGATGGACACGCGGCTGTGCGACGGGGTGCGGGAGCTGGCGGACGGGTGCGATCTGCTGGTCATCGAGTCGACCTTCCTCGACGAGGACGTCCGACTCGCCGAGGACCACGGGCACTTGACGGCCGGGCAGGCGGCGACGGTCGCGCGCGAGGCCGGCGTGCGGCATCTCGTACTGACGCACTTCTCGCAGCGGTACACCGACCCGGGGGAGTTCGAACGGCAGGCGCGGGCGGCCGGGTTCGAGGGGGAGCTGACCGTGGCGGCGGATCTGATGCGGGTGGCTGTGCCGAAGCGGATCTGATGCGGGTGGTCGTTCCGAAGTGGCGCTGAAGAAACGGGTGGCTGTCCCGAAGCGGCGCCGTGGCAGTGGCGCTCGTCAGCGCCACTGGGCCGCGCCGGACGCGCGCGGCGCCGCCGACTCGATCTTCGTACGGATCTCCCGCATCACGGCCACGATCCGCAGCTCGTGCTCCTCGGTCAGCCGCGCCAGTGGCACCGAGCAGCTGATCGCGTCCACGGCCGGCTCGTCGTAGCGCAGCGCGAAACCGAAGCCCGCGATACCGAGGACGCTCTCCTCGCGGTCGATCGCATAGCCGCGCGCCCGCACCTCCGCGAGCTCGGCGGCCAGGGTAGCGGCGCTGGTGTGGGTGTTGGCCGTGAGCGGCGCCAACTCTCCGGTCGGCAGCCGCTGTTCGACGGCCTCCGCGAGCAGCGCCTTGCCCAGGGCGCCCGCGTGGGCGGGCAGCCGGCGGCCCACGCGCGAGAACGTCCGCAGATACTCGTGGGATTCGCGCGTGGCCAGATACACCACGTCCGCACCGTCGAGGCGGGCCAGATGGATCGTCTCGCCCAGCGCCTCCGAGGCCTCGTCGAGGTACGGCCGTACGACGCGTACCCGTGGATCGCTGTCCAGGTAGCCGGTGCCGGTGAGGAGCGCGTGGATGCCGATCCCGTACAGCGAGCCCGTGGTGTCGGTGCGCACCCAGCCGCGGTCGATCAGCGTCTGAAGGAGCGCGTACATCGAGCTGCGCGGCACCCCCAGCTCCTCGGCCAGCTCCCGCAGGCGCGCGGGACGGTCACCGCGCGCGGCGAGCACTTCGAGCAGCTCGACGGTGCGCGCGGCGGACTTCACCTCGCGTACGCCTGCGGGGGTCTCGGACGGGGGTTCGGCTGCCGGCATGCCGGTGATCGTAATCCGTGGCCGACGGCCTCCTGTCCACCCTTGTTCGTCAGACGGTGAAGACCGGGCCCCAGATGTCGTAGGCGCCCTCCCACAGCTTGATCTTCACGTCGGTCGTCTCGGCGATCGAGAGGTCGCAATAGCGGTCGGGGTTGCCGGTGCTGGTGTCGTCGAAGCAGACCCCGCCGACCTTCACCCAGTCACCGCGGACCTTGCGGTACGCCTGCGCGCGGGCCGCGTACCCGTCCGCCTTGTAATCCCGCACCCGCAGGGTCTCCCCGTGCGGCTCCATACAGGCGCCCGCCACCTTCTCGCCGTCACCGGCGGGGATGCGCATGATGACATTGCCCTTGCAGTCGGTGTGATGGGCGGACGCGGCCCCCGGTGTGAACGCGAGCATCAGCGCGGCTATCGGAGCGGCGACGGCGGCCTTGCGGACCGGACCCTTCAGCATCTGCGGTTCTCCTTCGTCGGCATGAGTTGATCTCAACTCCCGTGACGCTACGGGAAGTTGACGGTGCGGTGAAATCATTTGATCTCCCCGCGCGTCACGCCGCCGCCGGCCCGGCCGTACGCGAGGCCCGCTACTTTTCCGCCGCCCGCTCCAGAATCCGCAGGGCCACCGCGGGGGAGTCCACCAGCGGATGCAGGGCAAGGGCCCGCAGTGCCGCATCGCGGTCCTTGAACACGGCCGCCTCGATCGCCGCCCGCTCCACCGCCTTGAGCTGCAGCATCAGCCCCAACTCCGCTGAGCCCAGCGGTGCGCAGGGCAGCGGCCGTGCGCCGGTCGCGTCCACTGCGCAGACGGTCTCGACGACGGCGTCGGCCGGGAGTTCGGGCACGGTCCCGTTGTTGCGCACGTTGAGGATCAGCCGCGCGCCCGCACCCGAGGACAGCGCACGCATCAGGGCCAGCGCCACCTGGTCGTACCCCCCGCCGTCCAGGTCGCACGCGTCCCGCTCCCAGCCGCCGCTCGCGGCCCGGGACTCCGCCATGTACGTGGACTCGCGCTCGCGGCGGGTCGCCTCCCAGAGGTCGTACGCCTTCGAAGGATCGGCGGACGCACGGTCGAAGAAGCCGCCCTGCTGCTGGTCGAGGAACTCGCCGCGGGTCTCGGCGGCTTCGGTGACGGAGGCGAGGGTCTCGCGGCGGAAGTAGTAGTAGTGCAGATACTCGTTGGGCAGCGAGCCGAGGGCGCGCAGCCACGTCGCGCCGAAGAGCCTGCCCTCCTCGAAGGAGCCGAGCCTTTCCGGATCGGCGAGCAGTCCGGGCAGCAGGTCCCGCCCGTCCGAGGTGGTCAACTTCCGCAGCCAGCCGAGATGGTTGAGGCCCACATAGTCGTACGTGACGTCCTCGGGGTCCGCTCCCGCGGCACGCGCCGCACGCCGTACGAGGCCCACCGGCGAATCGCAGATGCCGATCACGCGGTCGCCGAGCACCGAGGCCATCGCCTCGGTCACCATGCCCGCCGGGTTGGTGAAGTTGATGACCCAGGCGCCGGGCGCGAGCTCCTTGACGCGCTCCGCGATCCGCAGCGCCACCGGGATCGTCCGCAGCCCGTAGAGCACTCCGCCCGCGCCGACCGTCTCCTGGCCGAGCACGCCCTCGGCGAGCGGTACGCGCTCGTCGCGCACCCGGCCCGCCGTACCGCCGACGCGGATCGCGGAGAACACGAAGTCGGCGCCGCGCACCGCGTCGTCCAGATCGTCGGCGATGCGCAGCGCGGGCCCGTCCGCGCCCAGACCTTCGATCACCGACCGCACCACGTCGAGCCGCGTCCGGTCCGTGTCGTACAGCGTCAGCTCGCGCACCTCGGACCCCACCAGCGCCCCGTACACCAGCGGAACTCGGAAACCGCCGCCACCAAGAATCGTCAGCCTCATGCCTCGGAACGTATCGCAGGAGAATGTCAGTGCCCTGGGGCAGACTGGCCGGATCTGCAGGCACATCTCGTACGGAGCACCTGGTGAGCGCTATCGACGGCATGCGGCCGGACGGCGGCGGGGGCCGCATGGGGCCGGGCGGGGACGCGGGTTTCGGGCCGGCGGCGGACAAGGGCTGCCTCGACCCGCTCGCCGCGCTGCGCACGCCCGGTGAGCCGCCGTGGGACGTGTATCTGACCGGCACCGTCTTCCTGGACATCATCTTCACCGGCCTCGACTCCGCCCCCGTGCGCGGCACCGAGTCCTGGGCGCGCGGGATGGGCCAGAGCCCGGGCGGCGTGGCCAACATGGCGACCGCGCTCGCCCGGCTCGGGCTGCGCACCTCGCTCGCGGCCGCGTTCGGCGACGATCACTACGGTTCGTACTGCTGGGACGCCCTCGAGCAGGGCGAGGGCATCGATCTGTCGCAGTCGCGCACGGTGCCCGGCTGGCACTCGCCCGTCACCATCTCGATGGCGTACGAGGGCGAGCGCACGATGGTCTCGCACGGCCATGACGCCCCGCCCGCCGAACCGGCACCCGACTGCCCGCCCCGCTCCCGCGCGGCCATCGCCTCGCTTGCCCCCGGCGTACGTGAGGACTGGGTGGCGCAGGCCGCAGCCAGGGGCACGATGATCTTCGCGGACGTCGGCTGGGACGACAGCGGACGCTGGGATCTGGCCGGGCTGCCCGACCTCGCGCACTGCGAGGCCTTCCTGCCCAACGCCGAGGAGGCGATGCGCTACACCCGCACCGACTGCCCGCGCGCCGCGGCCCGCGCGCTGACCTCCCACGTACCGCTCGCGGTGGTCACGCTCGGCGCGGAGGGCGCGTACGCGGTGGACGGGCGGACCGGCGAGACCGCCGAGGTTCCGGCGATCGCGGTCGAGGCGCTCGACCCCACGGGCGCGGGCGATGTCTTCGTCGCGGGCTTCGTCACCGGCACGCTCGCGGGCTGGCCGCTCGCCGACCGCCTCGCCTTCGCCGGCCTGACGGCGGCGCTCTCCGTGCAGGAGTTCGGCGGCTCACTCTCGGCACCCGGGTGGGCGGAGATCGGGGCGTGGTGGCGCAGGATCCAGTCGTACGAGGAGCAGGACCCGGCCGCCCTCAGACGGTATGCGTTCCTGCAGGGCGTGGTGCCGGAGTCGGCGCGGCCCTGGCCGTTGCGGCGGGCCGTGCCGACGATCGGGTTCGGGCAGCGCTAGGTCCCCCCGCGGGCTAGGTCTCCTGCCGGGCCTTCCGGCGCTTCGAGAACCACATGCCGCCCCCGCCGAGCAGCACCCCGAAGAGCACCGCCGCCACCAGCCACGGCAGCGCGAAGAACGAGGTCGAGCCCGTCGTCCTTATCTCCTCGCTCGTGGCCGTCAACTCCACATCGCCCCAGTCCAGTTGAGGAGCCCCGCTCCAGCGTTCGGTCAGTTCGACCTTCTGGCGGGGCAGCAGCTCCGAGGGGACCTTCTTCAGATCGCGGTCGAGGAGCTTGCGGCCGAACAGGCCGTTCGCGCTGAGCTCGACCTTCGGGTTCAGGGTCACGTTGCCGCGGTTGTGCAGCGTGTACGTGATCGTCGCGGTGCTCTTGCCGAAGCCCGGCACGAGCGGCCGGTCGTGCCGCATCTTCACGTTCTCGACGGACAGCGCCGGCACCGTCGGCCCGCCCACCCGCAGATAGATACGCGCCCCGACCGCCCGCTGCACCCCGACCTCGACGGAGCCCTCGGCCGGATCGATCTTCTCGTCCAGGGCGACCAGGGCCCCGGGATGGTCACCGGGCTCCGCGCCCTCCGGCACCTTGATCGTGACCGGGATGTCCAGCGAGCTGCCCGGAGGCACCGTCACCCGGGACTTCTCCGGTTTGGCCCAGGCGCCGATCCCGGTCTGCTTCTCGCCGAGCGAGCGCACCGCGAACCCGCCGTCGCGCGCGGTGTTGTAGGCGTCGGCCGCGTACAGCTTGAACGTCAGCGGTTCCGCGGCCTTGTTGGTGACGGTGACCTTGTCGTTCAGCGTCGTACCGGGGTCTGCCGTGAGATAGAAGTAGGGCCGCCCGCCGGGCTGCGCGGACGTGGGGTAGACGGACCAGCGGCCGTTGTCGGCGGCATGCGCCGGCGCGGGTGCGCCGACCGTGAGCAGCAGCGCGGCCACCAGCGTGAAGGCTGCGGCAACTGCCGTGTACAGGCGGATGGTTCTGATGGCGTACATGTGCGCGGACCCCCGGAACGTATGGGTGGCGGACCGGCCCGTGAGGGGGCCGGCCCGCCGGTTTCGAGATGGGTGCGGATGCCCGACGGGAGGGGGACCGTCAGGTGAGGGTGAGCGTGAGCACACCCGCGTACTCACCGGGTGCCGTGAACTCCGGTACGTTCAGGGACAGTCCGGCGTCGACCGTGAACTCACCGCCGGTCAGCGCGGCATTGGGCGTCTGCGCGAGCGTCGCGCCCTGGCCGCCGACCGGACCCGCGGAGCCCGCCGCGCACACGCTCGGGCTGCCCGCCTTGGTGGCACACTTCGGCGTCCAGCTCAGCTTGTCCGCGTCGATGTACGCACCGCCAGGACCGGTGAACTTGGTGACCTTGCCGGTCAGGGACCAGCCCGCGGGGCCACCGCGGAAGTCCTTGACCGTCACCTGCTGCAGCGCGCCGGTGGACGCGCCGCCCTGACCGAAGTCGACCCCCGACATCTGGACGGTGTTGCCCGCCTGCGTCATGGTCAACTGCCCGGCCTTCACCGATGACTTGAGGTTCTGGTCCAGCTTCGAACCGCCACCGCCGCCCGTGTTGACCGTGTACGGGACCGGACCCGCGCCCTTCGCCGGGTCCCAGGTGTCGCCCTCGAAGGCCACCATGCCGACCGTCGCGGGGTCCTTGACCTTGATCCGCATGGTCTGGGAGCCGTTCGCCGGCACCGTGCCGGTTCCCTTGTCCGCGGTGATCGACGTCCCGTTCCAGCCCGCCAGCGTCACCGTCGAGCCGGGGGTGAACTTGGTGAGTCTGGCGTACACCCACGCGTCGGGCTCTCCGGACGAGGTGTCGAGCGTCATCGTGCGCGGGTTGACCGGGTCCCCGCCACCCGTCGCCGTGACGGTCTCGGAGACCGGGGCGGGCGGCGTCTTCACGACGCAGGGGGTGTCGAGCGACATGATGTAGTTCGTGTTGATGTTGTAGTTGCCGGGCGAGAGCGTGATGTCGCCGGCCTGGGTGACCGTGAACGAACCCGTCATCTTGAAGCCCGGGAACGGTTCGAGGCCTCCCACCGGCGCGTTCTCGCGCGGTCCCTCGACCGCGACCTCACCGGTCTGCGCCCCGCCGAGCACCACCTTGCCGGACGGCTTCATGATGTTGGCCGGCAGATCGATGTCGACCGGGTTGCCGGCGGCAGGCTTGACGACCTCATAGGTCACGTTGACCGTGTCGCCCACCTTGGGTGCCGCATTGTCGACCGAGATCTTCGCGGTCGTCGGGCCCTCGATATTCGGGATGCCCGCGATCGGCGGCGGTGTGCATATCGTGATGAATTCGACGTTGGTGGGGACCGCGGCGGCAGGACACGCAAAGGCCCCGCCTCCCACGATCCCCAGCGCGGCCGCCCCTAATGCGGCCACCCAGCGGCGTCTTCGACCGCCGGAACTCTGTTTCCCTGAAGGCATATCGCCCCCTCCTCGAGTGCGTCGGTGCAGCGGCTCGTCTGCGCCGACAAGGGAGTAATGATGTGCGGGTTGTGTGAGAAGTCAATGGAATGCGACGACTTCGACTGATGACCCATCAGGTTCTGTCAAGATCCCGCGGCCCACGGGTCAGTCGACGACGAAAGGGCCGGGGAATTGCGGGGCGGTGGCCTGGCACTCGACCGTGACTCCGATGACCGTCAGCGTCAGCCCCAGGGACGGCCCGAGGTACGAGTCCAGCGTGTCGCCGGGGACGAAACCGGTCGTGCTGGTCAGCGGACCGCTGTCGAACGCGCCGTACCCGGGGATCAGCGGATTGCTGCTGCCCGTGAAGACGGCGACGTCCGTGCCGTTGCGGGCCATGCGCAGGGTGGTCGTCATCGTGCCCGCATCGATCGCGACGGGCGTGGCGATGCCGGTCCTGACCCGGATGGTGACGCTGCTGCCGGACTGCGTGGCGTGCAGCTCGGCTGTGGTGCCGCCCCAGATTCCGCAGCCGTACGTGGCGGTGGCCTGCGCCGGTGCCACCGTGGTCGCGGCCGGTGCCAGTGCCGTCGGATGGCGGCGGGTGCGCTCGCCGCGGGAGCTCTGGCCTTCGCACCTGCCGCGTGCCGATACTCGATCTGCCGCCGCGCATGGGTTCCTCCTCGGCCGGTGGGCACGCACTCGCAGGAGCCGGCGCCGCCCCATGGACGGCGCCGGCCCTGTGTCACGTATGCGCTGATCAGTCGGCCACGAACGGGCCGGGGGCCTGGTTGCCGCCCGCGAAGCACTCGACCGTGACGCCGAAGACCGTGAGCGTCAGCGACGGGGTCGCGCCGATGAACGAGTCCAGCGTGTCGCCGGTGGCGAAGCTGGTCGCGCTGGTCAGCGGGCCGCTGTCGAAGGCGCCGCCTGCGGGGATGGCCGGGTTGCTGCTTCCGCCGAAGACAGCCGTGCCCGAGCCGTTGTGGGTCAGGTTCAGACTGGTGGTCACATCGCCCGCGCTGATCGCGATGGGGGTGGTGACCGCGGTCTTCACCTGGATGGTGATGCTGCTGCCGGACTGCGTGGCGTTGAGTTCGGCGGTGCCGCCGCCCCACGATCCGCAGTCATACGTAGCGGTGGCCTGCGCCGGCGCCACCGCCATCGCGGCCGGCGCGAACGCCAGCGCTCCCGCGGCGAGCGCACCCGCCGCCATCGCTCCTATCCCAAGCTTGGTGCCTCTCATTCGGTTCCCCTTCCGTGTAAGGGAGTTGCCCGTATGCCGCATGAGGGCGCACGTGATCCACGCGGTGGAGTCCCACCGTTCGCCCGGTGTGCGGGCACGCCCGTAGGAGGGCACGGCGCTGCAGGGGTGCGTGAAAGGGGTGCGCGAAGACCGTCCGTGACTGGGTGCGGGTGCCACACGGAACGCGGGAAGGCCGAGGGCGGTACGGGGGAGCGGCTCTACTCCCCGTACCCAGCCGTCCCAGTAGATCTGACGGTCCGTCGGATAAGTAAGCGCTGCCCATTGAGACCGAATCGGCGCGAGAAGGCAAGGGGAGTTTCCTTGATTCTTCTACTTCCGCGCCGATTGCGGTTACTGACCCGTCAGTCAACATCCCTGCTCAGCAAGGGAGTCTGGGGCTCGATTCAGCCAGCGGGCGTGGTGGAGCGCACGGTTCCGTCGGGCCCCGCGAGCAGAACCGGAGTGCCGGCTCCGCCGAGATCGCGTACGGCCGCGAGGTCCTCCGCCGCAAGCGCTTCCACGGAGCTGACGACGGCCGCGGCCTCCAGGGACTGCGCACCGCTCGCCACCGCCATCGCGACCGCCGTACGCAGCGCACTCAGCTTGAGCGAGTCGAGCGCCACGGTGCCGGCCACGTAGGTGCGCCCGGTCTCGTCGCGTACGGCGGCGCCCTCGGGCACCTCGTTGCGGGCACGGGCGCTGCGCGCCAGCGTGACGATCTTGCGGTCCTCGGGGTCGAGGGGGGTGCTTTCGGTCATGCGTCGAGCATACGAAGCGGGCCGGGGGCGCGCCGGGCGGGGCCCGTGCGGCGCCGTCTCCGTATGTCACGGCACGGTGCCCGTGCGGCGCCGTCCCCGTATGCCGCGCACGGCCGCCCGCACGCCGGAGCACCCCGGTGCGGGGCTGTGCACGGCCGCCCGCATGCAGGAGCACCCCGGTGCGCGCCGTCTCCCAACGGCCGCACCGGGGTGCTCTCCCCTCCGGGTCCCTCCCTGAACCCCCGAGGTTCCCCCGTTTCCCCTCCCCATGTCCCCCTGCTGTGGGGGCAGGTCTACTTGGCGGCCTTGGTCGCGGCCTCGGCCTTCGCGACGGCCTTCTTGAACGCAGCCTGGAGGGCGGCGTCGTCGGCGTCGTACGGGCTGTCCGTCTGGACGGCCACGATCACGCCTTCGACCCGGGCGGCGACGAGGTCGAGTTGGGTCGGCTGCAGGTCGTCGTTCGCCCAGTTCACCGTGAGGCGCTGTGCGACGGCCTGGTCACCGATGGCGGGCGCGGGCATCTCCTTGAAGGTGAACGTGGCCTTCTCGTCGCCCTCTTCGTAGGACACGACGCCGGTGAAGGAGTCGCAGCCCTTGGGGAGGGGCTTCGCCATGAGGCCCTTTGCCTCGGCGGCGGTGTACGCGGTGACGGCGTTGGTGAGGAAAGGTCCGTCCTCTGCGTCCTTGGCGAAACCCGTGACGACGTAAGCCTGAGGCTTGGGGTTGTCCTCCGAGCCCACCTCGGAGTCGAGCAGCGGCTGGCACGCGGCCTTGTCCACCTTGCCCAAGGAGCGCTCGATGGCATCCTCGGACTGGTCGGCCACGCTCTGGTCCACGCTCCAGCCGGGCGGCATGTCCTTGAGCTCAAGAAGTGCGCCCTCGGCCTGGGCCTTCGTGAGCGGCTTCGCAGGAGGTGCCGGCTTCGCTGATTCCGACTTCTTCGCAGCGGGCTTGTCCTCCGCTTCGGCGGAGCCGCCGCAGGCTGCCACGAACAGCAGCGAGGACGATGCGAGGGCAGCGGCGGCTGCGCGGCGCAGGTTGGTACGCACGGGGGTTCTCCTGATGGGAAGTGTGTGCGGGGGAGGGTCAGACGCCGGCGCCTGCGGCGCCCTTCGCGGCGACCTTGCGGGTCTTCTCGACGAGCTTCCCCAGCGCCTGGTCCAGAGCGTTCTGGTCGGCGTTGGACATCGACGTCTGCGAGACCGTGACGAGCGTGTTGCCGATGCGTGCCGTGACGGTGTCCGACTGCATCGCGAGGTAGAACTCCTCGTCCCCGATCAGGGTGGAGCTCCGGTAGCCCACGGTCTCGTCGCCGACCTGGCGTACGGACAACTCGCTCGAGGTGAAGTCGACCTGCGCTCCGTCCAGTTCGGCGCCGAACGACTCGCATCCGGTCAGCGTCTCGGAGGGCTTCATGAACTCCTTGGCCTGCTTCTCCGTGTACGCCTCGACGGTGACCATCATGTAAGGGCCGGCGTCGGAGCTCTTGGTGAAGTAGGCGGCGGCCAAGGCCTTGGGCTTCACGCCCGACCCCCCGGTCATGGAGCCGTCGAGCAGGGGCTGGCACTGCGGCTTGTCGGCCTTGCCGACGTCGAACTCCTCCTCGGCGGACTCGTCGTCCTCTCCGCTTCCGGAAGCGTCGATCTTCCACCCCTTCGGCAGATCGGCCACCTCGATCAACGCCTCCTCGACCTGCTTCTGCGTCAGCGGCGCAGCCACCTGCTTCGGGGAGGCGGAGGGCGAAGCCGATTTCGCGGCCTTCGGCTGCTCCTCCGCGTCCGCCGAGCCCCCGCACCCCGCCACGGCCAGCAGCGACACGGCCGCCAACACGCCAGTTGCGGCACGGGAGTTACGGGTACGCACGAGGTCTCCTGAGAGGGTGATCGACCGTCGGCCGACCGTTTGCCGGCCGTTGGTATGCCACCAACCTAAGCGCCAGGTAAAGGCGCCAAGCGCGCCGATGGGCCCGTCGAGCAGGGACCAAAGTCCCGACCCCGCCCTCCACAGCGCCTCAGCCGGCGATCGGATACATCGACCCCCGCCGCCCCTCCGGCGTCGCCAGCCACTCCACCTTGCGCACCGTCTCCGCTACCGGCAGCGGTGTGTGCAGCACGATCACCAGGTCCGGGCGGGCCGGTACGCGCAGTTGGGTCGCCTCGAAGTGGAGGGCGCCGACCATCGGGTGGTCGAGCTGCTTGTTCATCACGCCGCCGGGCGAGATGTCCCGGCGCTCCCACAGGGCCGCGAACTCGGCGCTCGCCTCCTTGGCCTCCTCGACCAGCGCCCGGAAGCCCTCGTCGTCGGGCGACTCGGAGCAGGCGGAGCGGAACTGGGCCACCAGGATCTCCGCGTTGGCCTCCCAGTGCGTGGCCCGCGAGCGGTAGAGCGCGTCGGTGAAGAAGTCGATCAGGCAGTTCTGCCGGGTCTCGGGCCGCATCCCGAGGATCATGGCGGCCGCGTCGTTGTACGTGACGCAGTTCCAGTACTGGTCCATGATGTGCGCCGGATACGGCATCCACGCGTCGATGAGCCGCTTCAGACCGTCGCACATGGCGTCGTCGCACCCGTCGACCTCGAGCGCCGGCGGATTGAGCCCCGACAGCACGTACAGATGCCGCCGCTCGGCGCTGGACATCCGAAGCACCCGGGCCACCGAGTCGAGCACCTGCGGCGATACGGAGATGTCGCGGCCCTGCTCCAGCCACTGGTACCAGGACGCCCCGACCCCGGCGAGCACCGCCACCTCCTCGCGGCGCAGCCCGGGCGTACGGCGCCGGCCGCCGGCGGGCAGCCCCGCCTCGGCCGGTGTCACACGCGCCCTGCGGCTCATCAGGAATTCGCGCAGCTCCGACAGGCGGTGGGTCTTCATGGCAGCGGTCTCGGTCACTCGCTCTCCCCCCGGAGCTCTGCTGGTCGTGCGAACTGGCGGCACGGCTGGTGGTGCGACTGGTCGTGCGAACTGGCGGCAAGGCCGGCGGCACGACTGGTGGTGCGGCCACCAGGATAAGTTCCCACTCTCCACGGATATTCCGATGGCCCGAGGCTCTTGGTCATGGCACTCGACACCTCCGCCCCCTCGGCCAATCCCTCAGCGGATACGGACAGTTCCGCACGTATCGCCGCGGAAGGCCACACCCCCGGCCGGTCCGCCGCCCGCCTCTCCGCCCGCGACAAGCTCGTCCTCTTCGTGCTCTGCGCCGCCCAGTTCATGGTCGCGCTCGACTTCTCCGTACTGAACGTGGCACTGCCCGTCCTCGGCGCCGACCTCAACATGAGCGACGCCGCACTGCAGTGGGCCGTGACCGCCTTCGCGCTGCCGTCGGGCGGTTTCCTGCTCCTTTCCGGACGGCTCGGCGATCTGTACGGAAGGCGCCGGCTCTTCCTGTCCGGGCTCGCGCTGTTCGGCGCCGCCTCTGTGCTCGCGACCTTCGCGTGGGACGCCTCGTCGTTCCTCGCCGCGAGGGCGCTTCAGGGCATCGGCGCGGCCGCGATCGTGCCCACCGGCATGGCGCTGCTGACCACCACCTTCCGGGAGGGCCCGCAGCGCGACCGGGCACTCGGCCTCTCCGGCACGCTGATGTCGCTCGGCTTCACCGTCGGCATGGTGCTCGGCGGCATCCTCACCGACACCCTCGGGTGGCGCTCGACGATGGGACTGCTCGCCCTGTTCGCCGTGATCGTGCTTCCGCTCGCCCCCGCGCTGCTCACGGAGTCCCGCAACCCTGAGCGTCCGCGGCTCGACGTCCCCGGCGCGATCACCGTCACCGGCGGACTGCTCGCCCTGATCTACGCCCTGACCACGGCCGCCGAGCACGGTTTCGGCACCCTCGACGTCCAACTTGCGCTGGCCGCCGGTCTGTTGCTGCTCGCCGCGTTCGTCCGGATCGAGTCCCGCACCGCGCAGCCGCTGGTCTCGCTGCCGATGCTGCGCCGTCCGACCGTCGCCTGGGGCAATATCGGCGGCCTGATCACCTTCTCGATGATGACGACGATCGTCTTCGTGCTGACCCTCTATCTGCAGGAGACCCTCGGCCTCTCGCCCCTCCAGACGGGCATCGTCTTCGGGGTCCAGGGCCTGGCGGCCCTCGTCTCCGGCACCCTGACGCCGCGCGTCGTCGGCCGCGTCGGCTCGCGCAAGGTCCTCGTCGTCGGCCTCGCGGGACAGGCGGTGTTCACGGCCGCGCTCCTGGTGACCGGCACCGGCACCCTCGGGGTCGTGCTCGCGACCCTCGTGGCCTCGCTTGCCTGCGTCTTCCACATGGGCGCGATCATCTCGTACGGCATCACAGTGACCTCCGGCGTCCCGGACGAGCAGCAGGGCCTCGCCACCGGTCTGGTCACCAGCAGCCAGCAGCTCGGTCTGACCGTCGGCATCCCGCTGCTCGGCGTGCTCGCCACCACCGCGGACGATCTGACCTCCGGCTATCACACGGTGGTCGCCCTGGACGCGGCGATCGTGCTGGTCGCTGCCGCGCTGATCGCGCTCGGACTGCGGAAGTCGCAGCAGCGTTAAGGGAGTTCAGCCCCGGTCGAGCCGCAGCCGCTCCGCCTTCGGCAGCCCCGCGACCACCAGATCGTAAGAATCCTCGATGAGCTCCCGGACAAGGACGTCCGGGAGCTCTGCCACGGTCACCGTGTTCCAGTGCCGCTTGTTGACGTGCCAGCCGGGCACGATCGCCGGGTGCTGCTCACGCTGGAGGATCGCGTTCTCGGGCTCCGCCTTGAGCGTGAGCGTCAGCGGCTTCTCGTCGAGCGCGCCGAACGCGAAGATCTTGCCGAGCACCTTGAAGGTGGAGAGCTCCTGATGGCGCGAGAAGGGGAACTCCTCCACCGCCGCGTTGAACGACAGGCAGAAGGCGCGCAGTTCAGCGGGTTTCATCCTTGGTGTCCTCCACGTCCGGTACCGCCACCGGCTCCACGAGCACCGTCATGATCTTGTTGCGTCGGCCCGCCGCCGACTCCGCGGTGAGCTTCAGGGAGCGCCCGTCGGGCAGCTCGACCAGGGCCTCGGCACCCGCGATCGGGACCCTGCCGAGCGCCTTCGCGAGCAGACCGCCGACCGTCTCCACATCGTCGTCGTCGAACTCCTCGAGCCCGTACAGCTCGCCGAGGTCCTCCACATCGAGCCGCGCGGTGACCCGGAACCGGTCCTCGCCGAGCTGCTCGACGGGGTCGATCTCCCGGTCGTACTCGTCGGTGATCTCGCCGACGATCTCCTCGAGGATGTCCTCGATGGTCACGATGCCGGCCGTGCCGCCGTACTCGTCGATCACGACCGCGACGTGGTTGCGGTCCTGCTGCATCTCGCGCAGCAGATCACCGGCGTTCTTGGTGTCCGGTACGAAGGACGCGGGCCGCATCGCCGTGGAGACCAGCTCGGACTCGGCGTCCCGGTTGATATGGGTCTTGCGGGCCAGGTCCTTGAGGTAGACCATCCCGACCACGTCGTCCTCGCTCTCGCCCGTCACCGGGATCCGCGAGAACCCGGACCTGAGCGCGAGCGTGAGCGCCTGCCGGATGGTCTTGTACCGCTCGATGACGATCAAGTCCGTACGCGGCACCATCACTTCGCGTACGAGGGTGTCGCCGAGCTCGAACACCGAGTGCACCATCCGGCGCTCGTCGTCCTCGATCAGCGACTCCTGCTCGGCGAGGTCCACCATGGCGCGCAGCTCGGCCTCGGACGCGAACGGCCCCCGGCGAAAGCCCTTGCCGGGGGTCAGTGCGTTGCCGATCAGGATCAGCAGGCGGGGGATCGGGCCCATGATCCGGGCCAGCGGCAGCAGCACGTACGCGGAGGCCGTCGCCGTGTTGAGCGGATGCTGGCGTCCGATGGTGCGCGGCGATACACCGACCGCCACATAGCTGACGAGCACCATCACACCGATGGCGACCGCGAGGGCCTGCCAGGTCTCGTCGAACTCCCGCAGACAGGCGTATGTGACGAGCGCGGCGGCGGCCATCTCGCAGGCGACCCGGACGAGCAGCGCCACATTGAGATACCGCGTCGGATCGGCCGCGACCTGCTCCAGCTTCGCGCTGCCCCGACGGCCCTGGCGCACCGCCTCGGCCGCGCGGAAGCTGGAAACGCGCGCGAGGCCCGCCTCCGCGCAGGAGGCGAGCCAGGCGACGATCACCAGCGCGATGACGCCGAGGATCAGGGCGGTACTCACGAGACCGTGGGTGCCGGCGACGGTCCGGTCATGCCGCGCTCCTCGCGCCAGCCGTCGACGATCGCGGCCTGGAGGCCGAACATCTCGGCCTTCTCGTCCGGCTCCTCATGGTCGTACCCGAGCAGGTGCAGCACCCCGTGCACGGTGAGCAGCTGGAGCTCCTCGTCCATGGAGTGCTCCGTCTCGGCGTCCTTGCCCTGCTTCTCGGCGACCTCCGGGCAGAGCACGATGTCGCCGAGCAGACCCTGCGGCGGCTCCTCGTCGTCCTTCATGGGCGGGCGCAGCTCGTCCATCGGGAACGACATGACATCCGTGGGACCCGGCAGGTCCATCCACTGGATGTGCAGCTGCTCCATGGCGTCGGTGTCCACGACGATCACCGACAGCTCGGAGAGCGGGTGGATCCGCATCCGCGCGAGCGCGTAGCGGGCGATGTCGAGGATCGCCTGCTCGTCGACCTCGGTTCCGGACTCGTTGTTGACGTCGATCGCCATGGTGCGCTGTTGCTCCGTATTTAAAATGTCACGGCCGCTTGGTGCGGCCGCCCTTGTGGGCGCCGTTCTCCGTGCCGTGCTCGCTGTCGTACTTCTCGTAGGCGTCGACGATACGGCCGACGAGCTTGTGCCGTACGACATCGTGCGACGTGAGCCGCGAGAAGTGCACATCGTCCACGCCCTCCAGGATCTCCTGGACCTGGCGCAGACCGCTCTTCGTACCGCTCGGCAGGTCGACCTGGGTGACGTCACCGGTGATGACGATCTTCGATTCGAAGCCGAGCCGGGTCAGGAACATCTTCATCTGCTCGGGCGAGGTGTTCTGGGCCTCGTCGAGAATGATGAAGGCGTCATTGAGCGTGCGACCGCGCATATACGCCAGCGGCGCGACCTCGATCGTCCCGGCGGCCATCAGGCGCGGGATCGAATCCGGGTCGAGCATGTCGTGCAGCGCGTCGTAGAGCGGGCGCAGATACGGGTCGATCTTCTCGTAGAGCGTGCCCGGCAGGAATCCCAGGCGCTCGCCGGCCTCGACCGCGGGACGGGTCAGGATGATGCGGTTGACCTGCTTGGACTGCAGGGCCTGCACCGCCTTCGCCATGGCGAGATAGGTCTTGCCCGTACCGGCGGGGCCGATGCCGAAGACGATCGTGTGCTGGTCGATCGCGTCGACATAGCGCTTCTGGTTGAGCGTCTTGGGGCGGATCGTGCGCCCCCGCGAGGACAGGATGTTCTGCGTCAGCACCTCGGCCGGGGTCTCGTCCGGCCCTTCCCCGTTCTCGCTCGCCCTGAGCATGGCGATCGAGCGTTCCACTGCGTCCTCCGTCATCGGCTGGCCCGTGCGGAGCACCAGCATCATCTCGTCGAACAGGCGCTGTACGAGAGCGACTTCTTCGCGGTCGCCGACGGCGCTGATCTCATTGCCCCGGACATGGATGTCGGCCGCCGGGAAGGCCTTCTCGATCACACGCAGCAGGGAGTCTCCGGAGCCGAGCACCGTCACCATCGGGTGCTTGGCAGGCACGGTGAACTGGGCTCGTGCGGGGCCCTGCGCGGAGGGCTGAACTGTCGGTGTCTGAGTCATGAGCCGGCGCTGTGGCCTGAGGTCGTCCTCCTCGTGCGGCGCTCCGCCTGCGGCGGCGGACCTTGCACTCCAAGGGTACGTCGGGGGACTGACAGGACCGAGGGGTTTTACGGCGCCCGGCGGACTGTCGGCGCCCCGGGCCGTTGTTTTAAGGGGCACCGTGGCAGGCAGCCCTCCAGGTATCAGGGACAATGGGCCGCATGAGCGCACCTTCCTCCGAGTCGCAGGCACCGCACCGCGCAGGTTTCGCCTGCTTCGTGGGCCGTCCGAACGCGGGCAAGTCCACCCTGACCAACGCACTCGTGGGCCAGAAGGTCGCCATCACGTCGAACCGGCCGCAGACCACGCGGCACACGGTGCGCGGCATCGTGCACCGCGAGGACGCGCAGCTGATCCTGGTGGACACCCCCGGCCTCCACAAGCCGCGCACCCTCCTCGGCGAGCGGCTCAACGACGTCGTCCGTACGACATGGGCCGAGGTCGACGTCATCGGCTTCTGCCTGCCGGCGAACGAGAAGCTCGGTCCGGGCGACCGCTTCATCGCCAAGGAGCTCGCGGGGATCAAGAAGACCCCGAAGATCGCGATCGTCACCAAGACGGACCTCGTCGAATCCAAGGCGCTCGCCGAGCAGCTGATCGCCATCGACCGGCTCGCGCAGGAGCTGGGCTTCGAGTGGGCCGAGATCATCCCGGTCTCCGCGGTCAAGGGCGAGCAGGTCGGGCTGCTCGCGGACCTCCTCGTCCCGCTGCTTCCGGAGAGCCCGCCGCTCTACCCGGAGGGCGACCTCACGGACGAGCCGGAGATGGTGATGGTGGCGGAGCTGATCCGCGAGGCCGCGCTCGAAGGCGTACGGGACGAGCTGCCGCACTCGATCGCGGTGGTCGTCGAGGAGATGCTGCCGCGCGAGAACCGCCCGAAGGACAAGCCGCTGCTCGACATCCACGCGAACGTCTACATCGAGCGCTCCAGCCAGAAGGGCATCATCATCGGCCCCCAGGGCAAGCGTCTGAAGGACGTCGGGACCAAGTCCCGCAAGCAGATCGAGGCGCTGCTCGGTACGCCGGTCTTCCTCGACCTGCATGTGAAGGTCGCCAAGGACTGGCAGCGGGACCCCAAGCAGCTGCGGAAGCTGGGGTTCTAGCCGGCTTCGCGCACAGCGGTGAACCCTCGCGCACAGCCGTGAACGAAGTCCGGGCGTCCACCCCGCTTGCTGGGTGGACGCCCGGACTTCTGCGTTCGGCGGCGTGAGCTGCCTGATGGAGACGTTGGCTACTTGATGTAGACCAGACCGTCCGTCGTGATGGTCGGACGGCCGCTGGTGCCGACCACGACGATCTTCACGGTGTGCTTGGCGCTGCCGGCCCACGTCTTCGTCCAGATCGCCTGGCGGTACAGCGTGGTGGAGGACTTCAGGTCGACGGTGCTGACCTTCACGCCGTCCACGTAGACGTACACCTGACCCGAGGACGACGCCCGGCTGACCACCCACGAGGCGGAGCGCCCGGTGAACGTCCAGCTCAGGCTCGCACCCTTGGAACCGCTCGAGTACGACTTGCCGCCCAGGTAGCTGGTGGAGGAACGGGTCGTCCAGCTGCCGGACTTGACCGCGGAGGTCTCCTGCAGGATGACCGGCGTGAAGGCCGCGGACGCCGTACGGGAGTTGCCCGCGAAGTCGTACGCCGCCATCGACCAGGTGGTCGCGGTGCCGGGCTTGGCCGTGCGGGCGACCGAGGTGGTGGTCGGGCCGAACGTGGCGGCGGTGGGAACGACCTGCTTCACGCTCTGCAGTGCCGTGTTGTCGGCGGCCTTCCAGCGCAGGCTCACCGGGACCGAGGTGGTGGTGACGGTGCCGGTGGCCAGGGCCAGGTTCGGCGCGGTCGGGAAGGTCGGCGCGGTGGTCTCCGCCACGAAGTTCTGCGCGGTGGTGGTCACCGTCCTGCCGGACTGGTGCACGGCGCGTACGGCGACGGTGTGGCTGCCCACGGCGAGCGTGGCGGCGGCCGAAGTGGCCGTACCGGAGGCGGTGGCGGCGACCTTGCCGTCCACGAGGAGCTCGAAGCGCTTGATCAGGGAGCCGGGCGTCGTGGTCGACCACTTCGCGGTGATCGCGCCCTTCGTGTAGTACGTCGTGCCCGACAGCGCCGCACCGGTGGTCGAGGTGACCTTCAGGCCCTGCACCGGACCGGACGCCATGGTGCGGATGGCCGGCAGCTGGGCGTAGAGGGAGTTGCCCGGGCACTGCGTGTTGTAGCCGTCGCGGTGGGCGGAGACCCGGTTGAACGTGTACGTGCTGCCCGCGGTGAAGCCGGTGCCGAAGTAGTTCTTCTGCGTCGCGCCCGCGGTGAGCTGGACGGTCCCCGACGGGTCGGCGTTGTACTGGCCGAGCTTCCAGGCGGCGATCCGGGCGACCGAGGTCTGCGCGGCCGAGGCGGCGCCGGCGGTCGTGTAGTTGCCGAGGACCGCGATGCCGGTCGACTCACGGTTCCAGCCGTAGGTGTGCGCGCCGAGCACCGGCAGGTCGATGCCGCCCTTGCGGCCCTCGAAGACCGTGCCGCACTTGTCGACGAGGAAGTTGTAGCCGATGTCGTTCCAGCCGTTGGTCTGCGTGTGGTACGCGTAGATGCCCCGGACGATGGCCGCCGAGTCGGTGCACGCGTAGGTATTGGTGCCGTCCGTGTGGTGCACGAACACGGCCTTGACGTCGGCGTTGTACTCCGACGGGTCGGGGCTCAGCTTCTCGTCCGCGCCCCAGCCGGCGCGCGAGGTGACCGGCGGCTGCGGCACGGTCGACGGCGGCGCGGTGGGCGTCGTGGGCGAGGGGCTGGCGGTTGCGGAAGCCGACGGGCCGGCGGTTGCGGAAGCCGACGGCGAGGCCGGGTCACTGGACGAGGGCGATGGCGAGGACGAGTCGCCGGGCGAGGCGGTCGCACCCGGCGTCTCCTCGACCGCGTACGCCGCCGGCTCGGCCCGCGTCTCGGCCTTGGTCACCACACCCGGGTCGATCAGACTGACCTCGAGGCCCTTGGGGAGCGCGGAGGTGGAGCCGTCCTTGTGGACTACCTGCACCTCGACACCGTCGGAGGGGCCCACCCAGACCGGCTCGGTGGCGCCGCGCGCCTCCTCGCGGGCCTCGGGGTCCTCCAGCGGATCGACGTTCGCCTCGAGCTCCCGCCAGCCGGACCACGCACCGGTCCCGATGCTGCGGGTGCGCACCTGGGCCTTGCCCTGCAACCGCTTCTCCGCGTCCGTCCAGGAGACACCGAGCATCGAGAACTGCTCGGTGTCCGTACGCGGCAGCTCACGCCGGCCGTTCTGCGCGCTCTTCAGCGTCAGGTCGTAGACCTTCACCGGACGCTTGGCCTGACCCGTGCCCGACTGTCCGTCGGACGGGCTCGCGACGGCGTACGTGATGATGCCGCCGCCTCCCACCAGCACCGCACCGAGCGTCAGCCAGGCTCGGCGCTTCATGCTCAGCGGTCTGTATGCATGCGACATGCGTCGACTCACGGATTCCCACCCCTGAAAGGTCCGAGGACCAAAAGAAAGACGTCACTGGAGGCACACCCGTCACAGGTGCGGCCACGCTTGGACAGCGGGGTGGGAGCAGGAAGTGTCACCGCCGAACCGCTTCAAGTGACCTAAGTCACGCTACGGCTGGGGGGATTGGGGCAGGTGGGACGACTCGGCCAGGGGCGGGGCCGGCCGTCGACGACCCCGCGTCGACGGCCCCGCGGAGCGGGCTCCTGGTCGCCCGCGTTCAGTCGCCCTCTTTGAGCACCCGCGAGATCAACTTCCGCTGCGGCTCGGTCAGCCGCGGATCCGCGCAGTACACGGTCCGCCCGTCGACGGTGATTTGGTACGTGAAACCGTCCGGCACCCCTATCGGGGGCGAGAGCCGGCCCTGCGCGAGGGCCTCCTCGGCGAGCGCCTGCCAGTCCGCCGCATCGAGGCGGCCCTTCGTATCGACCGAGCGGTAGTGATCGAGACCGCCGAACCCTCCGGTACGCCTGACTTGGATACGCATGTCTTCCTGTCTAGTACGGGGCGGGCCGGTGCGGAACCCGCCCCGTACCCGGGATCACGACGAGGCGACGCCCACCTGGGACCAGGCCTTCACCACCGCCTGGTGCTCCTCGCCCTCCCCGTAACGGGAGGCCGCGGCCGCCACCGTCGCCTTGGCGAAGTCCTCGAAGTTCGCGTCGACTTCGAGCCCGCCGGCCGTCAGCGTGTCGTACCAGATCTGCCCGGCCCGCTCCCACGCGTTGCCGCCGAGGGCCTCCGCCGCCAGGTAGAAGGCGTGGTTGGGGATGCCCGAGTTGATGTGCACGCCGCCGTTGTCGCGGCCGGTGCGCACATAGCCGTCCATCGTGGCCGGCTGCGGGTCCTTGCCGAGCACGTCGTCGTCGTACGCCGAACCCGGCTCCTTCATCGAGCGCAGCGCCTTGCCCGTGACACGCGGCGCCAGCAGCCCCGCACCGATCAGCCAGTCGGCCTGCTCGGCGTTCTGGCCGAGCGTGTACTGCTTGATGAGCGAGCCGAAGACGTCCGAGACCGACTCGTTGAGCGCGCCCGGCTGCCCGAAGTACGAGAAGTTCGCGGTGTACTGCGTGACGCCGTGGGCGAGTTCGTGGCCGATGACGTCCACCGGGATCGTGAAGTCGAGGAAGATCTCGCCGTCCCCGTCGCCGAACACCATCTGCTCGCCGTTCCAGAAGGCGTTCCCGTAGTCCTCGCCGAAGTGCACGGTGGCGATCAGGGGGAGGCCCTGGCCGTCGATGGAGTTGCGCGAGAACGCCTTCAGGAACAGCTCGAAGGTCGCGCCGAGGCCCGCGTACGCCCGGTTGACCGTCGCGTCCTTGCCGGGCTTGTCGCCCTCGCCGCGGACCTTCTTGCCGGGCAGGTCCTGCTTGTGCTTCGCGTCGTGGATGGTGCGGTTCGGCTTCTCCGGCTCGGCGGCCGGGGCAACCGAGGGCGCGCCGACGACCGTGGTCAGCCGGCGCGCGGTGCGCTGTGCGGCGTCCGCGACGAGGGTCTTACGGGCGGCTGCGGACAGCTGCGGGTCCCCGGACCTGGCGAGGCGGTCGAGAACATGGGGCGGCACGATGGTGCAGAAGACAGGCTCGAAGCCCGTGCGGTTGGCGGTCATGGCCGCACAGTGGCACTGAGTTATGACTCTGTCACTACCAGCAACCATGATCGGTGAACGGGATTCGCGAGATCGAGCGAAGACCGGCCATTCCGAGGCATTCCTCACCTCTGGCCCGATACGTACGCCCGGTCCCGCATACTGAAACAGTCCCGCGCCCGGCGTGAGCCTCGGCTACGCTGCTCGGCATCATGCGTTTCGGGCTGCTTCTCCTTAGCTGCCGCGGCGAGGGCCTGTAAGACGTAGGCCGACCCCCTCCCCGCGGAGTTTGGTGTTGCGCTACGACCCGTCGGCCGCCCACGAGCGGACCAATGAGGAGCCCTACGCATCATGACTGCATTTGCAGGCAACGAGACGCCCATCACCAATGCCACGCACGACCAGAAGCCCTCGGGCATGCCGGTCCACAAGTACCGCGGGTACGAGGACGTGGACATCGCCGACCGCACCTGGCCCTCGCAGCGCATCACCAAGGCGCCTCGCTGGCTGTCCACGGATCTGCGGGACGGCAACCAGGCCCTGATCGACCCGATGTCGCCCGAGCGCAAGCGCCGGATGTTCGACCAGCTGGTCAAGATGGGCTACAAGGAGATCGAGGTCGGCTTCCCGGCCTCCGGTCAGACCGACTTCGACTTCGTACGGTCGATCATCGAGGAGCCGGGCGCCATCCCGGACGACGTCACCATCTCCGTCCTGACCCAGGCCCGTGAGGACCTGATCGAGCGGACCGTGGAGTCCCTGAAGGGCGCCAAGCGGGCCACCCTGCACCTGTACAACGCGACCGCGCCGGTCTTCCGCCGGGTCGTCTTCCGCGGCTCCAAGGAAGACATCAAGCAGATCGCCGTGGACGGTACGCGGCTGGTGATGGAGTACGCCGAGAAGCTGCTGGACGAGCGGACCGTCTTCGGTTACCAGTACAGCCCCGAGATCTTCACGGACACCGAGCTGGACTTCGCCCTGGAGGTCTGCGAGGCCGTATGTGACGTATGGCAGCCGGGTCCGGGCCGCGAGATCATTCTCAACCTGCCCGCCACGGTGGAGCGTTCGACCCCGTCGACGCACGCGGACCGCTTCGAGTGGATGGGCCGCAATCTGACCCGTCGCGAGTACGTCTGCCTGTCGGTGCACCCGCACAACGACCGCGGCACCGCGGTGGCCGCCGCCGAACTGGCCCTGATGGCCGGCGCCGACCGTATCGAGGGCTGCCTGTTCGGGCAGGGCGAGCGCACCGGCAACGTCGACCTGGTGACCCTGGGCATGAACCTGTTCTCGCAGGGCGTGGACCCCGAGATCGACTTCTCCGACATCGACGAGATCCGTCGCGTGTGGGAGTACTGCAACCAGATGGAGGTCCACCCGCGCCACCCGTACGTGGGCGATCTGGTCTACACGTCCTTCTCCGGCTCCCACCAGGACGCCATCAAGAAGGGCTTCGACGCGATGGAGGCCGACGCGAAGGCCAAGGGCGTCACCGTCGACGAGATCGAGTGGGCCGTGCCGTATCTGCCCATCGACCCGAAGGACGTCGGCCGCTCCTACGAGGCGGTCATCCGGGTCAACTCGCAGTCCGGCAAGGGCGGTATCGCCTACGTCCTGAAGAACGACCACAAGCTGGATCTGCCGCGCCGTATGCAGATCGAGTTCTCCAAGCTGATTCAGGCCAAGACGGACGCCGAGGGCGGCGAGGTCACGCCGGCCGACATCTGGGCCACGTTCCAGGACGAGTACCTGCCCAACCCGCAGAACGCGTGGGGCCGTATCCAGGTGCGCAACGGCCAGTCCACGACCGACCGCGACGGCATCGACACGCTGACCGTCGAGGCCGAGGTGGACGGTGTGGAGACCACGCTGGTCGGCACCGGCAACGGTCCGATCTCGGCGTTCTTCCACGCGCTGCAGGGCGTCGGCATCGATGCCCGCCTGCTGGACTACCAGGAGCACACGATGAGCGAGGGCGCCTCGGCGCAGGCCGCCTCGTACATCGAGTGCGCGATCGGCGACAAGGTCCTGTGGGGCATCGGCATCGACGCCAACACCACGCGTGCCTCGCTGAAGGCGGTCGTCTCCGCGGTCAACCGCGCCTCGCGCTGACCCGTTTCGGCACCCGCTGATCCTTTTCGGCACCCGCAGGCCGGGGCCCCGTCCGCTTCCCGCGGCCGGGGCTCCGGCCTTTTTCTGTACGTGTGTACGTACGGTCTTGGCCAATCTGGCGTCACAGGTGCTGACGGGCAATCACTGATGTGGCTAACATCACGCCAACGCGGCAGCGTTGCCGAAGCGTTACGGAGGTGTGGCGTGCGGACCAGTGGACGAGTTGGTCGAAACCCCGGCGTACTGGGACGCATCTGCGGTGTCCGTACCGCGTGGAACACCATCGGCGACGGAGAGTTCTTCTGCCCGGGCTGCGGCGGGGACCGCAACTACCGTCGCAGGACCGGCCGCAGGCGCTTCACGCTGCTCGGTGTGCCGCTTCTGTCGCGCGGCACCGCGGGCCCGGTCGTCGAATGCGCCTCGTGCCGCGACCACTTCGGGACCGACGTCCTCGACCACCCGACCACGCACCGGTTCTCCGCGATGCTGCGCGACGCCGTGCACACGGTCGCCCTCGCGGTCCTCGCGGCCGGCGGCACCTCTTCTCGTACGGTCCTTTCGCGGGCCGTCGGGGCGGTGCGCTCCGCGGGCTTCGACGACTGCACGGAGGACCAGCTGACCACGCTGGTGGCCGCGCTCGCCGAGGACACGGGGCGGCTGCCCGGCGGTCCCTGTGACCCCTCGGGGGTCACCCTCGCCATCGAACTCCACGAGGCGCTCGACCCGTTGGCGCCGCATCTGGCTCCGCCCGGACGGGAGGCGATTCTGCTGCAGGCCGCGCGGATCGCTCTCGCGGACGGCCCGTACACCCCTGCGGAGCGCGAGGTGCTGGCCACGGTGGGGGCCGCGCTGACCATGGGGACCGAGGACGTCGAACGGCTGCTTGCGGCCGCGCGTACGCCTTCCTGACAGGCCCGCTCACCCCTCAGCGGTGATGCATCAGCGCGAGCAACCGTGCCTGCTCGAGCTTCAGCGACTCGAATGAGGCCCGCAGGTAGTCGTCCAACTCGATATACGGGAAATTGCCGGCTGTCGACACGTGGTCACGCAACTCGACGGTGTCGAAACCGTCTTCCTGCCAGTGGGCGACGACCGTCTCCACTAAAGCTCGCTGAGCTGCCGGTTCACCTGGACCAGATGGTCGTTTCGGCGCGCCAGGCGCAGGTGGGTGGCACAGACCTGCGCCGTACCCGTACTCCCCAGGGAGTAACCCCGCCCCCGAGCCACCCCCGGGAGTACCCCCCAACTCGCCCGCACGTCCGACGAAAGCCGCCCTGCCCGCCGGGAGTCTGGTGACCACCGGACAACGGGACGAGGGAGGGATTCGCCATGACGGCGAAGACGCAGGGCAGGACCCGCAGGCGGGCGATTCCGTGGGTGATGCTCGGGCTGTGGGTGGCGATTCTGGCGCTTGCCATGCCGTTCGCGGGCAAGACCGGGGATGTGCAGCAGGACAGGGCCGTCGACTATCTGCCGGCCAGTGCCGACTCCACCCGGGTGGCCAAGATCCAGGAGCAGCTGCCTGGGGGCGAGTCCACCGAGCTGGTGCTCGTCTATCACCGTGACGGCGGGCTCACCGCGCAGGACAAGGCCACCGCGCAGGGGCAGATCGACGAGATCGCCGGGCAGCACAAGCTTGTGGGCACCCCCGAGGCCGTACCGGCGAAGGGCGGGGACACCCTGTTCTATCCGGTGGCGAGCAATGAGCCCGGTTCGGACGAGAAGCTGCGGGACGCGTTCGTCAACGAAGTACGGGAAGTCGCCGAAGGCGGCGGCGGGTTGAGCGTCGACGTCGGCGGGCCCGGAGCGCTCGCGACCGACGCCTCCGAGGTCTACAACGCGCTCGACGGACCGCTGCTCTACACCACCGTCGCCGTCGTCGCGATCCTGCTCATCATCATCTACCGCAGCCCGCTCCTGTGGCTGGTCCCGCTGATCGTCGCCGGCATCGCCGACATGCTGTCCCTCGCCGTGACGTACGGCCTTCACCAGGCCTTCGACATCACGGTCAGTGGACAGTCCACCGGCATCATGACGGTGCTCGTCTTCGGCGCGGGGACGGACTACGCGCTGCTCCTGATCGCCCGCTACCGCGAGGAACTACGGCGTCAGGTCCGCCCGTTGGACGCGATGGCCACCGCCCTGCGCGGCTGCGGCCCCGCGATCCTGGCCTCCTCCGGCACGGTCGCCGCGGGCATGCTGTGCCTGCTCGCCGCCGATCTCAACTCCAGCAGCGGCATGGGCCCGACGGCCGCCGTCGGTGTGCTGTGCGCTCTGGTCGCGATGACCACGCTCCTTCCCGCGCTGCTCGTCCTGCTCGGCCGCCGGGTGTTCTGGCCGCTGATCCCCGCCTTCGGCTCCGAGCCCAAGCAGCGCCGTAGCGTCTTCGGAGCCATGGGCGCCTCGGTGCAGCGCCGCCCGCTCGCCGTGCTGATCGGCTCTGCGGTGGTCCTCGGTGCACTGTCGCTCGGCGCGTTCAACCTCTCGGGGAACGTGAAGCAGGAGGACTCCTTCACCAAGACCCCCGAGGCCGTACGGGCCATGACGACGCTCTCCGACGCGTACCCGGAGCGCTCGAGTCAGCCGATCACCATCCTCGCGCCGAACGGTGAGGCCGACCGAGTCCTCGGCGCCGCAAGGGACACCGACGGTGTGTCCGCTGCCGAACAGGGGCGCAGCGGCGACACCTGGACCGAGATCTCCGTGATCGCCGACGCCCCGCCGCAGTCCGCGGCCGAGACCGCGACCATCGAGAAGCTCAGGGACAAGCTCGACACCAGTCTGGTCGGCGGGCCCAGCGCCCAGCAGCTCGACCTCCAGGACACCAGCTCGCGCGACACGATGGTCGTCGTACCGATCGTGCTGCTCTCCGTCCTGCTCATCCTGATCGTGCTCCTGCGCTCCCTGGTCGCCCCGCTGCTCCTGACCGCGGCCGTGGTCGCGGTGTGGGGTGCTTCGCTCGGCATCGGCGGTCTGGTCTTCGAGTCGGTCTTCGGCTTCGAGGGCTCCGACTCCGGGCTTCCGCTGATCTCCTTCGTGTTCCTGGTCGCACTCGGCGTCGACTACGGCATCTTCCTGCTGCACCGGATGCGCGAGGAGGTGCTCGGCGGCCAGGACACCCCGACCGCCGCGCTCACCGCCCTGCGGACGACCGGAGGGGTGATCGCGTCGGCGGGCCTGGTGCTCGCGGCGACCTTCGGGGTCCTGATGAACATGCCGCTCGTCCAGCTCGTAGAGATGGGCTTCGTGGTCTCGGTCGGCGTGCTGCTCGACACCTTCCTCGTCCGTACCTATCTGGTGACCTCGGCGAGCATGGTGCTCGGCAGCAAGGTCTGGTGGCCGGGCCCGCTGTCGAAGCAGCCGGCGCGGACCGTGGTGCCCGAGCGGACCGAGCAGCCCGCGGCGACCGTGTGAGGGGTCCGCGGGGCCGCGGACCGGACCTCCTGGCAGTGGCCCAGGGGGTCCGGTCCGCGGCCCGATCGGCAAGGATGGGGGATGTGTTGAGGATCAAGCTGCCATCGGTCAAGCCGCCTTCCGGCGGCGACGAGAGGCGGCCCACGCCGCGCGACTGGCTGCTCGCGGCCGGGGTCGGCCTGGCGTCGATCCCGCTGGCGTTCGTCGGGCAGGGCGACAACGCCCATACGCCGGACCTGGTCGGCTGGACACTGTTCGCCCTGTCGGCGCTGACGTTGGCCTGGCGGCGGTACTTCCCGATGGGCGTGCTCGTCGCGCTGATCTTCCTCGAGGGCACCTACCACCGCCTGAACAACGCCCACTCGGCGCTGATCCCGGTGACGATGGTCGCCATCTACTCGCTCGCGGTGGCCGGTCCCAGGCGGCGGACCCTGACCGTGCTGCCCACGCTGCTCGGGCTCAGCGTGATCATGCTCCTCAGTATCAACCCGCACCAGGGCGTGGAGCTGCTGCGGATCTCCGGCTGGATCATGGCCTGCGCACTCACGGGAGAGGCGGTCCGCGTGCACCGCAACTACATCGGCGCCATCGTGGAGCGCGCCGAACGCGCCGAACGCACCCGCGAGGAGGAGGCCGCGCGCCGGGTCGCCGAGGAACGGCTGCGGATCGCCCGCGATCTGCACGATCTCCTCGCGCACTCCATCACTTTGATCGGCGTGCAGACCTCGGTCGCCTCCCACGTCCTCACCGTCGACCCGGACCGCCTCGACCGCGCGGCGATATCGAAGGCGCTCGACGAGATCTCCGAGACCTGCCGTACGGCGCGCGGCGAACTGCGCTCCACGCTCGAAGTGCTGCGGGAGGCCGAACTCCCGGACGGGCGCGGACCGTTGCCCGGCCTTGACGGCCTGCCCGATCTGGCGGACTCGGCCCGTACGGCGGGCGCGCACGTGACCCTCGACGTCCAGGTCACGGACGCCCCGGCCGCGGTGGGCGCGGCCGTGTACCGCCTCGTACAGGAGGCGCTCACCAATGCCGTACGGCATGCGGGGCCGGGCGTGAAGGTCGCGGTGCGCGTGGTGCCCGAAGGCGGCTGGGGTCTGCGCCTGAGCGTCGAGGACGACGGTCCCGAAGGGGCCGCGCCCGCCCGCACCGGCACCCCGGGATACGGTCTCGTCGGGATGCGGGAACGGGTCCGCAGCGTGGGCGGCACCTTGGACGCGGCGCCGCGCGATACGGGCGGTTTCGCGGTGACGGCGGTGCTGCCGCTGGGGCTCGCCGCCGCGGGGGAGAGGAGCGAGGGATGACCATCCGAGTGCTGCTCGCGGACGATCAGCGCCTGGTGCGCGCGGCGTTCGCGATGCTGGTCGAATCGGCCATGGACATGGAGGTCGTCGGCCAGGCGGGCACCGGACGCGAGGCCGTCGAACTCGCCCGCAGCGAACGCGCCGACCTGGTCGTCATGGACATCCGGATGCCCGAACTCGACGGCATCGAGGCGACCCGCCTGATCGCCGCCGACGAGGACCTCGCGGGCGTCAAGGTCCTGGTCCTCACCACGTACGACACGGACGAGCACGTGCTCGAGGCGCTGCGCGCGGGTGCGTCCGGCTTCCTGGTCAAGGACACCAAGCCCGCCGAACTCCTCGATGCCATACGGACGGTGGCGGCCGGCGAATCGCTTCTGTCGCCGGGTCCGACCTCCCGTCTGATCGCCCGTGTCCTGCGTGCCCCCGAGGCCCCGCAGGCGGGCGGCCCCGAAGGCCTCTCGGGACGCGAACGCGAGGTGCTCACGCTGGTCGCCCGCGGCCTCAACAACACCGAGATCGCCGAGTCGCTCGGCCTCAGCCCGCTCACGGCGAAGACCCATGTCAGCCGCATCATGGGCAAGCTCGGTGTCCGCGACCGGGCCCAACTGGTCATCTGCGCCTACGAGTCGGGCCTGGTGGCCCCCGGCGACTCCGGCTCCTGAGCGCTTCCGTCCCGGGGCGTACAGAAGTATTGCCGTACCCCTTGCGGCCCACTACGTTCACGCAAGACGTCCTACGTCCTACGTCCGATGTGCTTACGTCCGATGTGCATACGTCTTGTGCGAAGGAGAACGATGCTCTCACCGTGGAAGCGCAAGAGATCCCTGGCGGCGGGCGGCCTCGTCGCCGCCGCCCTCGCCGCACTGCTGCTGCCGGGTGCGCCCGCGTCGGCCGCGGCCCCTTGTAGCAGCTCCGTCCCGTACACCTCGGGTGAGGGCGGCTACGACACGTACCGCATCCCCGCCGTGGTCGAGACCCGCGCGGGCACCCTGCTCGCCTTCGCCGAGGGGCGCCTCGGCGGGGCCGGCGACACCGGCAACATCGACGTCGTCGTCAAGCGGTCCCGCGACGGCGGCTGCACCTGGGGCGACTTGAGCATCGTCGCGGCCGGCGGCGGCGACACCCGGGGCAACCCGGCGCCCGTGATCGACCCGCGCACCGGCAGGATCGTGCTGCTCACCTCGTACAACAGCGGTGATGTCACCGAAGCCCAGATCATGCGCGGCGAGGCGACGGCCGAACAGAGCCGCCGGGTCTTCGTGCAGACCAGCCGCGACGACGGCCGCAGCTTCAGCGCACCCCGCGACATCACCGCCACGACCAAGCACGCCGACTGGCGCTGGTACGCCACTGGTCCGGGACATGCCGTCGCCCTCACCCACGGCCGGCACGCGGGACGGCTCGTCGTCCCGGCCAACCACTCCGTCGCGCCGCCCGCCGGATCCGCGGACACGGGAGCGGAGGCCAAGTACTACGGCGCGCACTCGCTGTACAGCGACGACGGCGGGCGCACCTGGCGGATCGGCTTCGTCGACGACTCGTACGACGGCGTGATCAACTCCAACGAGTCGATCGCCGCCGAACTCCCCGACGGAACCCTCTACTTCAGCTCCCGCGACCAGAACGGCACGAGCCCCGGCAACCGTCTCGACAGCTACTCGCGCGACGGCGGGAAGACGCTGACCCGGCCGTACGCCGTCCAGCCCACACTGAACGACGTACCGGTGGTGCAGGCCAGTGTGCTGCAACTGGCGGGCAGGGAGGCCCCGTTGGTGTTCTCGGGGCCGTCCGTACCGACCGCGCGGCAGTCGATGGCCGTCTGGGCGAGTGAGGACCGGGGCGCCACGTTCACCAAGGTCCTCACCCTCTCCCAGGACAAGGCGGCCTACTCCGACCTGGTGCAGGTCGACCGCCGTACGGTGGGGCTCCTGTACGAGACCGGGGTGGCCGGAACGTACGAGACGATCACGTTCCGGCGGATCCCGGCGGACGTGATCGCTCCGTAGCGCGGCCTGTGGGTAGGGGCCCGGCCGCCGGGCCCCTACCGGGCGTTGCGCCTGCGGTAGTACGCGAAGCAGACGGCCGCAAGCAGCGGTCCCCACAGCAGGAGCGGGACGTAGGTGAGGTGGAAGAAGGCGAGTTCCCAGCCGTGCAGCGCCTTCGTGGGGTAGTCGCCGGGAAGCTGCTCCCCTTGGAGGGTGATCCCGGCCAGCTCGGTGGCGAAGGCGGCGGTCCACATGACGGTCAGGATCACGGCGCCGAGCGCGGCGGGCACGACGGCGGCGAGGGGCGGCACCCGGCGCCCGCCGAGCAGCGGGATCCAGCGCGGCAGGACCTCGCCCCACGCGGCGACAAGGCCGATCGCGGTGAAGGCGAGCAGCTCGGAGAAGATCGACAAGGCGACGATGTACACCGGCCCCGGCAACCACGACGGGAGCTGCCCCACGCCGTGCGTGGCCTCGTCGCCGATGTGGAAGATGACGGTCATGATCCGCCAAACCCCGGAAGGAAGCACGGTGAAGGGGATGGCGTAGGCCGCGATCCGCGCCCAGCGGGGGACACCGGGCACCGGGGTGTGCGCGCGCTTCCAGGCTGCGCGCAGTCGCCCGGTCGGGGCCGGTGCGGTGGGCGCGGTGGGTGCGGTGGCATGGTCGGCGGTGACAGTCATGCGTGCTCCTGGGGCCGTCAGTTGCTGCTCGCTTGAGCGGTATCAACTGTCACAGCCGTCCACGCCGGGGACGTCGCCCACCGTACTGAACCCGGATCAGTACGGTGGACGAGAACGCCACCGCTTCCGTAAGCCCTCAGGATGATCGTGCGGGCAGGGCACGTGCTCCCTGAGGATCATGCGCGCGGTGCGCGGTGCGCGGTGCGCGGTGCGCGGTGCGCGATGCACGTTTCAGAGCAGCCCGGCCGTCGCCAGGTACTTCCCCACCCGCTCCACCTCCGAAGGCGACAGCGGTACCTGCGGGACCGCTGTCGCCGCGCAGTCGATGACGCCGCGCAGCTGCAGCGCCGCCTTGAAGGCGCCGAGCGCCGAGGAGGAGCCGCCCATCCGGGCGGCGTCGCCGACGCCGACCATGCCGAACAGGGCGCACAGGCGCTCCTGTTCGGTGCGTGCGCGGTCCAAGTCGCCCTCCTTCGCGTACCGGTACAGGCGTACGTAACCCTCGGGGTCCACATTGCCCAGGCCCGGGACCACGCCGTGCGCGCCCATCGCGAGGGCGGAGTCGACGGTCAGTTCCGAGCCGGTCAGGACGCTGAAGCCGGGGATCCCGCGCGTGGCGATCAGGGAGGCGCGGAACGCGCCCTCGTCTCCGCTGGAATCCTTCAGGCC
This sequence comes from Streptomyces mesophilus, assembly GCF_040300965.1. Classification (GTDB taxonomy): domain Bacteria; phylum Actinomycetota; class Actinomycetes; order Streptomycetales; family Streptomycetaceae; genus Streptomyces; species Streptomyces mesophilus_A. The sequence continues at coordinate 20,456 of NZ_JBEPEW010000011.1, read as the reverse complement.
CGCGATCACCCCGTCCGAGGCCAGCTCCGCCACCAGGTCCGTGCCGAGCTTCAGGGGGACGGACACCGGCTGGTCGTAGGCGAAGACCGGCACGGGGGAGTGGGCCGCGACCGCCCGGAAGTGGCGGGAGATCTCGACCGGATGCGTACGGGTGTAGAAGGGCGCGGTCACCACGACCGCGTCCGCGCCCGCCGCCGTGACCGCGTCCACATGGTCGTGGACGCGCAGGGTCGTCATGTCGATCGCGCCCGCGAGGACGGGCAGTTGGCCGGCGACATGGCGGACGACCGTGTCGACGACGAGACGGCGGTGGCGGTCGGGGAGATACGCGGCTTCGGAGGACGAGCCGAGCACGAACAGGGCGTCGACGCCGGCCGACACCAGATGGTCCACGAGTCGGGTGAGCGAGGCCGTGTCCACCTCGTTGTCCGGTGTCAGGGGAGTGCAGACGGGCGGTACGACACCGGTCAGCGGGGCGGGGAGGGTCATCGAGTCTCCTTCACGGCCGTGGCGGCGGCCGGGTCGAGTGCGGCCGTGGCGGCGGCCTGGTGTACGAGGTCGTGGGTCGACTGGGAGCCGTCCACGGGGTGGTGACAGCGGAAGCGGTGCCCGGCGGTCGCGGACTCGGTGACCTCCGGCATGGTCTCGGCGCACTGGTCGTCGGCCTTCCAGCAGCGCGTACGGAACGGGCAGCCGGACGGTGGACGCGTGGCCGAGGGCACCGGGCCCACCAGCGGGATCGGATCGATCGGCGCGAGCAGACCGGGCGTCGCCGAGAACAGGGCGCGGGTGTACGGATGGCGGGCGGCGTCGAGCACCTCGTCGGCCGGGGACTCCTCCACGATCCGGCCGAGATACATGGTGATCACGCGGTCGCTCATCCTGCGCACGGTCTGGATGTCGTGCGAGACGAAGACCAAGGCCAGGCCCAGGCGTTCCTTGAGATCGAGGAGGAGGTTGAGGATCTGCGCGCGGACCGATACGTCGAGCGCGCTGGTCGGTTCGTCGGCGACCACCAGGTCCGGTTCGAGCGCCAGGGCCCGTGCGATGGCCACGCGCTGGCGCTGGCCGCCGGAGAGCTGTCCGGGCAGCCCGTCGGCGAGCACCTTGGGCAGGCCGACCAGGGCCATCAACTCCCGTACCCGCTCCTCCCGTTGGGCGGGCGTGCCACGACGGTGGACGTCCAGCGGGTCGCGCAGGATCTGGCGGATGGTGAGACGGCGGTTCAGGGCCGTGGACGGATCCTGGAAGATCATCGCCGTATGCGTGCCGATCGCGGCCCTGCGTTCGGCCGGCTTCATCGTCCACAGGTCCTTGTCCCGGAAGGCGACCGTGCCCGAGGTCGGCTGCTGTACGCCGACGAGCACCTTCGCCAGGGTGGACTTGCCGCAGCCCGACTCGCCCACGATGCCCACCGTCTCACCGGGGGCGATGGCGAGGTCGGCGCCGGTCAGGGCGTACACGCGATCGCGCGAGAAGAGACCGCCGGAGCGCGCCTTGTGCACGACGTGGGCGTCGGTCAGGGAGATCAGCGATGTCGCCGGCGGGCTCAACTGATCGGTGGAGCTGGTCACTTGAGTGCCTCGCTTCCTTCGCTGCTGCGGGGCGCGGGCACCGTGAGCGGCACCGCCGGATGGTGGCAGGCGGCCTCGTGCGCCCGGCTCGCACCGGTGAGTCCGGGTGCGGTCGTACGGCAGATCTCGCTCGCGAGCGGGCAGCGGTCCGCGAAGCGGCAGCCGGCCGGGAAGTCGGCGGGCGAGGGCACGACGCCCTTGATCTGCGTGAGCCTCTCGGCCGAGGCTTCGAGTGAGAGCACCGAGCCGAGCAGGCCGCGGGTGTAGTGGTGCGAGGGCAGCTCGACGAGATCGGCGGTGACTCCGGACTCGACGATCTGCCCGCCGTACATCACCACCACCCGGTCCGTGACATCCGCGACCAGCGCCAGGTCGTGCGAGACGAGGATGAGGGCGAAGCCCAGCTCCTCGCGCAGCCGGAGCAGCAGCTGGATGACCTGCGCCTGCACGGTGACGTCGAGCGCGGTGGTCGGCTCGTCGGCGACGATCAGCTTCGGGTTGCGGGACAGGGCCATCGCGATCAGGACGCGCTGGCGCTGGCCGCCGGAGAGCTCGTGCGGGTAGCTGCGCAGAGTGCGCTCCGGGTCGAGGCCCACCAGCTTCAGGAGCTCCTCGGACGTACGGGCTCCTCCTCGCCGTACGACCTGCTTGAGCTGGGCGCGGATCGTCATGGCGGGGTTCAGGGAGGACAGCGCGTCCTGGTAGATCATCGCCATGTCGTGCCCGAGCAGCCGCCGGCGCGAGCGCATCGGCAGACCGATCAGCTCCTGCCCGTCGAACATCACCGAGCCGCGGATCCGCGCACCCTTGGGCTCGAGGCCCATCACGGTCAGCGCGGTCAGCGACTTGCCGCAGCCCGACTCGCCCACGAGGCCGAGGACTTCACCGGGGCGCACCTCGAAACTGATGCCGTCGACGATGTCGATACCGCTGTGCCGCTGCTCGAAGCCGATCGCCAAGTCCCGTACGGAAAGGACGGGTTCGCCTGTCGGCAGCGGACGGGCGCGTTCGCGCAGCCGGGCCGCGGCCTCCGTCAGACCGGGCAGTTCGAGCACCTCGCCGGTGCCGGCCTCCGGGGCCTCCAGCCTGTCCTCGGCGAGCGCCTTCTTCGCCGGTACGTCACGGGCCACCGGAGCCGCCCAGGCGTCGGAGACGCCCTCGGACAGGATGTTCAGGGCCAGGACGGTGATCACCATGAGGAGGCCGGGGAACCAGGTCGCCCACCAGCCGTCGATCAGGATTAGGGCCTTGCCGTCCGCGATGACATTGCCCCAGGAGGGGTCCGGGGGCCGGACACCCGCCCCGATGAAGGACAGGGAAGCCTCGAAGACCATCGCGTCCGCGACCTGCACCGTGCAGAACACCAGGATCGGCGCGGCACAGTTGATGGCCACGTGCTTGGCGACGATATGCCAGGTGCGGGCGCCGATGACGCGTTCGGCGGTGACGTAGTCCTCGCCGTACTGGTCCATCACATTGGCCCGTACGACCCGGGCGATCGGCGGGGTGTAGAGGAAGGCGATCGTGCAGATGAGGACCGGCACACCGCCCTCGAACACCGCGATCAGCACCGCCGCGAGCGCGATGCCCGGGAAGGCCATGACCACGTCGAGGCAGCGCATCAGGAACTCGTCGACCGCCTTGCGGGAGGTCGCCGCTATCGCCCCGATCACCGCGCCCGCGATCAGACCGAGCAGGGTGGCTCCGAGGCCGATGAGCAGCGACATCCGCGCGCCGTACATCAGCCGGCTGAGGATGTCGCGGCCGAGGTGGTCCTGGCCGAGCCAGTGCTCACCGGAGGGCGCGCCGTCGCCGCCGATCCGCGGTGCCTGGTCGAGCGGGTCGTGCGGGGCGAGCAGCGGCGCGAACACCGCCATCAGGACGACGGCGGCCAGGATGCCGATCGCGATCCGGGACCTGAGAGGCATGCGCTTGAGGCCGCGCAGCCGAATTCCCGGACGGGACAGGGCAGTTGCCAGGCTCTTGCGCCGGGTCAGACCGAGTGGGCTCTTGTCGCCGAGCGGGCTCTTCTCCCCGTGGGGGCTGTTCTCGCCGTGCGGGCTGTTCTCGCCGTGCGGCGCTTGCTGAGTGGTCGGCATCAGGCGGCGCTCCTCAGGCGGGGGTTCACCAGGAGATATAGGATGTCGATCACGAGGTTGATCACCAGGAATCCGATCGCGGCGGTGAGGACGGCTCCCTGCACGACGGCCGGATCACCGTTCTTGACCGCGTCGATCATCAAGGTGCCCATGCCGGGCAGCTGGAAGATCTGCTCGGTGACCACCGCGCCGCCGAGCAGATACCCGACGCGCAGACCGAGCACGGTCAGCGGATTGATCAGCGCGTTGCGCAGCACATTGCGCCCGACCACGACGACCGGTGGCAGTCCGCTGCCGATCGCCGTACGCACGTAGTCCTTGTCGAGCTCCTCGACCACGGCCGTACGGACGATGCGGGTGAGCTGCGCGGCGATCGGCAGGGAGAGGGAAAAGGCGGGCAGGACCATCGTCTTGAGCCAGCCGCTGAAGGAGTCCGCCGGATTCACATAGCCGCCGGACGGGAACCAGCCGAACCCGTTGGCCAGGTACTGGATCATCAAGAGCGCCAGCCAGAACCCGGGGGCCGCGACCCCGACCAGGGAGATCACGCGGATCGCCTGGTCGGGCATGCGGTCGCGGTAGATCGCGGCGGTGACGCCCAGGATCAGGCCCACGACGATCGCGATCGCCAGACCCATGAAGGTCAGCTGCAGGGTCAGCGGCAGTGCGGTGCCGATCTCGTCGAGCACCGGTGTCTGCCGCAGGGCGCTGGTGCCCATGTCGCCCTGCACCAGATCCCCGACGAACGCCATGTAGCGCACCGGCAGCGGATCGAGCAGCCCGTTCTCCTCGCGGAACTCCTCCAGTTGCTCCTGCGTGGGGTTCGCGCCCTGGAAGAACGCGGAGGCCGGATCGGCGTCCGAGAACTGCATCACCAGGAAGACGAACAGGATCACGCCGAGCAGCAGAGGCACGAGCAGGGCGATGCGGCGGGCCAGAATCCTGGCGATCGCGGCCACGTATTGCTCCTCAAGTTGCTTTCCGAAGAGTTGCCTTCAGAGGCCGGTCAGTTGGCCCACTTGGCCTTGAGCAGATTGATCCCCGGATACGGCTGCGCGAGGACGCCCGTCAGCTTCTTCGGATCCCAGGCCGTCATCAGCTCGGTGTGCACGACCGGGTACAGGACCGCGTTCTCGGCGACGATGTCGATGTAGTCCTGCGTCATCTGCTTCTTCTTCTCGGGGTCCGCTTCCTCGGTGGCCCGGTCCATCAGCTTGAAGAGGTTCTTGGCCTCGGAGCTGGACGCCCACTTCGAGTACGTGGTCGACCACAGGTTCTGCGGCCCGTAGTTGTAATGCATGATCAGGTCGGCGTCGAGGCCGAACTGGTTGGGGTTGGACGCGGCCGCGACCACCTGGAAGTCCCGCTTCTGGTCCAGCTTGGTGAAGACCGCGGTGGTCTCCTGCGGTTCGAGGGTGGTCTCGACGCCGATCGCGTCCCAGCCCTCCTTGATGGTGGGCAGACAGTCCACGAGCCAGCTGACGTTGACGGCCATCAGGTCGATCTTCAGACCCGATACGCCCGCTTCCTTCAGGAGCTTCTTGGCCTTCTCGGGGTCGTACGTGTAGACCGTCTTGGCCGGGCGGTGCGAGGGGTTGTCCTCGTTGAGGAAGGACGTGGCCGGCTTGCCGTGTCCGCGCAGCGCGACCTCGACCATCTTCTCCTTGTCGATCGCGTAGTGCAGCGCCTGACGCACCCGTACGTCGTCGAAGGGCTTGTGCTTGGTGTTGAACATCAGGAACAGGTTGTTCATCCCGGCCCCGCCCTCGACGGTGAGCCCGCCCTTGCCGAGCTGGTCGATGTTGGCGTACGGGATGTTGTCGGCGATCTGCGCACCGGCGCTCGCGCCCGAGATCTTGGCGACGCGGGCGGCGGCGTCCACGATGGTCAGCCAGTTCATCTTCTTGAAGGCGGCCTTGCGGGGGCCGTTGTAGTCGGCGAAGGCCTCGAAGGTGGTGTTCGTCTTCGGCTGGTGCGAGGTCATCCTGTACGGACCCGAGCCGACGACCTTGGTGCCCTTCATCGCCTCGTCCCACGCGCCCGCCTCCCCGAACACGTGCTTCGGCATGATCTTCGCGAGCGTGAGCCGCGCGGCGCCGTCAGGGAACGGGAACTTGAGGTGCAGCTCGACGCTCTTGTCGTCGACCTTCTTGACCTCCTTGAGCCAGCTCGCGAAGAAGCCCTTGGCCAGGGTCGCGGTGTCCGGGTCGAGGATGCGGTCGAAGACGAAGACCACGTCGTCCGCGGTGACCGGTTTGCCGTCATGCCACTTGGCGCCCTCGCGCAGCGTGAACTTCCAGGTGGTGGCGTTCAGATCGGCCGGCACCTCGGTGGCGAGCGCCGCATACGGCTCGCGGGTGATCGGGTCGGTGTCGAGCAGCCCCTCGTACACGTGGTGGTTGCCCGCCATCGCGAACGCGGACGCGGTCTGCGTGGGGTCCCAACTGCCGTCGTTGCCATAGCCGATGACCGCGGTCAGCGTGGTGTCGCCGCCCTTGCCGCCGCCGCCCGTCTCGTTGGTGGACTTCGGGCCGCCTGAACAGGCGGAGAGGGTCGTGGTGATCGAGGCGGCCAGGCCAAGGGCGCCGGTGTACTTCAGGAAGGAGCGGCGCTGCAAGGCCGATCCCTGGGTCACGTCGCTCACGGTTCCTCCGGCGGGGTCGGGAAATCGAGTCGAACTCGATTGAGGGAGAGGGGAGATCGGACGTCCTACGTCATCGGACTGGCGTGACCATAGGAGCGCCGTACGGGGCGGTCAAGTGCTCGCGCACAGATCGCCCGGATCGCCGGGACGATTCCGGCATTGTTCAGAGGTCTAGACATCTATCGAAGGTGGCGCATGGCGTCTGACCTGCAATTTCTTTGATTCTCAAGAAAGTTCACACTTGAGGTGGGACGTGGGATGTCTTACGGGTCTAACCTGTCCGCCATGTCCGAGGACCTTGTGGGCCGCCGCCGAGTCGGGGGCCAGATCCGGCGCGAGATCATGCAGTTGATACTCGACCGCCGGCTGCGCCCGGGGTCGCCGCTGCCGACCGAGTCCGAGCTGATGGATTCGCTCGGCGTGAGCCGCAACTCCGTACGCGAGGCGCTCAAGGCGCTGCAGGCCCTGGACATCGTGGAGATCAGACACGGCTACGGCACCTATGTCGGCCAGGCCTCGCTGACCCCGCTCGTCGACGGCCTCACTTTCCGCACGCTCTCCCAGGTCGACGACGACACCCATGCCCTGGGGGAGATCCTCCAGGTCAGGGAGGTGCTCGAGGAGGGTCTCATCCGCCGTGTCGCCGAGACCCTCGAGGACACCGAACTCGACGGCCTCGAAGCGATCATCGAGCGGATGGAGGAGAAGGGCCGCGCGGGCGAACCCTTTCCCGAGATCGACCGCGAGTTCCACGAGGCGCTCTACGTCTCCCTCGGCAACGAACTGGTGCCCCAGCTCCTGGCCGCCTTCTGGAACGTCTTCCACCGCGTCGCCGGTGTCCGCGGCTGGGCCCGCGACCCCGCACCCGCCGTCACGGCCCGCCGCCACCGCGAGATCCTCACGGCGCTGCGCGCACGGGACGTGACCCACGCCCAGCGTGCGATGGCGGACCACTTCCGCGGGATCGAGGCGCGGGCGTGGCAGGGGACGCTCGGGGTCAAGTAATGCTGCTCATCGATGACTTGGAGTTCTGGTGACGGACCGCACGGCCGATGTGAACCGCGTATCCGACGCGGACCGCATATCGCACTTCCGCGGCAAGCTCGGCTCACTCGCGTACGGAGGTGACTACAACCCCGAGCAGTGGGGCCCCGAGGTGCACGCCGAGGACAGCGAGCTGATGCGCGAGGCCGGGGTGAACCTCGCGACCGTCGGGATCTTCTCCTGGGCCCGGGCCGAACCCGAGCCCGGCCAGTACGACTTCGACTGGCTCGACGGCCACCTCGACCGGCTCGCCGAGGACGGCGTCGCCGTCTGCCTCGCCACGATGACCGCGTCCCCGCCGCCCTGGCTCGCCCGCCTGCACCCGGAGACCCTCCCCGTCATGGAGGACGGCACTCGTCTGTACCCGGGCTCCCGCCAGCACTGGTGCCCGTCGAGCCCGGTCTTCCGCACGTACGCGGTCCGCCTGGTCGAACAGCTCGCCAAGCGCTATGCGCACCACCCGGCCCTCGCGCTGTGGCACATCGGCAACGAGTACGGCTGCCACATCTCCCGCCACTGCCACTGCGAGGTCTCCACGGCCGCGTTCCGTACGTGGCTGCGGCAGCGGTACGGGACCGTCGAGGCCCTCAACGAAGCCTGGTCGACCACCTTCTGGTCCCAGCGCTACTCCACCTTCGACGAGATCCACACCCCGCGCACCGCCCCCTCCTTCCGCAATCCGGCACAGCAGCTCGACTACCGCCGCTTCTCCAGCGACGAACTGCTCGCCTGCTACCTCGCCGAGAAGGAAGTCCTCGACCGCCTCACCCCGGGCATCCCCGTCACCACCAACTTCGTGCCCCTCGCGCCCACCCTCGACCTCTTCCGCTGGGCCCGCGAGATGGATGTGGTCTCGTACGACTCGTATCCGGACCCGCACGACGCGGCCGCCGCCCACGAGACGGCCTTCAACTACGACGTGATGCGCGGCCTGAAGAACGGCGACCCCTGGCTGCTCATGGAGCAGGCCCCCTCGGCGGTCAACTGGCGCCGCCGCAACGGCCGCAAGCCGGCCGGCCGGATGCGCCTGGACTCCTGGCAGGCGGTGGCGCACGGCGCGGACTCCGTCCTGTTCTTCCAGTGGCGCGCCTCGCGCGGCGGCGCCGAGAAGTTCCACTCGGCGATGGTGCCGCACGGCGGCCGCGACACCCGGATCTTCCGCGAGGTCGGCTCGCTCGGCGCCGAACTGGCCGCGCACCCGGCCCTGTTGGGTTCGCGCCCGGAGCGGGCCGAGGCGGCTCTGCTCCTGGACTGGCCCAACTGGTGGGCCCTGGAACAGGAGGCGCACCCGAGCGCGGACGTCCGCCTCCTGGAGGGCGCCCGGTCCCTGCACAAGCCCCTCTACGACGCCTCGGTGGCCTGCGACGTGGTCCCGGCGGATGGCGACTTCTCCCCGTACAAGCTGCTGCTCGTCCCGCACCTGTACTCCCTGTCGGCCGAGACCGCCGACCGCATCACCACCTTCGTACGCAACGGCGGCACGGCGCTCGTCACCTACTTCTCCGGCATCACCGACGAACACGACCGCGTGTATCTCGGCGGCTACCCGGCCCCGCTGCGGGAGGTACTCGGCCTGCACGTCGATGAGTTCGACCCGCTCGCGGAGGGCGAACGGATCGAACTGTCCACGGGGACGGGCGAGTTGTGGTCCGAAGACGTGATCCTGGAAGGAGCCCGGACCGTCGAGACCTTCACGGACGGCCGACCCGCGGTGACCCGCCACGCGTACGGCGCGGGCACGGCGTGGTACCTGGCAACGACCCCGGACCCGGCGACCCTGCGCGCGCTGATGGACCGCATCCGCACGGAAACGGCCATCGCCCCGCCCCTCCCCGACCTGCCCCAGGGCGCCCAGGCCCGCACCCGTATCGCTGCGGATGGGACGCGGGTGCATGTGGTGTACGACTACGGGTCGGGGGCGGTCGAGGTACGCGGAGGCCACTGACGGGGAGCGGGGAAGCGCGTAGGTTGCGCTGTCGGTGGAGATCGCTAGTGTGACCGACTGGCGAGGGGAGAGGGCCATGACCCGCGATGAGCCGGTGCCACCGGTGGGTGGAGGTGCGGCGGACCTGGCGTCCACGCCGGCCGAGAAGAAGGCCGCCGCGAACGCGATCGAGCAGCATCTTGAACCGGACACCAAGAAGGCCGGCAACGACGCCGAGGAGAAGACCGACGCCGCGGTCAAGGAGTTCAGCGGCTGGGATACATCCGGTGCTTTGAAGAAGGCCCACAGCACGTGGGAGAGGCAGGTCAAGGCGCTGATGAACCGCCTCGGTGCGGACAAGGGTGCGCTGCGCAACACGTCGATCCTGTTCCAGAACAACGACATCGGCATCGGGGTCCGGGTCCGTCAGTCCTCCAACCTTGACCACCTCTGACAGCCAGCGCAAAGACTTCGACGACTTCCACGGGGGAAGACGACGTGCCGACGTACCACGAAGCGTTGACCACCGACTTGTCCGCGCTCACCAGCGCTGCGGACAAGTGGGACGACATGGCAGGTGAGTTCAAGAAGCTCGAAACCGCCTATGAGCGGGACGTCGCAAAGATCTCCCTCGGCCAGACCTGGCAGGGCTTTGCCGCCACCGCCGCGAACGACCGCTTCAAGGTCACGCTGCGCGAGTATCAGGGGGCTCAAAAGGAAGCCAAGGCAATCGCCGCCCTGTTGCGCGACGGGCACAGCCAGTTCACCGAACTGCGCAGCAAACTCAAGTCCGTCGGAGCGGACGCCATCAAGGCAGGTATGACGGTGTCGGAACAGGGACACGTGTCCTTCGATACCGCCCGCCTCGATACGGCGACCCGCAACGCGTACCACCACGACCCGGACTACCAGGCCTCGGTCCGGCAGGCGGTGGGCGAGTGGAACGAAGCCATCGTGGCAGCGGTCAAGGCGATCGCCGATGCCGACGAAGGCATGAAGCTCGCCCTGGAAGCCGTGGTCATCGACCGGGACTTCCAGGATGGAACTCTTGGCGGATTCAACCGAGATCCGCAGGAGAGCCCGTACCCCTCGTTGGAGGAGGCGGGCAAGGCCGCCGACATCCCCAAGGAGAGGGTGAAGGTTGCGGAATGGTGGCGAAGCCTGGAGCCGGCCACTCGCGGGATCCTTCTGAAAGAGAAGGCCGACGAGCTGAAAGAGGCAGGCATCATGGATCCTCACTATCAGTGGCGCCCTGCCGATCCGGGCGCGGGTGAGTTCAACTCCGAGAAGCCGACTCCCAAGGACCTCTGGATACTGAGCGTGGCCCAGGGATTGGCTGCAGGCGGCGATGTCACGGGAGAGATCGGGGCATCCCGCAATATGGAGCACTACCTGAGAGCCACAGGTGAACCGCTGGAACTCGACGTCGACAGGATGCTCCACGACGAGTCGTCCTACCGGGATGACATGGTGCACACGCACATCACCAGCAATCAGGCCGAGTGGCGACAGCAGGCGCTTGATGAGTACAACAGGGCGGGGGGAGAGACTCCCGTCGCGATTCCGGTGGAGAGCAGTGCGGTCGGTAATTACGTATTGAAGGAAGGGGAATGGTTCCATGCGGTCGGCGGTCATCAGCAGAACGTCTCGGGAGTGGTGACGGTCACACCGAATGGGGACGGTGAACCCAAGGTTTCGCTCGACTATCAGGTCAATGTCTGGGACCGCTACAACTGGGACAAGGACAAGAGCACCGAATTCCCCCTGGGCATCAAGATCGAAGACGAAGACATGGCACGCCTGCACAAGGTCGGCTTTGCTCAGGAGTTCGACATGCGAGGAAGCAGCTCTGCGTTGTCGTACGACCTGGACGCCGCGACGCCTCCCTCCGGTGACCCGGGGGATCAGGGGCGTGATGGCACGCGGACCGATGTGTCGCGCGGAGAAGAGAAGAACCGATGACCTGCCGGTGTAGCCGCAGCGGGCTCAACCGGGTGCGCGCGTCAGGTGCCGCTCTTCTCATGGCCATGGCGCTCTCGGCCTGCGCGGTGGACTCCGGCGGCGACTCGCCGGCGCAGCGGACTTCGCCGTCGCACTGGAAGGAGAGCGTGCGCAGCGGGGAGGTCGCGGAGGCGATGCACGTGAGGATCCCGCCGCAGGCTGTGCAGGTGAAAGGCGCCGTCCGCGTCAATCCCCAGGAGGACCAGTACCTCCTGACGTTCGTGACGGACGAGGAGCAGGCGGAGAGGACAGCTGAATCCCTCAACGCCGAGGACCCGTTGACCGGTGAGCGAAAGGGGAGCGCGTCCGGGGCGCTGTTCGAGCACCTCGACCTTGCGGCACCCGAATCGCTGGACAACGTCCGTTGGGCCGGGGTGTGTCCGCCGTGCGTGAACGACTCCTCCAGGAGTGATCTGCAATGGATCGAGATCTACGTCGAGCCGATGCCTCACGACAAGGCTCGCGTCTACCTGCAGGCGTTCTAGCCCCGGAGACTCCCCGCTCGTGTCCGCGTACCCAGAGCGCGAACACCTGACCTGAGAGCCCACTCCGTAAGCGACAATGAACCCATGAGTCTGTTCCGTGATGACGGCGTCGTGCTGCGCACCCAGAAGCTGGGTGAGGCCGACCGCATCATCACGCTGCTCACCCGCAGCCACGGGCGCGTACGGGCCGTGGCCCGCGGGGTCCGCCGTACCAAGTCCAAGTTCGGTGCCCGGCTCGAACCGTTCTCGCATGTCGACGTGCAGTTCTTCGCGCGCGGCAGCGAACTCATCGGCCGCGGACTGCCGTTGTGTACACAGAGTGAGACCATCGCTCCGTACGGTGGCGGAATCGTCACCGACTACGCCCGCTACACCGCGGGGACCGCGATGCTGGAGACGGCGGAACGGTTCACGGACCACGAGGGCGAACCGGCCGTCCAGCAGTACCTGCTCCTGGTCGGCGGCCTGCGCACCCTCGCCGCGGGCGAGCATGCGCCGAACCTGATCCTCGACGCGTTCCTGCTCCGCTCCCTCGCCGTCAACGGCTATGCGCCGAGCTTCGACAACTGCGCGAAGTGCGGAATGCCGGGACCCAACCGTTTCTTCTCCGTCGGCGCCGGCGGCGTCGTCTGCGCGGAGTGCCGCGTACCGGGAAGTGTCGTACCGTCTGCGGAGGCCATCGCCCTGCTCGGCGCGCTGCTCACCGGAGACTGGGAGACGGCGGACGCCAGTGAGGCGAGGCATGTCAGGGAGGGCAGCGGCCTGGTGTCGGCCTATCTGCACTGGCACATGGAGCGCGGACTGCGCTCGCTGCGGTACGTAGAGAAAAGCTGAGAGAGCCGCTCAGGGAAAGAGCTGCTGAGAGAGCCGCTCATGGAAAGAGCTGCTGAGTGAGCAGCTCAGGGAAAGAGCTAGGGGAGCGAGAAGCACATGGCACGACGCGGGATCCTGGGCCGGAGCAGCCGTCGCGAGTACGTCACGCCCGAACCGCATCCGTCGGGCGCGCGGCCGCCGAAGCTGCCCGGTGAGCTGGTCCCGAACCATGTGGCGATCGTCATGGACGGCAACGGCCGCTGGGCCAAGGAGCGCGGGCTGCCGCGCACCGAGGGCCACAAGGTCGGTGCGGAGCGTGTGCTCGACGTGCTCCAGGGCGCGATCGAGCTGGGCGTCGGCAGCATCTCCCTGTACGCCTTCTCGACGGAGAACTGGAAGCGCTCGCCCGACGAGGTCCGCTTCCTGATGAACTTCAACCGGGACTTCATCCGCAAGACCCGTGACCAGCTCGACGAGTTGGGCGTACGGGTGCGGTGGGTCGGCCGGATGCCGAAGCTGTGGAAGTCGGTCGCCAAGGAGCTGGAGATCTCCCAGGAGCAGACGGTCGACAACGACAAGCTGACGCTCTACTTCTGCATGAACTACGGGGGCCGCGCGGAGATCGCGGACGCGGCGCAGGCGCTGGCCGAGGACATCCGCTCGGGCCGCCTCGACCCGTCGAAGGTCAATGAGAAGACCTTCGCGAAGTACCTCTACTACCCGGACATGCCGGACGTGGACCTCTTCCTGCGCCCGAGCGGCGAGCAGCGCACGTCCAACTACCTGCTCTGGCAGTCCGCTTACGCCGAGATGGTCTTCCAGGACGTCCTGTGGCCCGACTTCGACCGCCGCGACCTGTGGCGCGCCTGCGTCGAATACGCCTCGCGTGACCGGCGGTTCGGGGGTGCGACGCCCAACGAGGTGCTCCTTTCGCTGGAGAGCGGCAAGCCCCTCGGCTGAGCCGCACGCTAAGGTCCCGCCCATGACTGATCAGGGGCGGGACGCGGCAGTCGGTGCCGTGGAGTTGGCGTATCGGCCACGGCACGGGGACATAGTGGCGGGCATCGCGGTGCGGGAGCGCAAGCGCGGGCTCGGCTTCGTGCGATGGGGCTTCGCGCTGCTGTTCGCGGCCCTGGGGGTGTGGACGCTGGTCGCGTACGAGTCCTCGGCCTTCTCCGCCGGTCTCTCGTTCCTCTGCGCGGGCCTGGTCTGGTCCCTCCCGCATCTGCAGGCCCACCAGGTGATCCGCACCGTGCAGTGGCAGGGCGAATACCGCACCGCGGTCTCGGCCGACGGCATCACGACGGCGTCCGACCACTGTGTGCTGACCCAGTTCTGGACGACGTTCCGCGGCTACCGCGAGACCCGCGACCACTTCGTTCTGCTCAGCCGCGACCGCAACATCCTGTGCGTGGAGGTCCTCCCCAAGCGGGCCCTCGCGGCACCCCACGACGCGGACCGGGTCCGCGCACTGCTCGACCGGCACAGCACCCGCGTGTGACCGGGACTCACCCGAACCCGAACCCGGCGTCGCGCGTCAGCCCTTCGCCGCCGCCGCGCACTCCGCGCACGTGCCGAAGATCTCCACCGTGTGGGCCACGTTCACGAAGCCGTGTTCCGAGGCGATCGCCTCGGCCCACTTCTCCACCGCGGGGCCCTCGACCTCGACCGCCTTGCCGCAGACGCGGCAGACCAAGTGGTGGTGGTGGTCGCCGGTCGAGCAGCGGCGGTAGACGGACTCGCCGTCGCCGGTGCGCAGCACGTCCACCTCGCCGGCGTCGGCGAGGGACTGCAGCGTGCGGTAGACCGTGGTCAGGCCCACGGACTCACCACGATGCTTCAGCATGTCGTGGAGGTCCTGCGCGCTGCGGAACTCGTCCACCTCGTCGAGAGCCGCCGCCACGGCGGCGCGCTGCCGGGTCGACCGGCCGCGTACGGGCGCTGTCACAGGGGCCTCCTCACGAATGCTCCGGGCCATTGTGCCAGGTTGTTCCGTCACCTAAGGCATGCCTTACGTGACGGGGTCCGGCCCGCGGCTCGTTTCAGACCCTGACCTCGTCGCCGGCACGGGCCTCGGGCACCCGCAGCGTGCACGCGGCCTCCGCCTCCTCCGCGGCCTGCAGCGCACGGGCCCGGCGCCGCGCGAGGGGTGTCGCGAGCGCCGTCAGGACGACGAAGACACCGATCGCCATCAGGACGATCGTCGCGCCCGGCGGTACGTCCTGGTAGTAGGACGTGACGGTTCCGGAGAGCGTCACGGCCGTACCGATCGCCACCGCGAGCACGAACGTCACCTTGAACGAGCGGGTGATCTGCTGGGCCGCCGCGACCGGCACCACCATCAGGGCGCTGACCAGGAGCAGACCGACGACACGCATCGCGACCGTCACGGTCACCGCGGCGGTCACCGCGATCAGCAGGTTCAGGACACGTACGGGAAGGCCCGTGACCCGGGCGAACTCCTCGTCCTGGCTGATCGCGAACAGCTGGCGCCGCAAGCCCACCGTCACCAGGACGACGAAGGCGGCGAGCAGCACGATCGCCGTCACATCCGCGTCGGACACGGAGGACAGCGAGCCGAAGAGGAACGACGTGAGGTTGGCGTTGGAGCCCGCGTCGGACAGGTTGATCAGCATCACACCGCCCGCCATACCGCCGTAGAACAGCATGGCCAGGGCGATGTCGCCGCGCGTCTTGCCGTACCAGCGGATGAGCTCCATGACGACGGCGCCGACGATGGAGACCAGCGTCGCCATCCAGATCGGGTTGGTCGAGAGCAGGAAGCCGAGGCCGACGCCGGTCATCGCCACGTGGCCGATGCCGTCGCCCATGAGGGCCTGACGGCGCTGCACCAGGTAGATGCCGATCGCGGGCGCGGTGATGCCGACGAGCACCGCGGCGATCAGCGCGCGCTGCATGAAGGGGTTCTGGAGGAGTTCCATCATCAGGTCAGCAGTCCCGTGCGGATCGGCTCGTTCGCCGAGTGCGGATGTACGTGGTCATGGCCGGGCAGCGCATGCTGGCCGACGGCCTTCGGGGGCGGCCCGTCGTGGACGCAGCAGCCGTCGCGCAGCACCACCGCGCGGTCGATCAGCGGCTCCAGGGGGCCGAGTTCATGCAGGACGAGCAGTACGGTCGCACCGCGCTCGACCTGGGCGCGCAGGGTCGTCGCGAGGATCTCCTGGCTGGCGATGTCCACCCCGGCCATCGGCTCGTCCATGATCAGCAGCTCGGGGTCGGCGGCGAGCGCCCGGGCGATCAGAACGCGCTGGTGCTGGCCGCCGGAGAGCGCGTTCACCGAGTCCTTGGCGCGGTCGGCGAGCCCGACGAGCTCGATGGCCCCGTCGATGGCGGCCCGGTCCGCCTTCGAGGGCAGCCCGAACTTCGTACGGGAGAGGCGGCCCGACGCGACGACCTCGCGCACCGTGGCCGGCACGCCCGACGAGGCGGTGGTGCGCTGCGGTACGTAGCCGACCCGGCCCCAGTCCTTGAAGCGCTTGAGCGGCTTGCCGAACAGCTCGACCGAGCCGCCCGTCAGGGGCACCTGCCCGATGACGGAGCGTACGGCCGTGGACTTGCCCGAGCCGTTGGCGCCGAGCAGCGCGACGACCTCACCGCGGTGCACGGTGAGGTCGATCCCGCGCAGCACGGGGCGCGAGCCGAGCGTGGCCTGGGCCTCGCGCAGGGATATGACGGGATCCATGGCTGCTCGCGCCTCCGGTCCTTGCATGGGTACGTGACTTACTTGGCGCCGAGCGCGGACTTCAGCGCGGTGAGGTTGGACTGCATGACCTCGAGGTAGTCAGCGCCCTTGGACTTGTCGGTAATTCCCTCGAGCGGGTCGAGGACGTCGGTCTTCAGGCCGGTGTCCTTCGCGAGGGTCTTCGCCGTCTTGTCGCTGGCGAGGGTCTCGAAGAAGATCGTCGACACCTTGTCGTGCTCGGCGGTCTCCTGCAGCTCCTTGATCCGCGCCGGGCTGGGCTCGGCCTCGGGGCTCAGACCGGAGATGGCCTCCTGGTCCAGGCCGTAGCGCTCGGCGAGGTAGCCGAAGGCGGCGTGCGTGGTGATGAAGGTCTTGGTCTCGGTGTTCTTCAGACCGTCCGCGAAGTCCTTGTTCAGGGCGTCGAGCTTGCCGACCAGCTCTTCGGTGTTCTTCTTGTAGTCGGCCGCGTGGTCCGGGTCCGCCTTGGCGAGCGCGTCGCCGACGCCCTTGGCGACCTCGCCGTACTTCACGGGGTCGAGCCAGATGTGCGGGTCCTCGCCGGCCTCGGTCTCGTGCGAGTGGCCCTCTTCCGCGTGGCCTTCCTCGCCTTCGTGACCGGCCTCGCCCTCGTGGCCCTCTTCGCCGCCGTGGTCGTGGCCCTCATGGTCCTCGGAGGAGCCGTGCGCCTCCAGCTTGGTGAGGGTGGCGGCGTCGACGACGGTCTTCACGCCGGACTGGCCGATGGCCTTGTCGACGGCGGGCTGCAGATCCTTCAGGTACAGGATCATGTCGGCGTTGCCGAGCTCGACGGTCTGCTTCGGGCTGAGCTCGAGGTCGTGCGGCTCGACGCCCGGCTTGGTCAGCGTGTCCACGTTCACGTGCTCGCCGCCGATCTGCTCGGCGAGGTACTGCATCGGGTAGAACGACGCCACCACGTCGAGCTTTCCGTTGCTCTTGCCGTCGGCCGCGTTCGAGCTGCCGCAGGCGGAGAGCGCGAGCAGGGCGGCGCTGGTGGCGCCGGCGATCGCGGCAGTGGATATCAGACGGGAGGGGCGTCGTACGTTCATGACACTCATTTTCAACAAAACTGGAAACGATTGTCAACAAGCCGAAGGTCCCT
The DNA here is from genome assembly GCF_040300965.1 of Streptomyces mesophilus. Lineage (GTDB taxonomy): Bacteria > Actinomycetota > Actinomycetes > Streptomycetales > Streptomycetaceae > Streptomyces > Streptomyces mesophilus_A. Next base: position 3,049 of record NZ_JBEPEW010000011.1, on the reverse strand, counting down.
TGCGTGCGGAAATGCCCCCCGAACCGATTTGATCCGGGGGTGGGAGCCGCCGGTAACCTGAAGCATTCGCTCCCGGAGCGCGTATCCAGCGCGCTCTTCGCCGTCGTACTGAAGAGAGCACCGTGGCCGCCGACAAGATCGACACCATCGTCAGCCTGAGCAAGCGCCGTGGCTTCGTTTTCCCCTGCAGTGAGATCTACGGTGGCCAGAAGGCCGCCTGGGACTACGGGCACCTGGGCGTCGAGCTCAAGGAGAACATCAAGCGCCAGTGGTGGCGCTACATGGTCACCTCCCGCGAGGACGTGGTCGGTATCGACTCCTCGGTGATCCTGGCGAGCGAGGTCTGGGAGGCCTCCGGTCACGTCGCCACCTTCTCCGACCCGCTCACCGAGTGCACCTCCTGCCACAAGCGCTACCGCGCGGACCACCTCGAAGAGGCGTACGAGGAGAAGAAGGGCCGCGCCCCGGAGAACGGTCTCGCGGACATCAACTGCCCCAACTGCGGCACCAAGGGCCAGTTCACCGAGCCCAAGCAGTTCTCGGGTCTGCTCTCCACGCACCTCGGCCCGACCCAGGACAGCGGCTCCATCGCGTACCTGCGCCCGGAGACCGCGCAGGGCATCTTCACCAACTTCGCCCAGGTGCAGACCACCGCGCGCAAGAAGCCGCCGTTCGGCATCGCGCAGATGGGCAAGTCCTTCCGCAACGAGATCACGCCCGGCAACTTCATCTTCCGCACCCGCGAGTTCGAGCAGATGGAGATGGAGTTCTTCGTCAAGCCGGGCGAGGACGAGAAGTGGCAGGAGTTCTGGATGGAGCAGCGCTGGAACTGGTACACCGGTCTCGGCCTGCGCGAGGAGAACATGCGGTGGTACGAGCACCCGCAGGAGAAGCTCTCCCACTACTCCAAGCGCACCGCTGACATCGAGTACCGCTTCCAGTTCGGCGGCTCCGAGTGGGGCGAGCTCGAGGGTGTCGCCAACCGCACGGACTTCGACCTCTCCGCGCACTCCAAGGCCTCCGGCCAGGACCTGGTCTACTTCGACCAGGAGGCCGGCGAGAAGTACACCCCGTATGTCATCGAGCCCGCGGCGGGTGTCGGCCGCACCATGCTGGCCTTCATGCTCGACGCCTTCGTCGAGGACGAGGCGCCCAACGCCAAGGGCAAGATGGAGAAGCGCACGGTCATGCGCTTCGACCACCGCATCGCCCCGGTGAAGGTCGCCGTCCTGCCGCTGTCCCGCAACGCGGAGCTGTCGCCGAAGGCCAAGGGCCTGGCGCAGGCGCTGCGCGCCAACTGGAACATCGACTTCGACGACGCCGGCGCCATCGGCCGCCGCTACCGCCGTCAGGACGAGATCGGTACGCCGTACTGCGTCACCGTCGACTTCGACACCCTCGACGACAACGCGGTCACCGTGCGCGAGCGCGACTCGATGAAGCAGGAGCGCGTCTCGCTCGACCAGATCGAGGGCTACCTGGCCCAGCGCCTGGTCGGCTGCTGACCCTTTCGCTCGTACGGATACCCCCGGCGCCCTTTCGAGGAGGCCGGGGGTATCCGTGTTCTCGGGCCCGGCGTGTCTGCGGGCCCAACTCGCGCCAATCCCTTGGGAGTACGGCTCCGAAGCACCCGTATGCGGACCGCAGGGGCGGTCGGTGGCAACGGGTACTTCGACCACGGGGGCGTACATGCGCAAGCAGACCATCATCGGGATCATGACCATCGGGCTCGCGCTCGGGACCGTCGGGGCGGTCGGGGCGGGGGCGGTCGGGGGCGCACCGTCCTCGTCGGACGGTGCGGCCGTCGGCAAGCAGACCGCGGTCCAGGCGCTCGGCGCCCCGGGTCCGCGGGCCGTCGCTCTCACCGCCGACCAGCGCCTGGTCACCTTCCGTACGGACCGGCACGGCGGGGCCGTCACGCTCGGGAAGGTCGACGGGCTCGAGGGCGACACGGCCCTGATCGGCATCGACTACCGCGTCCAGGACAAGAAGCTCTACGGAGTCGGTGACCGCGGTGGGATCTACACCCTGCGCGAGATCGGCGCGAAGGCGCGGAAGGTCTCCCAGCTCACGGTCGCGCCGCAGGGCGAGAACTTCGGCGTCGACTTCAACCCGGCCGCCAACCGGCTCCGGGTCATCAGCGACACAGGCCAGAACCTGCGGCACAACCTCGACGACCCGGCCGGCGCGCCCGCCGCCGGGACCACCGCCGTCGACGGCACCCTCACCAACCCGACTCCGCCCGGTGGCACGGCACTTGGGGTGACCGCGGCCGCGTACACCAACAACGACCTGGACGCGGCGACCGGGACGACCCTCTTCGATCTGGACACCACCGCCGACCAGATCGCGATCCAGTCCCCGGCGAACAACGGCAACCTGGCGCCGACCGGCAAGCTCGGCGTGGACGCGCCCGCGGTCTCGGGCTTCGACATCCTCAGCTCGCAGGGCTCGGGGACCAACACCGGGTACGCCGTCACCCGGAACCAGGTGTTCCGCGTCAACCTGCTGACGGGGCAGGCGAGTTCGCTGGGGAGTCTGCCGGGCGCGCGGCAGGCCGTCGACCTGGCACTCCCGTTGGTCCCGTAGGCAACGACTGGTGAACATCCCTTGTGGCAGGCCCTGTTGATGTTGCGGATGCTGCACACTGGGCGGCGCTCATTGCCCTCAGTGCCGGATGTGCCAGGAGGCACGGATGCCGTCCATGACCACCAGCAAGGTCAGCCGCTGGGACCAGCACGGCCGTGAACACACCGTCCAGGTCAGCAAGTCGGGGGTGCAGCGCGTCCTCGTGTGCGGTACCTGCGGCTGGCGTCGCAGCGCCCAGTTCCTGCCCTGGCTCAAGGCCGAGGAGCACCTGGCCGAGGAGCATCAGGCGACGGTGGACCCCTCGGACAGCTGAGGTCCGCGGCGGTACGGGCGTGGGCGGCCAGGCGATGAGACCTGGCCGCCCGCACCCGTACGGGACGGAAGGCTAGCGCGCGGCCTTCGCGAGCAGGTTCCGCGAGTCCGACGCGTCCCCGGCGAGACGGGCGTGCTCGGCGCCGGC
>NZ_JBEPEW010000010.1:0-99891 GCF_040300965.1 Streptomyces mesophilus | reverse complement strand
GCGGCAACTGGGGCGGTGGCTCCGGTGGCGGTCAGCCTCAGGGCGGCGGAGCTCCCTCCGACGACCCCTGGGCGACCAGTGCGCCGGCCGGCGGCGGTCAGCAGCAGGGCGGCGGCGGTGGCGGCTGGGGCGGAAGCTCCGGCGGCTCCGGTGGCGGCTACTCGGACGAGCCCCCCTTCTAGGCCTCACGGCCAAAGGTTGGGGCTTACCCAAACTTCTTGATCACACAGGAGAAACACCATGGCGAAGCCGCCTGTGCGCAAGCCTAAGAAGAAGGTCTGCGCTTTCTGCAAGGACAAGGTCCAGTACGTGGACTACAAGGACACGAACATGCTGCGGAAGTTCATTTCCGACCGCGGCAAGATCCGTGCCCGCCGCGTGACCGGCAACTGCACGCAGCACCAGCGTGACGTCGCCACGGCCGTCAAGAACAGCCGTGAGATGGCGCTGCTGCCCTACACGTCCACCGCGCGATAAGGGAAGGGTGACCGGAAAATGAAGATCATCCTCACCCACGAGGTCTCCGGCCTCGGCGCTGCCGGCGACGTCGTCGACGTCAAGGACGGCTACGCCCGCAACTACCTGATCCCGCGGAAGTTCGCTATCCGTTGGACCAAGGGTGGCGAGCAGGACGTGGCGCAGATCCGCCGCGCTCGCAAGATCCACGAGATCCAGACCATCGAGCAGGCCAACCAGGTCAAGGGCCAGCTCGAGGGCGTCAAGGTTCGCCTTGCCACGCGCTCCGGCGACGCCGGTCGTCTCTTCGGTGCCGTGACCGCGGCCGACATCGCCTCGGCGATCAAGGCTGCCGGTGGCCCCGACGTCGACAAGCGTCGTATCGAGCTGGGCGCGCCGATCAAGGTGCTCGGTGCCCACGAGGCGTCCGTGCGTCTGCACCCCGAGGTTGCCGCCAAGGTGACCATCGAGGTCGTCGCCGCGTAACGCTGCGCTGGCTTTCAGTGCCTGGAGGGGCCGTACCCGTTTTCGGGTGCGGCCCCTTCCGCATGTGCGGCAGCATGGGTCGGGCTGGCGTTTCACGTGAAACGTCAGCCGTAGGGCTCCGCCCACGCGCCCCCGCATCCGAACTTCGTACGGATCTGCTCAAGCGCGGCAGGGGCTGGGTTTGCCGGACGGGCTGAGTGTGCCCGGACAGCTGGGGTCAGCGTGTAGCGCCTGTGACGATCCAGCGGCCCGAGCGGGTGCGGGTCCACAGGGTCAGCATGCGGACGGCCATCATCAGTGTCATCGCCAACCAGAGCGCCGTCAGGCCGCCGCCGAAGACGGGGACGAGCAGGGCGACCGGGGTGAAGACGGCGAGGGTGGCAAGCATGGCCCAGGCCAGATAGGGCCCGTCGCCCGCGCCCATCAGGACGCCGTCCAGGATGAAGACGATTCCGCAGATCGGCTGGGAGACGGCCACCACGATCAGCGCCGGCAGTGCGGCGTCATGGACCGTGGTGTCGCCGGTGAACAGCGGCAGGATCAGCGGGCTTGTCGCGACGACCAGGAGTCCGAGCACGATTCCGGAGGCGATCCCCCACTGCACCATCCGTCGGCAGGCCCCTCGGGCGCCTTCCTCGTCGCCAGCGCCCAGATAGCGACCGATGATGGCCTGGCCCGCGATGGCAATGGCGTCCAGGGCGAAGGCCAGCAGGCTCCACAGCGACAGGATGATCTGGTGCGCCGCGATCTCGACGTCGCCCAGGCGGGCGGCCACGGCGGTGGCGATCATCAGGATCGCGCGCAGCGACAGCGTACGGATCAGCAGCGGCGCTCCGGCCTGGGCGCAGGCCCGGATGCCGGCGGCGTCGGGCTTCAGCGAGGCGCCATGGCGGCGCGCTCCGCGCACCACGACGACGAGATAGGCGGCCGCCATTCCGTACTGGGCGAGGACCGTGCCCCAGGCGGAGCCGGCGATGCCGAGGTCGGCGCCGTAGACGAGGCCCGCGTTGAGGGCGGCGTTGGCGGCGAAGCCCGCGATGGCCACGTACAGCGGGGTCTTGGTGTCCTGCAGTCCGCGAAGGACGCCTGTCGCGGCGAGGACGATGAGCATCGCCGGGATGCCGATCGCGGAGATCCGCAGATACGTGATGGCGTAGGGCGCCGCGGTGTCGGAGGCGCCGAGCAGATCGACGATCGCGGGAGCGGTGGGCAGGACGACGGCCAGGGTGGCGACGCCGAGGAGTATCGCCAGCCAGATGCCGTCCATGCCCTGGCGGATCGCCGACGGGAGGTCTCCGGCGCCGACTCTGCGGGCGACGGCCGCCGTGGTGGCGTACGCGAGGAAGACGAAGATGGCGACGGCAGTGAGGAGCAGGCTCGAGGCGACCGCCAGACCGGCGAGCTGAGCGGTGCCGAGATGACCCACGATGGCGCTGTCCACCATCACGAAGAGCGGCTCGGCGACAAGCGCGCCGAAGGCCGGGACGGCGAGCGCGATGATCTCGCGGTCGTGTGCCCGGCGGGCAGCCTTGGGGGTCGGAGGAGCCTGTGTCATGAGCACCAATCTAATCTTCCACAGGTAATGGACGCAAGTAGCCTTCAGCTATTACATCGCTGCTCGTCGGGCGGATCGTGGCGCACCGTTTGTTCTGATCTTGGTCCGACTGGGGAAGTTTTTTCTCTGCACAGCGGGTGGACAAGGAAGCTGCAGGTCAGGCGCTGTTTGTAGAAGACCTTGAGGGCTTGTTCACAGGACTGTCCACCGGCCCGTGCACAGGATTGGCGGGGTTCTCCACAGCATCGGGTCCACTATCCACAGTGCCTGTGGATAACCAGATTGGCTGACGGTGCCAGGGGCCCTACCGTGGTGCGGCGCCCGCGTCTGGTCTCCTGCCTCGAAAACCCTGTGGATCTCTCGCGTCAGAAGCGGAGTCGGGCCTCTTTTTTGTCAGTGTCGTGCCGTAGGAATGAGGGCATGGCGAGGTCCGCTCGGCGGACGGGAGGAGGTGGCCCGGTGAGTATCTCCGAGCCCTTGGACGACCCGTGGGCCGACAGCGGTCCGGGTGATCGTCTGCCTGCTTCCCGTCAGCGTGCCAACGGTGGCCGCGGTCGCGATGATCAGCACGAGCGCGGTCGCGACAGCGGCTGGGACGGTGGTTCGGCCTTCGAGCGCGTACCGCCGCAGGATCTCGACGCGGAGCAGTCGGTGCTCGGCGGCATGCTGCTGTCCAAGGACGCGATCGCCGATGTCGTCGAGGTCATCAAGGGCCATGACTTCTACCGGCCCGCGCACGAGACGATCTTCCAGGCGATCCTCGACCTCTACGCCAAGGGGGAGCCGGCCGACCCGATCACGGTCGCGGCCGAGCTGGTCAAGCGTGGTGAGATCACGAAGGTCGGCGGCGCTCCGTATCTGCACACGTTGGTGCAGACGGTCCCGACCGCGGCCAATGCCGAGTACTACGCGGAGATCGTCCATGAGCGCGCGGTCCTGCGCCGCCTGGTCGAGGCCGGCACCAAGATCACACAGATGGGATACGCGGCCGACGGCGATGTCGACGAGATCGTCAACAGCGCCCAGGCCGAGATCTACGCCGTCACCGAGCAGCGCACCAGCGAGGACTACCTCCCGCTCGGCGACATCATGGAAGGCGCGCTCGACGAGATCGAGGCGATCGGCTCCCGCAGCGGCGAGATGACCGGTGTGCCCACCGGGTTCAGCGACTTCGACTCGCTCACCAACGGTCTGCACCCGGGCCAGATGATCGTCATCGCGGCCCGTCCGGCCATGGGTAAGTCCACGCTGGCACTCGACTTCGCGCGTGCGGCCTCGATCAAGAACAATCTGCCGAGCGTCATCTTCTCCCTGGAAATGGGACGCAACGAGATCGCGATGCGTCTGCTGTCCGCGGAGGCGCGGGTCGCGCTGCACCACATGCGCTCCGGCACGATGACCGACGAGGACTGGACGCGTCTTGCGCGCCGTATGCCCGAGGTCTCCGCTGCCCCGCTCTACATCGACGACTCTCCGAACCTGTCGATGATGGAGATCCGCGCCAAGTGCCGCCGGCTCAAGCAGCGCAATGACATCCGCCTCGTGATCATCGACTATCTGCAGCTGATGCAGGCCGGTGGCTCGAAGCGTTCCGAGTCCCGTCAGCAGGAAGTCTCGGACATGTCGCGAAACCTCAAGCTCCTCGCGAAGGAGCTCGAGGTCCCGGTGATCGCGCTCTCGCAGCTGAACCGTGGCCCCGAGCAGCGTACGGACAAGAAGCCCATGGTCTCCGACCTGCGTGAATCCGGCTCCATCGAGCAGGACGCGGACATGGTGATCCTGCTGCACCGTGAGGATGCGTACGAGAAGGAGTCCCCGCGCGCGGGCGAGGCGGACATCATCGTGGGCAAGCACCGTAATGGTCCGACGGCGACGATCACCGTGGCCTTCCAGGGCCACTACTCGCGTTTCGTGGACATGGCGCAGACCTGAGCTTCGGGCTGAACGGGCGCCTTACGCGGGGGACATGAGCTCGTACAGGTTGCCTGCCTCGTCCGTGAAGTAGAGGCCGCGGGCGCACAGGGGATGGTCCGTGCGGCCGTTGTCGGGGGTGCGGGGGTCGTTGCCGTACGGGATCGAGGCGCTGCGCAGGCGGCCCAGGACGGCGTCGAAGGTCGTGGGATCGACGTCGAAGGCCAGGTGGTGTCCTGTGGGGCGGTCGACGGTGAGGAAGTCCAGGGTCAGGGAGCCGTTGACGCGGACCGGGGCGAAGTGGCGTTCGGGGCCCGCATAGTTCAGGCCCATGATGTCGGCGAAGAAGCGGGCCTCGCGGCCGTTGTCGTGGGCCTCGACGATGGTGTGGTTGAGGCTGATCGGCATCTCAGGCCTTTCCGGTGTCGGGGGTCAGGGCTCCGTGCAGGAATACGTCGACGAGTTCCGTGGTGTCGCCAGGCTCGCCGCCGCCCGCGACCTCGGTGAGCAGCAGGCCGAGGAAGAGCTGAGCGGTGCGTTCGGGGGTGAGGCGCAGCGCGTCGCGTTCGGGGGCGAAGAGGTCGGCCAGGGCGTCCCGGGTGGAGGCCATGGCAGCGGCGCGGTCGGGGAGTCGGGGCTGCTCACGGCCGGCTCGGGGCTGAGGCCGTGCGGCGCCCGGGGTGTGAAGCGCGCCGAGGACCGCGCCCATACGGTCCAGATCGGCTCGCAGGGCTTCGGCGGCCTCGGTCAGGCGCTCGGGCAAGGGCTTGGCGAGGTCGATCGCGGCCAGTTCGGCGAGGGTGTTGCCGGGGCCGAGCACCGCGGTCACACAGGCGTCGAGCAGCTCGTCCTTGTCCGCGAAGACCCGGAAGATCGTGCCCTCGCCCACCCCGGCCGCCTGGGCGATCCGGCGGGTCGTGACGGCCCGGCCGTAGGCGATGACCAGCGGGATCGTGGCCTGGACGAGCATGGTGCGACGCTGCTCCGGGCTCATGGCGGGAGCGCGCTTCTTGGCCGGGGGCGGAGGCGGGGTCATGGACTGCCTTTCGGCGGGGCGGCTGTCTCGCCATGGTGCGGAGTGAGCACTCACTCCGTCAAGTCCCTCGGCCCTCGGGGCTGCTCAGGAGTACTGCGTGACCGCTGCGGGGAAATCGGCTCGACCTCGTCCCCGCCGCACGATGAACTGGGCGCATGACGTCAACTGGTTTCAGCGCAGACCCTCGTACCCCCGAAGACCCGCGAGCCGCCTTTGCCCCGCTCCTCCCCTCCACCCGCCGCGCCCTTCACCACCGTGTGGCCGTCGCCCAGTCCGAGGGCCGGGCGCCCTCCGTCGTGGCCGCCGTGGTGCGGGACGGGGAGGTCGTGTGGGAGGGGGCGGCAACGTCGGTCGACGGGCACGGGCCCGACGGTGACGTCCAGTACCGGATCGGATCGATCACCAAGACCTTCACCGCCGTACTGGTCATGCGGCTGCGCGACGAAGGGCTGCTCGAGCTCGGGGATCCGGTCGAGAAGCACCTGCCCGATACGGGGATCGGTGACGTGACCGTCGGGCAACTGCTCGCCCACACCGGCGGGTTGGCGGCCGAGACGCCCGGTGCCTGGTGGGAGCGGACGCCGGGGACCGAGCGGCCGGAGCTCGGGGATGTGCTCGGCGAGAGGCCGTTCCGGCATCCCGTGGGGCGGCGGTATCACTACTCCAACCCCGGCTATACGGTGCTCGGCGCCCTCGTCGAGAAGCTGCGCGGTGCTCCGTGGGAGGACGTGCTGCGGCGCGAGGTGCTCGAACCGCTCGGGCTCACGCGGACCTCCGGCACGGCGCAGGCGCCGGCGGCGGGCGGTTGGGCCGTGCACCCTTGGGCCGATGTGATGATGCCCGAACAGGTCGAGGATCTCGGTCTGATGGCGCCGGCCGGTCAACTGTGGTCCACGACACGGGATCTGGCGCGGTTCGCGGTCTTTCTCGCGCAGGGGGACGACCGGGTGCTGAGCGCCGAGACCGTACGGGAGATGCGCGCGCCCGCGGCTCCGCCGGAGGACGGGGACTGGGAGGGCGGGTACGGGCTCGGGGTGCAGCTGTTCCGGCGCGACGGGCGCTCGCTGGCCGGGCACACCGGGTCGCTCCCGGGGTTTCTGGCCTGCCTGGTGTTCAGCGTGGAGGAGGGGCTCGCCGCGGTCGCGCTGGCCAACTGCACGTCCGGGCCGCTGGTCGGGGCGCTCGCCACCGATCTCGTACGGATCGTGGCCGATGCCGAACCCCGCTTCCCCGAGCCGTGGCGGCCGCTGCCCGAAATCGAGCCGCGCGTCCTGGAGTTGGCGGGTCCTTGGTACTGGGGCACGAGCGGCTATGGGCTGCGGGTGCTCGCCGACGGGATCGAGTTGGGGCCGCTGCAGGGCAAGGGGCGGTCCTCGCGGTTCCGGGCCGAGGAGGACGGGACCTGGACCGGGCTCGGCGGGTACTACGCGGGTGAGACGCTGCGGGCGGTACGGCGGCCGGACGGGACGGTCAGCCATCTCGACCTCGGGTCGTTCGTGTTCACGCGGGAGCCGTACGACACGGGGGCGCCGGTGCCCGGCGGGGTGGATCCGGAGGGCTGGCGGGGGCTGAAGCTTCCGTAGGCGGTGAGGTGCTCGGGGGTTTGCGGTGCTCGGGTCGTGAGGCGTTCAGGGGCGTGAGGTGTTCAGGGTCGTGAGGTGTTCAGGGTCGTGAGGTGTTCAGGGTCGTGTTTCACGTGAAACACGACCCCGAACCGGGTCACAGCGCCAGCTTGAAGCCCACGTGGGAGGGCTCGAAGCCGAGCCGCTCGTAGAAGCGGTGGGCGTCGGTGCGGGTGGCGTCCGAGGTGAGCTGGACCAACTGGCAGCCCTGGCGCCGGGATTCATCCACCGCCCACTCGATGAGCCGGGTGCCGAGTCCGCTGCCGCGCTCGTCCGCGTGGATCCGTACGCCCTCGATGACCGAGCGGGTGGCACCACGGCGGGAGAGGCCCGGGATCACCGTCAGCTGCAGTGTGCCCACGACCTTGTCCGCGCGGGCCGCGACCATCAGATGCTGGTTCGGGTCGCCGGCCAGGCGGTCGAAGGCCGTGCGGTACGGGGTGAGGTCGTCGGGGGACTCCCGCTGGGCGCCCAGCGGATCGTCGGCCAGCATGGCGACGATGGCCGGGATGTCCTCCAGGGAGGCGGGACGGATCTCGAGATCGCTCATGGGGCCGACCCTATGCAGCGGCCCCAAGCGGCGTACTACGCGGGCACCTTGAGCTCTTCGACGGCCCGGACAAGGGGGGCCAGTTCCGGGTCGCGGGCCGCCTCGTCGAGGGCCTCGCGCAGGGCGCCGTCGTTGGTGGGGCGGGCCGCGGTCAGGAGCGCCTGGCCCGCTTCCGTGACGTCGGTGTAGATACCGCGGCGGTCGGTGTCGCAGATGTAGCGCGTCAGCAGACCCCGGTCCTCGAGGCGGGCCACCAGGCGGGTGGTCGCGCTCTGGCTGAGCACCACCGCGTCGGCGACCTGCTTCATCTGCAGATGACCGCCGGGGCCGCTGTGCTGCCGGCTCAGTACGTCGAGCAGTGAGTACTCGCGGACGCTGAGGTCGTGGGCGCTCTGCAGCGCCTTCTCGATACGGGTCTCGATCTGGCCGTGGAGCAGCGAGAGCGCGCACCAGCTCTGCGCGAGGGCGGTCATCGCGGGGTCGGTCGCGGTCATGGCTCTCTCCCTTCGGGCACTGCTGTTCACCAGGATAGGGCACGGATGCAATAGCCCGCGTTTGCAATTAACCAGCGTCTGCAACTATTGTGAACGCTCGTAAGGCGCCGAAGCAACAGTACGGCGCATCCTCCTGTGAAGGTGAACCCCTCATGCCTCTCGCACTCCTGGCCCTGGCGATCGGGGCCTTCGGGATCGGCACCACCGAATTCGTGATCATGGGTCTGCTGCCCGAGGTCGCGGCGGACTTCGATGTCTCCATTCCGCTCGCCGGCTATCTCGTCACGGGCTATGCGCTCGGTGTGGTCCTCGGCGCCCCGCTGATGACGGCGCTCGGCACCAAGATCTCGCGCAAGCGGATGCTGATGCTCCTGATGGGGCTGTTCATCGTGGGCAATGTGCTCTCCGCTCTGGCCCCCGCCTTCGGCGTCATGCTGGCCGGCCGGGTCGTCGCCTCCCTGGCGCACGGCGCGTTCTTCGGTATCGGCTCCGTGGTCGCTGCCGAGCTGGTCGCGCCGGAGAAGAAGGCCGGTGCGATCGCGATGATGTTCACCGGTCTGACGGTGGCCAATGTCGTGGGCGTCCCGCTCGGCACCCTCGTCGGGCAGAGCCTCGGCTGGCGCGTGACCTTCGGGATCGTCGCGGTGCTCGGTGTCGTCGGGCTGCTCGGTGTGGCCAGGCTGGTGCCGGATCTGCCCAAGCCCGGGGGCGTACGGCTGCGGCATGAGGTCGCCGCGTTCCGCAATGTGCAGGTGCTGCTGGCCATGGCGATGACCGTGCTCGGCTTCGGCGGTGTCTTCGCGGCGATCACCTACATCACGCCGATGATGACCGATGTCGCCGGCTACGCCGACTCCTCCGTGACCTGGCTGCTCGTCCTGTTCGGGCTCGGCATGGTGGGCGGCAACCTCGTCGGCGGCAAGTTCGCCGACCGGGCGCTGATGCCGATGCTGTACGTCTCGCTCGGCGCCCTTGCCGTCGTCCTCGCGCTCTTCACCCTCACCGCGCACAACAAGATCGCGGCGGCGGTGACCATCGCGCTGGTCGGTGCGCTCGGGTTCGCCACGGTTCCGCCGCTGCAGAAGCGGGTGCTCGATCAGGCCGCCGGGGCGCCGACGCTGGCCTCCGCCGTCAACATCGGCGCCTTCAACCTCGGCAACGCGCTCGCCGCGTGGCTCGGTGGCGTGGTCATCTCGGCCGGGCTCGGCTACACGGCGCCCAACTGGGTGGGTGCGCTGCTTGCCGCCTCCGCGCTGGTCCTCGCCTTCGTCTCGGCCGGGCTCGAGCGGCGGGCCGGGTCGGTGGGACGGGTGGTCGCGAGCGGCTCGGCGGCGGCTTCGGCTGTGGCGGCTGCTCGGCGCTGACCGGTCCGGCCGGCCTCAACGAGGCTGTTCCTCACGGGGGTTCAGCCCTCTCGTACACCTGAACAATGTCGGGTGCGGGTGGGTGGCGCCTGCGGCGGGCGGGATTTCCCCTACCCGCCCCTTCCCGAAACTGGGGCTTCGCCCCAGGCCCCGGCATCCGAACTTCGTTCGGATGTCCTCAAGCGCCGGACGGGCTGGTTGATTGCCGCCGCCGTGCGACGGCGGGGGGGGGCGGGGAAGTGGGTTCGTTGGCGACGGGGGCTCTGGCGGGGGCTCCGCCCCCTGCACCCCCGGATGCGGGACGCAGCCGCTCGACGGCGGAAGGGGGCGGGGGGGTGGGAAGGGCGCGTTGACTGGTTGGGCCTGGGCGGGGGCTCTGCCCTCTGCACCCCTGGGTGCGGCACGAAGCCGCAGCCGCGCGATGGCGGACGGGGTGGGGTGGGGAAGCGGGTCCGTTGACTGGCCGGGCTCTGGCGGGGGCTCCGCCCCTTGCACCCCCGGATGCCGAACGAAAGCCGCAACGCGCGACGGCGGACGGGGTGCGGTGGGGAAGCGGGTCCGTTGACTGGCCGGGCTCTGGCGGGGGCTCCGCCCCTTGCACCCCCGGATGCCGAACGAAAGCCGCAGACGTGCGACGGCGGAACGGACCCCACCCACCCGCGGGGTGGACCAGCACCCCCACCGGCCGTCAGCCGCGTACCGGCGGAAGGGGACGGGGTGGGGTGCATTGTCATTCGGGCACCCCCGACGACAACGGCAACCCTTCGCGGAGACGGTGCCATTGCCCGAATGAGCAAGCACCCCACCCCGGCCCCGACCCACGACGAAACCGCACGCGCAAACGCCGCACCGGCGGTAAGAGGCAGACGCAGCAGAACCCCGACAGCAGGCCTCGGGAGGCGCCGTGACGGGCCGGGGCGTGGCCCGATGGCAGGTCCCCGGGCTCAGCCCGCCAGGCCCCCCGGACCCAACCCGCCGCTGAGCCTTGGACTCAGCCCGCCGCCGAGCCCCGGGCTCAGCCCGCCAGGCCCCCCGGACCCAACCCGCCGCCGAGCCCCGGACACAGCTCACCCCCGAGCCCCGGACACAGCCCGCCCCCGAGCCCCCGGGCTCAGCCCGCCGCCACCGTCAGCGGTGTGAAGCGGCGGGGCCAGTCGCCGGGGAGTTCTGGGATGCCGTACGTCATCACCGCGTTGAAGGCCACCGGCTCCAAGCCCTGGGACTTGATCCAGGTGAGGAGCTCCTCGTGGCGGACGTCGATGTCCGTGCGCAGCGGTCGGTCGGTGTGCGCCGCCAGGGAGGCGACCAGGGACTTCGCCGTCTCCGTGTCGCGGGCGATCAGTGGGCCGATGACGTGGGTCTCCATGTTGGGCCAGGCGGCCGCGTAGCCCAGGAGTTCACCGGAGGGCGACTCCGCCACCCGCAGCTGGTCGGCGAAGGCCGGCAGGCGTGTGAGGACATGGGTGCGGTCCGGGCCGAAGACCTCGGCGTCCAGGCGGAGCAGCGCCGGGAGGTCCTCCGCCGTGGCCGCGCGTGTGGGGACGGCCGGCGCCGGGCCCGAGGCGCGAAAGAGGCCGCGCACCATCTCGGCGCGGCCGATTGTCTTGAAACCGAGCTCCTCGTACAGCGGTTGACCGTTCGGCGTCGCGTGCAGCGTGACCGGAGAGCCCTCAAGGAGCGCGAGCACCTCCTTCATCAGCCGCCGCCCCACACCTTGCCGGGCGTGCCGCTGAGCCACCAACACCATGCCGATCGCGGCCAGTTCGGGCTGCTCCGACGTGCCGTACGACATGACCGTGCAGGCGGCCACCAGGCCACCCGCAGGGTCGTCGATGCCGTAGCCCTGTCCGGCGGAGAGAAGCAGGCCCCACTTGTGTTCTTCACGCGGCCATCCACGGTCCTCGGAGAGGTCCGCACAGAGAGGCATATCGCGTGGGGTGAGGCGGCGTACGGGCAGGTCAGCAAGGGAAGGTGTCGACACGCAGGTCAGGCTGGCTGACGGACTGCCTTCGCGTCCAGTGCTTTCCGGGAGCCGGGGCCGTGCTTTCGGCCACGCTCCGCCGAGCCAGCGCGGTGCTTGCGGCCGCGCTTCGTCAGACCCCAGGGCTTGAGCACCGAGATCACGGTCATGAAGAGATACGCGGAGAGGGAGACGATCGGGCCCATGATCAGGTCCGTGGGGTCGGGGAGCGCTCCGCCCGCGGAGACGACCGCGGCGTTGTGGGTCACTCCGGGGCGCAACGCGAAGGTGGAGGCCGTGGTCGTGGCCAGGGTCAGCCAGAACTTGGTGTAGACCCACCGGTGCCGCGCGAGACCCCAGGGGGTGCCGAGCGAGAGCAGCACTCCGCTGAGCAGCGTGAGCAGCGCCAGCGGAAGCACCAGCCAGTCCGCGAAGATCTTCATCGAGCGGACCGCGGCCTCGGTGGTGGCCGCGGAATCGGTGGTGATCGCCGCGGTGGCCAGGGCGAGCAGCCCGAGCGTGAGCCCGAGCCAGCCGGCAGCGGCGGCGACATGGACGACGAGGGTGGCCCGGCGTGCGGGGCGGCTTAGTTTCACGTGAAACACAGTGCCGCCGAGGCCGGACCCGGGTCGTCTGACAGCGGGAGTAACCGCGCGTACTAGCGTCGGCGTATGTCACGCCTTCACCTCTTCGACCTGGACGGGACCCTGCTCCACGGCAGTGCGGCCCCCGTGGAGATCTCCCGGCAGCTCGGCCTGGGTGCCGAGATTGCCGAGATCGAACGGACCTTCGTCGCCGGGCGGCTCAGCCCGGTGGAGTACGCGGTGCATGTGCGCGAACTCTGGGCGCAGCTGACCGTCGCCGATGTGACGGCCGCCTTCGAGGGGGCGCCCTGGCTGACGGGTATCGAGGAGGCCTGGGCCACGATCAGGGCGCGCGGGGAGTACGTGGCGGTGGTGTCGCTGTCGCCCTCGTTCTTCGTGGAGCGACTGCTCGGCTGGGGAGCGCATGCGGCACACGGCTCGGTCTTTCCGAATGTGCCGTTCACCTCACCTGTCGATCCCGCCGGCATTCTCGATGCTGGAGGAAAAGTGAAGATCGCGGACGCGCTCTGTGAATCATTCGGGCTGGCCAGAACCGACTGCGTCGCGTACGGCGACTCACGCTCGGATGCCGAACTGTTCGCCGCGGTGCCTGTCTCGGTGGCCGTGAATGCGGATCATCACGTGGCTCAACTGGCCACTCATGCCTATACGGGCCGTGATCTGCGTGAGGCTTGCGAAATCGTGAAGCCGGTTCCGTAAGGGAAATTACCGGTGAGTAGTAGTCGAATTTCGCGAACAGGGGAAGGGGCTTGTGCGGGGGAGCGCGGCCGGTATGGTCGACTCCGGTTCGTGCCAGGCCCCTTGTGGTTCCCGGCACGCAGGTCACTGCAGCCTAACGTCATGGAGGGATCGGTTACCCGGACTTCCCGCTATTTGTCCGATGTCCACGCAATGCATGCCACGCTGCCGTGGCGGGACTGCGGCCTATATCACTTTCACCGGTGCGTCGGTAATGACGGTATGTCCGGAGGTGAATGCGGCGGCCGCATTGCTGCAGAGCGACGTGTGACACAGCACATGTGATGCAGAGCGGGGAATATCGCGCAACTTCCGTCAGGGAAGTGCACAGACCGACCGAAAGATGTTCGAGGCGAGGCACAACATGGACGCTCCGACCACCACGTCGGCCGATAACGGCATTTCAGGTGAGGGCGGCGGCTGGTTCACCCCGCACAAGCCCGTAAGCCCGCCGAACCCTGAGCCGGCCGCCCCGACCGCCGCCGCTCCCGAGGCCGGTGCGCCCGAGGCCCGCACCGCCGAGCCCGCGGCGCCCAAGCCCGGGGCTTCCCACCCCATGGCGCCCCAGCCCGAGGCTTCCCACCCCACGGCGCCCCAGCATGAGGCCCCCGAACCCAGCACCCCCAGGCCCGCGGCACCCCGGCCCGCCCCCTCACCGGACGCCCAGCTCATCCAGCGCACCATGGCCGAGATCGGCCCCATCGCCGACAAGGTCACCTCGTACTTCTACGCGCTGCTCTTCGTGAACCACCCGCACCTGCGCGGCATGTTCCCCGCCTCGATGGACACCCAGCGCGACCGGCTGCTCAAGGCGCTGCTCACCGCTGCCGAGCACATCGACAACAAGCAGGTCCTGGTCACGTATCTCCAGCACCTCGGCCGCGGCCACCGCAAGTACGGCACGCATGCCGAGCACTATCCGGCCGTGGGCGAGGCCCTGCTCGGCGCCCTGAGCCACTACGCCACCGACAGCTGGAACGCGGAGACCGAGGCCGCCTGGGTCCGCGCGTACACCACCATCTCTCAGGTGATGATCGACGCCGCGGCCGAGGACGAGCGGAAGTCGCCGCCCTGGTGGTACGCCGAGGTGGTCTCGCATGATCAACGCACCCCCGACATAGCGGTGGTGACGGTCCGGCCCGACCAGCCGTACCCCTTCCTCGCCGGGCAGTACACCAGCCTCGAGACCCCCTGGTGGCCGCGAATATGGCGGCACTACTCCTTCGCCTCCGCGCCGCGGACCGACGGGCTGCTCTCCTTCCATGTGAAGGCCGTCCCGGCCGGCTGGGTCTCCAACGCCCTGGTGCACCGCGCCCGGCCCGGCGACACGCTGCGTCTGGGGCCGCCCGCCGGCACCATGACGGTCGACCACACCACCGAGAACGGGATGCTCTGCCTCGGCGGCGGCACCGGCATAGCGCCCATCAAGGCCCTGATCGAGGATGTAGCCGAACACGGCGAGCGCCGGCCCGTGGAGGTCTTCTACGGCGCCCGCAGCGATCACGACCTCTATGACATCGACACCATGCTCCGGCTGCAGCAGTCCCATCCGTGGCTGGCCGTACGTCCCGTCGTGGACCGCCTGGACCGGCACCATGTCCAACTGCCGGACGCCGTACGCGACTACGGGCCGTGGAACGAGTACGACGCCTATCTGTCGGGGCCGCCCGGCATGATCCGCAACGGTATCGACGCGCTGCTCGGTGCGGGGATACCGTCCGAGCGCATACGGCATGACGAGTTCGAGGAACTGGTCGCCGCGGCGCACTGACCTCGCGTGACGTGCGGAGTGCTCAGCCCAGGTCGGGCGCGTGCATCGCCCGTACGCCCTCGATGTTGCCGTCGAGATAGTGCCGCAGCGACAGCGGTACGAGATGGACCGAGGCGATCCCGACCCGGGTGAAGGGGATCTTGACGATCTCGTACTCGCCGATGCCCTCCTCCATCTCCGGGCCGTGCCGCAGCGAGGGGTCCATGGACTCGAGGTGGCAGACGAAGAAGTGCTGCACCTTCACGCCGGTGGCCCCGCCGTCGGCCCCGATGTGTTCGACGGTGTCCACGAAGCAGGGCACGACATCGGTGATCTTGGCGCCCAGCTCCTCGTACACCTCGCGGTGCAGGGCGTCGACCACGGTCGCGTCCCCGGCCTCGACTCCCCCGCCGGGCGTGACCCAGTAGGGATCGATGCCGGGCTTGGTGCGCTTGATGAGGATCAGGTCGTCGTCGTCGAGCAGGACGGCTCGTGCGGTGCGCTTGACCACGGGTCGGACGGTCATGGTGGAAATGTGGCCCGTCATGTTCCACGTGAAACACGACGGAAGTCCTGAAGCGTCCCGAGCCGGGGCTCGAGGCCGGTCCGCCGGCGCTCAGCACCAGTCGGTTGCCGCCCCCAGAAGCCACTCGTGCGCCCGCGCGATATGCGGCATGGCGAGGGTGCCGGTGCGGACGACCAGGAAGTACGTGCGCAGCGGAGGCACCGGCGGTTCGAGGAGCGCGACCACGTCGCCGCGTTCCAGGGCGCCTTGGCACAGGTAGCGCGGCAGCACCGCGAACCCGGCGCCCGCGGCGGCGCAGGCGAGCACGGCCCGCAGATCGGGGACGACCACGGTGCCCGCGGTGGCGGGCCGGGTGTCGAAGACGGCCGCCCAGTAGCGGGCGACCAGCGGCAGTGATTCATGCACCTCGACGACCGGCAGGCCTTCCAGGGCGAGCGCGCCATGGCGGCGTATCGCGCCGGCACCGAGCTTCTGCTGCCAGGAAGGCGCCGCGACCAGGACATGCTCCTCGTCGCAGAGCGCCGTGGCGGTCAGCAGCCTGCCGCGTGGCCGGGCCGCGGAGATGGCGAGATCGTGATGACCGGCGGCCAGGCCCTCCAAGGTCTCCTCGGCTGTGCCGAACGAAGCCCGCAGAGTGAAGCCCTGACCGTCCTCGCCGGTCAGGGCGGTGAGCGCGGGCAGCGCGCGCTCGGCGGTGAACTCGGGCGGTCCGGCCAGATGGAGCGTGCGTACGGAGGACTCCTCGGCGATCCCGCTCTCGGCTATCTCGACCAGCGCGTCCAGATGGGGCGCGGCCTTGTGCGCGAGCTCGTCGCCGATCGAGGTGGGGGTCACACCCCGTGCCTGCCGTAAGAACAGCGGGCGGCCCAACTGCCGCTCCAGGGTGCGGATCTGTGAGGTGACCGCCGGCTGCGAGAGCCCGAGGAGTGCGGCGGCGCGGGTGAAGGAACCGGCCCGGTGCACCGTGACGAACGTCCGCAGCAGGGCCAGATCCATGCGTCCCCTCCCCCTCACGGCCGGGCGGACCGCTCTCGCGCGGCGCCCGGACCCGCCCAACTATAAATAAGTCGATAGGTCGCTGTCGCTACCGTGATTGGACACTGACACAGAGTCAACTAGCCTTATTCGAGCGGTTCTTCGCGCGCAGAACCGGGACGGTCCGAGCCACGAGGGGGGAGGCTCGGGCCGTCCGTTGTACGTAGCCGGGGTACTGCGTGGCAGTGAGCGGCGTACTAGGCGGACGACACTTCCAGCGCGCGCAGCACATCCCTCACCAGATCTTGCGGGTCCTCCGCGCCCACCGAGAAGCGGATGAAGCCCTCCGCAACGGCATCCCCGCCCCACCGTCCACGGCGCTCGGCGGTGGACCGTACGCCCCCGAAACTGGTGGCCTCGTCGACCAGCCGCAGCGCCGTGAGAAAGCGCTCGGCCCGCGCCCGCGAGCCGAGCGTGAAGGACACGACGCTGCCGAAGCGCCGCATCTGCCGGACCGCGACCGCATACGAGGGGTCGCCGGGCAGCCCCGGATAACGCAGCCCCGACACCTCGGCCCGGGTGCTCAACGCCTCGGCCAGAGTGAGGGCGTTCGCGCACTGCCGCGCGTGCCGCAGCTCGAGCGTGGCGAGGGAGCGGTGGGCGAGCCAGGCCTCCATCGGCCCGGGAATCGCCCCGACGATCTTCCGCCACCGCCGTACCGGCTCGAGCAGTGCCGCATCGCGCGAGGTCACACAGCCGAGCAGCAGATCACCGTGCCCGGTGAGGCCCTTGGTCGCGGCGGCCACGGCGAAGTCCGCGCCGAGGTCGAGCGGGCGCTGGCCGAGCGGAGTGGCCAGGGTGTTATCGACGGCGACCAGCGCACCTTGGGCGTGCGCTGCCTCGGCGAGGGCGCGGATATCGCATACGTCGAGCCCGGGGTTGGACGGCGTCTCCAGCCAAAGGAGCCGGGCGCCGTCGAGGAGCGCACGCTGAGCGTCACCGGAGCCGCCCGTCGGGGCGGTGCGGACCTCGATGCCGTACGCGGTGAGCTGCTCCCGTACGAGAGGGAGTGCCTGGTAGCCGTCCGACGGCAGCACCACGGCGTCACCGGCGCGCAGCTGCGAGAACAGGACGGCGCTGACCGCGGCCATCCCGGAGCCGAAGACGAGCGCCTGCGCACGGGAGTCCGCGGGGGACTCGAGCTCGGCTATGGCCCGCTCGAGCAGGCTCCAGGTGGGGTTCTCGTCGCGGCCGTAGGTGTACGGGCCGGTCGGATCGCCGGCCAGGTGGTAATGCGAGGTGAACACCGGCCCGGGAAAAGGCGGTTGAAACTGAACGGGCTCGGGGAGACCGGCGCGCAGCGCCCGTGTGCTCTCCCCGAGCCCGTCCTTCGGCTCACGTATGCCCTCGGGATCCACATCCCCGCTCATGCGGCCCCCCTCTCACCGAGCGCGCCCCGCACAGCCGAGAGCAGGCCCGGGCAGGCCGCCTCGACCAGTTCCAGGCAGGCGTCGAAGCCGTCCCGCCCGCCGTAGTACGGATCAGGGACGTCCAAGTCCCCTTCTGCGCCCGGGTCGTACGCGCGCAGCAGCCGCACCTTGGCGGCGTCCGCCGGGGTCGGGGCCAGGCGGCGCAGATCGCGCAGATGGCCCTCGTCCAGGGCGATCACCAGGTCGAGGCGGGCGAACCAGCCGGTCTGGAACTGCCGGGCGGCGTGCTCGCTGCCGTAGCCGTTCTCCTCGAGGACCGCGACCGTGCGGTGATCCGCCCCGTCGCCCTCGTGCCAGCCGCCCGTGCCCGCGCTGTCCACCTCGACCAGACCGTCGAGGCCGGCCTCTGCCACGTACGAGCGGAAGACGTGCTCGGCCATCGGCGAGCGGCAGATGTTGCCGGTGCAGACGAAGCAGACGCGGAAGGCGCCCTCCGGATACGCCGCCACGCGTCAGTCCTTGTCCGGCAGGACCATGTGCATCGCCCAGGACACGATGCTGATGATCAGGCCGCCGACGATGGCCGTCCAGAAGCCCTCGACATGGAAGCTGAGATCCAGCTTGTCGGCGAGCCACGAGGTCAGCAGCAGCATCAGGGCGTTGATCACGAGGGTGATCAGGCCGAGCGTCAGGATGAACAGCGGGAGCGTCAGCAGCTTGACGATCGGCTTGACCAGGAAGTTGACCAGGCCGAAGACCAGCGCGACCAGGATCAGCGTGAGCACCTTGCGGGGCGTGCTGTTGCCGGGGAGCGTGATGTCGTCGATCAGCCAGATGGCCACAGCGAGGGCGGCCGAATTGGCGATCGTCTTGACTACGAAATTCTTCATGTGTCTGATCGTGGCAGACGTGATCGCGGCCGGGCACCGGCGTGCGGCACCAGGTGTACGGCGGGCAGGGGAGCAGACGGGTATGAAGGCGTTCCGACTGGATGAGCTCGATGCGGAGCGGGCCGCCAATGACGGGGCCTACCTGCAGTTTCTGCGCGAGCGGAACATGTCCGTCGGGCTGTACGCCCTGGACGCCGGGCAGAGTGATCCCCAGCAGCCGCATCAGCAGGACGAGGTCTACCTCGTGGTGAGCGGGCGGGCCTCGCTCACCGTGGGCATGGAGACGACGACCGTGGCGCGCGGGAGCGTGGTCCATGTGCCCGCCGGAGTGCCGCACAAGTTCCATCACATCAGCGAGGATCTGCGGGTTCTCGTGGTGTTCTCACCGCCCGAGGGCTGAGGCCGGACCAGGCCCGCCCCTAGGGGGTGCTTCAGGGAAGGACAAGGGCTGCGAGGGCCCCGCTGGGCACCCCCGTCCGCCTAGCATCGAGGCAGGAGCTCACAGGGAGGTCCCAGGAATCCGGGCCGGAGATCGGCCGGGGCAGAAAGGCAGGACGCCATGAAGGAGATACTCGCGGGGATGCCGTGGTGGGTGAAGTGGATCGCGATCCCGGTGATCGCCCTCGTGGTGTTCGGCAGCGTCCTGTGGACGCTCGTCAGCTTCGTCGTCGGCCTGCTCTTCAAGGTTCTGGTCTTCGCCGCCCTGGTCGGTGGACTCATCTATCTCGTACGGAAGTTCAAGGACTCGAGCGCGTCTTCGCGTAGCGAGTGGTGACGTTCCCGGTGGGGTGAACCGGCATCCGGTTCCCTCGCGCGAGGGAAGTTTCCGGCCAGGGCCTGCACATCAGGTCCGCTGCCGTTAAAGTCCGGAAACCGACGCGGGGCGACAGGCCCTGGCCCCGCGCGATCGGACCGCCCACCCCCGCACCCCACAGGCGGGGGATCCCTCGCGCCTGGGGAGTGCACCGTGGCCTCGGCAGAATCCGTCACCGCCCCGACCCCCGCCGCCTCGACCGCCTCGCCCGCGCCGACCCTGATCGGGTCCGTACAGCGGGCGATGCGCCTGCTCGAGGCGGTCGCGGCGCATGCCGGCGGCGCCCCGGCGAAGCAGCTGGCCCGCGAGGCCGGACTGCCCCTGCCCACCGCGTACCACCTCCTGCGCACCCTGGCCCACGAGGGCTATCTGCGCCGCGACAAGGGGGTCTTCGTCTTCGGTGACGCGGCCGAGCGCCTTGCCAGCAACGGGGCGAAGGAGAAACGTCGCGCCATGATCGGCGAGGTCATGGAGCACTGGCGCGATGTGATCGGTGTGCCGGTCTACTTCGCGGTCTACCGCGACGGCGAGGTCGAGATCGAGTCCGTCGCCGACAGCCCGGGCAACAGAGCCGTCGAGGAGTGGGCCGCCTTCCGGCAGACCGCGCACGCCCATGCGATCGGCCAGTGCCTGCTCTCCCAGCTGGACGACGAGGCCCGGCGCGACCATCTCGCGCGCCATCCCGTCCAGCCGGTCACCCCGTACTCCGTACGCGACGAGCGCACCCTGCTGCGCCGGCTCGCCGCCCTGCCCCGGATGCAGCCGGTGGTCGAGCGGCAGGAGTACGCGCTCGGCCAGGTCTGCGCCGCCATCCCGATCACGGCCGGTTCGACCGCCGCCACCATCGCGATCTCGCTTCCCGCGCACCAGGCGGGCCGACTGCTGCCCGCGGCACGGCAGTTGCAGGCGGAGGTGGGGCGCAAGCTGGGATCGCTGGCGTTCTCGATCAGCCTGTGAGGCCGCGGGTTCGGCCCGCGGACCTCACGCTTTACGGAACCACCGCCCGTGTCACCCTCCGAAGTGCCCTGGCGAGTGCTTGTACGGGTGCGGCGCGTGGCGTATCAGTATCTGAAAACTCACTCCTTGTGATCCGATGAGTACGTTCAGCAAACTGCCAGGAGCATCAGGAAGATGATTCCTGGACGTGAAACTTGGTACACGGTTCCGGGCCCAACTCAAGACGCGGCAGACGACGGGGTAGGCGATGCGCGAGTCCGTACACGCAGAGGTCATGATGAGCTTTCTCGTCTCCGAGGAGCTCTCTTTTCGCATCCCGGTGGAGCTCCGGTACGAGACGCGTGACCCCTATGCCGTGCGCCTGACTTTCCATCTGCCCGGAGACGCCCCGGTGACCTGGGCGTTCAGCCGCGAGCTGCTGGTCGACGGAGTCAACGGGCCCTGCGGTGAGGGCGATGTGCACATCGCACCGCATGGCAGCGACCCGCTGAGCGACGCGCTGATCCGGCTCCAAGTGGGGACCGATCAGGCCCTGTTCAAGGTCTCCATCGCGCCGCTGATCGCCTTCCTCGACCGTACGGACCGGCTCGTCCCGCTCGGCCAGGAGCGCGCGCTCGCCGACTTCGACACGCATCTCGACGAGGCGCTGGGGCGCATCCTGGCGGACAGCACGGGCTGAGAGCCCTCTCGTACGGGATCGGCCCTCTCGTACGGGATCGGCACCTCGTACGGGCCTACTTCTTGCGCCGCCGACCGCTGCCCCCGCCCAGTTTGACGGCCTTCATCCGGCCCGTGGAGGTCAGGGATTCCGGACCGGTTGCCGCCGCGCCCGGCCCCTTGTCCTTCGCCACCACCAGCGCCGCCAGCGCCGTCGTCACGGGTACGGACGCCACCAGGCCGATCGAGCCCACAAGGGTCCGTACGATCTCCTCCGCCACCAGCTCGCTGTTGGCCACCGTCCCCACGCTGGACTGGGCGATCGAGAAGAGCAGCAGCAGGGGCAGCGCGGCGCCCGCGTAAGCGAGGACCAGGGTGTTGACCACCGACGCGATGTGATCGCGGCCGATCCTGATACCCGCGCGGTACAACTGCCGTGCGCTCATGGACGGATCGGCCTGGTGCAGCTCCCAGACGGCGGAGGTCTGGGTGACCGTCACGTCGTCGAGCACACCGAGCGAACCGATGATGACGCCCGCGAGCAGCAGACCGCTCATGTCGATATCGGGATAAAGGCCATGGATCAGACCGGTGTTGTCGTCCGTGTTGCCGGTCAGCGAGGCCCAGCCGATGAACAGCGAGCCGAGCAGCCCGATCAGGAGCAGTGAGATCAGCGTGCCGAGCACCGCCACCGACGTACGGGCGGTCAGTCCATGGCACATGTACAGCGCGAGCAGCATGATCGCACTGGCCCCGACCACCGCCACCACCAGCGGATTCGAGCCCTGCAGAATCGCCGGCAGGATGAACAGGGTGAGGACCGCGAAGCTCACGGCCAGCGCGACGAGCGCCATCACCCCGCGCATCCGGCCCACCACGACCACCGCCACCGCGAAGATCGCGGCGAGCAGCCACATCGGGGTGCCGCGGTTCACATCCGTCACCGAGTACTGGAGCTCCTCGGGTGCGTCGGGGGCGTAGGCGACCACCACCTCCTGCCCCTCCTCCAACTGCCGTGGCGCGTCCGGCTGGACGATCTCGGTGAACTTTCGGCCCTTGTCGGGACCGTCCGTCACCTCGACCGTCGCCTTCTTGCACTCCCCGGTCGCCTGCTGCTGCGCGGAGTTGCCCTCGGCGGTCGAGGTGTCACCGGTCGGCGGGACCTGGGAGGCGTTGACGTCCTTGCAGTCGACCTGCTGCACATCGGTGACCGTCGCCGCGTACGTCTGGCGGTCGAAGCCCACGCCGGTGCGCTTGTGCTCGGGCGTACCGCCGGGCCACAGGATCGCGAGCCCGACGACGACCGCCGTGGCGAACGGGATCAGGACGGCCGCGATCACCTTGCGCAGATGCTTGGAGACGGGGGCGGCCGGGCCATGGCTGTGGCTGTGCCCATGGCCGTGGCCCTCCGGCGGTTGCTCCGGGGGACGCGGGGGCTGAGGCGGCTGCTGAGGTGGCTGAGGCGTGGTGGTCACCGACCGATCATCGCAAGAACGACAGGGGCCCTCTGTTCAGCGTGGCCGACATGACGCTAGCGTGGGGGCACCTTTGCACACGCGGGAGCTCGGAGCACCGGGCTGAGAGGGCGCTGACCTCCGTACGAGATGTACGGATACGGCTGCGTCGACCGCCGAACCTGTTACCGGGTAATGCCGGCGTAGGGAGATCGGTCTCATGACCACACAGGACGTACGCACGCCTGCCTCCAGCACCTCTGCTTCGGTCGAGGAGGAGGCCGGGAAGTCCATCGGCTGGCACAAGGCATACGTCCAGGGCTCGCGCCCTGACATGCAGGTGCCGGTGCGCCAGGTGCACCTCACCAACGGCAAGTCGGTCACGTTGTACGACACTTCGGGCCCGTATACGGACCCGAACGCCGACACCGACGTACGGCGCGGCCTCGCACCGCTGCGGGAGAACTGGATCATCGCCCGCGGCGACACCGAGGAGTACGCGGGCCGGCCGGTCCGCCCCGAGGACGACGGCATCAAGCACACCTCGCCGCGCGGGGGCAATCTGCGCAACCTCGACGCGGTGTTCCCGGGCCGGCCGCGGCTGCCCCGCCGGGGCCGTGGCGGCGAGGCGGTCACGCAGCTCGCGTACGCCCGGCGCGGGGAGATCACGCCGGAGATGGAGTACGTGGCCATCCGCGAGAACGTCGCGCCCGAGGTCGTACGGGACGAGATCGCCGCGGGCCGCGCCGTGCTTCCGGCGAACATCAACCACCCGGAGATCGAGCCGATGATCATCGGCAAGCGGTTCCTGGTGAAGGTGAACGCCAACATCGGCAACTCTGCCGTGACCTCCTCCATCGAGGAGGAGGTCGAGAAGATGACCTGGGCCACCAAGTGGGGCGCCGACACGGTCATGGACCTCTCGACCGGCCGCAACATCCACACCACGCGCGAGTGGGTGCTGCGCAACTCCCCGGTCCCGATCGGCACGGTGCCGCTCTACCAGGCGCTCGAGAAGGTCGACGGCCGCGCCGAGGAGCTCACCTGGGAGATCTACAAGGACACGGTCATCGAGCAGGCCGAGCAGGGCGTGGACTACATGACGGTGCACGCCGGCGTGCGGCTCCCGTACGTCCCGCTGACGGCCAACCGCAAGACCGGCATTGTCTCGCGCGGTGGCTCGATCATGGCGGCGTGGTGCCTCGCGCACCACAAGGAGTCCTTCCTGTACGAGCACTTCGAGGAGCTCTGCGAGATCCTCGCCGCGTACGACGTCACGTACTCGCTGGGCGACGGTCTGCGGCCCGGGTCGATCGCGGACGCCAACGACCGGGCGCAGTTCGCGGAGTTGGAGACCCTGGGCGAGCTGAACAAGATCGCCAAGGCGCACAACGTACAGACGATGATCGAGGGCCCGGGCCATGTCCCGATGCACAAGATCAAGGAGAACATCGACCTCCAGCAGGAGATATGCGAGGAGGCCCCGTTCTACACGCTGGGCCCGCTGACCACGGACATCGCGCCCGCGTACGACCACATCACCTCGGGTATCGGCGCCGCGATGATCGGCTGGTGGGGCACGGCGATGCTCTGCTACGTCACGCCCAAGGAGCACCTGGGCCTGCCCAACCGTGACGACGTGAAGACCGGCGTCATCACGTACAAGATCGCGGCGCACGCGGCCGACCTGGCCAAGGGGCACCCGGGTGCCCAGGACTGGGACGACGCGCTCTCGGACGCGCGCTTCGAGTTCCGCTGGGAGGACCAGTTCAACCTGGCCCTGGACCCGGACACGGCACGCGAGTTCCACGACGAGACGCTGCCGGCGGAGCCCGCGAAGACGGCGCACTTCTGCTCGATGTGCGGGCCGAAGTTCTGCTCGATGAAGATCTCGCAGGACATCCGGCGCGAGCACGGGGGTTCGCAGGCGGAGGTCGAGGCGGGGATGGCGGAGAAGTCTAAGGAGTTCGCGGCCGCGGGGAACAGGGTTTATCTGCCGATCGCGGAGTGATCCTTCCTGATGTGCCGGTGTCCCCAGTCGGTCCGGGGACACCGGCATTTTCGTGACCGGGGCCGCGCAGACATGGCAGCGTGGCCCTCAACTGCCGTACGGGGAAGGGGAACGATGGCTCTGGCGGATCAGCTGCCCGCTCTCATCGGTGTGGTCGTCGGAGCCTTCGGCTCGTATGTCGCCGCGAGCCTCACGGAGCGGAGCCGGTGGCGGCGGGCACGAGCCGAGCGGTGGGACGAGAAACGGTTCACCACGTACGTGGTCTATGCGAACGTGCTCAAATCCCAGCTCCGTATCGCCCAGCGCATAGGGGCGGCCCGAGGCTTCGAGAACACCTCGGACCCGCTGGAGGTCGAGGAGGGGCTGCGCCAGCTCGCGGAGGCGGAATCGCGGCGGGCGACCGAGTGGGAGTCCGTGCTGCTCGTCGGGGACCACGCGACCATCGCAGCTGCCCGTGCCTGGCACGAGGCCGTCTGGAACCTGGAGTTGTACGCCAAGGGGCTTCGGGAGGACCCCGAAGGGTGGGCCGCGTCGGAGCAGCGGGTCAGTGCGGCGCGGGACAGGTTCTACGCGTGTGCCCGAGGTGACCTCGGGATCAGCGGACCACCACCGCCGTCCGGCAACTGGCCCCGGGTATGGCAGCACCAGGAGCTGGGCTGACGCCGCAGGGCCGTCAGTCCGGCTGATGCTCCGGCCCCCCGAAGTCCGGGCTGGAGAAGTCCGGGCTCGAGTAGCTGGGCTTGGGGCCCGCGGCGGGGCCGCCGTCCGGGCTGCTGAAGCCCGGGTGGCTGTAGCCGAGTTGGGGCATACGGCTGGACGGCGGGCTCGCGGTGGGGTGCCTGGCGGCGCCCGGGTCGGCCAGTGCCTCGCGGAGGAAGGGAAGCACCCCCCGCTCCAGGAGGGCGTCCCGCCAGGCTTCCCTGGCGCGGGAGACCTCCTCGGTCAGTTCACCGCTTCCGGCCGCCGTCAGCGAGTTGGACCCGTTGCGCAGGGCGGTCATCAGGAGCCCGACCGCCGCGATCAGGATGCCTGCCGCGGTGAGGGCCCCGAAGAACCAGCCGGCCGTCAACAGGGTGTCGGCGAAGGCGGGTTCGGGGGTGAGCATCTTCAGGATGTAGCCGATGAGCAGGAAGATCGCGGCCGCCGTGCCGGCAAGCACCGGCGCCAGGACCGCGACCACGGCGACCAGACCCGCGCCCTCCGCGACCTCGCCCATGCTCGTGGCCAGGCCCATCGGCCCCGATGAGGACGCAGAGGGCTCTGAGGGGCCGGATTCGGAGACCGCGGTCTCGGTGCGTGCGGGTTCGCGCAGCTCCTCACGGACCTTGACGTAGTGGTCGTACTCGGCCGCCGCGGCGGCGGTGATGAGCGCGGTCGCGTTGAGCGCCATCGTGCGCAGTTGTTCCGGGTTCAGACGGTCGCCCACGGCGGCCAGATCAGGGCGGTGCGGCGCGGAGCGCAGCGCTTCATCGAGGATCCGCTCATAGTCCTGGCGGTCCTCGTTCAGCAGGTGCGGAGCGCTGTTCATGTGCATCCCCCGATGCTCCGTAGGGCCGTGACTCCCGCTCGATCTCGGGCAGTGGGGCGGAAACGGAGGAGAGCCTGCTACGGATAAGCCGATGGTAGAGCGGCTCAGGCACGCGGTGACAGGGGGTTTCCGGAAATTGGCCCGGGAGCCGATCAGGGAGTAGGTGCTGTGCACCTGCCCCCGAATCGCTCAGCTATCCAAGGGCAGTCGGCGGACCAGCAGCTTTCCGGCCATGGTCACGCCGCCGTCCATCGCGACGGCAAGACCGTCCGCGTACACATGCGGGCCTTCCACCTGAGGTCCGCCCCCGTCCGCGCCGTCCTCCGAGCCCACCTCGCCGAGCAGATATGGGATCGGGCTGTGGCCGTGGACGACCCTGCTGCCGCCGAACGCCCCGAGCAACTCCCGTACGGCCTCGGGTCCCGACTGATCGCGGAAGGCGAAGCGCTTGGTGAACTTGCGGAAGAGATCCCAGCACTCGTCCGCGTCATTGCGCGTGAGCGCCTCTCGGATCGTGTCATTGACCTGGGGAATCGAATCGCCGTAGTCGAGATACGCCGTGGTGTCGGAGTGCATCAGCAGATGGTCGTCCTCCAGCTCGATCGCGTCGAGCCGGGACATCCACTGCAGATGGACGTCCTGCAGGCGGTCCATATCGGACTTCTGGCCGCCGTTGAGCAGCCAGGCCGCCTGGAAGGTGGCGGTTCCCGCACCGGAGTTGACGGGGGTGTCGCCGAAGCGCTTGGCTCCGATGAGCAGCAGCTCGTGGTTGCCCATGAGCGCCTTGCAGTAGCCGCCGGCCGCGGCGGCCTGGGCGGAGAGCCGCATCACCAGGTCGATGACGCCGATGCCGTCGGGCCCTCGGTCGGTGAAGTCGCCGAGGAACCACAGGCGCGCATGGCCCGCGCACCAGTCGCCGTCGGCGTCGACGAGGCCCTGTTCGCGCAGAGCCGCGAGCAGTTCGTCGAGGTAGCCGTGCACATCGCCGACCACGTACAGCGGACCGAGCTCGTCGCCGGACGGCTCGGGCGCGAGCGCCTGGTCCGGCACCGGGACCTGCACGGTGTCCCCGCGGTTGATCACCGGAAGGTCGCGCTGGGTCGGCGTATAGCCCTCGGGCTCGCCGGTATCGCCGAAGCGGTCGGCGGCGGCGTCACCGAAGCGCTCGGGCGCCTCGCCGAAGCCGGCGGTCTGCTGCACATACGCGGGTACGCGGAAGTCGCGGACCGTGTCCGTACGCACCACGGGTCCCTGACCGGCCCCCTGAGTCATCGACCCCTCCACCACCGTCGCGCCGCATTCCGCCACCGGATCGGACTGCCTGGTCGCGGCTGCCCGTGGTGTCGTGCGCCCATCATAGGAATGCGCCTGGCGCTCTGTGATGCACCAGGGGTGGTGAATCGTGGCAGGACTCGGGGGCGAAGGGGATTTCTCCCGAATTGCGGGCACCTTGCGGCCGCTTCGGAACGTCCGTCGGCCGCTTCGGAACGTCCGCGGGCCGCACCGGAACGTCCGCAGGCCGCACCGAAACGTCCGCAGGCCGCATCGGAACGCCCCCGTCCACCGTTTCGGAGCGGCCGCCGGGCGACGTGCGGCGCCCGGCGGCCCCGTTCACTGCTCGGGTGTACGTGGCGGACTCACCGTCGTGCGGGGGCGGCGGCGCTGCGAGGAGGTGCGGACGATCAGTTCGGTCGGTATCACCTGCTCGAGCGGAGCGGCCGAATCGACCCCCTCGATGGCATCGATGAGCAGCTGGACCACGGCTGTCCCGATACGGCGCGGTTTGAGCGAGAGCGTGGTGATGGGCGGCTCGGTGGTGGCGTACACCGCGGACTCGCTGCAGCAGACGAGCAGCAGATCGTCGGGGACGCGCAGCCCGTAGCGCCGGGCGGCGGCGAGCAGATCGGTGCCGTTGGGGTCGAAGAGCCCGTACACCGCGTCGGGCCGGTCGGGCCGCGCGAGCAGCCGGTCGGCGGCGACGGCGCCCGCACACGGGTCGTGCGCCGGGTAGGCCTCGTACACCGGGTCCTGGCCCACGCGCTTGCACCAGCGCAGATACGCGGTGGTGGACAGGTGCGTATAGGTGTCCGTGGTGGTGCCGGTGAGCAGGCCGATCCGGCGGGCGCCGGCCGCGGCGAGATGCTCGAGGATCTCCATCACGGCGGCCTCGTGGTCGTTGTCGACCCAGGCGGTCACCGGGAGCGAGCCCGCCGGGCGGCCGTCGGAGACCACGGGTAAGCCCTGGCGGACCAGTTCGCTCACGACGGGGTCCTGGTCCGAGGGGTCGATCACGACGGTGCCGTCGAGCGCGACGTTGGACCACACGTCATGGCGCGAGGTCGCGGGCAGGATGACCAGCGCATAGCCGCGGGCGAGCGCGGCGGAGGTGGCGGCTCTTGCCATCTCCGCGAAGTACGCGAACTCGGTGAAGGTGAAAGGTTCATCCCCGTAGGTCGTCACGGTCAGGCCGATGAGGCCCGACTTTCCGGTACGGAGCGTGCGGGCCGCTGCGGACGGGCGGTAGCCCAACCGGTCGGCGACCTCGCGGACATGGCGGCGGGTGGCGTCGGGGAGCCGGCCCTTGCCGTTGAGCGCGTCGGAGACGGTCGTGATGGAGACACCGGCAGCGGCGGCCACGTCCCGGATGCCCGCCCGACCCTGCCGGTTACCGCCTCCGCGGGGGGTGCCCGCCCGGCTCACCTGGTGCTTCCCTGCTGCTGTCATGGCGAGCCGATAGTAGGGCTCATGAGGGTGGTCGGCGGGGGCGCATATTCACTCGTTGACAGGCACGTTTCTGCAAGGTCCACTTCCCTCAATTCCCATTGATACCAAGGTAGTTAAGGGCTTGCTGCTCCATCACTACGCCGTGTGGGTACATGCGCCTGGCAAGTGGCACATGTTTCGAACTGGTCTCAACTCACCTTCACGGGTGATGCGCGCCACGGCGCGAGCCACCGGCGCGCGGCATCGCGCAGGGCGCTCCCCCTCTGTTCCGCGCCGCGGCTCTCCGTAGCTCTCTCGTTGTCCACAGGCCATTCGCAGGCGGACGGAATCCTCATAGAGTGAGCAGTATTCGAACCTGAGTGGCACGAAGCCTTCAGTGGACAGAGCCTTCAGTGGCATGAGGAGGACCCGCGGTGAGCCAGAGCCCGAAGCTGCGCGCCGAGCTGGACGGCATCCCGACGTACAAGCCGGGCAAGCCCGCCGCGGCCGGCGGTCCGGTGGCGTACAAGCTGTCCTCCAACGAGAACCCGTACCCCCCGCTCCCCGGCGTGATGGAGCAGGTGACGGCGGCCGCCGGCAGCTTCAACCGCTACCCGGACATGGCCTGCACCGGCCTGATGAACGAGCTGTCGGACCGCTTCGGCGTCCCGCTCACGCATCTTGCGACCGGCACGGGCTCGGTCGGTGTCGCCCAGTCCCTGATCCAGGCGACCAGCGGCCCGGGTGACGAGGTGATGTACGCGTGGCGCTCCTTCGAGGCGTACCCGATCATCACGCAGATCAGCGGTGCGACCTCGGTGAAGGTGCCGCTGACCGCGGGGGAGGTGCACGACCTCGACGCGATGGCGGCCGCGATCACCGACCGCACCCGGCTGATCTTCGTCTGCAACCCCAACAACCCGACGGGCACGGTGGTGCGCCGGGCCGAGCTGGAGCGGTTCCTCGACCAGGTGCCGAGCGATGTGCTCGTGGTGCTCGACGAGGCGTATCGCGAGTTCATCCGCGACGCCGAGGTGCCGGACGGCATCGAGCTCTACCGGGACCGGCCCAATGTCTGCGTCCTGCGCACCTTCTCCAAGGCGTACGGTCTCGCGGGTCTGCGCGTCGGTTTCGCGGTGGCGCACGAGCCCGTCGCGGCCGCGCTGCGCAAGACGGCGGTCCCGTTCGGTGTGAGCCAGCTCGCGCAGGATGCCGCGGTGGCCTCGCTGCGGGCGGAGGACGAACTGCTCGGCCGGGTCGGCTCGTTGGTCGGCGAGCGTCACCGGGTGGTGGAGACGCTCAGGGGTCAGGGCTGGACCGTCCCCGAGACGCAGGCCAACTTCGTCTGGCTGCGGCTCGGGGAGCGCACGGTCGAGTTCGCGGGTGCGTGCGAGAAGGCCGGTGTCGTGGTGCGTCCGTTCCCCGGTGAGGGTGTGCGGGTCACGATCGGCGAGGAAGAGGCCAATGACCTCTTCCTGGGGGCCGCGGAGGCCTTCCGCAAGGAGCTGTAACCGCTCTTATTCGGTGACCGGTTCCACTCTTATTCGGTGACCAGTTCCACCCGGATCGGGTCGCCCTCACGAACGGTGGCGAGGCGACGGGGGTCGCCGTCGAGCGCGCCCAGCAGATTGCAGGGGCTCGCGAGGCGGCACTCCTCGCCGCGTGAGATCGGCGTCGGGCCGTACGGCAGCGCGAGGGCGTCACCGTCGGTCCAGAACGCGACCGTGCCGGGGTCGACGACCTGCTCGGCACCGGCCTCGCGCTCCACGCTGACGCCGGTGTCGAAGTACACCTCCTCGCCCCATGTGTGGGCCGAGGCGGTGATCGGGAGCGCCTTGGCCAGCGCACGGCTGGTCGGGGTGTCCTCGAGCGTCGCGGTCAGATGGTCTGCGGGCCAGGAGATCCGTATCTGCATGCCGCGGATTCAACAAGATGTTGAAGTTCTTGGGAAGGGCCGTCTCGATCGGTGGCCGCCCGTCCCGGATGTCGCGCAGAAATTCCCCGAACCCGCCCGCCCGTGATGTCACAACGGCGGGTCCTCGCCCGTCATATGGGGTGGAAGCGCGGAAGGGGACCCCCTTGAAGTTGCCGACAATACGTACGACATAATGCTTGTGAATGTGAACGCGTTCACAAACGTGTCCCGTTTGATCCCGTGATGACTAGGACAATGCGGGCAAACTGCCGCAGTGACCACGGCGACGTAAGGAGACTGACGACGTGGACTTGGCTCTGGCGCCGGAGACCCTGGCGCGATGGCAGTTCGGCATCACCACCGTCTACCACTTCCTTTTCGTCCCCATCACGATCTCGCTCGCGGCTCTCGTGGCCGGCCTGCAGACCGCGTGGGTTCGGACAGAGAAGGAGAAGTACCTCAGGGCGACCAAGTTCTGGGGAAAGCTGTTCCTGATCAACATTGCGATGGGTGTCGTGACCGGCATCCTGCAGGAGTTCCAGTTCGGTATGAACTGGTCCGACTACTCGCGCTTCGTGGGTGACATCTTCGGCGCGCCCCTCGCGTTCGAGGCGCTGATCGCCTTCTTCTTCGAGTCGACCTTCATCGGTCTGTGGATCTTCGGCTGGGACAAGCTGCCCAAGAAGATCCACCTGGCCTGCATGTGGATGGTCTCGATCGGCACCATCCTCTCCGCGTACTTCATCCTGGCGGCCAACTCCTGGATGCAGCACCCGGTCGGTTACAAGATCAACGAGGAGAAGGGACGTGCCGAACTCACCGACTTCTGGCACGTCCTGACCCAGAACACCGCCATTGCGCAGATGTTCCACACCATGACCGGTGCGTTCATGGTCGGTGGCGCGTTCATGGCCGGCATCGCCGCGTACCACCTGATGCGCAAGAAGCACATCGAGACCATGAAGACCTCGCTGCGGCTCGGTCTGGTCACGCTCGCCATCAGCGGTGTGCTCTCCGCGGTCAGCGGCGACCACCTCGGCAAGATCATGTTCGAGCAGCAGCCGATGAAGATGGCCGCGGCCGAGGCGCTGTGGGACGGCGAGGAGTCCGCGCCGTTCTCGATCTTCGCGTACGGCGATGTCGACGAGGGTCACAACAAGGTCGCCATAGAGATTCCGGGCCTGTTGTCCTTCCTCGCGCACAACAACTTCGACGAGTACGTCCCCGGCATCAACGACCTCAACAAGGAGATGCAGGAGAAGTACGGACCCGGTGACTACCGGCCGAACATCCCGGTCGCCTACTGGGGCTTCCGCTGGATGATCGGGTTCGGGATGGCCTCGCTCGGCATCGGACTGCTCGGGCTGTGGCTGACGCGGAAGAAGTTCATGCTGCCGCAGGCGCTGCGGGTCGGTGAGGACGAAGTGCCGCATCTGGTGGTCTGGAAGAAGCCGCTGAGCGCCAAGTGGGGCAAGTGGTACTGGCTCCTCCTCCTTTGGACCATGCTCTTCCCGCTGATCGCCAACTCCTGGGGCTGGATCTTCACCGAGATGGGCCGCCAGCCGTGGGTGGTCTTCGGCGTCATGAAGACCTCAGCCGCCGTCTCCCCCAACGTCTCGCAGGGCGAGGTCATCACCTCGATGAGCATCTACACGCTGCTCTACGCGGCGCTCGCCGTGATCGAGGTCAAGCTGATCGCCAAGTACGCCAAGGCCGGACCGCCGGAGCTCACGGAGGACGACCTCAACCCGCCGACCAAGATCGGCGGGGACTCGAAGGACTCCGACCGGCCGATGGCCTTCTCGTACTGAGGGAGGAAGAGGGATATGGAACTCCACGACGTCTGGTTCGTCCTCATCGCCGTCCTCTGGATCGGCTACTTCTTCCTCGAGGGCTTCGACTTCGGGGTCGGCATCCTCACCAAGCTGCTCGCCCGCGACCGCACCGAACGCCGGGTCCTGATCAACACGATCGGTCCGGTCTGGGACGGCAACGAGGTCTGGCTGCTCACGGCCGGCGGTGCCACCTTCGCCGCGTTCCCCGAGTGGTACGCGACGCTGTTCTCCGGCTTCTATCTGCCGCTGCTGTTCATCCTGATCTGCCTGATCATCCGCGGTGTCGCCTTCGAGTACCGGCACAAGCGGCCCGAGGACAAGTGGCAGACCAACTGGGAGCACGCGATCTTCTGGACCTCGCTTGTCCCGGCGCTTCTGTGGGGTGTGGCCTTCGCCAACATCGTGCGGGGCGTGAAGATCGACAAGGACTTCGAGTACGTCGGCAACTTCTGGGATCTGCTCAACCCGTACGCGATCCTCGGCGGGCTTGTCACGCTCACGCTCTTCACCTTCCACGGTGCGGTGTTCGTGGCGCTCAAGACCGAAGGCGATATCCGGGTACGGGCAAGGAAGTTGGCGCTCACGCTCGGGCTTGTCACGGCCGTGCTCGCGCTCGCCTTCCTGATCTGGACCCAGATCGACAACGGTGACGGCAAGTCGCTTGTCGCGATGATCGTGGCGGTGCTCGCCCTGGTCGGTGCGCTCGGGGCCATCAAGGTCGGGCGCGAGGGCTGGTCGTTCGCACTGTCCGGGATCACGATCGCGGCGGCGGTGGCCATGCTGTTCCTGACGCTCTTCCCGAACGTCATGCCGTCCTCGCTGAACGAGGAGTGGAACCTCACGGTCACCAACGCCTCGTCCAGCCCGTACACCCTGAAGATCATGACCTGGTGCGCGGCGATCGCCACTCCGATCGTGCTGCTCTACCAGTCCTGGACCTACTGGGTGTTCCGCAAGCGGATCGGTACGCGGCACATCGCGGCCGACGCGCACTGAGCGCGCTTTGAGCGTGTGATGTCCAGGGGTGCGCCAACGACTGCTCTGATACGGGCTGTTGGCGCACCCCTTTCTCGTACTGGAGGCTGTTTCACGTGAAACCGGTCGACCCTCGCCTCATCCGCTACGCCGGGGCCACCCGCCGCTTCCTCATCGCGATCGTGGTGCTCGGTCTTGCCGGGGCCGGTCTGGTCATCGCCCAGGCGATGCTGATCGCCGAAGTGGTGGTGGGCGGCTTCGAGAAGGGCCTCTCCGCCGGGGAGTTGGGCACACCGCTGCTGCTGCTCGCGGCGGTCGCCGTGGGGCGCGGGCTTGTCGGCTGGCTCACGGAGCTGGCCGCGCACCGGGCGAGTGCGGCGGTGAAGTCCGAGCTGAGGGGGAGGTTGCTCGGGCGGGCGACCGCGCTGGGTCCGGGCTGGCTGAGTGGTCAGCGCACGGGCTCCCTTGTCGCCCTCGCCACCCGCGGGGTGGACGCTCTCGACGACTACTTCGCCCGCTATCTGCCCCAGTTGGGGCTCGCGATCGTCGTCCCCGTGGCCGTGCTCGCGCGGATCGTGACCGAGGACTGGGTATCCGCGGCGATCATCGTGGTCACGCTGCCCCTGATCCCGCTCTTCATGATTCTGATCGGCTGGGCCACGCAGGCCCGGATGGACCGCCAGTGGAAGCTGCTGTCGCGCCTCTCCGGGCACTTCCTCGATGTGGTCGCCGGGCTGCCGACGCTCAAGGTGTTCGGTCGGGCCAAGGCGCAGGCCGAGTCGATCCGGAAGATCACCGGCGAGTACCGGCAGGCCACGATGCGGACCCTGCGGATCGCCTTCATCTCCTCCTTCGCCCTGGAGCTGCTCGCCACCCTGTCGGTCGCGCTGGTCGCGGTGACCATCGGGATGCGGCTCGTACACGGCGAGTTGGACCTCTACATCGGCCTCGTCGTCCTGGTGCTCGCCCCCGAGGCGTATCTGCCGCTGCGGCAGGTCGGGGCGCAGTACCACGCGGCGGCGGAGGGGCTGGCGGCCGCCGAGGAGATCTTCGAGGTCCTGGAGGCGCCGCTGCCGGCGAGTGGTGAAGGACCCGCGCCGCGCGGGGAGTTGAGCCTCGAGGGCGTGACCGTGCGCTATCCCGGGCGGGACACGGCGGCCGTCGAGAACGTGTCGTTCACGGTCGGCGAGGGCGAGACCGTCGCGCTTGTCGGGCCGAGCGGCGCGGGCAAGAGCACCTTGCTGCATGCGGTGCTCGGGTTCGTACGGCCTGATGAGGGGCGTATCCGCGTCGGCGGGACGGATCTCGCGTCCGTGGCGCCTGACGCGTGGCACGAGCAGGTGGCGTGGGTGCCGCAGCGGCCGCATGTGTTCGCGGGGACGCTGGCGGAGAACCTACGGCTCGCACGGCCGGACGCCGACGACGAGCAGGTACGCCGGGCGCTGCGGGATGCGGGAGCCCTCGAGTTCGTGGACGCGCTGCCCGAGGGCCTCGGCACGCTGCTCGGTGAGGACGGGGCCGGGCTCTCGGCCGGGCAGAAGCAACGGCTGGCGCTGGCCCGGGCGTTCCTCGCGGACCGGCCGGTGTTGCTGCTCGACGAACCGACGGCCGCGCTCGACGGGGGTACCGAGGCGCAGATCGTGGACGCGGTACGGCGGCTGGCCCGCGGTCGTACGGTGCTCCTCGTCGTGCACCGGCCGGCGCTGCTCGCGGTGGCGGACCGGGTGGTCCGGGTCGAAGGGGGTGCGCCGGGCGGGGAGTTGGTCATGCATGACGCTCCCGTGGCGGCGGTGAGGGAAGGTGTCGCCGAGGCGGCCGCCGGGGGTGAGGGTCTGGTCGCCGCGACGGTCACGGATCCTGTGGAGACCGTCCCCGAGCACGGAGTGCTCGCCCGCGTACGGAAGATGGCCGGTCAGCGGCGCGGGCGGCTGCTGCTCGGTCTCTTCCTCGGTTCACTCGCGCTGGGCAGTGCGGTGGGTCTGATGGCCACGTCCGGCTGGCTGATCTCCAAGGCCTCGCTGCAGCCGCCCGTGCTGCATCTGATGGTGGCCGTCACCGCGACCCGCGCCTTCGGCATCGGCCGCGCGGTCTTCCGGTACGCCGAGCGCCTGGTCACGCATGACGCGGTCCTGCGGATGCTGGCCGACGCACGGGTCGCCGTCTACCGGCGGCTGGAGCGGCTGGCCCCGGCCGGGCTGCGCAAGACCCGGCGCGGGGATCTGCTCGCCCGGCTCGTCGGTGATGTGGACGCGCTGCAGGACTACTGGCTGCGCTGGCTGCTGCCCGCGGGGGCTGCCTTGGTCGTAGGCGTGGGTGCGTCCGGGTTCACGGCGTGGCTGCTGCCCGAGGCCGGGGCTCTGCTGGCCGGCGGTCTGCTGCTCGCCGGCGTCGGGGTGCCGTGGCTGAGCGGTCTTGTGGCCCGCAGGGCCGAGCGGCGCCTCGCGCCCGCGCGCGGGGAGATGTCGACGCGGGTGGCCGATCTGCTCACCGGGACCGCCGAGTTGACGGTCGCGGGCGCGCTTCCCTCCCGTACGGACAAGGCCCGCGCCGCCGACGCCGAGCTGACCCGGATCGCCTCCCGAGGTGCGTGGGCCACCGCGCTCGGGACCGGGCTCAGCGCGCTGATCTGCGGACTCACCGTGGTCGCGGCTGGGGCCGTGGGAGTGGCGGCGGTCGGGGACGGGCGCCTGAGCGGGGTCTCGCTCGCCGTCGTCGTGCTCACTCCACTGGCCGCGTTCGAGGCCGTGACCGGACTGCCGCTCGCCGTGCAGTACCGGCAGCGGGTGCGGCGCAGCGCGGAACGGGTCTTCGAGGTGCTCGACGCGCCCGCGCCCGTACAGGAGCCGGCGACGCCCGGCGCCGTGCCCGCCGGGCCTTTCCCGCTGGAGCTGCGCGGGATCTCGGCCCGGCATGCGGGCCAGGACCGGGACGCGCTCGCCGGGGTCGACCTGACCCTGCGGCAAGGGCGGCGGATCGCGGTCGTCGGACCGTCCGGGTCCGGCAAGACCACGCTGGCCCAGGTGCTGCTGCGCTTCCTCGACGCACGGGAGGGCGCCTACACGCTGGGCGGGGTGGACGCGTACGGCCTGGAGAGCGACGGGGTGCGGCGGCTGGTCGGGCTGTGCGCGCAGGATGCGCATCTCTTCGACAGTTCCGTACGCGAGAACCTGCGGCTTGCCCGGCCGGACGCCTCGGACCGTGAGCTGAGGGACGCGCTGGCGCGGGCTCGGCTCCTGGAGTGGGTGGACTCGCTGCCCGACGGTCTGGACACGCTCGTCGGCGAGCACGGGGCCCGGCTCTCGGGCGGGCAGCGGCAGCGGCTCGCGCTGGCGCGGGCGCTCCTCGCCCGGTTCCCCGTCCTCGTCCTCGACGAGCCGGCCGAGCATCTCGATCTGCCGACCGCCGACGTACTCACCGCCGATCTGCTCGCGGCGACGGAGGGCACCGCGACCGTAATGATCACGCACAGGCTGGCCGGGCTCGATGCGGTGGACGAGGTCCTGGTGCTCGAGCACGGGCGGGTGGTGCAGCGGGGTGCGTACGCCGAGCTGGTCGGGGCTGAGGGGCCGCTGCGGCGGATGGCGGAGCGGGAGCGGGAGGCTGAGGCGTTGGTCGCGGTGAGCGACGCATAGGAGCTCGCGGAAACCCCGGGAGACGCCCGCCGAGCCGTCGAACCGTCCGCCTCGAGCCGTAAGGCCCTCCACCCCGACTTTCCTCATAAATTCGGACTAACTAGTCTCAAGGGCATGCAAGCCCCCGCCGTACCCGAAGAGCTGCCCGAAGATCCCCCTCCCTTCCCGGAGCGGGACGTGACCGGCACCGCCGCCGCAGAGCAGGCCGCGCGCAGTCTGCAGTCGCTCCCCGAGGAGCTCGCGGCCCGGCTGCCGCAGCTGCTCGAGGCCATGGTGTCCGTGGGCAGCGGGCTCGATCTGCACTCCACGCTCGACCGCATCGCGGAGACGGCGGCCAGTCTGACCGGCGCCAAGTACGCGGCAATCGGCGTGATCAACGACAAGGGTGACGGGCTCGCCGACTTCATCACGTACGGCATTCCGCAGGAGCACCGGGAGCTGATCGGCGCCCTGCCGGACGGCAGGAGCGGGCTGCTCGGCGCGCTGATCAAGGATCCGGCGACGGTACGGCTCGACGATCTCAGCCAGGACCCGCGCTCCATGGGCTTCCCGCCGCACCACCCCCCGATGCGGACCTTCCTCGGCGTACCGATCCGGGTGGGCGGCGAGGTCTTCGGCAATCTCTATCTGACCGAGAAGCGGGGCGGCGGCAGTTTCAGCATCTACGACCTGCACATGGTCAAGGTGCTGGCGACCGAGGCCGGGATCCAGATCGGCAATGCGCGCCTTTACGAGGCGACCCGGCAGCGCGAGCGGTGGATCGACGGATCGGTGGCGGTCACCACGGCGCTCCTGTCCGGCGCCGACGCCGATGAATCGCTGACCGTCGTCGCCGAGCAGGCGCGCAAGCTCGCCAATGCCTCGGCCGCGTTCGTGCTGCTCACCGCCGAGGAAGGCGGCCTGGAGATCGTGGCCGAGTCCACCGAGAGCGGGCCCTCGTCCGCACTCGGGCTGCTGGTGCCGCCCGAATCGCCCGTCGTCGATCTGGTGCTCTCGGGCGAACCGGTCTTCATCGACGACGCCGCCACCGACGGCCGGCTGATCACCAAGCTGTCCCGGGCCTACGGCCCCACCATGTTCCTTCCGCTGGAGAGCGGCGGCCGGGTGCTCGGCGTGCTCGCCGCGCCGCGGGTCGGGGGCGCGCAGCCGTACACCGAGGCCGAGAAGACCCTCGCGGTGCAGTTCGCCGCGCAGGCCGCGCTCGCGCTCATGATGGCGGAGGCGCAGCGAGACCGGGAGCGGCTCGCAGTCTTCGAGGACCGTGACCGTATCGCCCGTGACCTGCACGATCTGGTGATCCAGCGGCTGTTCGCCACCGGGATGATGCTGGAGAGCGCACAGCGCAGGTCGGTGGTGCCCGAGGTGCAGACCGGCGTCGGCAAGGCGATCGACGAGCTCGACGTCACCATCCAGGAGATCCGTACCGCGATCTTCGCGTTGCAGCAGGGGCCCGCGGAGGCGCCGTCCGGGCTGCGGACCCGGGTGCTCCGGGAGATCAACATGGCTGCGGTGCCGCTGGGGTTCAAGCCCTCGCACCGCTTCCTCGGGCCGGTGGACACGGTGGTCGGCGAGCTGACCGGCAAGAACCTGATCGCCGCGCTGCGCGAGGCGCTGTCCAATGCCTTCCGGCATGCCCAGGCCGGGCAGATCGAGGTCGTGGTCGACGCGGGCGCCCAGCTGCCGGACGGCCGGGAAGGCGTACGGCTGACGGTGGCCGACGACGGGGTCGGGATTCCGGAGGGCGGCCGGCGCAGTGGCCTGAAGAACCTCAAGCGACGGGCCGAGTCCCTCGGCGGCGACAGCTGGTACGGGCCGGGGATCGGGGACGACGGGGCCGGGACGATGGTGGTGTGGCAGGCGCCGCACTGATGCGGGGGCCGTACTGAGACGGCTTTGGTTTCACGTGAAACATGCGGGGCGGTCATGGTCCGGCCGTCGCGCATGGCCACTGTTCGGCTCAACTGCCCGACCCCATATGGGGCAAGGGTCACCCCTGTGCCCTGTTCGTACGGGCGTGGCGTCAACCGGCGGGTGACGATCCGTGCATGGTCCTGATGCCGCGTCGCCTTCCGCCCGTACTCCTTGCCGGGACGCTGCTGCTCGCGCTCGCCGCGCCCTCGGCCTCCTCCGACTCGGGGGAGGACGGCCCGGGCGGGCACGGCCACGGTCCCGGTACGGGCGGCAAGGTGGCGCGGCTGCTCGAGAACGCGGCGAAGGCGACACAGGAGTACGAGAAGGGGCGCCGGGCCGCCGAGACCCAGCGCAAGAAGGCCGAGCGCCTGGAGGGTGTGCTCGCCCGGCAGCGTCTGGAACTGAAGCGTCTGAACGCCGAGTTGGGGCGGATCGCGCGAGGTCAGTACCGCAGCGGCGGCGGCATCCCGTACACCGCACAGCTGCTGCTCGCCGACGATCCGGACGAGCTGATGCGCGGTCAGCGGCTCGCCCTGCAGGCCAATCTGGCCATGAACCATCTGATCGACAAGACCCAGCGGGCCGCCCGCAGGGTCGACGAGGACCGGCAGCGGGCGGCGGCCGCCTGGCACTCCCTCGACGCGCGCAGGGTCCGGCTCGCCGCGTTGAAGAGCGGGATCGAGAAGAAGCTCGAGGACGCCCGGTGGACGCTGCAGGGCGAGGCGGACGCCCAGGTCGCGGCGGGCGCCTGCCGCGGTGCGGTACGGCTCGACCAGCCCTCACTGCCGCAGGGCCGCGCCTGGGTCGCGCCGGTCGAGACGTATGAACTCTCCGCCGGCTTCGGTGGCAGCGGCGACCGCTGGGCCCACCGGCACACCGGGCAGGACTTCGCCGTCGGCATCGGGGAGCCGGTGCGGGCGATCGGCGCCGGGCGGGTGGTGAAGGTGTCCTGCGGGGGCGGCTTCGGGATGGAGGTCCTGGTCCAGCACCCCGGCGGCTACTACTCGCAGTACGCCCATCTCGCCTCCGCCGCCGTCGACCAGGGCGACAAGGTGCGCACGGGTCAGTGGCTCGGGCAGGCCGGCACGACGGGCAACTCGACCGGGCCGCATCTGCACTTCGAGGTGCGGCTCACTCCGTATCTGGGATCGGGGGTCGATCCCAGGAAATGGCTGGCCGAGCGGGGTGTGAAGCTCTGACCTCGATGAAGGTCAGCCGCGGGCTTCGGCGATGAGCTGCTCGATGATCACGGCCACGCCGTCGTCGTTGTTGGCGACCGTACGGCCCCAGGCGGCGGCGACGACGTCCGGGTGGGCGTTGCCCATCGCATAGCCGCGGCCGGCCCAGCTCAGCATCTCGACGTCGTTCGGCATATCGCCGAAGGCCACGACCTCCTCGGCGCTGATGCCGCGCTCCGCGCAGCACAGCGCGAGCGTGCTGGCCTTGGAGACACCCGCGGCGCTGATCTCGAGCAGCGCGGTGGGGCTTGAGCGGGTGACCTCGGCGCGCGCTCCGACGGCGCTGCGCGCGAGGGTGAGGAACTCGTCGGGGGCCAGCTCGCCGTGGTGGGCGAGGAGCTTGAGCACCGGCTGGTCGGCCAGGTCGAAGTCCTCGGCGAGCAGCTTCTCGACCGGGGCGATGGTGATGATCGGGTCCATGTGCAGCGGCGGATAGGCGAGTTCATGGCAGATACCGCCGGTGCGCTCGATGGCGAACGAGGTGCCGGGGACCGCCGCGCGCAGCACCTGGATGACGTCCAGGGCCCTCTCGCGCTCCATCGATCGCAGCTTCACGAAGCGGTGCTGCCCGGGGCCGCCGTGCAGATCGACCACCGCCGCGCCGTTTCCGCAGATCGCCAGGCCGTGGCCGTGCACATGGTCGCTGACGACATCCATCCAGCGGGCCGGGCGGCCGGTGACGAAGAAGACCTCAATCCCGGCCTCCTCGGCGGCGGCGAGCGCCGCGACCGTACGCGGGGAGACGGACTTGTCGTCCCGCAGCAGCGTGCCGTCCAGATCCGTGGCGATCAGCCGGGGGCGGGGGTGGGCGGGCACGGGGTGCTGGTCTGCTGCGGAGGTCGTCACAACGGCATTGTTCCGCATATGCCCGAGCGCCGGGTTGCCGGGTGCACATCTGAGTGGGGACGAGCCCCGGTGAGTGGCTTTCTGTCCCACCGGGGCTCTGGGGTAAGGCAGTTGAGGGTGTCTGGGCTGAGACCTACAGGTCAGGGCTGAGGGGGTCAGGACCTGCACGGCTCAGGACCTACAGGCTCAGGAGCTCAGTCGGGCGGCCGCTTCCTTCGCGATCTGCTCGTAGCCCTGCTCGTCGGCGGCGAA
The DNA here is from genome assembly GCF_040300965.1 of Streptomyces mesophilus. Lineage (GTDB taxonomy): Bacteria > Actinomycetota > Actinomycetes > Streptomycetales > Streptomycetaceae > Streptomyces > Streptomyces mesophilus_A. The sequence continues at coordinate 58,815 of NZ_JBEPEW010000010.1, read as the reverse complement.
CACCGAGTCCGCGATCGGCATATGGATCACCAGCTCGGTGAAGCCGAGAGCGGCATACGGCCGGGCGAACTCGACGAAGGCGTCGACCGAGCGCAGCGGGTGGGCGTCGGCGGCATGGGTGTCCGGGTTGAACTCCGGGGTGAAGCCCGTGAGCAGGATCTTGTCCAGGCCGGCCACGTCCCTGCCCTGCTCCGCGCAGGCCTTGCCGAGCTTGGCGACCTGGGCGGCCACGGCCTCGACGGACTGCTCGGGGGTGCCGGCCTCGTACACCTTCGGGTCGCCGGTGGTCACCCAGGCCTGGCCGTGCTGGGCCGCGAGCCGCAGCCCGCGCGGGCCGGTGGCCGCGACGGCGAGGGGCAGGCGCGGGGACTGGGCGCAGCCGGGCAGATTGCGCGCCTCGGTCGCCGAGTAGAACGTGCCCTCGCTGGTGACCTCCGCCGGCTCGCTGAGGAGCCGGTCGAGCAGTGCCACGAACTCGGCGAACCGGTCCGCCCGCTCCTTCGGCGTCCACTGCTCCTCGCCCGGCTTCTTGAGCGTGGTGGCGTCGAAGCCGTTGCCGCCCGCGCCGATGCCGAGGGTGATCCGGCCGCCGGAGATGTCGTCGAGGGAGATCAGCTCCTTGGCGAGCGTGACGGGGTGCCGGAAGTTCGGCGAGGTCACGAGGGTGCCCAGGCGCAGGGTGCTCGTCGCCGTGGCGGCGGCGGTGAGCGTGGGAATCGCGCCGAACCAGGGGCCGTCGCGGAAGGTCCGCCAGGCGAGGTGGTCATAGGTGTACGCGGCGTGGAAACCGAGCTCCTCGGCGCGCTGCCACTTGTCGCGGCCGCCGTTGTGCCAAGGGGTGGTGGGGAGGATGACGGTGCTGAGGCGCATGCGGTCAGCGTACGTCGGGGGTGCCGGCGTGCGTCGAGGTGCGGGTTCGGGTGGCGCTGCGGGCAGGGCCCGGGAGCTTCCCCCGGACCCCTGTTCCGCAGTGCGCCTTGCGGGCGCTCGGCCTCAGCCGCCGGACGGGCCGGCCTCGAGCGCCGACGCGGCCGACTTCTCGAGGCGGCCTGCCCGGTCCAGAGCCTTGGACCGGGCCGCCGTGTGGGCGTCCCCGAGTGCCCCGTACTCCTGTGCCGCGCGGGAGAACAGGTCCACCGCGTCGCCGAGCAGGCTCATGTCCGGGGACTGCTCCTGCTCGTTCCTCGCGCTGTTCTCGCCGTCGCCGTCGCCGTCGCCGTCGCCGTCGCCGTCGCCGTCGCCGTCGCCGTCGTCCTCGTCGCGGTCGCGGTCGCCGTCGTCTTCGTACTCGTACTCGTCCAGGAATGCGGCAAGCATTTCCGCGTACTGGTCGAGGGTCTGCGCGCGTTCGTAGCGCAGGTCCGGGTCCTGTGCGCCGTCCAGCACGGCGAGTGCGCGGTCCATCAGCGGACGGGCGAGTGCGAGGCTCTCGGCGCTCGCGTACTCGAGGTCGTCCATCCCGTCGGCCCAGAAACGGCGCCACGCCAGCGACCGCAGCACCCGCACCTCGCCCGCCCGGTCACCGCCCTCGCGCCACAACTCCAGGGCCCGGCCGTAGGCCGCGTCCGCCGCGTCCTCCAGGCCCGCACGTGCCAGGCACTCGGCCGCGCCATGGGCGAACTGTGCCTGGGGCAGCGGGTCGTCCCAGTCCTTGGCGACCTCGGCGGCCCCCAGGAACTGCTCGGCCGCGGCCCGCGGATCGTTCAGCTCGCGCAGCAGCTCGGCCAGCATGGAGCGCGCCTGCGCTTCGGCCTGCGGGCCCTGGCGTACGAGATCCGCGAGCGCGGACTGCAGCACCTCCGCCGCCTCCGGGACACGGCCTTGTGCCCGGTACGCCCGGGCGAGCAGCCGGCGCGCGTGGGCGCCGCCGTCCGCCTCGAGGCCGGCCTGGTCGAACCAGTGCGCCGCGTCCAGGGCATGCTCGGCCGCCTCGGCCGGCCGGTCGCGCCGCATCAGCACGTCCGCAAGGACCAGCCGTACGGTCCCCTGCTGCTCCGGGTCGGTCAGCTCGGCGCCGGCGTCGAGTGCCGCACGGGCCGAGGCCTCGGCCTCCTCCGGCCGGTCGAGGGAGAGCAGCAGACCGGCCCGCCGGACGAGCGGCTCGGCCGCGTCCCAGGGGCGGCCCGCGGCACGGAAGCGGGCGGCTGCCGAGGCGAGCAGCGGTTCGGCCGCAGTGATGTCCTCGTCGGCCAGGGCGAGTTGGGCGAGCGTCGTCTCCGCCTCGGCGGCGAGGTCGGCGAGGTCGGTGAAGTCAGTGAGGTCGGCGAGGTCGGTCCCGTCGGTACGCTCCCCGGTCTCCGCGACGAACGCCCGCAGTTCGGATACGTACACGGGGTCGGCCCCCTCAGCTTGTCCACCGGGGTCGACCCCGTCGGCATCGGCCCCGCTGTCCCGCCCCGACGCCGCCCGCTCCCGCAGCTGTGCCTCGATCCGGATCCGTATCAGCGCAGCCGAGGCAATCCGCCGCGACCGCCAGGGATCCGCGGGATCCAGCGACTCGGCGGCCTCTGCGGCCACGGCCAGCTGCTCCCGTACGGACTCGGGCGCCTCACCCGTCAAGGCGGTGTGCACGGCGAGATGCAGCTCGGCCAGAGCGGCCCGCGCCGCCTGTCCGGCGGACCGGTACGCAGCGGAGCAGGCACGCAGCAGCGCGCCCGCGTCCTCGGCACCGTTCTCGGCGGCCGTCACCGCTCGGTGCTCGAGAAGTTCGGCGACCAGGACCGGATCGGCCGGCTCCTGCGCACCGACGGCCTCGGCCACCCGCTCCCACGCGAGCCGGGCACCGGGGTGGCGCCGGTCACGCAAGGTCCGGGCCTCCTCGACAAGTTCGGCCGGCCCGGAGGACGCTGCGGAGCTCCGGCCGGCCCCCTGCGCACCGACCCCGGCCACCGCACCAGCCCTGCCGGACCCGGCCACCGCACCAGCCCTGCCCACCCCACCAGAACGCGTCACCCCACCAGAACGCGTCACCTCACCAGAACCCGCCACCCCCAAGAGCCGCCCACTGCGGATGCCCAGCGGCAGCGCATCCGTCAGCGGCTCCCGCGCCGCGCGCTCCTCGAAACGGTCGGAGATATACGTGTTCCCGTTGCGCAGATCGAAGCGCTCGGCGATCGCACGCGCCTGCCGGTACAGCAGGTCGTACAGCTCGCCCACCGTGCGCTCGGCGCCGCCGTGCCGTATCGCCGCCAGATCGGAGTGCCCCAGCTCCTTCAGCCGTCGCAGCAGCACCAGGATGCCGCCGTTCAGGGAGAGTTGGGCGTCCGCGTCCGCCAGCGGTCCGAGGTGGGCGGCGTGCTCGGTGAGGATCTCCAGACCGCGCGGCTCATTGCCGGTCAGGGCGCAGAACTCGATGTGCTGACCGATGGTCCGCAGCAGACTGTCGTTGCCCCGCGCGAGGCGGTAGCCCTTCAGGTGGTGGGTGCGGGCCTCGGCGAAGCGGCCCAGGCGGAGCAGGGGCAGCAGGGAGTGCCCGAGCACCCGGTGCGGCTCCTCACGGCAGGCCGAGCTGCCGCTCGTCACCGGCCGCCAGACGTCCAAGGCCTTCTCGTCCTGTCCGCGGGTGGCCCAGTAGCGGCCCTGCGTACCGAGCTCGCAGGCGTGGCAGTTGCTCATGCGGTCGCGCCGGGCCGCCATCCAGCCGGCCACGGCACGGTCGGCGCGCTCCAGGTCGCCGGTCGACTCGGCGAGATAGAACTCGCTCTGCCGTACGGCCCGTTCACTGTGCCCGGCCAGCCGGTAGCGGCGCTCCATCTCCTGGAACCAGGTTTCGACATCGGCGATCGCGACCTCGGGCAGGTCGATGATGTCGCCGGTCACCCACTTGAACGACCAGAACAGACTGTGGGTCTGCCAGCTCTCGAACGCACCGGGGTCGCGGTCGTACTCCTGCAGCAGCCGGGAGAACGGCACGAGCGCCTTGGTCCGCTCCGAGCTCCATGTGTACGCGTCGACCAGCGCGAAGAGCGCCTGGCGAAGGACGGCCGCGTCCCCCGACCGCTCGGCGGCAGCGGACAGCTCCTCTGCGCGGGCGGAGCGGGCCGTGCCGTACGGAGTGCCGTTGTTCTGGTGGATCGCCCGCTGGATGTCCTGCGGATCCGAGAGGTTCACTGCGAACCCTCCCCTTTCTCGGCCGCGCTGTGGGTCGCCCACTCCAGGAGCCCCAGGAACGACCGGTTGAGCAGTGTCGTATCGGCGGGCCGCAGCGGGCGCTGCGACATCAGCAGGGCCTGGCCGTACAGCGACTCGATCGCCATGCCGGTCAGCTCCGCGTCCGGGAGTGCCGAAATCCGCCTGATCAGCGCATTGTTGTGGTTCAGGACGAGCCGGGCGCGCGGCGCCGAGCCGCGCAGCGAGCCGAGGATGCTGCTCCACAGCGCATCGCCGCTCGCCTGCGCGCCCTCCTGGGCGCTCGCCCGGTCGCGCTCATGGCGGGCCTGCCGGTCGTCGAGGAACAGCGCCGGCACGGCCACCGGCTGGAAGGCGCGCAGCGCCACATCGCAGTCGAGCGCGTCCAGTCGGGCCCGCGCCGTCGCCAGGAACGGGGCGAGGGCCAGCTCGGTGGAGACCTCGACCGTGTCGAGGCGGTCGGTGACGGCGCCCGCGTCCAGTTCGGTGACGCTCACACCCGGCCGGATCCCGGGCAGCAGGGCGAGCAGCTCGGCGTCGTACGTATAGCCCGCATTGATCACGCCGAGGCCGTGCGCCGCCGCGATCGGGGCGATCTGGCGGAACTCCTCGACGGTGCGCGTGAAGTGGATCTGCTGGTGCGCCGCCGTGAACTCGTCCAGGTTCGCGGTGCCGTCGCTGGTCTCGAACGGCAGCCAGGGCAGCATGAGTTCGAGCAGTTCGGGATCGTGCCGCGCCAGGGACTTCACGCCCAGGTGGTGCACCTGGAGGAAGGCGGAGAGGCGCTGCGGATCGCCGACGGCGAGGCCTGCCAACCACTCCCGTACGCGGCCGCCGAGCGCTTCCCGTACGGCTTCGAGGGTCTCGTCGTCGTAGAGGCTCTCGCGCGAGGCGGTCGGGCGCAGGGTGTCGGTGTCGAGCACGGCGCGCACGAAGAAGGCCCAGTCCGGCAGCAGATTGTCCGCGCGGTCCGTGAGCAGCATGCCCTTCAGGTGCACGCGGTGGCCGGCGCGATGCGCGGGGCTGGTCGGCTCCGGCAGCACGTACGCCACCCCGCGGACGCCCGCGACCGGCAGATCGAGGTCGATGGAGTCGAGCGGCGTGAAGCCGAAGGTCCTGGTGCAGTGCCCGGCGAGCGCGACGCGGCGGGCGGCCGGGGACGGGAAGCCGCGGTCCCAGACGGCCGGCAGTTCGGTGATCCGCCGCTGCGCCGAGCCGTCGCTGAAGACGATGTCGTACGGGAGCAACGCACCGAAGTCCCGGGCCAGTTCCTCCACACGGGCCGGGGCGGTCCACTCCTCGGCGCCCCGACGCGGCTCCAGGTACACCGTGGTGCCGGGCTCGGTCCTGGCGTCATCGGGCAGGACGCGCACGGTGTACGAGCCGTCGTCCGATGCCAGCCACTCCACGGGCGGGGCCTCGGGGGAACGCGCGGACCGGGTGACCACCCGGATCCGGTGCGCGACCACGAAGCAGGCGAGCAGTCCGATCCCGAACTGCCCCAGGAACTCCTGTCGCGCGCTCTGAAGACCTTCGGCACCGCCGCGCTTGGAGCTGCGCCCGATCGTGGCGAGCAGGGTGTGCACCTCGGCCTCGGTCAGACCGATGCCGCTGTCCTCCATGGCCACCCGGCCGCCGCTCGCGGTCAGTTGGATCCGCTGCGGTGCGTCAGCGTCCGCGGCCCGGCGGGCGGTCACGGCGTCTACCGCGTTCTGCAGCAGCTCCCGTACGTAGACCCGAGGGCTCGAGTACAGGTGGTGGGAGAGCAGATCGACCAGGCCGCGCAGATCGACCTGGAAGGTGTCGGGGGAGGTCGGCGGACTGCCGGTCTCGGCGGACGTCATGGGTGATCACCTCGCGTGTGCGCATGGACGGATGGCGACCGCGAGGCCCCCCCTCACAGATCGCGAAGACGGGTGAAGCGTAGAGCCCGGGACTGACATCGAGCTCGGCAATTTCCCTCCACCCTCTGTTGAAATTCCAATCTACGGAATACATTTTCCGCGATGTGGTGACGGGGGTGCTCATCTCGCAATGAATCGGGCATCGGGTCGACCCCCGGCGAACAGAAGAGGGGAGTCCCGTGCACAGCAGCGCTTCGCCGGTCCGTAAGGCCGCGGCCGAACTCATCGGCACCGCGGCCCTGGTGGCCGTCGTCGTCGGTTCCGGACTGCAGGCCGCCCGCCTCACGGAGGACACCGGGGTCCAGCTCCTGGCCAACTCCCTTGCCTCGGCGATCGGACTCGGGCTGCTCATCGCGCTGTTCGGGCCGGTCTCGGGCGGACAGCTCAATCCGGTGGTGACGCTGTCGGCCTGGTGGCTGGGCCGGCGCGACGGCAGCGGACCCGGCTCGCGCGAAGCGCTCGCGTACGTCGCGGCGCAGACGGTGGGCGCGGTCGCCGGTGCGCTGCTCGCGGAGGCGATGTTCGGGCGCGCGGAGGTCGTGTGGTCCACGCAGGAGCGCATCGGGGACCGGCTGCTGCTCGGTGAGGTCGTCGCCACCGCGGGTCTTGTGCTGTTGATCTGCGGGCTGAGCAGGATCGGGCGTACGCAGCTCGCGCCGGTCGCGGTGGCCGCGTATATCGCCGCCGCGATCTGGTTCACGTCATCCGGCTCGTTCGCCAATCCGGCGGCGACGGTCGGGCGGGCGTTCACCGACTCGTTCACCGGGATCTCCCCCGGTTCGCTGCCGGGCTTCATCGCGGCCCAACTGGCCGGTGGCGCGCTGGGCCTTGCCCTGGCCGCGGTCCTTTACGGGAAGCCGGCGGGCCGGGGCGGCGGGATCAGCCCTGAAAGCGCAGATACTGCGGCGGTACGGATGCCGTGAGCCACACCCCGTTCGCGCTGACCTTGAAGACATGGCCGTCGCGGTGCATCGCGCCCGCGTCCACGGAGAGGATCACGGGGCGGCCGCGGCGGGCGCCGACGCGTGTGGCGGTTTCGCGGTCGGCCGAGAGATGGACGTCATGGCGGGCCATCGCGCTCAGGCCGTGGGCGCGGATCGCGTCCAGATTGCGGGCGACGGTGCCGTGGTAGAGGTACGGCGGCGGTGCGGCGGGCGGCAGGTCCAGGTCGACCTGGACGGTGTGGCCCTGGCTGGCGCGGATCCGGCCGCTGTCGACGGCGAACCGCCTCTTGTCGTTGTGCGCGACCACATGTTCCAGCTCGGCCCGGCTGAACACGAATCCGTGCGCGGCCGCGGCGGCGATCAGGGTGTCGATCTCGACCCAGCCGTTGGCGTCGAGCGTGAGGCCGATCCGGTCCGGCTGGTGGCGCAGGTGCTTGGAGAGGTATTTGGAGACGCGTACGGTCCGCCTCTCGTCGGGTGTTCTGTCAGTCATCGTCACAGAATGCCCGGAGGTCTTCGGGATGCGCATCAGGTTTTCCCGAGTCCAGATCCATGTGGCCCGTAATTCCCGGAAATTTAAGGAGAGTTAGGCATGATCCACAGGTAACCCGGGTTATCCACAGGCTGATTGAGGATTATGTGGACAACTCTCAGGCATCTCAGGGCACTTGATCAACTGCCGGTGTCTCACTCCGCTTTGCGGCCAAGGCGTCCAAAGTCCGTGCATGCACCTCGCGTTCGGCGGCCGTGGCGATGAATACGGAGATGCCTTCCGCGCCAACCAGACTCCGCACCACGTCGATTGTGTGGACGGGGAGCGCCACCGGAACGTCGCCCGAGTGGGTGGGCGGCGGCAGCGCGGCACCCAGATGCTGCTGCAGATGACGGGTCGCGAACGTGCGCATGGCGCGGGCGAGTTCGGCGTCCACTGTCTGCTGGGCGAGCGGCCGGAGTCTGCGGACGAGTGCGGCCGCTTCGGCCGCGTCCGCGTCCGTGGGCGGCTGATGTTCGAGGTAGCGCTGGAAGACATGCTCGGTCGTGAACTCCAGGAAACGGGAGGCTATGTGCTCCACCTGGACCCGCAACTCCCGCAGATGCCCGGCGATCGCGTGCAGCGGCACCCCCGCCGCGTGCAATTCGGCCGCCACTGCCAGCTCTTGAGGACTCGGCACAAGGAACTCGTCGTCCCGGCCCGGAATCCTTTCCAGTACGCCGAGTTCGACCGCTTCCTCGACCGCGGCCTCATCCGGTTCTCCGCCGAACTTCAGGTCAAGATCGGCGCGGCTGATCCGGTCGGCCTTCTCGTCCGTCCAGGGGCCGTCGACCTCGGCCACCAGACCGAGCACCCCGCCCAGGCCCCGGCCGGAGTCCCAGGCCTCGAGGAGTTCCTTGATCGACGCCAAGGTGTAGCCGCGGTCCAGGAGATCGGCTATCTGCCGCAGCCGGGCGAGATGGGCGTCCCCGTACACATTGGACCGCCCCCTGCGCTCCGGGCGGGGGAGCAGGCCGCGGTCCTGGTAGGCGCGGATCGTACGGACCGTGGCGCCGCTGTGGTGGGCGAGGTCCTCGATCCGGTACTCGGCCCGGTGCCCCGTGCCCGTCGTCTGCTCCGCCACGCTCCCCGCCCTCTCCTCAGCGCCGCGCACCCGGCGCGCTCACCGTTCCGCGCACCGGCTTGCGCTCCGGTCCGCTCACCGGCTTGCTCTCCGGTCTGCTCACCGGCGTACCCCTCATGCGATGGCCGACCGCCCGATCGCCCCCGCCGCGGCGCGCGCCGCCGGGGATACGGCCAGATACTCCACCGCTGTGCGCAGGGAGCCCTCCTGCGAGGGATGGTACGTCCGCCGCAGATAGCGGGGTACGGCCGCGCCGATCTCCTTCCAGGTGGGCAGCAGCCCTTTGCGTACGGCCCGGTTGTGCTCGCGCAGCGAGTACCTGAGCCGGCCGGCGGACCTGGGGATCCTCCGCGGCCCGGCGTCGCCCGTGCCCGTGCCCGTGCCCGAAGAGCTCAACGAGGGATCGTGCCGCAGCAGATACGCGGCACCCCACACCCAGAGGTAGAGCATCACCGGCGCGGTCACCGCCATGCCGGCGATGCGCCGCGTGTAGCGGGGCAGTCCTTCGCCGCCGCAGTGCTGGTACATGTCGAAGGCGACCGAGCGGTGCTCGACCTCCTCCGCGCCGTGCCAGCGCAGCAGATCGAGCATCACCGGATCCGAGCCCGCCTCGTCAAGGCCGTCCGCGTCCAGCACCCAGTTGCCCAGGACCGCGGTGAACTGCTCGATCGCCGCGATCACCGCAAGGCGGAAACGCAGCCACTCCTGGGCGGATATCGGTGCGCCCAGTGGCGGGCGCTCGCCGAGCAGCCGGTCGAAGAGCAGATCCACGTAGCGCGTGTACGGCTCCGTCTCAAGGCCCTTGACCGCGAGGTGGTCGAGCACGTGCGCGTGCTGCACGCTGTGCGTCGCCTCCTGGCCCATGAAGCCCTTGACGTCCTTCAGGAGCACCGGGTCCCCGACCAGCGGGAGCGCCTCCTTGAACACCTTCACGAACCAGCGCTCGCCCGCCGGAAGCAGCAGATGCAGCACATTGATGACATGGGTGGCCGTCGGCTCGTCCGGTATCCAGTGCAGCGGGGTGGACTCCCAGTCGAACGAGACCCGGCGCGGCACGATCGCGTAGTGGCCCTCCCCCTCGCTCATACCGGCGGCTCCAAGCGTGCGATGGCCCGCAGTGCCTTGGGCGTGAAGCGGGACAGCAGATGGGCGCCGCGCGCCTCCGGGGTCACGGGCACCACCGCCTGGTTGGTGAGCACCGCGTTCAGGATGGCGTCGGCCACCTTCTCCGGCGGGTAGTTGCGCAGCCCGTACAGCCGCGAGGTGCGCCTCTGCCGGCGCTTCTCCTCGGCGGCGTCGACCCCGGCGAAGCGGGCGGTCGCGGTGATGTCGGTGTTCACGAAGCCCGGGCAGATCGCGGAGACTCCGATGCCCTGGCCTGCCAGTTCGGCGCGCAGGCACTCGCTGAGCATCAGGACCGCGGCCTTCGACGTCGAGTACGCGGGCAGCGCCCTCGAGGGCTGATACGCCGCCGCGGACGCCGTGTTGACGATATGGCCGCCCTGTCCGCGCTCGGCCATCTGTCCGCCGAAGATCCGGCAACCGTGGATCACACCCCACAGATTGACGTCGAGGACCTTCTTCCAGTCCTCGCTCGTGGTGGCGAAGAACGAGCCGGACAGGCCGATCCCCGCATTGTTGACCAGCACATCGACAACGCCGTACTCCGAGGCGACCTTCTTGGCCAGCTTCTCCATGGCGGCCTCGTCCGAGACGTCGAGCTGCTCGCCCCAGGCCTCGGGCGCGCCGATCAGACCCGCCAACTCGGCGGTACGGGCGGCGCCTTCACCATTGCGGTCCACCGCGACCACGCGTGCCCTGGACTCGGCGAACGCGAAGGCCGTGGCGCGCCCGATCCCGCTCGCCGCGCCCGTGACCAGGACGAGCTGGCCGGCGAACCGCTCGGCGTAGGCGTGGGCGCGCTTGGTCCGCTTGGCGGGCACGGCGGCCACCGTCGGCGCGGGGGTCTCCACCGATGTCACGAACTCGCCGATCCACGCCGCAAGTTGATCCGGCCGGGTCCGCGGCACCCAGTGCTTGGCCGCCACCGTCCTGCGTGTCAGCCGCGGTACCCACTGCTCGAGATCGTCGTAGAGCTTCGGCGACAGGAACATGTCCCCGGTCGGCGTGATCAGCTGCACCGGCGCGTGCGCATGGGCGTCGGCCCGCGGCCGGCGCAGCCGCGCCCGTACGTTGTCCCGGTAGAGCCACGCGCCGTGGGCGGCGTCACTCGGCAGCGAAGGCGTGGGGTAGCCGCCGGCCGGCACCTTCTCCACCCGCGCGAGCAGCCGCGGCCACTGCTTGCCGAGCGGTCCGCGCCAGGCGAGCTCCGGCAGTACGGGGGTGTGCAGCATGTACACGTACCAGGACTTGGCGCCCTGGCCGAGGAGCTGGCCGACCTTGCGCGGGGTCGGACGGGTCATCCGCTTCTTGATCCAGTGCCCGAAGTGGTCGAGCGACGGGCCGGATATCGAGGTGAAGGACGCCACCCTGCCCTGCGTACGCTCCACCGTCGCGAACTCCCAGGACTGCACCGAGCCCCAGTCGTGCCCCACCAGGTGCACGGGCTCGTCCGGGCTCACCGCGTCGGCGACGGCCAGGAAGTCATCGGTCAGCTTCTCCAGGGTGAAGCCGCCGCGCAGCGGGGTCGGTGCCGTGGACCTTCCGTGGCCCCGTACGTCGTAGAGCACCACATGCAACCCGCACTGCTCGGCGAGCCGTACGGCGACCTCCGACCAGACCTCCTTGGAGTCCGGATATCCGTGCACCAGGAACACGGTCGGCCGGTCCGTCTCGCCCAGCTCGGCGACGCACAGCTCCACGCCCCCGGTCCGCACCCAGCGCTCGCGTGCACCCTTCAACAGTCCGCTCCCACCCATGAATTGACTCCCGCTCTTCCCGCGTCCGCCGTTCGTGCTCACGCCGCCTTCTCCCGCTCCCACCGCTGTACGTGCGGCAGCTCGTCGTCCAGCCAGAACGCGCTCTCGGCCGGGTCCTTGGAGTCCGTCACGACGAGGAGCTCCTCGAACTTCGCGCCCGTGCCCCGGAAGCCGAGGTGCGGTTCGACCGCCCAGAGCCCCGGCTGCGGCGGGTGGTCGGAGAACTTGTACGGCGACCACAGCGGCGACCAGCCGTCCCGGTGCCCGTGCAGCGCATCGCTCGCGAGGCCCCTGAGGGACTGCGTGCCGAAGCCGAACACATGCGGCGAGAAGCGCCGCTCCTTGACCTGGTCCACCTTGTGCGCGATCACGCCGAACGGGTAGGCGCGATGCCGGTTCGCGTATCCCTGCTGCCGCATCAGGCGCTCCACGTCCTCGTAGATCTCCCGCAGCGGGCGCCGTTCGCGCACCTCGCGCAGGATCAGCTCGCGGTGCGCTTCGAGGTCGTCGAGCAGCTTGCCGTGCAGCGGGTTCGGGCCGAGGCAGCCGGAGTAACCGATGTCCGCCGTATAGCCGTTGAGGACGGGTGCCATGTCGAGGATGTACGGCATCCCCGGCTCGAGCGCGCGGTTGGTCGGGAAGAACTGCAGCGGGATCTTGAACCCGGTGAAGGCCGTACGGTCCCCGAACCAGGCGAAGGGCAGATGGAACCAGTCCCGCACCCCGCGCTCCCGCAGCCACACCCGCTGCATCCGGGCGGCCTCGCGCTCGGTCACCCCGGGGGTGAGCTGGGCGGACACCGCCTCGGCGCACTCGTACGCGAGCGCCTGCACCTCCTTGAACCCCCGCAACCGCCCGTCGAGTTCAACCACTGAGCCCATGCCACCCCGCCCCGTCCGTCCGGTCGTGCATTTCGCGTGCTCTACGTGTCCGTAACTTGACACTGATGAATGTGACAATGTCCGACGGCGACGTCAAGGGGCGTGCACGGGCTGTGGATAACTTCGCCGGACAGGGCCCAACGGCCCGTATCGGCGAGGCATTTGGGCACCTGTGCCCCACGTATGGGCCGGATAAGTTCCGGCTATGCACACGCGCCGTCTCACCCGTCTCTCCTGCTCCGCAGCCGTATTCGCGGGAATCCTGCTCACTTCCTGCGGTACGGAGAAGGCGGCGGGGGGTGCGACGGCGGCCACGCAGGCCCCGGCTTCGGAGCAGACCGAGAAGAGGCTCGGCGCTCCGAACGGCATCGAGAAGCTCTCCGGCGCGGAGGCGATGCAGCGCTCCCGCGAGGCGATGGCCGACCTGAAGTCCTTCCAGAGGGTCTACACCCCGGCACGCCCGGCCGAGGCGGCGCCAAGCGTCGTCGCGCGGTCGGACCTGAAGAACGGCTGCTCGATCACCTACGACGTGGGGGACACCGGCACCATGGATGTGCGCGTCGGTGAGCGGGGCATCTACATGCGCGGAGACGAGAAGTCCCTCACGCAGCAGCAGGGCCCCGAGGCGGCCGAGCGCTTCCAGGGCAAGTGGATCCTGGACTCGCAGCCCGACCCCATGAGGTATGTGCAGATGCTCCAGCCCTGTGACTTCCAGGGCTTCAGCCTCGAGAACACGAAGGACGCCCCGGGGACCACGTACAAGAAGGGTGAGACCACCGAGATCGACGGGTTCCCCGTGCTGCCCCTCGAGGTGACAGAGGACGGCAAGGGCACCCAGACGATGTACCTGGCCCTGCAGGGCAAGCCGTACCTGGTGCGCACTTCGGGTCCGGAATCCGCCCAGGACCTGAGCCACTTCGACGAGGACCTCACCATCGACCTGCCGCGCGAGGACGAGGTCGTTCCGCTCGCGGAGGTCGAGGCGTTCCTCGGCGGCGGGGCCCCCACCGGCTGACCCCCGGAGCGGAACGGCACCTACCCAAAGTCGGACCCCTACGGGCCCGTACACCCCAAGTCGGATACGGAGACAGGAGCAGGGTCTGACGCCGGAGGTGACCCGCGCCACTACCTTCGGAATGTGACTGTGATCGCGACCGAAAGCCTGAGCAAGCGGTTCCCCCGGGTGACCGCTCTTGACCGGCTCTCCATGGACATCGGCCCGGGTGTGACCGGACTCGTCGGTGCCAACGGAGCCGGCAAGTCCACGTTGATCAAGATTCTTCTTGGTCTGTCCCCCGCCACCGAGGGCCAAGCCGCCGTGCTCGGTCTGGACGTCGCGACCAAGGGGGGCGAGATCCGCGAGCGGGTCGGGTACATGCCCGAGCACGACTGCCTGCCGCCGGACGTCTCGGCCACCGAGTTCGTCGTCCACATGGCCCGGATGTCGGGACTGCCGCCGGCCGCGGCGCGCGAGCGCACGGCCGACACCCTTCGCCACGTCGGCCTGTACGAGGAGCGCTACCGCCCCATCGGCGGCTACTCGACCGGTATGAAGCAGCGGGTCAAGCTGGCCCAAGCCCTCGTCCACGACCCCGACCTGGTCTTCCTCGACGAGCCCACCAACGGCCTCGACCCCGTCGGCCGCGACGAGATGCTGGGCCTGATCCGCCGCGTCCACACGGACTTCGGCATCTCCGTCCTCGTGACGAGCCACCTGCTCGGCGAACTGGAGCGCACCTGCGACCACGTCGTCGTCATCGACGGCGGCAAGCTGCTCCGCTCCAGCTCCACCAGCGACTACACGCAGACGATGGGCACCATCGCGGTCGAGGTCACCGACACCGACGCCCACCCCGACGGCACCAAGGCGGTACGCGAAGCGCTCGCCGCCCGCGGGGTCACCCTCCAGACCACGACGGAGGAGGGCCTGCCCGGCGCCGGCCACATCCTTCTTCTCGAAGCGACCGGCGAGGACACCTACGACCTCGTACGGGACACCGTCGCCGAACTCGGCCTCGGCCTCGTGCGGATGGAACAGCGCAGGCACCACATCTCCGAGGTGTTCAAGGACGGCCCCGCGCAGGCCCGGATCGGCGAGCCCGCGGAGGTGGAAGCCCGATGAGTACCCCAAGCCCGATGAGTGCCGGCACCCCGGCGCAGAGCGCGCAGACCCAGATCCACAACATCGGCTACCGCAAGTACGACGGACAGCGCCTCGGCCGCGCGTACGCCCGCCGCTCGCTCTACTCGCAGTCCCTGCGCGGCGCGTACGGCCTCGGGCGCAGCGCGAAGTCCAAGGTCACGCCGATGATCCTGTTCGCCGTGATGTGCGTGCCGGCGGCGATCATCGTGGCGGTCGCCGTCGCGACGAACGCGACCAAGCTGCCGATCGAGTACACCCGCTACGCGATCGTCACGCAGGCGATCATCGGCCTCTATCTGGCCGCCCAGGCACCGCAGTCGGTCTCGCGCGACCTGCGCTTCAAGACCGTGCCGCTGTACTTCTCGCGCCCCATCGAACGCGTCGACTACGTGGTCGCCAAGTTCGCCGCCATGGCCACGGCGCTGCTCATCCTCACCGGGGCGCCGGTGATCGTCCTCTATGTGGGCTCGCTGCTCGCGAAGATGGACTTCACGACCCAGACCAAGGGATTCGCCCAGGGGATGGTCTCCGTGCTGCTGCTCTCGCTGCTCTTCGCGGGGATCGGCCTGGTGATGGCCGCCCTGACCCCGCGCCGCGGTTTCGGCGTCGCCGCCGTGATCGCCGTACTGACGATCTCGTACGGGGCCGTCTCCACCGTCCAGGCCATCGCCGACGCGCAGGGTTCGTGGGACGCGGTCGAGTGGCTGGGCCTGTTCTCGCCGATCACGCTGATCGACGGTGTGCAGACCGCCTTCCTCGGCGCGACCTCCGCCTTCCCGGGCGAGCACGGACCGGGTGCCGGGCTCGGCGTCGTCTACCTCCTGGTCGTCTTCGCGCTGATCGCCGGCTCGTACGGAGCCCTGATGCGCCGCTACCGAAAGGCCGGGCTGTAGAACCATGGCCACCATCGAAATCGACCACACCAGCCGCTGGTTCGGCAATGTCGTCGCCGTCAACGACGTGACGATGACCATCGGCCCGGGCGTCACCGGTCTGCTCGGCCCGAACGGCGCCGGCAAGTCCACCCTGATCAACATGATGGGCGGCTTCCTGTCGCCCTCCACCGGCAGCGTCACGCTCGACGGCCGTCCGATCTGGAAGAACGAGGAGATCTACAAGGAGATCGGCCTCGTCCCCGAGCGCGAGGCGATGTACGACTTCCTCACCGGACGCGAATTCGTCGTCGCCAACGCCGAGTTGCACGGTCTCGGCAAGAAGGCCGCCCAACTGGCCCTCGCCACGGTCGAGATGGAGTACGCGCAGGACCGCAAGATCGCCACGTACTCCAAGGGCATGCGCCAGCGCGTGAAGATGGCGTCCGCCCTGGTCCACGACCCGTCGGTGCTGCTGCTCGACGAGCCGTTCAACGGCATGGACCCGCGCCAGCGCATGCACCTCATGGACCTTCTGCGACGGATGGGCAACGAGGGCCGTACGGTCCTGTTCTCCTCCCACATCCTCGAAGAGGTCGAGCAACTCGCCTCGCACATCGAGGTGATCGTGGCCGGACGGCACGCGGCCAGCGGTGACTTCCGCCGGATCCGCCGCCTGATGACGGACCGCCCGCACCGCTACACCGTCCGCTCAAGCGACGACCGCAAGCTCGCGGCCGCGCTGATCGCGGACCCGTCCACCGCGGGCATCGAAGTCGACCTCGGCGAAGGCGCGTTGCTGATCCAGGCCGTCGACTTCGGCCGCTTCACCGAGCTCCTGCCCCGCGTCGCCCGCGACCAGGGCATCCGGCTCCTGACCGTCTCGCCGTCCGACGAGTCGCTCGAATCCGTCTTCTCCTACCTCGTCACGGCCTGAAGGGAGCTACGACCATGTACAACCCCACAGTCGCCCGGCTCACCTACCGGGCCCTGCTCGGCCGCAGGCGCGCGCTCATCCTGTTCTCGTTGCCGGTCCTGCTCATCGCGATCTCGGTCGCGGTACGGGCGCTCACCGGCGCGGACGACCAGGTCGCCGCCGACGTACTCGGCGGCTTCGCGCTCGCCACGATGGTCCCGCTGATCGGCGTCATCGCCGGCACGGGAGCGATCGGCCCGGAGATCGACGACGGCTCGGTCGTCTATCTGCTCTCCAAGCCGGTCAAGCGCCCCACGATCATCTTCACCAAGCTGATCGTCGCGATCGGCGTGACCATGGCGTTCTCGGCCATCCCCACGTTCATCGCGGGCATGATCCTCAACGGCAACGGCCAGCAGGTGGCCGTCGCGTACACCATCGCGGCGCTCGTCGCCTCGATCGCGTACGCGGCCCTCTTCCTGCTCCTGGGCACCATCACCAAGCACGCGGTGGTCTTCGGCCTGGTCTACGCCCTGGTCTGGGAGACCCTCTTCGGCTCCCTCGTCGAGGGCGCCCGCACCCTGAGCGTCCAGCAGTGGGCCCTGGCCCTCGCCGAGAAGGTCGCGGGCAGCGACCTGGTGAAGTCCGACGTGGGCCTGCCGGCCGCGGTCATCCTGCTCGTCGCGGTCACGGGCGCGGCCACCTGGTACGCGGGCCAGAAGCTGCGCACGCTGACGCTGGCGGGCGACGACTAGGCCCTTTCGTATCCTCAACTCGGCTCCGGGACCTACGACTTACGTAGGTCCCGGAGCCGTTCCGTTGCCTGATCCCTTGCGTGGCCCGCGCTCGTAACGTCACTGCCATGCGAATCGGAATCCTCGGAACAGGCAATGTGGGCAAGGCAGTTGCGGCCGGTCTGGCGGCGGCGGGACACGACGTCGTCCTCGGCTCACGCGACCCCGACTCCCACAAGGACCTCGATCTCCCCGTCGTCACCCAGGAAGACGCGGCCGCCCACGGCGAGGTCGTGGTCGACGCGCTCGGCTGGGGCGCGCCCCTCACCACGCTGCCGGCGCTCGCCGGGCACCTCGACGGCAAGGTCCTCATCGACATCAGCATCGACCTCACCCCCGAGATGGACCTGATCCATCCGGACAGCTCGCTCGCCGAGCAGCTCCAGACCGCGCTGCCGGGCACCCGCGTCGTGAAGACCCTCTGCACGGTCGACAGCGCGATCATGGCCGACCCGCTCAAGACGCTGCCCACCCCGACCACGATCTTCCTCTCCGGCGACGACCCGGCCGCGAAATCCACCGTGGGCGCGCTCCTCGAAGACCTCGGCTGGGCTCCCGAGCACCAGCTCGACCTCGGCGGGATCGCCAGCGCCCGCGCCCAGGAGCACATGGCCCTGATGTTCGTGGCCGTGGCCGGAGCGGTCGGCGGCCACGTCTTCAACTTCTCGCTGGTCACCCCGGGCGCCTGACGCGACGCGCGTCCTGATCCGCCGCAGGCGATGATCAAGGGGTGACTGAGGACAGCGCCCCGGCACCGGAACGGTCACCCGAACCGTCCCGGCCCGTGCGGAGCTGGGTGCGCTCCGCACCCGGCACGCACGTATGGCTGCTGATCATCTTCTGCACCAGCATCGTGAGCGTCCTGGCCACGGACGAGCTCCAGACCTATCTGCTGCACCGCAACAGCAGCAATCTCGTCCAGCTCGACAAGCACCCGGTGCAGGCCCTGCTGCTCAGCGCTTTCTGGATCGAGAACCCGGCCTCGCTCCCCCTGTACGTGGTCCTCTTCGAGCTGATCCACGCACGGGTGGAGCGGGCGATCGGAACCCTGCGCTGGGTGGTCGTCGTCGCCACGGCGCATATCGCGGCGACGCTCATCAGCCAGAAGGTGGTCCTTCTGCAGATCCAGCATCATGACGCCCCGCGCCATCTGATCCACGTCGTGGACATCGGTGTCTCGTACGGGCTCGCGGCCTCGGCCGGCATCCTCACGTATCTGCTGCCCGGCCGCTGGAAATGGCTGTACGGCGCCGGCGTCATCGCCTTCTTCACGATCCCGTTGCTGGCGGACGCCACCTTCACGGACCTGGGCCACGCGATCGCCCTGTCCATCGGCTTCGCGTTCTGGCCGCTGACGCGGGGGCGGGCCAGTCATCCGGAGTATGCGCGGTAGTCCCGGGCTGTGGGCGGAAGAGGTGGGGGTCGAACCCACACGGGCAGTCCCCTGCCCCAACACTTTTCGAGAGTGCGGCCGTCGCCTGCTGTCGGCTGGCTCTTCCTTGCTGTTCTTTGCTGTTCTTTGCTGTTCTTTGTGTACGGCGCGGAGGATGCGCGGATCGAACGCGCGCGGGGTTTCCAGCCCCGACGACGGCTTAGCAAGCCGCTGCCTTACCACTCGGCCAATCCTCCAGAGCTGGGCGGGGTGTGGGGGCGCAGCCCCCACGAGCTCCCCGCGATACAGCACCCCCACGTCCACACGCACCGACGAATGGGCGCGGGGGTATGGGGGCGGCAGCCCCCCAAAGTCGGGAGGGGCGGCCCGTGCGGCACCGCGCACGAGAAAGCCGCCCCGGGCTGCTCACAGGGCGGCTGCGACGGAGCGCGGTGAACTACTCCGGAGCCGGGTGCTGTGAACTGCCCTGTCGGGAGCTCGACGAGCTCGAACTGGACATCGTCGTGCTCCTCTCCCAGTAGTCGGGCGCCATGAACAGGCGCTGCGGACATCACCACTGTGCCCGCCCGCGCAGTCGGCGCGCCACTCATTTATCGCGCATCTGTACGGCGGCCAGGCGCAGTTGGGAGCTCACGACCGCCGAGGCGCCGAGCCCTCACGAAGCGCTGCACCGCCGCGCGTCCCACTTTGGGGGCTGCCGCCCCCATACCCCCGCGCCCATCCGCCGGTGCGTGTGGCCGCGGGGGTCCTGTGTCCCGGCGGGCCCGGGGGGGCTGCGCCCCCACACCCCGCCGCCGGTTACCGTTGGTCGTTGGCCGCGCGTTCCTGCCGTGCCTCCTCGGTACGTTCCCCACGCGGAAGGCCCACATGAAGCACCCAGACCACGCAGACCGCCCGGAAGGCCCCGGCACCCCCGAAGCCGGCCTCGCCCCGGCAGCGCAGACGGCCACCTCCTTCGCCGACCTCGAGCTGCCCGCCGAGGTGCTGCGCACCCTCACCGAGCAGGGAGTGCGCGAGCCCTTCCCGATCCAGGCGGCCACGCTGCCCAGCGCCCTCGCGGGCAGCGATGTCCTGGGACGCGGGCGCACGGGATCGGGCAAGACGCTCGCCTTCGGCCTGCCGCTGCTCGTACGGACAGCAGGCCGGCGCGCGGAGCCGAAGCAGCCCCTCGCCCTGATCCTGGTGCCCACCCGGGAGCTGGCCCAGCAGGTCACCACGGCACTCACGCCGTACGCCGAAGCGCTCGGGCTGCGGATGGCCGCGGTCGTCGGCGGTCTGTCGATCGGCCGGCAGATCGCCGCGCTGCGCGAGGGTGCCGAGGTCGTCGTCGCCACCCCCGGCCGGCTGCACGACCTCATCGAGCGCAAGGCCTGCCGCTTGGGACGGGTCCGTGTCACCGTCCTCGACGAGGCCGACCAGATGTGCGACATGGGCTTCCTGCCGCAGGTCACCGAGGCGCTCGACCAGGTGCACCCCGACGGGCAGCGGATGCTGTTCTCGGCCACCTTGGACCGCGACGTCGACGAGCTGGTCCAGCGCTATCTGCACGACCCGGTCGTCCACTCGGTCGACCCGTCCGCCGGCGCGGTCACGACGATGGCCCACCATGTGCTGATCGTCCACGGCCCGGACCGGTACGCCGTCGCCACGGAGATCGCCTCCCGTGACGGCCGCGTCCTGATGTTCCTGGACACCAAGCACTCCGTCGACCTGCTCACCAAGCACCTGAGGGCGCACGGGGTGCACGCCTCGGCCCTGCACAGCGGCAAGTCCCAGCCGGAGCGGAGCAAGACCCTCGACGGGTTCCGGGCCGGCCGGATCACCGCCTTGGTGGCGACCAACGTCGCGGCCCGTGGTCTGCACATCGACGATCTCGACCTGGTGGTCAACGTCGATCCGCCCACCGACCCCAAGGACTATCTGCACCGCGCGGGCCGTACCGCCCGCGCCGGTGCGTCCGGCAGCGTCGTCACCCTGGTCCTGTCCGGTCAGCGCCGCGCCATGAGCGAGCTGACGGCCGAGGCCGGCATCGAGCCGACCGTCACCAAGGTGCGCTCGGGCGAGGCGGAGCTGAGCCGGATCACGGGCGCCAAGGCCCCTTCCGGGAGGCCGCTCGACGGTGCCCCGCGTCCCAAGAACACGAACGCGCCCTTCCGCGGCATGGGCACCAGCAAGGGTGCGTCCGGCGGTACGGGGCGCAGTGGCACTGGCGGTGGCGGTGGCGGCAAGGGTGGCAAGTCCCGGAAGTCGCGCGAGGCGCAGCAGCTCGCCGAGGCGCGCAAGGCCGCCCGGGTCCGGCGCGGCGGCTGACCACCGGCGACGCGTACGGGCTGAAAGACCTACTGGCCCAGCACCCGCAGCAGCACCGCCACATGACTGTGGTCGATGTCCTTCGACGCGGTCAGGAGCGTGACCGGTCCAGCAGCCGCGAGCCCCCGCAGTTCGTCGAGTGCGGCCGCCGCTTCCGGCTCCGCGAGCTCCGCCTCGTACCGCTGCGTGAACTCCTCGAAGGTCCCCGAGCCCGCGTGGTACCACTTCCGCAGCTCCGTCGACGGGGTCAGGCTCTTGGGCCATACGTCGATGCGCGCCGCGTCCTTGGCAAGGCCGCGCGGCCACAGCCGGTCCACCAGGACCCGCTGTCCGTCGGACGGTGAGGGGCCCTCGTAGATCCTGCGGCCGCGAAGGGTCATGAACCGAGCCTACGGGCGGGCAAGCTCAGGCGCCGGGCGGGGATGCCCAGGTGGTGAGCAGGCAAGCTCGGGCGCCGAGCCGAGCGTTGTCAGTGGTGGCCGATAGCCTTTGAAGGGCTCGGCCCCCGGGAGGGAGGGGTCTGTCCGGGCCACGCGTCGCTCACGCGCCGAGCGGCCCCACGCCCACACACCGAGCAGCCCCACGCTCACACACCCCGAGCAGCCCACACTCACACCCCGAGCGGCCCCACGCTCACGCCCCCAGCAAGCGCTCCAGCACCACCGCGATGCCGTCATCCTCATTGGACAGCGTCACCTCGTCGGCGACCGCCTTCAGCTCGTCGTGCGCGTTGGCCATCGCGACGCCGTGCGCCGCCCAGCCGAACATCGGGACGTCGTTGGGCATGTCGCCGAAGGCGATCGTGTCGACGGCCTTCACGCCCAGGCGGCGGGCCGCCACCGCGAGCCCCGTGGCCTTCGAGAGCCCCAGCGGCAGCAGCTCCACGATGCCCGCGCCGGCCATCGTGACCCCGACCAGCTCGCCCGCGACCCGGTGCGCCACGGCCCACAGCTCGTCGTCGGTGAGGTCGGGGTGCTGGACGTACACCTTGTTCAAAGGCGCCGACCACAGCTCCGAGGCGTCCTTGATCGGGACGTACGGGAGCGGGCCCTCCTGGGCCTGGTAGCCGGGGCCGATCAGGACGTCGCCGTCCACACCGTCGCGGCTCGCGGCCAGGGACAGCGGGCCGACCTCGGCCTCGATCTTGGCGAGGGCCAGGCCCGCGAGCTGGCGGTCGAGCGTAACCGAGGTGAGCAGCCGGTGCTCGCCCGCGTGGTAGACCTGCGCGCCCTGCCCGCACACCGCGAGTCCCTCGTATCCGAGGTCGTCGAGGATGTGCCGGGTCCAGGGCACCGCCCGGCCGGTGACGACGATATGCGCCGCACCGGCCGCGACGGACGCGGCGAGTGCGTCGCGGGTGCGCTGCGAGACCGTGTGGTCGTCACGCAGGAGCGTGCCGTCCAGATCGGTCGCGACCAGCTTGTACGGGAAGCCCTCGCCCTGTGCTGAACTCACTTGGCGACCGGCTCCAGGACCTCACGGCCGCCGAGGTAGGGACGCAGCACCTCGGGCACGCGCACCGAACCGTCGCTCTGCTGGTGGTTCTCCAGGATCGCCACGATGGTGCGCGGGACGGCGCACAGCGTGCCGTTGAGCGTGGCGAGGGGCTTGACCTGCTTGCCGTCGCGCATACGGATCGACAGGCGGCGCGACTGGAACTCGGTGCAGTCCGAGGTCGAGGTCAGCTCGCGGTACTTGCCCTGGGTCGGGATCCAGGCCTCGCAGTCGAACTTGCGGGCCGCGGACGAGCCGAGGTCACCGGTGGCGACATCGATCACGCGGTACGGGAGTTCAAGGGAGTCGAGCCACTGCTTCTCCCACTCCAACAGGCGCTGGTGCTCGGCCTGCGAGTCCGCCGGGTCGACGTACGAGAACATCTCGACCTTGTCGAACTGGTGGACCCGGAAGATGCCCCGGGTGTCCTTGCCGTGCGAACCGGCCTCGCGGCGGAAGCAGGGCGAGAAGCCCGCGTACCGCAGCGGCAGCCGGTCGGCGTCGATGATCTCGTCCATGTGGTACGCGGCGAGTGCGACCTCGGAGGTGCCGACGAGGTACAGGTCGTCCTTGTCGAGGTGGTAGACGTCCTCGGCGGCCTGGCCGAGGAAGCCGGTGCCGGCCATCGACTGCGGGCGCACCAGGGCGGGCACCAGCATCGGCGTGAAGCCGGCGGCGGTGGCCTGCGCGATGGCGGCGTTCACCAGGGCGAGTTCGAGCAGGGCGCCCACGCCGGTGAGGAAGTAGAAGCGCGAACCGGAGACCTTGGCGCCGCGCTCGACGTCGATGGCGCCGAGGATGTTGCCGAGTTCGAGGTGGTCCTTGGGCTTGAAGCCCTCCTCCTCGAAGTCACGGATGGTGCCGTGCGTCTCGAGGGTGACGAAGTCCTCCTCGCCGCCGACCGGGACGCCGGGGTGCACGAGGTTGCCGAGGCGCTGCAGGAGCTCCTCGGTCTCGGCCTTCGCCTTGTCCTGCTCGGCGTCGGCGGCCTTGACGGCCGCGGCGAGCTCCTTGGTCCTCTTCAGGAGCTCCTCGCGCTCCTCGGGCGAGGCCTTGGAGACGAGCTTGCCCATCGCCTTCTGCTCGGCGCGGAGTTCGTCGAAGCGGACGCCGGACGACCTGCGCCGTTCATCGGCGGAGATGAGGGAGTCGACGAGCGCGACGTCCTCACCACGGGCGCGCTGGGAAGCGCGGACACGGTCGGGGTCCTCACGGAGCAGGCGAAGGTCAATCACGCGTCCAGGCTACCGGGGCGGGCTCCGGACCCCCTACCCGATATTCCGGTGCGTCACGTTATGCCCTATTTATTCCGCTTGGTGAGGAATTAGGAATGCGCGGAATTCGGGCGGGGCTGCGCGTCAAGAAAAGTCTCCGCGCATGCCCGGAAAGTGGCAAACCAGGTTCATCGCCTTGACCCGACTCGCTTGTACGGAAGGGGACTTGGGGACGGGTTGTCCACAGCGATCCACCGGTTCGGAAAGTTATCCACAGGGTGTGCGGGCGATCTGTGGATTTCGGAGGTGATCATTCCGAGTCGTGAAAGTCCGCCTCAGGATTCCCGGTTCAAACCACTCGTACACCCACTTTCGAGTGGATTCGACTCGCTCCAACGAGTTGATCAATGGAAACAGGCTGACGAAGGGTGACATGCCCGGCTGTGGACAGATGTGGGCCGCAGGAGCCGATTTGTCGACCCTGTCGCAGTTTGTTGTCGACTTGTCCCCAGGTCGAGAAGCGGCCTGTGGAAAACTTCTGTGGACAGAGAAAATCCGCAGGTAGGACTGGGGGCGGGAGAGAGAAGGAGGGGATGGGGGCGGGGGATAAGTGACCGGGTGAGGGCTTACGCCCGACCGTCCTGCGCCCGCGTCAGCCAGTCCGAAGCCGAGACGAAGTCGGCGTCCGTGGTCCCCGGACGCAGCGCGCGTACCTCCGAGAGCGCGACACCCGCCCGCGGATACGAGCCGAGGAAGCGCACCTTCGGCGAGATCCGCTTGAGCCCCATCAGGGCCTCACCGACCCGGCGGTCCGAGATATGGCCCTCGGCGTCCACGGCGAAGCAGTAGTTGCCGATGCCGGCGCCGGTCGGTCGGGACTGGATCAGCATCAGGTTGACCCCGCGTACGGCGAACTCCTGGAGCAGTTCGAGCAGCGCGCCGGGGTGGTCGTCGCCGAGCCAGATGACCACGGAGGTCTTGTCGGCGCCGGTGGGGGCGGCCGGCCGGGCCGGGCGGCCGACCAGGACGAAGCGGGTCTCGGCGTTCTCGGCGTCGTGGATGTCGGTGACGAGCGCTTCCAGGCCGTACGTGGCCGCGGCGAACTCACCCGCGAAGGCCGCGTCGAACCGGCCCTCCTGGACTAGCCGGGCCCCGTCCGCGTTGGACGCCGCGGACTCCCACAGGGCGTCCGGCAGGTGGGCCCGCAGCCAGTTGCGGACCTGGGGCTGGGCCACGGGGTGACCGGTCACGGTCTTGACGTCGGAGAGCTTGGTGCCCGGCCGTACGAGCAGCGCGAAGGCGATCGGGAGCAGCACCTCGCGGTAGATCATCAGCGGTTCGCCGGTGGCGAGTTCGTCGAGGGTGGCGGTGACGCCGCCCTCCACGGAGTTCTCGATCGGTACGAGCGCGGCGGCGGCCTCCCCGCTGCGTACGGCATCGAGCGCCGCCGGCACCGAGACCATCGGCACGAGCTCGCGCGTGGCGGCCTCCGGCAGCGTGCGCAGGGCGGCCTCCGTGAAGGTGCCTTCAGGGCCGAGGTACGTGTAACGGGTCGCCGACATACCGTCACCCTAATGGGCCGCATGGGGGCATGCCGCCGATGCCCGACGGGTCACCCGTGCGAGGAGCCCTTAGCCCTCGAGCAGCCGCTGCCCCACGTACTCGCCCTTGCCCGGCCCACCCGGCACCGCGAACAGGCCGCTCGACTCGTGCCGGATGAACGAGGACAGCGCGTCCCCGCGGTCGAGCTTGCGCTGCACTGCGGTGAAGCCGCGCAGCGGATCCGCCTGCCAGCAGATGAAGAGCAGTCCGGCGTCCGGTGTCCCGTCCGCCGCGATCCCGTCGTGGTACGAGAACGGGCGGCGCAGCATCGCGGCCCCGCCGTTCTGGTCCGGGCGCGAGATGCGGGCGTGGGCGTCGGCCGGGATGACGAGCTTGCCGCCGGCGCCCACCTTGTCGAGCTCCGGCTCCGTGGTCTCCGTACCGCCGGTCAGCGGCGCACCGTCCGACTTGCGGCGGCCGATGACTTTCTCCTGGGCGTCGACCGAGAGCTTCTCCCAGTCGTCGAGCAGCATCCGGATCCGGCGCACCACCGCGTACGAGCCGCCGGCCATCCACGAAGGGTCCCCGGAAGCCGGCACGAAGATCCGCCGGTCGAAGTCGGACTCCGAGGGCTTGGGGTTGTTGGTGCCGTCGACCTGCCCCATCAGATTGCGTGCCGTCATGGGGTGGGCGGTGGCGCCCGGCGAACGGTTGAAGCCGTTCATCTGCCAGCGCACCCGCGCCGCGCTCCCGGCGTCCTTCTGCAGTGCGCGCAGCGCGTTGAAGGCCACGAGGGCGTCATCGGCGCCGATCTGGATCCACAGATCGCCGTCGGAGCGCTTTGGGTCCAACCGGTCCGAGGAGAACGGCGGCAGCGGATCGAGCGAGCCGGGGCGCTGCTTCTCGAGTCCCGTACGGGAGAAGAAGCTGTGGCCGAAGCCGAAGGT
The DNA here is from genome assembly GCF_040300965.1 of Streptomyces mesophilus. Lineage (GTDB taxonomy): Bacteria > Actinomycetota > Actinomycetes > Streptomycetales > Streptomycetaceae > Streptomyces > Streptomyces mesophilus_A. The sequence continues at coordinate 32,838 of NZ_JBEPEW010000010.1, read as the reverse complement.
GACGGTCAGCGAGGACGGGCCCGCGTCCAGCGCGATGGCAGTGGCGCCGTCCGAGACTTCGCCCCGCATCAGCCGCTCGGCCGTCGCCGACCAGCGCCGCAGCAGCGCCGCCGCCTCCTTGCGGCCGGCGCCCGGCGCGAGGTCGAAGGCGATCAGATGGCCGCGGGCGTGCAGCGGTTCGAGGATGCCGGGCTGGTGCTCGCCGCCCCAGACGGCCTCGGTCGAGCCGAGCGTCGACAGCGCGGCCGGCGCATCGGACTCGGTCGCGGCGTACCCGGCCGCACCGCCCGCCGCGCCGAGCACCAGGCCGCCCGCGCCGACGGCACCTGCGGTGCCGAGCAGCCGCCGCCGCGAGATGCCCTCGGACCCGGACACCTCGGAGGCGTCCTCGGCCAGCTGATTCGTGTCCTGCATGGTTCAGCCGATCTTCACGTTCTTGCGCACGGTCACCTGGTCGATGTCGGAGGTCCGCACGGTCACCGCGAGTTCCCACTCGCCGCCCATCGGGATCTGCACGCCGGTCGACGACCAGTGTCCCGTGACGATGCGGTCGGGTGTGACCGGCAGCGGGCCGATGTCCTTGGACTCCAGGGTGAAGGCGACCGTGACCTCGGGGAGGTCGAAGGGCTTGCCGTTCGGACGGGTCGCCCAGACGTGCAGCTCATTGGCGCCCGTACGCCCCGGGGTCATGTCGATGCGCAGGTTGCCCTTGCCGTCCTCGCCCTTGGTGTCGAACGGCAGGGTGAGGTCGAGCGGCTGGTTCGCGGCGGCCGCCGGCGCGGACTGCTCCGACTGCTCCACGGTGCGCCCGGGTTCCGTCGAGGTCAGGACCGTCGTCACGGCGAGCAGCACGACCGCGACACCCGCCTCGGCGAGCACCGAACGCCGCAGCCCGGCCCGGCCGGGGTCCGCGTCCCGCAGCCGCTTCTCGCGGGCCGCGGCCACGGCGGCCTGCTGGCGGGCGAGTTGGGCCGCGCGCTTGGGGTTCTTCGGGGTCTTGCCCGCGGCCACGCCGACCTTGGCCCGCTGCTCGACCACCTTCGCGCCGGGGCCTTCGGCGGCCTTCGCGCCGCTCTCGGCCGTCGCGCTCTCGGCCAGCCCGGCGGTCCAGCGCCGGGAGATCCAGCCGACGCCGAGGAGTACGGCGACCAGGCCGATCTTCACGATCAGCAGCTGTCCGTACGACGTCCCGGTCAGCGCCGACCACGAGCCGACCTGCCGCCAGGACTGATAGAGCCCGGTCCCGGCGAGGACGACCACCGACCAGAACGCCAGCGACGAGAACCGCCGTGCGGCCGAGGCCTCGAGGGACGGCACCTTGAACAGCGCCACGAGCAGCGCGGTCAGACCACCCAGCCACGTCGCCACGGCAAGCAGATGCAGGACGTCGACGGGCATCGCGATCCCCGTCTGGATCCCGCTGGACGCGTGCTCGGCCAGCGCCCAGGTCGAGGCGATGCCCGCCGCGACCACGGTGCCGCCGATCGCCAGGCCGAAGGTCAGGTCCCGCTTCTCGGCAGCTTCCTCCGGCTTCGCCTCGGCGGTCTCGCGCTTCGCGTACGCCCCGAAGAGCACCGCGATGAACAGCGCCGCGGCCGCGAGCAGCAGCAGCCGCGAGACGAGCGCCGCGCCCGTCTTCGTCTGCAGGACCTCACTGATCTGCCCGAGGTCGAGGACGTCGGAGAGCTTGCCGGAGTCGGTGTACGGGCCGCGGAGCAGCAGCAGGGCGAGCGTCGCCGCGGTGAGCGCGACCCATCCGTACGCCACAAGACGCTGCAGCGGACGGGCCGTCGCCCCCTTCGGCCAGCAGATGAGGACGAAGGCCGCGCCGCCCGCCATCACGGTGAAGGCGGCGTACGAGACATAGCGTGCGATGCCGTAGAGCACACCGACCGCACCGCCGCCGGCCTCCTGGCCGGAGAGCTGCACGGTGGTGTCGGAGGGCGCGCCGATCGAGAAGCTGAAGGCGCCCGAGACCGGATGGCTGTCCGTGGAGACCGCCTTCCAGGCCACGGTGAAGGTGCCGTCGGGCAGCCCGGCGACCAGCTGCTTCTCGTACGAGGCGGACTTCCCGCTGCTGACGTCCTTGATCTTCCCCTTGTCGACCTGCTTGCCCTTGGGGTCGAGCACCCGCACCGAGTCGTCCGACATGGCGACCTTCTCGGTGAAATGCAGGGTCACCTTGTCCGGCGCCTGCTGCACCACCGACCCCTGCCCGGGATCGCTGCCGGTCAGCGCGGCATGCGCCGACGCGGGCGCGGCACCGGCGAGCAGCGCCCCGGTGACGGCCACGAACAGCAGCAGAAACTGCACGAGGGGAGTGCGGACGATCCCGCTCGTACGTGGACGGGGGTCGGTGGGCGGCATGGCTTGCGGTCCCCTTTTCTCAGCTGTTCTTCGGGTTGTACGTGGCGTCCTTGACCTCGAGCTCGGTCTTCACCGTGCCCGCCTTCTCGAAGCGCAGCTCCACCTCGACCTTGTCGCCCACCTTCGGCATGGACGTGAGCTCCATGAACATCAGGTGGTTGCCGCCGCGCTCGAAGTCGAGCTCGCCGTTCGCCGGGATGGCGAAGGAGGCGACGTGCTCCATCTTCTGGTCGACCGTGCGGTGGCCCATGACCTCTTCGGCGAGCGGGCTGCTCATCCCGATGAGCTTGTCGGAGCCGCCCTTGTTGACGATGGTCATGAACCCGCCGGCCATGTCCTTGAGCGCGGGCTTCGGCATATAGCCGTCGCGCACGCTCAACTGCGGCTCGGACGAGCCCTGTCCGGACCCGGAGTCCGAACAGCCCGCGAGCAGCACCACCGAGGTGAGGGCTATGGCACCGGCCAGGGTCGCGCGGCGCCTCACGGCTTCTCCCCCTTCATGATCTTGGGGAGGTCCTTGGCGTAGTCGTCCGAGGTGGCTTCCTCGCCGTTGTAGAGGACATAGCCCTCGTCGGTCTTCGGCGAGAACGCGATGACCTGCTTGCCGTGCGTGGAGGTGACGGTGCCGTCCTTCTCCTTCACCGGCTCCTCGATGACGATGCCGAGCGAGCGCGCGCTGGCCTGGATCGTCGGGAAGTCGCCGGTCAGGCCGATGAAGGACGGGTCCTGTGACTTCATCCACGTGCCCAGGTGCTCAGGGGTGTCCCGCTCGGGGTCGGAACTGACCATGATGACCTGGAGCTTGTCGATCTCGGCCTTGGGGAGCTTCTTCTCCAGCTCCTTCTTGGCCACGGCGAGATTGCTCATGGTGAGCGGGCAGACGTCGGGGCAGTGCGTGTAGCCGTAATAGATCAGTGTCGGCTTGCCCTTGGTCTGCTCACGCAGATCGAACTTCTTGCCGTTGGTGTCCGTGAGAACAAGGTCCGGCTTCTCGAAGGGACGGTCGAGGACCGTCGCCGCCTTCTCCACGGTGATGTCGGTGGCGGCGGGCGGCGTCTTGGAGTCGTCCCCGCTCTGGGTGACGGCGAGGGCGCCGGCCCCGAGGGCCAGCGCCGCGCCGACGGCGATACCGGTGATCAGGCCCACGCGTCGCTTGGGCCGCCCGGCATCGTCGTGCTTCTGGATGGGCATGGGTTTTCTCTCTCAGCAGGTGGTGCGGGTGCGGCCGTCAGGCCGAACGACGACGTCCGGCCAGCACGCCGAACGCCACACCCGCCGCACCCACCAGGATGCCCGCGATGCCGAGCGCCCTTGCGGTGCCGTCGCTGGAGTCGGCGGAGGCGGTGTTCTCCTTGGCGTCGTCGCCGCCCTTGGCGTCCGAGTCGGAGTCGGCGGCCTTGTCCGCGGAGCCGCCGCCGTGGTGGTCGTCGGCGGCCTCGCTCAGCTGGAGGACGGGCGCGGGCTTCTCCGGCTCCTCGCCGCCCTCGACCGGCTCCTCGATCCAGCGGACGACTTCCTTGTCGCTGTACGTCTGCAGCGCCTTGAACACCATCTGGTCGGCGTCCTCGGGCAGCTGGCCGAGCGAGACCGGGAACTGCTGGAACTGACCGGGCTGCACGCCCTTGTCGTCCGCGGTCCAGGTGACCTTGGAGACGGCCTCGGTGATCTTGTTGCCGTGCACCTCGAGCGGCTTGTCCAGCTTGGACTTGGTGACCTCGACGTCCCAGCCCGGGACCGGCTGCGGCATCACGGACGCGAGCGGGTGGTCGGTCGGGAAGTTGACCTCGACCTTGACCGTCGAGGCGGTGTCGGACTCGTTGGGCACCTTGAAGTTGACGGTGGCGTACGAGCCCTTGGCGGCCTCGCCCTGCGGCTGCACGGAGACATGCGCGAAGGCCGTACCGGAGAGCAGGACGACGGAACCGGCGGCGACGGCGGAAGCGGTCAGAACACGAGAGATCTTCATGGCAGAGAACTCCACTCGGCAGTGGTGAAAGGTGTCGGGACTTCAGCACGCAGCCGGCCGGTCGGCGGCCGTGCGTGCGTGTCTGCCGCGCGACACCTCCGTACCGAATGGGGTCGGAAGAGGGCCGCGTCAGGCAGCGAGTGCGAACGGGTCCGCGGGCGGCCCGCGCCTGTTCACCGAGTGCGCGAGTGCGGTGGTACGGGGCTTCGCGGGCGGATCCGGCAGCGCACCCCGCGCGCTCCCGGCGGTCCCGGGCGCACCCGGAAGGCCGGCCCGCAGGGCGCGCACCAGCGCGAGCGCGGCGCGCAGCCCTCGTACGAGCGCCACCTCCGCGATCCCCTGCACCGAGAAGACCGACAGCTCGACGACCCGCATCAGCGCGAGATCACCGCGGCGCAGCAGCCAGCCGAGCGCGAGCGCGGCCAGGAGGTGGCCGAGCAGCATCGGCAGATCGGGCAGCAGGTGTGCGCCCGGAGCCATGCCGTCGGGCATGTGATGGGCATGGCCGCCCGAGGTCGGCGGGGCGAGACCCGCGTTCGCGAGAATGCCGTACGCCTGGTGAGGGCTGGTGACCACGGCCCCGGCCCCGCACAGCAGACCGGTGGCCTGCTCCATCGCGGAGTGGTCGGCCATGCTCTGCGCGGCCAGCTGCTGGCTCTGCCCGAACAGACAGTGCAGCCCCAGCTGGCCCACCGCGAGCGCCCCGGTGATCACCGCGGCGGAGCGCGGCCGTCCGGAGAACGGCACGGTGACCGCGAGCGTCAACAGGAAGCCGAGGCCCAGGGACCAGACCGGCACGGCCCCGTGCGAGGCGAGGAGATGCCCGCCCGCGGACAGCGCGACACAGACCGTGGCAAAGGCCACGGCCCTGAGCAGCCGGAACTCGGTTCCGGCCCGTGGTGCGCGGGGCTGGGGGGCAGGCATGACCGGCTCATCATCGCACTGGGCTTATCCCGTCCGTACGGCAGGTCCGCAAGGTCCGGAACGTGAGGTTCTGCCCAGGGCCCGGGTTTCTTTACACCCGGTGATGTATGCGGCACATCCGCCGTATGGGCGGCATCACGTCAACTCGGCGATTGCAGACGGCCGTAGGCGGCAATACGTATCGGTATGCCGAGCCGCAGCCAGGAGGCCTGAGTCATGAGCCTTTGGTGGTCACTCCACTTGCGGCGCGAGGCTGCCAGCGTTCCGCTCGCCCGCCGGCTCCTGCTCGGCACGATGGAGACCGCGGGCGTCGACCCCGACATCTCCTTCGAACTGTCGGTCGCGCTGACCGAGGCCTGTGCCAACGCGGTGGAGCACGGGGCTTCGGAGTACGGCTCCGGCGAGCCCCGCCCGGATCAGGACGCGTACCGGGTCACGGCGTATCTGGACGGCGAGAAGTGCCGTATCGAGGTCGCGGACTCGGGTCCCGGATTCCCGCTCGCCACGATCGAACGGCCCACGACGCGTGACTACACCCCGCCGGCGGACTGCGAAGCGGAACACGGCCGCGGCCTGGGCCTGATCGAGGAGATCGCCGACCACGTCTCCTTCGCCAACCGCGACGGCGCGGTGGTCAGCTTCGACAAGATCCTCAAGTGGCGCACGGACTCACCGCTGGTGACGGTGTGATGCCGGCCGTACGCGTCTGAGGCCCGTCCACACCTGAAGTCCGTCCGCGGCCGAGGTCCCTGTGCCCCGGGGCTGTGGGCCGCCCGTCATTCCCCGCCGCACGCGTCGACGAGGCCGCGGATCAGCGGGTTGCGGTCGTCGGCGCGCCAGGCGAAGACCCAGCGGAGGGGGTCGGCATCGCGTACGGGGAGATAGACGAGGTGGGGCCAGGGATAGAAGGAGGCCGATTCGGCGGCGGTGGCGACGACGGCGTGCCCCGCGCTGACCACCTTGAGCAGGTCGTCCCAGGTGGCGACCTCCGGCCCGCGGGGAATGGGGCGTCCCGAGGGCGTGTGGAAGGGGGCGCAGGCCTCCTCCATGGAGGCCGGGATCGGCGACCGGTGCGACGGGAAGGCCAGCTCGCCGAAGTCCTCCGGACAGACCGACTCCCGATCCGCGTACGGGTGCGTCGCGGCCGCCATCAGGACCAGGGGCGAGCTGTGGGTGACCGGGCCGACGGCGAGGTCGGGCTCGCTGAACGGCAGCCACAGGTGCGCCACATCGATGTCGCCCGACCGCAGCGGGGTGATCGGGTCGACCGGGTTGAGGTCGCTGTGCACCAACTGCGCGGATGGGTGGCCGGCCCTGAACCGCTCGGTGATCTCGCGGATCATCCAGTTCTGCGGGCCCATGGTGCCCAGCTTCAGCGTGCCGCCGTCGCCGCGGACGGACGCGGACACCTCGTCGATCCCGTCGAGGATCTGCCGGTAGGCGGGATGCAGGTTCTGGTAGAGCCGCCGGCCGGCCGGGGTGAGGCGGACCGTGCGTGAGGTGCGCTCGAACAGCGGGGCGCCGATGCGGCGTTCCTGTTTTCTGATGGCGTGGCTCACGCGGGACGGAGTGACGTGCAGCCGCTCGGCGGTACGGCCGAAGTGCAGTTCCTCGGCCAGCGTCAGAAAGATCTCGATGTCGCGCAGCTCCATGAGCGCCTCCCCCGGCCGTGAACTTATAGGTCAACTCAGCGCTGACACAACGCTCATCGGTGACCTGTGGGGCAACGCAGCCTTGCGGAAACCGCTGTTGTTCGCGGGGGGCGACGCGACCAGCCTGGACAGCGGAGCCGCCGCCGGGCGCGGCTCGCGGAGGAAGGGAACGCGCCGTGCTCACTCCCATCGCCTATGGTCTCGCCGTCCTGCTGAACCTGTTCGTCCTCTACATCGGGTGCTGGTTCCTGCTGGCGCCCCGTACGGCGGCGGCCGGGTACGGGGTGCCCGCGCGAGCCGAGGGCGACCCCGCCTACCTCACGGTCAAGGGGCTGCGCGACGCCGGTTACGGACTGACCGGCCTGGGCCTCCTTGCGTTCGCCGGTGCCGAGGCCGGGGCGTGGTTCATGCTGCTTGTCGCGCTGGTTCCGCTGAGCGATGTGTTCGTCGTGCTCCGGCACGGAGGCACCAGGGCGGTCGCGTTCGGCGTCCACTTCGCCACCGCCGTGGCTGTACTCGGCAGCGCCGCTCTGCTGTTCGCCGTATGAGAATCCGAAAGCGGGTCCCACCGGCTCTGCGGATGGTTCCACTGGATCTACAACGCCGGGCTCGCTCTGACCATCGCCACCATGACTCTGCGCGGCACCCTGACGGTGCTGGGCCGGGAGAGCGCTGAGGCGCTCGCGCTGGTCTCCGGTCTCGGTCACATCCTGCTGACCGCAGGGCTGGTCCTGTTGTTCCTCACCCTCGAAAGGCGGATTCCCGCCGGAGCCGAGCCGGTTCAAGGCCCTGGCGCAGACGCGGCCCCGGCGCAGATGCAGACGTAGACGCTCCCCGCGGCACCGTAGAGGTCACCGCCCGGGAGCGGGCAGCACCGCACACAGCGCGTCCAGCGCCGGCCCGTACGCATGCTCCGCCGGAGCGGCGTACCCCACCACAAGACCGTCGCCGGACACCGGCGCATCCGGATGCCGGAACGCCGAAAGCCCGTCGACCGCGACCCCCGCCCGTGCGGCCCGCGCCAAGGTTCCCGCCTCCGTTCCGGCGGGCAACCGCAGCACCGCGTGCAGGCCCGCCGCGATCCCGGACACGGAGACGTGCGGCGCCCGCTCCGCGAGGACCGAGACCAGACGGTCCCGCCGCCTGCGGTAGCGCTGCCGCATCCGCCGCACATGCCGGTCGTACTGCCCGGAGGCGAGGAACTCCGCCAGCGTGAGCTGGTCGAGCACGCTCGCCCACGCCTCCCGTTCGCCCTTCACGCCGACCACCGCGTCGACGAGATGCCCCGGCAGCACCATCCACCCCAGCCGCACCGCGGGTGACAGGCTCTTGCTGACCGAGCCGAGATAGATCACGTGCTCGGGCTCCAACCCCTGTACGGCGCCCACGGGTTCGCGGTCGTAGCGGAACTCGCCGTCGTAGTCGTCCTCGAGGACGAGCCCGCCCCTGGACGACCGTGCCCACTCCACGGCGGCCGCCCGCCGCCCGGACACCAGCGGCCCGCCGGTCGGGAACTGATGCGCCGGGGTCAGCAGCACGGCCCGCGCGGCGGACGTCAACTCCTCGGTCCGGGCGCCCTGTTCGTCGACCTCGATGGGCACCGTACGCACGGAGGCGGCCTCCATCAGCGAGCGGTGGAACCCGAGCCCGTACGCCTCGACGGCCAGCGGGCCGCGCAGGACCCCGCGCCCGGAGCCGCCCGCGCCGCCGAAAAGGAGCCGCAGCGCATGCGCGAAGCCCGAGCAGACGACGATGCGGTCCGGCTCCGTGCGCACCCCGCGCACCCGCGCCAGATACTCCGCGAGCGCCTCGCGCAGCTCGGGCCGACCGCGTGGATCGCCGGGCCCGAAGGCCTCGTTGGGCGCGGAGGTCAGCGCACGGCGTGCGGCGGCGGCCCATGCCGTACGCGGGAACGACGCCGCGTCCGGCTTCCCCTGGCCGAGATCGTGCACCACGGCCGGCCGCCGAGTCCGCACCGCCGCGGACGCGGGCGTCCGCACCGGGGAACCCGCACGCGCGGTGGAGCCTGAACGTGCCGTGGCGTTCGAGCGCCCCGTGGAAACCGCATGCCCCGATGAGCCCGCACGCCCCGTGGAAACCGCCCGCGCCGTGGAAACCGACCGCCCCGCCACCCGCGTCCCCGACCCCTGCCGCGCCGTCAGCCACCCTTCGGCGACCAGCTCGGCGTACGCGCTCGCGACGGTGTTCCGCGTAAGCCCCAGATCGGCCGCGAGCGACCGGTACGGCGGCAGCCGCTGCCCCGGACGCAGCCGCCCCTCGGCCACGGCGGAGCGCAGCGCGCGGATCAGCGCCGCCCGCCGGCTGCCGCCGCCGTCGAGTTCCAAGTGCAGGTCGGCGCCGATGCGTTCGGCCTGGTCCGCCCAGGTGTCAGCCATGGAGGGGACCCTAACGGCCGCCCTGCGTCCGCACAGACGGAAGGGACGGCACGCCGGTCGCGCACCGTCCCTTCCGCACAAGCCGTACGGGCGGCTCAGCCCTTGAGCGAAGCCATCCAGGCCTCGACGTCCTCGCTGGTACGCGGCAGCGCGTCCGAGAGGTTCCGGTTGCCGTCCTGGGTGACGAGGATGTCGTCCTCGATCCGGACGCCGATGCCGCGGTACTCCTCGGGCACCGTCAGGTCGTCGGCCTGGAAGTACAGACCCGGCTCGACCGTCAGGCACATGCCCGGCTCGAGCGTGCAGTCCACGTACGCCTCACGGCGCGCGGCCGCGCAGTCGTGGACGTCCATGCCGAGCATGTGACCGGTGCCGTGCAGCGTGAAACGGCGCTGGAGGCCGAGCTCCAGGACGCGGTCGACCGAGCCCTCCAGGAGGCCCCACTCGACGAGCTTCTCGGCGAGCACGCGCTGGGCCGCGTCGTGGAAGTCGCGGTAGGAGGCGCCCGGCTTGACCGCGGCGATACCGGCCTCCTGGGCCTCGTACACCGCGTCGTAGATCTTCCGCTGGAGTTCGCTGTAGCGGCCGTTGATCGGCAGCGTGCGGGTCACGTCCGCGGTGTAGAGCTCGTTGGTCTCCACACCGGCGTCCAGGAGCAGCAGGTCGCCGGAGCGGACCTCGCCGTTGTTGCGCACCCAGTGCAGGGTCGTGGCGTGCGGGCCCGCGGCGCAGATCGAGCCGTAGCCGATGTCGTTGCCCTCGACGCGGGCGCGCAGGAAGAACGTGCCCTCGATGTAGCGCTCGGAGGTCGCCTCGGCCTTGTCGAGGACCTTGACGACATCCTCGAAGCCGCGCGCGGTGGACGCGCAGGCCTGCTCCAGCTGCCCGATCTCGAACTCGTCCTTGACCAGGCGCGCCTCGGACAGGAAGACCCGCAGCTCCTCGTCGCGCTCGGCGGTGACCTTGTCGGCCAGCGCCTGCTCGATACCGGCGTCGTGCCCGCGCACCACGCGGGTCGGGCCGGTGGACTGGGCGAGCGCGTCCGCGAGCTTGCGGACGTCGGACGCGGGGATGCCGTACAGCCTCTCGGCCTCGGTCAGCGAGTGGCGGCGGCCGACCCACAGCTCGCCCTGGCCGTCCAGCCAGAACTCGCCGTTCTCGCGGTCGGAGCGCGGCAGCAGGTACAGCGTCGCCTCGTGGCCGCCCTCGACCGGCTCCATGACCAGGACGCCGTCCTCGGTCTGGTTGCCCGTGAGGTACGCGTATTCGGTGGACGCGCGGAAGCTGTACTCGGTGTCGTTGGACCGGGTCTTGAGCTTGCCCGCGGGGACCACCAGACGCTCGCCCGGGAAGGCGGCGGACAGGGCGGCGCGGCGGCGGGCGGTGTGCCCGGCCTGGGCGATCGGCTCCAGATCCGTCAGCTCGGTGTCCGCCCAGCCCGAGCGCATGGACTCGGCCAGCTCATCGGACACGCCCGGGTACAGGCCGTTCTTCCGCTGCTTGATGGGCTTGTCGGCTGCCTCTTCGGCTGCTTCTTCGCCGGGCTTGTCGGTGAGCTCTTCGGCCACGGATGCCTCCTCGTAGTGACCTGGGGACCACCGTCCATCGTATGTCCGTACGGAAGGGGTTCCGGGGCCTGTACGTATGGTCAAAGTCACGCGAAAAGGACCCTCGTGGCGTTTCCGCTCCGAGGGTCCTCCGGCCGTGCTGTGAGTGGGCCGTGTGGTGAGCGGGCCGCGTTGTCAGTGGGCGCCGATAGCCTGGAAAGGGCTTCGGCCCCCGGGAGGGCGGGGACTGTCCCGCCTCAGTCGGGCCCCGGGTAGGGCCCGCCCCGCCTCAGTCGACGAACCGCGCCGCCAGCAGCACCACGTCCTCATCGCTGTCCGCCTCGTCCCGCCCGTCGGTGAGCACGGTCCGCAGGACGTGGTCCGCGATCGCCCCGGGATCGTCCCGCAGCGCCTTCGGCACGCTCGCCGCCGCCGCGTGCAGCCGGGCGAAGGCTCGGTCCATCGGGTCGCCGGTGCGGTGGAGCAGCCCGTCCGTATAGAGCAGCACGGTCTCTCCGGGCTCCGGGGAGAGGTCCACGCTCGGCGCCTCCCAGCAGCTCAGCATCCCGAGCGGCGCGGAGAGCGAGGTCTCCACGAACTCGGTGCGCCGCTCGCCGATGATCAGGGGCGGGGAGTGCCCGGCCCCGGCGAGCACGATCTTGCGCCGGCGCGGTTCGCAGTACGCGAAGAGCGCGGTGGCGCTGCGCGCGGGTTCGGTGAGGCGAAGCAGCAGTTCGAGATCGGAGAGCACCGCGACGGGGTCCTCGCCCTCCATCACGGCGTACGCCCGCAGGGACGCCCGCAGCCGTCCCATCGCCGCGACCGCGCTGGGTCCTGCCCCGGTCACGGACCCGACCGCGAGCCCGAGCGCGCCCTCCGGCAGCGGCAGCGCGTCGTACCAGTCGCCGCCGCCGCGCGGCCCGGTGCGGTGCCGGGCGGCGAGCTGGACGCCGGCGACCCGGGGGAGCCGGCTCGGCAGCAGTTCCTCGGAGATCGTCGCCATGGTCGTACGGGCGCGTTCGAGCTCGACCAGACGGGCCAGGTGCTCGCCCGCGTACCGCATGTAGAGGCCGATCAGATGGCGCTGGCGCTCCACGGGCTCGGCCGGCTCGTCGTACAGCCAGACCGCCGCACCGAGCCGGTCCGCCGCTCCCGGCCGGCCTGCCGTGTCGCAGGTGAGCGGCACGGCATAGCTGGCCGCGTAGCCGAGCCGGTCGGCGACCGAGCGGTGGCGCGGGTCGAGGTTCTCCTCGGCGAGCAGGTCGGGCTGGGCGATCCCGCATTCGCCGGGGCCGAGCGGTCCGGAGCCGTCGAGCAGCCGGCCGTACGAGGTGGCGTCGCGCGGCACGGTCTCCAGATGCCCGAGATCGGCCCGCTCGAGACCCAGCCCGGTCATGGTGTCGGGGCCGAGCCGGTCGGAGGGTTCGAGGATGACGAGTCCGCGGCGGGCTCCGACCAGTGCGGCGCCGGCGCGCAGCAGTTCGCGAAGGCAGTCCTCGAGCACCGCCGTGCGCGTCAGTCGCTCGGTCAGCTCGTGGAGCGTGGTGAGGTCGGAGACCCAGCCGGCGAGCCGGTCCTGGATCACGGCCGCCGGGGTGGCGGTCGTCGGGGCGCAAGGGAGCGCCGGGGTGTGCGCGGGGGCGGGAACCGAAGAAGAGCTGGGATCGATTCCGGCCACTTTCGGAAGGTGAGGGGCGTTCATGGCGCGGTTCGCATCCGGTATTCCGGACGTTCCATATTGCTCAATAGCATCGCAAACCCCCATGTCATTCTGCGCCGCCAGCAATAGGTCCACATCTACACGCCCTGGTCTGGGGATGTCCAGCATTGTCCTGCGAGGATTCCTGGTGTCCATGGGGTGTACGAGGCAACTGTGACGAAAAAGGGAACTTGGCGAAAAACAGCCCCGACCAATCCGTTATTGCTGTCGACTGGGCTGCGTTCGACGGCACGGCGGGCGGGACGGGTACGTACTCGGGGAAGAACAGCCACAGTTGGCGCTGTTTCTGAACCAGACGACGGACCTATACGTCTTAGAGAGCGAAGGCCGTGCTCCGGCCGTATGGCTCATGGCGGTTCGCAAGCGGGACAAGCACTCGGGCAGGCAAGGCGCGGCAAGCGCCAGGCGCACGCCACCCACCGCCATGGTTGTAATGGATGCATCTGCGGTGCGGCACGACCAACTGCAGTCAGGTACGAGCATCCGTAGCTCAGTCCGAGCTCCAAGCGTGACGCACGTGTCCGCAATGTTCGAAGTGGTCCGAAGCGGCCCGCAGTGTCGGTAGTGTCTCTGCGTTTTCAACGGAAAGGAACGAGCGCTCATGCGCGAGATCCTCGGAAGGCGACGCAGGCTCCTGTCGAAGCGCTCCGGTGGGAGGCCTGACCAGATCAGCGCGGCCCTGACCTTTGCCAGCACCTGGCAGTGGCCGGTGCTCCCCGGTGTGGGATTGCAGCAGCCGGGATCGCCGCAATGCGCATGTCCCGACCCCGACTGCGCCAGCCCCGGCGCCCACCCCTTCGACCCCGGCATCCTGGCCGCGACCAGCGATGAGCGGATGGTCCGCTGGTGGTGGACCAACCGTCCGACGGCGCCGATCGTCCTGGCCACAGGCGGCCCGGGGCCCAGTGCGGTGAGCCTGCCGGCCATCGCGGCGGCCCGCTCCCTTGCCGTGCTCGACCGCAAGGGCGTCCGTGTCGGCCCGGTCGTCGCGACTCCCGACCGCTGGTCGCTGCTCGTCGCGCCGTACTCGATGCCCCACCTCGGCGAACTGCTCTACGCCAGGGACCACGTGCCCGGTTCGCTCCGCTTCCACGGCAGCGGCGGCTATGTCGTTCTGCCGCCCTCGGAGACCGGCCAGGGCGAGGTCCGCTGGGAGCGTGCCCCGCTGCCCGGTTCGGCCAGTCCGTGGCTGCCGGACATCGAGGCCCTGGTGGATGTTCTGATCGACACCCTCACTCATACGGGTGTGAGCGCGCCCGAGTTCTAGGCGGCTTGGGCGCGCGCGGGGCCTGAGGGCCCCCGGCCGTCGCTATCTTCGGGCTCACCTCCGTTGTTGTGCCGTTCAGTTGAACAGGTGGGTCCGTTGCAGCGAGCACGTATGTCCGCGCTCCTCGCCGTTGTGCTGCTCGCGGTCCTGCTGCCGCTCGCGGGTGCGGCGGCGGGTCCGGCGGGATCCTTCGACGAAGACGTACAGGCGGACGTGCCGGCGAAGAACGGGGACGTACGGGCGAAGGCTGACGCGCCCGTCTCAGGTCCCGGCGGCGGGACGGACGACACGGCCGGGAAGCCGGCGAAGCAGGCTGGGACCTCCGGCCTGCTGTCCGGGCTCGGCCTGACGACCGCGGCGCAGTGCGGTCCCGAACTCGCCTCCCCCGAGGGCGTCGAGGCGCAGACCTGTGTGCTGAGCCAGGGCCGGGACACATGGGCTCGTACGTACTACCGCAATGCCACCGGCGAGGAACTGAGTTCGGTGCTCACGCTGATGGGGCCCGACGGGCGGACCGTGCAGATGCACTGCGCCGTCGACGAAGGGGACGAGCCCGGGGCGTGCGAGACGCCGCGTGAGCGGACGGCGGGTGAGCAGGAGGCGTACTCGGCGGTGGCGGAGTTCGCGGCACCGGCGGATGCCGACGGGAGCGAGGACCAGGGCCTGGGTGAGGGCCGCCCGATGCTGCTGCGCTCCGGTAGCAATGCGGCGCCTGCCACGGGCAGTTGAGCGGCGCCTGCCACGGGCAGTTGAGCGGCGCCTGCCACGGGCAGTTGAGCGCGGGCTGTCGGCCGACCGGGCCGGACATCCGGCCGCGGGCATGAAAAGGCCCGGTCGCTGGCGACGGGGGATGCACCAGCGACCGGGCTACTTGAACGGTAACAAGAGATCTGCTGTTCGCAAATTCGATCTCGGCCGGTATCGGCCAATCCGCTGGGGATTTACCGGGGAAGGCCGGGAGTTGTGACCGTTGTCATACCTTTTCTATGGCTTTCCTGTGTCTCTCGGCGATCATGAATGGCCATTTCTGATCACTCGGTGATCGCTCGATGCGTACGCAGTAAGTCGTCGCGGACTGACCGGCCGGTCAGCTCAGCGTGACCTGCCGGTTGGTGAGGCCGCCACGGGCGCGGCGCTCCTCGCCGGTGAGCGGAGCCTCGTCGGCGAGGGCCGTGGCGAGGCGCTCGGCGAACTCGGCGGCGGGCTTTTCGACATCGGCAGCCGACATGCCGGTCGGCAGATCCCACACGGGGACCATCAGACCGTGCGCACGGAACGAGCCCACCAGGCGCGTGTTCTCGCCGAGGCTCGAGGTGCCGGCCGCGTGCAGCCGCGCGAGCGCGTCGAGCAGCTTCTCCTCGGGGTGCGGCATGACCCAGCGCAGGTGGTTCTTCTCCGGGGTCTCGCACCAGTACGCGGCGTCCACGCCCGAGAGCTTCACGGTCGGGATCGCGGCGGCGTTGGCCCGCTCCAGGGAGGCGCTGACCTCCGCGTTGGCGTTCTCCGCGTCCGGCACCCAGAACTCGAAGCCCTCGTGCACGACCGGCTCGAACGGGCCCTTCGGGTCCAGGAGTTCCTGCAGCCGGGGCCCGTCGCCCGAGGTGCGGCGGGCGGCGATCGGGTTGCCCGGCTCGGTGGTGAGCGCCTGGGTGAGGATGTCGGCGAGGTCACGGCTGAGGTCACCGGACGAGGTGTCGTTCTGCAGCCCGATCAGGACCGAGCCGTCCTCGCGGCGCAGACCCGGCCACGCCATCGGCAGCACGGTCGCGAGCGTCACCGACGGCACGCCCTCCGGCAGACCGTCCTTGAGCGTGAGCTCCACCGTGGCGGCGGGCACCAGTTCGCGCAGCGCGACCCAGTCGCACTCGCCGGGCAGACCCTCGAACGGGCGGTGCACCAGCTCGGTCACGGCCTGCGCGGCGGCGCGGCCGTGACAGGCCTTGTAGCGCCGGCCCGAGTTGCAGGGGCAGGGCTCGCGCGCGCCGACGACGGGGATCTCGCCATCGGTGATCTGCGCCTTCTGTGGCTTCTTCGTCTGAGGGCGCTTCTTGGCCATCGTGCGTCTCCCGGTCACGGCTTGGGCGGTACGGCGGTGAGCCTAGCCGTTGCGCGCCGGATGCCGTGGGCGGTCGCCCGGGCGACCGGGTCAGCCGAGGTCGCCGTACAGCTCGCCCGGTCCTGTGACACGCGTAGCGAAGTCGTCGCGCCGGTGCCCCGTCGTCAGTACGACCCACACCGTGACCTCACCGGCCGTGCCGTCCCGTACACCCCACTCGTCGGACAGCGCCGCGATGATGCCGAGCCCGCGGCCGCCGCGCGCCGTGACCGACGGTGTGGCCGGAACCGGCCGGGTCGGGCCGCCGCCGTCCGTCACCTCGACCGTGAGCCGACCGGATGTGTCGAGCCGCCATGCCGCCCGCACATTGCCGTCGCCCACCATCGCGGCGTCCTCGAGCGGCCTGCCGTGCCGGCAGGCATTGCTGAGCAGTTCGGAAAGAATCAGGACGGCATCGTCGATCACCGCTTCGGATACGCCGCTGATACGCAGCTGATCACGCATGCAGTGTCTTGCTCGTCCTACGCCTGCAGGACCATGAGGTACGGCCATGCTCGACGACGCCGGCACCTCCTGTGCCACCACCAACGCCACCCCCGAGACCTCCTTAGCCCCACGCCACGGTGTGGATGCCCCAATGGCCTGGACCGGAAACCGGCCAATCCGCATACGGGACACCGTTATGACGGCCTCATGACGCACTCGGGTCAAACGGATACGGTCCGAACGCGCCGGTGCACTCTGCGTGAGTGACGGCTGGTGCCCGGGGTGGGGCACGGCAACAGCTGCTCAGCCCCGGCCGAGCTGTTCGAGGACCGCCCGCGGGCGGTTGGTGATGATCGCGTCGATGCCGAGCCGGACGCAGAGGTCCACGTCCTCCGGCTCGTTCACGGTCCATACGTGCACCTGGTGCCCGGCCCGCCGGAGCTTGTCGATGTACGAGGGGTTGTTGCGGACCAGCCGGATACCGGGCCCCGCGATCCCCACCCCTTCGGGAAGCCGGCCGTCGCGGGTGCGCGGCGTGAGGAACTGCAGCAGCTGCACGGTGGGCAGCGTCGGGGCGCCGGCCCGGATCCGGTGCAGGGAACGGGCCGAGAAACTCATCACCCGTACCGGAGAATCCGCCGGCGTCTTGGGCGCGTCCAGGCCGAAGCGCTTGAGCAGGAGCAGCAGCCGCTCCTCGACCTGGCCCGCCCAGCGCGTGGGGTGCTTGGTCTCGATCGCCATCTCCACGGGGCGGCCCGCGTCCGCGACCAGTTCGAGCAGGCGCTCGAGCGTGAGGACGGAGGTGTCCTCCCACTCCGGGCCGTCCTCTCTGTTCTTCCAGGAGCCGAAGTCGAGGGCGGCGAGGTCGGCGAGCTCCAGGGCGGAGACGGCGCCGCGGCCGTTTGACGTACGGTTGACGCGCCGGTCGTGGACACACACGAGGTGTCCGTCGGCCGTGAGCCGGACATCGCATTCCAGCGCGTCCGCGCCGTCCTCGATCGCCTTTTTGTACGCGGCGAGAGTGTGCTCGGGGGCTTCGTCGGAGGCGCCGCGGTGGGCGACGACCTGGATCGAGCGGGGATCGCGCCCCGAGGGCTGCGGGGTTCGTGCGGAAGTCACCGCGACATGGTGTCACTTCGCGGGGTACCCGTGGCGTACGTCGGGTGACCTGACGGGGTCTCAGCGGATGCGCCGGTTCCGGCCGCCGCCGAGGATGGGCGACGGACACACAGGTGCGGCTTATGGCGACCTGACGTCCGGTGGGAAAGGCTTGCGGAGCATAAGTGCGGCCAGCAGAAAAGATACTGACGGACGCCGTGGATCGAGGAGTAGAGCTGTGAGCACCGAGAACGAGGGCAACGAAGTTCCCCCCGCCCCGTCCGTACCTCCTGCGCCTCCGTCGGTTTCGCAGGAAGGCGCCGCCGGCGCGGGACCGTCCGACAAGGGCGCCACCGATGCGGCCGCGCCTGACGGGGCCGCATCTGGTGCGGCCGCGCCCGGCGGACCTCGTCCCGATGAGAACGTGACCGCGCCGCTGCCTCCCGTGCAGGCGGGCGAGACGGCGCAGCTGCCGCCGGTTCCTCCGGGGGGTGCTCCCGCGGGGGCTGCGAGCGCGCCTTCGGGTGCGCCGTATGCCGCGCCGACCGCCGCGGGTGCGCCGGGGCAGCCCGGTGCCCCGGGCCATCCCGGTGAGCACGCGCACGCCGCCGCCGGACATGAGCAGCCGACCGCCGCCGGTGGCGGCTGGCCCCCGCAGCCGCCCGCCACGCCCGCGTACGCGAACGGCGGTGGCGGTCAGGAGTGGGGCGCGACCTATCAGCCGGCCCCGGCCTCCCCCAAGTCCCGCAAGGGCGGCCTCGTCGCGGCCGCGCTCGCCGCCGCACTGGTCGCGGGCGGTGTCGGCGGAGGAATCGGCTACTGGGCCGCCGAGCGCAACGACAGCGGTACGGACTCCACGACCGTCGCCGCCTCGGACACCCCGGCCGACCTCAAGCGCGAGCCGGGCTCGGTCGCGGGCATCGCGGCCAAGGCGCTGCCGAGCGTCGTGACCATCGACGCGCAGGGCGGCGAAGGCGAAGGCGGCACGGGCACCGGCTTCGTCTACGACCGCGAGGGCCACATCCTCACCAACAACCACGTGGTGGCGACGGCGGCGCAGGGCGGCAAGCTGTCGGCGACGTTCTCCAACGGCAAGAAGTACGAGGCCGAGGTGATCGGCCGGGCGCAGGGCTATGACGTGGCCGTCCTGAAGCTGAAGAACGCCTCCGGGCTCAAGCCGCTGGCCCTCGGCGACTCGGACAAGGTGGCGGTCGGGGACTCGACGATCGCGATCGGTGCGCCGTTCGGTCTCTCCAACACCGTGACGACGGGCATCGTCTCCGCCAAGAACCGCCCGGTCGCCTCCAGCGACGGCTCCAGCGCCGCCCGCTCGTACATGAGCGCGCTGCAGACCGACGCCTCGATCAACCCGGGCAACTCGGGTGGTCCGCTGCTCGACGCGCGCGGCGCGGTCATCGGCATCAACTCCGCGATCCAGTCGGCCGGCAGCGGAATGGGCGGCCAGCAGGCCGGCTCGATCGGTCTGGGCTTCGCGATCCCGGTCAACACGGCGAAGAACGTGGCCCAGGACCTGATCAAGAACGGCAAGGCCACCTACCCGATGATCGGCGCCTCGGTCACCATCGACGAGACCAGCCGCGACGGTGGCGCGCGCATCACGGAGAAGGGCGCGGGCGGCACCGACCCGGTCACGCCGGGCGGCCCCGCCGACAAGGCAGGACTCAAGCCGGGCGACCTGATCACCAAGCTCGACGACCGTCCGATCGACAGCGGTCCGACCCTGATCAGCGAGATCTGGACCCACAAGCCGGGCGACACCGTGAAGCTCACGTATGAGCGGGGCGGCAAGGAGCACACGGTGGATGTGGTCCTCGGGAGCAAGGGCGAAGAGGACTGATCCTCGCCCCCCTTGCGCGGACTCCGTACGAAGGCGGACGGCTGTACTGCCGTCCGCCTTCGGCGTGTCAGGGCGCCGGAGCGGACCCGGTCCCGCCGCTGTGCACGGGACACCCCCGCAGCCCCGGTCGGGGCCAGGTCCCCAGGTCCTCGATGCGGTAGCCGTCGGGGTAGCCCTTGATCTCGCGGTTCTGGCGCGCGAAGTGCGGTGCCCTGCGCGGCGGGAGCAGCCGCACCGCGCGGCCGCGCAGGCGTACCGCGCGCCGGACCAGGGTGCGGGTGAGGGCGGGCGGGGCCTCGTAGCGGAAGGCGCTCAGCAGATGGTCGTCGAGGAGCGCGAGGACGCCCGTGCGCAACAGAGGTGCGAGCGGGGCCGGATACCAGGAGGCCATCAGGTCGAGCGTCGCGTCGGAGACCTCGCGCGAGCGGGCGTCCCACGCGAAGTGGGTGGCTTCGTAGGAGTCCAGGCAGTGCTCGAACTCCTCGTAGGTGGCGGGGATGTCGGGGATTCCCATGTGCCGGCCGAGGGTGCGGTAGTGCGCGACCGTGGCCAGCGTTTCGTGCTGCGAGAGCCGGCGCCAGCCGTAGGTGTCGATCCAGCGCTTGGGCATCACCACGAACGTGGACAGGACATAGCGCATGTCCTCGTCGGTGATGGCGTAACTGCGGTGCATCCGGTTGATCCGGCGGATGGCCGTACGGCCCTCGTCGGATCCGAAGCCGAACTCCACCACGGCGTCGAGCAGGAGGGCGGTGTCGTCGTACCGTTTCTGCGAACGGGCCGTCAACTCGGCCGTCTCCGCGAGCAGTCGGCCGATGCTCGGCACGGCGTACGTGCGGTACAGGGCGAGTTCGAGGGCCCGGGTGACGTCCCACGGGAACTCGTACGCGACCATCAGGCGGTAGATCTGTGTGGCGTCGCGCTCGGGGTCCAGGCGCCGGATCCGCGCGAGCCGCTCGTAGCGCTTCGACGTCATCGAGGTGCCTCCCTGCGGGTCCGCGGTCCGGGGACGCTGACGTTCCTACCACCCTGAGGGGCAAGACGGCAGAGGGCGGCCCGGTCCCGGACGGCACGGGGGAGGCGGGCGCCGCCGCCGTAGCGGCGCCCGCGCACGGCAGGTCCCCGGTCAGCGCACCGTGACCGCCACCGGGTCCGAGGTGTGGCAGACCGAGGTGTCGAGCATCGTGTAGGCGTCCGACTCCGGCCGGGTGCACGCGATGACGCGCAGCTCGTTGGGCCCCTTCATGCCGAGCTTGACCCGCATGCTGTAGCTGAGGTCGTTCTTGGTGCGCACCGTCGCGGGCAGGCTGACCCACCCCTTCTTCTGCCGCTGCTGCAGCGTCACTTCGGTGCCTGCCGGCAGGGTCGGGACGGTTCCGCGCATACGGAACTCCTCCTGGGCGGCGACGGTCCGTACGGTCGCCTCGGCCGTCAGCTGCGGCAGCTGCCGGTCGTCCGCCGGGCCGGGGTGGAGCGGACCCGCGGCGGCGGGCAGTGCCGGTACGGCGCACAGGAACAGGCCTGCGCCGACGGTCGCGATACGAGTGACGACGGGGTTCACGTGCTGTCCTCCAGGGGGATGTCGTGCCTCAGCGAACCCCTCAGCCATGCGCGCTTCGTCTCCGCCGCAAACGCCTGCTCGCCCGCGTGGCCCACGGATCGCCCGCGCGTCCGGACTCGGCACGCGACGCACGTACGCAGGGAGAAGGGGCGCCGCCGGGCAGGGAGAAGGGGCGCCGCCGGGCAGGCAGAAGGGGTGCCGCCGACTCGGCGACACCCCTTCTGAACCGGTCCTCGCGGACCACCGCGGTGGGTGTGGGATTTGAACCCACGGTGACTTGCGCCACGACGGTTTTCAAGACCGTTCCCTTAGGCCGCTCGGGCAACCCACCTCGCTCCGCCACCAGGGGCGGAGCCAGTACAGCGTACCGGCCGCGCGAGGGGGTGCGGGGGTGGGCCCGGCTCAGGCCTCCCGGCCGGCGGTGAGCCGTGCCGCCGAGGCGATCGTGGCGCGCGCCTCGCGTTCCGTGAGCCCTGTGCGGACCGCCGCGTCGGTGAGGTGGCGGGCCAGATCGTCGCCGATGCCGTTCTCGTACGCGCGGCAAGCCGCCCAGAACAGGCGGGTGTTGCGCTGACCGACCCGTGCGCCCAGGACGAACTGGACCAGGCCGCGGCCCTGATGCGAGCCGCCCGCAGGCGGCGCCTTCGTACGCGGCGGGGGTGTGAGGAGGCGCAGCAGGGCGCGCGGGCAGGGGGCGGGCGCCAGGTGGGCGGTGCCGGGGGCGGTGCTGTAGACGCCGTGTTCGCTGCGGGAGCCCGGGCCGACGAGATAGCCGCCGGCGCCGCGTACGTCGATACCGGGGGCCAGGCGGCTGGCCGAGTTGGGGACGACGATGTCGGGCGGGCCCGAGAGCCAGAGGTGGCGGCCGCCGCTGGGCGTCATCACGACGACGGTCGGCGGGATCGTGAAGAGGTGCCGTAAGGCCAGCTCGCGCAGGAGCGCCGAGGAGTCCGTGTCCGCCTTCGTGTCGAGGTCGATGCCGATCAGGTGGTGCGGCGGAAGCCCGCACGCGATGCCGTACCCCGTGGACCAGGGGGCGGCGGCGAAGAGTTCGCGGATACGGAAGGGGTCGGTGCTCGCGTCGTAGACCCCGTGTCCGGGGCGGCCGCATTCGCCGTGGCACTGGGGCGCGTCCACGGGGTCCTCGTGGTGCGGGGAGCGCAGCGCGGGGAGCTTGCTGCGGGAGAGCGGGATCACGGCGAGACCGCGTTCGGCGGCGGACAGGGCGTGGGCGAGGGCCAGGGTCGTGGCATGCCGGTCGAAGGTGGCCATGCGTTCATTTTCGTACGAGTGTTCGAAGAAGGGAAGGGGGGATCCCTGCCTCGTACGGGTGAGTCCGGCGGCGTCGAGGTGTGGGGAGCCGGAACGCTTCCTCCCTTGCGGCGCACGGCAGGCGTGCTCACCGAGGTGTCAGCACGCCACTGACCTGCGGCAACTTTCGGTTCGTGCAGGTTTATCGACTTGTCCTCACACTCGCGAGGGAAAGATCCGTTGCGGGGTGGTTCGCCGGGGTTCGTTGGGCAACTCTGATCTCGCGACGTCGTGCACATCGCCAAGGCGGTCGGCCAACTGCCCTGGCACAAGCCGCACTTACCGGCCCAGCCGGTTCTGATCCGCCGGGTCCGCCCGGTCGATGGAGGAATTGACATGGCAAGCATCCGTACCGCCCGCATCATCGCCGCCGCTGCCGCCCTGCCCCTCGCAGCCGCCCTGTTCACCGGGGTCGCACAGGCCGACAACGGCGGGTTCGCGGACGACGGATCGAACACGAGCGTGGCCACCATCTCCGGCAGCGGCGTGGGCGACGACAACAACGGCAACTCGGCCACCAACCAGCAGGTGGCGACCGGTTCCGGTGCTTCGAACCAGAACAACAACGCCCAGGTGAACGGCTCGGCCTTCACGGCCATCCACCAGTCGAACGAGAACATCGAGGTGAACTTCACCGAGCTCTGGTAGGCCCCGGGACCGGTTCGGCCGGCCCGAGGGGGATGGGGGAACGGCTCGCGCGGCGGCACCTTCCGGAGGGTGCCGCCGCGCAGGCGTGTTCCGGGGCGGTCTGTTCCGGCTCTGCTCCGGGCTGCCCGGGCGCCCCTCGTCCGACTACCGGAAGGCTCTCTGCACCTTGACACCGATAGGTATCTGACGGACAGTCAGAAACCTTCATTCGTACGAGGTCAGGGAGGCCGCCGCCGTGCACCTCGCCCCAACCGAGCGCCAGCAGGAGCTGCGCGCCGAGCTGCGTGCGTATTTCCGGGACGTGATGCCGCCCGACCGCACGGCACTCGCCGGCGACCCCGCCGAACAGCGCCGGCTGCTCAGGCGGATCGGCGCGGACGGCAGGCTCGGGCTCGGCTGGCCCGAGGAGTACGGGGGCCAAGGGCGCGGCCCCGACGAGCAGTTCGTGTTCTTCGACGAGGCGTACCGTGCGGGCGCGCCCGTGTCGATGGTGACGCTGAACACCGTCGGACCGACGCTCATGAAGTACGGGACACAGGAACAGAAGGACTACTTCCTGCCGCGCATCCTGAGCGGCGAGATCGTCTTCGCCATCGGCTACAGCGAGCCTTCGGCCGGCACCGACCTCGCCTCCCTGCGCACCAAGGCCGTGCGGGACGGCGACAGTTGGGTCATCGACGGCCAGAAGATCTTCACGTCCAACGCGCAGAACGCCGACTGGATCTGGCTCGCCTGCCGCACCGACCCCGACGCCCCCAAGCACAAGGGCATATCGATCATCCTCGTCCCGACGGACGCGCCCGGCTTCTCGCTGACCCCGATCCACACGGTGGGCGGCATCTCGACCTCCGCCACGTACTACGACGGCATCCGCGTCCCGGCCGGGAACCTCGTCGGCGAGGAGAACGGCGGCTGGGGGCTGATCACCAACCAGCTCAACCACGAACGCGTCGCCCTCGCCGCGATCGGGATGCAGGCCGAGGACTTCTACGAGGAGGCGCTGCGGTCCGCCCGTACACCCGATCCGGTGACGGGCGAGCGCCGGATCGACCTGCCGTGGGTGCGATCCCGACTGGCCGAGGTGCATGCCCGGCTCGCGGCGACGCGCCTGCTCAACTGGCGTCTGGTGGGGGATGTGGGAGCCGGGACGCTGGCACCCGGCGATGCCTCCGGCGTGAAATTCGTGGGAACCGAATCGGCCGTCGAGGTGTATCGAATGTGCCAGGAAATTACGGGGGAGGCGGGGACGGTCCGCGCCGGGTCGCCGGGAGCGTTCGGGGACGGCGAGCTGGAGCGGATGAACAGGGCGGCCCAGATCAACACCTTCGGGGGAGGGGTGAGCGAGGTGCAGCGGGAGATCGTCGCCACGATGCGGCTCGGTATGAGGAGGGTGAAGCGGTGAGCGACGGCCTGTACGAGGAGTTGAAAGCGTATGAGGGTCTGCACGCCGCCGAGGGCGGGGTCGGGCGTGACCTGGTCAACGAGCCGATGATCAGGCACTGGTGCGAGGCGATGGGCGATACGAACCCGGCGTACACGGGTCCGGATGCCATCGCCCCGCCCACGATGCTGCAGGCCTGGACGATGGGCGGGCTCGGCGGGCACCAGGGGCGGTCGGCCGCGCAGGACGAGCTGTTCCGGCTGCTCGACAAGGCCGGGTTCAGCTCGGTCGTGGCGACCGACTGCGAGCAGGAGTATCTGCGGCCGCTCAGAGTCGGGGACGAGATCACCTTCGATGCCGTGATCGAGTCGGTGTCCGAGCAGAAGACGACCAAGCTGGGGACCGGCCACTTCGTGACGACGCGGATGGATGTCCGGGCGAACGGGGAGTTGGCGGGCACCCACCGCTTCCGGATCCTCAAGTACGCGCCTGCTGACCGGTCTTCGAAGAAGCCGGCGGCCAAGGACGGCAAGCCCGCCCGGCGGCCGCGTCCCGTGGTCAACCGGGACAACGCGGGGTTCTGGAAGGGCGTCGAGGAGCACAAGGTGCTCATCCAGCGCTGCATGGAGTGCTCGGTGCTGCGCTTCCCCTGGCTGCCCGGGTGCAACTCCTGCGGCGGCGCCGAGTGGGACACCGTCGAGGCGAGCGGGGAGGGCACGGTCTTCAGCTACGTCGTGATGCATCACCCGCCCTTCCCGGCCTTCGATCCCCCGTACGCGGTGGGTCTGATCGAGCTTGCGGAGGGCGTGCGGATGATCAGCAATGTGGTGGGGGTCCCGCATGACGAGGTGCGGATAGGGATGGCCGTACGACTGGAATTCCTGCGCACCGACGAGGAGTTGGAGGTGCCCGTGTTCCGGCCCGTCGGAGCCGGCGCGGCCGTGGGGAGTGTGGCCTGATGGACTTCACGCCTACGGAGGAGCAGGCGGCCGCGCGGGAACTCGCCGCGCAGATCTTCGGAGATCTCTCGACACCGGAGCGGCTCGCGGCGCATGGGCAGGGCACGGACGCCGAGTTGTGGAAGGCGCTCGGGTCGTCCGGGCTGATCGGTGCCGTACGGGACATCGGGCTGCTCGGCCTCGTCCTGCTCCTGGAGGAGCAGGGGCGGACCACGGCACAGGTGCCGTTCGCGGCGACCTGTGTGTACGGGCTACTGGCGGTCGACACGCATGGCACGGATGAGCAGCGGGGGCGGCTGCTGCCGGGGTTCGAGGACGGTTCGGCGGTGGCGACGGGCGCGTTCCCGGCCGCTTCCGGCGTACGGGCCGAGGCATCGCGACTGTCCGGCGAGGTGGTCTGGGTGCCGTGGCTGCGCGATGCCACCCATGTCCTGGTCGCCGCCGCCGACCACACCCTGTGGATGGTGCGGGTGGCGGACGCCCGGGTCGAGGACGTCGAGCTGACCGCGCCGTGGTCGGGCGGGCGGTTGCTGCTCGACCGGACACCCGGCGAGCGGATCGGCGGGGAAGGGGCCTACGAGCGGGTGCTCGCCGATGCGCGGACCGCCTTCGCGGGCGTGCAGGCCGGGGTGTGCGCGGGGTCGCTTGCGCGTGCGGTCGAATACACCTCCGTACGCGAGCAGTTCGGCAAACCGCTCGCCGCCAAGCAGGCTGTGCTGCTGCGGGCGGCCGACGCGTACATGGACACCGAGGCGATCAAGGTGACCGCCTATGAGGCCGCCTGGCGCAGGGACGAGCTGCTCGGCTACCGGGAGGCCGCGCTGACCGCGGCCTGGTGGGCGGCCGAGGCCGGCACTCGGGTGGTGCACGCAGGACAGCATCTGCACGGCGGCATGGGCGCGGACCTGGACCACCCCGTGCACCGGCACTTCCTGTGGGGGCGGCAGACCGCGGCCTATCTGGGGTGCGGGGCGGAAGTCCTCGCCGAGCTCGGTGAGTTGATCGCGGGCCCGGCGCCCGCGGGGGAGGGTGCCCGATGAGTGCCGTACGGAAGGGGGAGGGTGCCCGATGAGTGCAGCAGACGTACGTACGTGGGCGCCCGGTGACGAGCTGCCGGCGCTCGAAGTGCCGATCACCCGCACCCTGATCGTCGCGGGTGCCATCGCCTCGCGCGACTACCAGGACGTGCACCACGACGCGGAGCTCGCGAAGGCCAAGGGCTCCCCCGACATCTTCATGAACATCCTCACCACCAACGGCCTGGTCGGCCGCTACATCACCGACCACTTCGGGCCGGGTGCCGTGCTGCGCAAGGTCGCGATACGGCTCGGTGCGCCCAACTACCCGGGTGACACCATGGTGTTGACCGGAAAGGTCACCTCCGTCTCCGCCGAGGAGGGCACGGCGCAGGTCGCGGTGGCCGGGGCCAACGGCATCGGCAAGCACGTGACCGGCACGGTCACCGTGTCCATCGGCGGGGGGACCGCTGGGGACAACGGCGGGGACATCGCTGGGGACTTCGGCGGGGAGGCATCATGAGCGTCCGCAACAGGGACAGCCTCGGCGGCAAGGCGGCGATCGCGGGGATCGGTGCGACGGAGTTCTCCAAGGACTCCGGGCGCAGCGAGCTCAAGCTCGCCGTGGAGGCCGTGCGAGCCGCCCTCGACGACGCCGGGCTCACACCCGCCGACGTCGACGGCATGGTCACCTTCACCATGGACACCAACCCGGAGATCACCGTCGCCCAGGCGGCAGGGATCGGCGACCTCTCCTTCTTCTCGCGGATCCACTACGGCGGCGGAGCGGCCTGCGCGACCGTCCAGCAGGCGGCGCTCGCGGTGGCGAGCGGGGTGGCCGAAGTAGTGGTCTGCTACCGGGCGTTCAACGAACGCTCCGGGCGGCGCTTCGGCTCCGGGGTCCAGCAGCGCGAACCGTCGGCGGAGGGTGCTGCGCTCGGCTGGTCGCTCCCGTTCGGGCTGCTCACGCCCGCGTCCTGGGTGGCGATGGCGGCACAGCGCTACCTCCATACGTACGGGCTGACGCCGGAGGCCTTCGGGCATGTGGCCGTCACCGACCGCAAGTACGCGGCGAACAATCCGGCCGCGTACTTCTACGGGAAGCCGATCACCCT
This sequence comes from Streptomyces mesophilus, assembly GCF_040300965.1. Classification (GTDB taxonomy): domain Bacteria; phylum Actinomycetota; class Actinomycetes; order Streptomycetales; family Streptomycetaceae; genus Streptomyces; species Streptomyces mesophilus_A. Next base: position 5,510 of record NZ_JBEPEW010000010.1, on the reverse strand, counting down.
GGCCGACCACGCCGCGTCCCGCTGGATCGTCGAACCGCTGCGGCTGCTCGACTGCTGCCAGGAGACCGACGGTGGCCAGGCGATCGTGGTCACCAGCGTGGAGCGCGCCCGGGAGCTGCGGCACACGCCGGCCGTGATCACGGCGGCCGCACAGGGAGCGGGCCGCAAGCAGGAGGCCATGACCAGCTTCTACCGGGACGATCTGACCGGACTGCCCGAAATGAGCGTGGTGGCCCGGCAGTTGTGGCGGACGTCCGGTCTGCGGCCCGAGGAGATCGACGTCGGGATCCTCTACGACCACTTCACTCCGTTCGTGCTGATGCAGCTGGAGGAGTTCGGCTTCTGCAAGCCGGGTGAGGCGGCTGACTTCATGGCCGAGGAACGGCTGCCGGTCAACACCCATGGCGGGCAGCTCGGCGAGGCGTATCTGCACGGGATGAACGGGATCGCGGAGGGCGTGCGCCAGCTGCGCGGCTCCTCGGTGAACCAGATACCGGGGGCGTCGAACGTGCTGGTGACGGCGGGGACCGGGGTGCCGACCTCGGGCCTGGTCCTGGGGGCGGACGGCTGATCCACGGGAGGCGGACGCCTGATCCCGTAGGTGGACGCCTGATCCCGGAGGCGGACAACCGATCTCCGGGGCGGACGGCTGAACCTTTCCCGTCCCGGGGCGTGTCCCCGGGGCGGGGCACCGGTACGGCCCTTCACTCGGTGCATGCGCACTCCCAAGCTGATCATTGGACTACTGGTCCTGGTGGCCCTGACCACGCTCACCGCACCCTCCGCGGCGGTGCCGACGCCCGAGCACCGCGGCGCCGCGCGCGGCAAGGTCTTCCGCGGCTGGGCCTTCGACACCTGTACGACCCCGCCCCTGCGCACCATGTCGGCCTGGCGGAAGTCGAACTTCCGGGGTGTGGCCGTGTACTTCGGCGGACGCGGGCGTTTCTGCAAGAAGCAGCCGCACCTGTCGGCGAGCTGGCTGCGGCAGGTCGACCGGATGGGCTGGAGCGTGCTCCCGGTGTACGTCGGCTCGCAGTCGCCGTGCGTCCTGGTCCCGCACAAGAAGAAGGTCAGGATCGGGCGCGACGCCTGGGGCCAGGGCCGCAAGGAGGGCCTGGACGCGGTCCGCCGCGCCAAGGCGTACGGAATGAAGCGGGGCAGCGCGCTCTACCTCGACATCGAGAACTACTCGATGGCGAAGTGGCAGTGCCGCAAGCCCACGCTGACCTTCGTGCGGGGCTGGAACCGCGCGGTACGCGGGCAGGGTTATGTGCCCGGCTTCTACTCCAGCCTCAGCTCCGGCATCTGGCACATGGAGCGCGCCCGCAAGGCCGGATACGGCGATCTGCCGGGGGCCCTCTGGTACGCGCGCTGGAACGGCAAGCCCCGCGCGCACCCCATCCCCGGCGTGAGCCCGCAGGCGTGGCGCGGGGCGAGCATCCATCAGTACCGGGGCCCGAAGAAGGAGAAGTACGGCGGCCACGCGATGGAGGTCGACCGCAATCTGGTGAACGCACCGGTCGCGGTCCTCCGCTGACGCCGCCCCGGACAGGTCCTCCGCTGACGCCGCCCCGGACAGCCGCCCACCGGACCCGCGACACCGGCCGGCCGGACCCGCCACCCCCGCCCACCGGACCCGCGACCCCGGCCGGCCGGACCCGCCACCCCCGCCCGCCGCCGTACCGCCTCTGTCTCAGGTATGACCCCGAGGGGACGTTCATCGCTCCCTCCACCCTCAGGAGGTGGAGGTAGCCCCCGTCCTACAACCTGAGGCGGACAAGGCTTCAGGCCCTGCGGCCGATCCGCGGGGGTAGGGGGCGCTTCTAGCGTGGAGCCATGACCACACCCGTGTGCACCAGCGCATCGAAGCCCGCCGGACTGGGAGCCGTGAAGGCCACCAGGACGGCGCAGCCGGCGAGGGGTTCCGCGCGGTCGTCCACCGTGAAGGCCGCCGCGACGCAGGCCGCACACGCGTACCCGAGCTTCGCCTCGTATGTGCAGGCCCGCCAGCCGGTCCTGCTGCGCACCGCTCGCTCGCTGACGTCGAACCCGTCGGACGCCGAGGATCTGCTGCAGACCGCGCTGACCAAGACGTATGTCGCCTGGGAGCGCATCGAGGACCATCGCGCCCTCGACGGCTATGTCCGCCGCGCCCTGCTCAACACCCGTACCTCGCAGTGGCGCAAGCGCAAGGTCGACGAGTTCGCCTGCGACGAGCTGCCCGAGCCCGACCCGGTGCCGGTGGCCGACCCCGCCGAACAGCAGGCGCTCAAGGACGCGATGTGGCGCGCGATCATGAAACTGCCCGACCGGCAGCGCTCCATGGTCGTCCTGCGCTACTACGAGGATCTCAGCGAGGCCCAGACCGCCGAGGTGCTCGGCGTCTCGATCGGCACGGTCAAGAGCGCGGTCTCACGGGCGCTCGGCAAGCTGCGCGAGGACCCGGAACTGACGCCCGTACGGTGATCTCACAGGTGCCGCAGCCGGTGCCGCAGCAGGACCCGCCGGCGCCTTGGCAGTGCCGTCACAGGTGCACAGGCAGGTGCCGTAACCGGCGCCATCGCAGGTACGCGAAACCTTCCCGGCTGATCGATCATCCCCGCTACTAGTGACATACCAGCGGGTATGCGGTGAGAATCGGCGCAACCCTACTGCTCCGTAGCGCCCACCGGGAGGACGCCGTGCTGAGCACGATGCAGGACGTACCGCTGACCGTGACCCGTCTCCTCATGCACGGGTCGACCATCCACGGCACGTCCCAGGTCACGACCTGGACCGGCGAGGCCGAGCCGCACCGCCGCTCCTTCGCCGAGATCGGTGCTCGCACCGCCCAGCTGGCCCACGCCCTCCACGACGACCTCGGGGTCCGCGGGGACGAGCGCGTGGCCACACTGATGTGGAACAACGCCGAACACGTCGAGGCGTACTTCGCCATCCCCTCCATGGGCGCCGTGCTGCACACGCTCAACCTGCGGCTTCCCCCCGAGCAGTTGGCGTGGATCGTGAACCACGCGGCCGACCGCGTCGTCCTCGTGAACGGCTCCCTGCTCCCCCTGCTCGCCCCGCTCCTGCCGCATCTCGCGCCCATCGAGCATGTCGTCGTCAGCGGACCGGGCGACCGTTCGCTCCTCGACGGGGCGAGCGTCCAGGTGCACGAGTACGAGGAGCTGCTCGCCGGGAAGCCGACCTCGTACGACTGGCCGGAGATCGACGAACGCCAGGCCGCGGCCATGTGCTACACCTCCGGCACCACCGGCGACCCCAAGGGCGTCGTCTACTCGCACCGTTCCATCTACCTGCACTCGATGCAGGTCAACATGGCGCAGTCGATGGGCCTCACCGACCGGGACACCAGCCTCATCGTGGTCCCCCAGTTCCACGTCAACGCCTGGGGACTGCCGCACGGTGTCTTCATGACCGGCGTGAACATGCTGATGCCGGACCGCTTCCTGCAGCCCGCCCCGCTCGCCGAGATGATCGAGCGCGAGCAGCCCACACACGCCGCCGCCGTGCCCACCATCTGGCAGGGCCTGCTCGGCGAACTCCAGCAGAACCCCCGTGACATCAGCTGTATGAAGCAGGTGACCATCGGCGGCTCGGCCTGTCCGCCCGCCCTGATGGAGGCCTTCGACAAGCTCGGCGCCACCGTCTGCCACGCCTGGGGCATGACGGAGACCTCGCCGCTCGGCACCGTCGCCCGCCCGCCGGCCCATGTGGTCGGCACGGAGGAGGAGATGGCGTACCGCCTCACGCAGGGCCGTTTCCCCGCGGGTGTCGAGGCGCGCCTGGTCGGCCCGGCCGGCGAACACCTGCCGTGGGACGGGCAGTCGGCCGGTGAGCTCGAGGTGCGCGGGCCCTGGATCGCGGGCTCCTACTACGGCGGCGCCGCGGGCGAGAACTTCAAGCCCGAGGACAAGTTCAGCGAGGACGGCTGGCTCAAGACCGGCGACGTCGGCGTCATCAGCTCCGACGGCTACCTGACCCTGACCGACCGCGCGAAGGACGTCATCAAGTCCGGCGGCGAGTGGATCTCGTCCGTCGAGCTCGAGAACGCCCTGATGTCGCACCCCGAGGTCGCCGAGGCCGCGGTCGTCGCCGTCCCCGACAAGAAGTGGGGCGAACGGCCGCTCGCCACCGTGGTGTTGAAGGAAGGCGCGACCACGGACTTCGCGCAGCTCAAGGAGTTCCTGGCCACGAAGATCGCCAAGTGGCAGCTGCCGGAGCGGTGGTCGATCGTGGAGGCGGTGCCGAAGACGAGCGTCGGCAAGTTCGACAAGAAGGTCATCCGGAAGCAGTACGCCGAGAACGAGCTGGATGTCGTAGAGCTCGGCTGACGGTCCCCGACGGTCAGCAACGCGAAGGGGCGGACCCGGATCACCGGGCCCGCCCCTTTCCGTATGCCAGTCGGTGTTCCCTGCGTCAGTTGGTGCCGATCTTCGCCAGCAGATCCACGATCCGCGTCTGCACCTCGACACTCGTCGACCGCTCCGCCAGGAAGAGCACCGTCTCCCCCGACGCCAGCTTCGGCAGATCCGACTGGTCGACGGCCGCCGTGTAGACCACGAGCGGGGTGCGGTTGAGCTGCCCGTTCGCCCGCAGCCAGTCGACGATCCCGGCGCGCCGGCGACGTACCTGCATGAGGTCCATCACCACCAGATTCGGGCGCATCTGCGTCGCGAGCGTCACCGCGTCGGCATCCGAAGCGGCCCGCGCCACCTGCATCCCGCGCCGTTCGAGCGAGGCCGTCAGGGCGAGCGCGATCTCCTCGTGCTCCTCGATCAGGAGGACCCGCGGCGGATGCTGCTCGCTGTCGCGCGGGGCAAGTGCCTTGAGCAGTACGGCGGGATCGGCGCCGTACGCCGCCTCCCGCGAGGCCTGCCCGAGCCCGGCCGTCACCAGGACCGGCACCTCGGCCGCGACCGCCGCCTGACGCAGCGCCTGCAGCGCGGTCCGCGTGATCGGCCCGGTCAGCGGGTCGACGAACAGCGCGGCGGGGAACGCCGCGATCTGCGCGTCGACCTCCTCGCGGGAGTGCACGATCACGGGCCGGTAGCCGCGGTCGCTCAGTGCCTGCTGCGTGGAGACATCGGGCGCGGGCCACACCAGGAGCCGGCGCGGATTGTCCAGCGGCTCGGGCGGCAACTCGTCGTCGAGCGGCAGAGGCTGCGGCTGGTTCGCCACCTCGACCGCACCGCCGGGACCGTCGAGCGCCTGCGGCCCCTCGGCGCCGTCGGCGGGTGCGTCTATCGCGTACGACCGTCCCCGGCCCTCGCTGCGGTCCGGCTGCGCGGGCGGCAGAGGCTGCGATACGGCGGGGGCCGCGGCCTCCTGCTGCGGCGCGGGGGTCTCCTGCTGTACGGAAGCGTCCGCGCGCCGCGGGTCCGGGACGGACTCCTGCGTACGGGGACCGGCCGCGGACTCCTGCGTACGCGGATCCGCCACGGCTTCCTGCGCGGGCTTCGGGTCCGGCGGCGTACCCAGCTTGCGCCGCCGCCCGGACCCGGCCGGCG
>NZ_JBEPEW010000009.1:0-110279 GCF_040300965.1 Streptomyces mesophilus | reverse complement strand
AAGCCTGCTTCGAGATGAGTATTCCCACCCCCTTTGAGGGGTTAAGGCTCCCAGTAGACGACTGGGTTGATAGGCCGGATGTGGAAGCCCTGTAAAGGGTGGAGCTGACCGGTACTAATAGGCCGAGGGCTTGTCCTCAGTTGCTCGCGTCCACTGTGTTGGTTCTGAAATAATGAACAACACGCCTCCCGTCCTGGGCCACAGGAGGGTTGAGGCATCGGTTCAGAATTTCATAGTGTTTCGGTGGTCATAGCGTGAGGGAAACGCCCGGTTACATTCCGAACCCGGAAGCTAAGCCTCACAGCGCCGATGGTACTGCAGGGGGGACCCTGTGGGAGAGTAGGACGCCGCCGAACTAATTTTAAAGAAAAGGCCCCCGCACTTTGTGCGGGGGCCTTTTTGTGTTTCTGCACTCGCTTCAGGAAGGCTTCACCAAACGGGTGTCATAAGCGAGGATCACCGCTTGGACCCGGTCCCGTGCCCCCGTCTTCGCCAGGATGCGGCCCACGTGGGTCTTCACCGTCGACTCCGCGAGGTGGAAGCGTTCCGCGATCTCCGAGTTGGTCCAGCCCTGGCCGATGACCGTGAGGATCTCCCTTTCCCGGTCGGTGAGTTGAGTGATGCGGGAGTCCTGGGCGGCCGCTTCCGGCTCGCCCGGCTTCGGCAGCTTCTCCGCGTACGCGTCGAGGAGCCGGCGTGTGAGGCTCGGGGCGACCACCGCGTCCCCCGAGGCCACGGCGCGGATGCCGGCGAGGAGTTCCTCGGGCTGGGCGTCCTTGACCAGGAAGCCCGAGGCTCCGGCCCGCAGACCCGCGTACGCGTACTCGTCCAGGTCGAACGTCGTGAGGATCAGGACCCGGGTGCGGTCGCCGGCCGCGACGATACGGCGGGTCGCCTCGATGCCGTCGAGGCCCGGCATACGGATGTCCATCAGGGCGACGTCCGGGCGGAGTTCGGAGACCAGGCGGACCGCCTCGGCGCCGTTGGACGCCTCGCCCGCGACCGTCAGGTCGTCCTGGCTCTCCAGGAGCATGCGGAAGCCGAAGCGCTGCATGGGCTGGTCGTCGACGATGAGCACGGTCGTCACGGAGTGGGGCCTTCCGGGGACTGAGACAGGGACGGAAGCGAGGGCGGGATCGGCATGCGGAGACGGACCCGCCAGCCGCCGGCCTGCCGGGGTCCGGCCTCAAGTGTGCCCTGATAGAGGGCTGTTCGCTCCCGCATCCCGGCCAGTCCACGGCCGGTCCCGTCGGGATCAGGTGCGCCTCCGCGGCCGGTGTCCGTGACGGTCACCGTGACCGCGTCGGCCGCGTACGAGACGAGTACCTCGGAGGTCGCCGAAGGGCCGCCGTGCTTCAGGGTGTTGGTGAGGGCTTCCTGGATGACGCGGTAGACCGACAGCTCCATGCCAGGGGGCAGTGCGGCCGGTGAGCCCTCGACCGTCGTACGGACGGGGAGTCCTGCCGAACGTACGCCCTCGATGAGGGAGTCGAGGTCGGAGAGGGCCGGTGCGGGGGCCAGTTCGGCGGCGGGGGACTCCTCGCGCAGGACGTCCAGGAGCCGGCGCAGTTCGGTCAGGGCCCCGCGGCTGGTGGTGCCGATGGCCTCCAGGGCCTGCACCGCACGCTCGGGGTTCTTGCGAGCCGCGTACGCGCCGCCGTCTGCCAGGCCCGTGATGACCGAGAGGTTGTGGCCGATGATGTCGTGCATCTCGCGGGCGATACGGGTGCGTTCGGTGGCGGCGGCGAGTTGGGCCTGCTGGTCGCGTTCGATCTCGAGCCGGCGCGCGTGCTCGACGAGCGAGGCGAGGTGCTCCATACGGGAGCGGACCGCGATGCCGAGGAGCGCGGTGAGGATGAAGCCCCAGACCGCGGGGCCGAACGAGCCGTCCCAGGCCGCGAGTGGATAGCGCAGGGCCCCGGGGACCAAGGGGAGGAGGACCACCGCGGCGGCGGGGACGAGCTGCTTGAGCGGGCGGTGCACGGCCAGGTTGAACACCGCGATGAGCTGGGCGAAGTGGGCCTGGAGGATGGCCCCCGTCCAGCCGTTGGCCAGCGCGAAGGGTGCTGTCGCGAGGAGGACGGCCATGGGGTGGCGGCGGCGCCAGTAGAGCGGGATCGTGAAACCCAGGCTGAGGACGAGGAGCTGCCAGTCCGGCACGTTCAGGTTCTGGGCGATCATGCGCCAGCCGCTGCTCGCGTAATCGGTGAGTGCGGCACCGACCCAGAACACCGTGACGACGAGGTCCCACACCCACGGCCTGCGCCGGTCGAAGACGCGGATGCGCTGCAGGAGTTGCTGCAGCGGGCGGGTGGACGAGAGGGCGTCCGCGGCGCGGACGCCCCCTCTCTGCTGATCGGTCACGGGATCATCCTCCGTCACGGCAGGTCATACGTCCCGTCGCTTGAGGAAGAGCGCGGCGACGGCCACCGAGCCGACCGCCCACAGCACCAGGGCGATCAGGGACGCGGCCGGCGAGGGCGCGCCCGCGATGGTGTCGAGGGCGCCCACGTTGCCCGCGGCCTGCACCGGGAAGTACTCGATCGCGGTGTCCACGGCGTCGACGGGGATCATGGAGACGACCTCGGGCAGGATCATGACGCCGCCGACGAAGGCCGAGATGCCGCCCGCGACCGAGCGGAGCACGGCGCCGAGCCCGAGCGCGAAGACCGACAGGGCCGTGATGCCGGCGGCCACCCCCAGGAGGGAGGTGAGGACGCCCGGGTCGGTGAGGGCGGCCTCCTGGTCGGTGCCGGCCAGGAAGACCTGCCCCAGCGGGTAGGCGATCAGGCAGGTCACCAGGGTCAGCGGGAAGACGATGGCCGCGAGGACGGCGGCCTTCGACCACAGGACGGGCACCCGCTTGGGCACCGCGGTGAGCGAGGCGCGGATCATGCCGCTCGTGTACTCGCCCGCGATCATCAGGACACCGAGGACCGGCAGGGAGATCTGGGCGATCTGCGTGCCCGCCAGACCGATCCCGATCGGGTCGACGAACTCCCGGTTGCCCGTGTCGTAGTTGGCGGAGACAAGCAGCCCGAGGCCGATGATCATGACTGCCGAGGAGAGCAGCGTGATCCAGGTGGAGCGGACCGTCCAGAACTTGTGCCATTCGGAGCGCAGCACCCGGGCGGACGTCACGGCGTAGGAGGACGTGGTGCGGGCCGGCCGGGCGATCGTGGCGGTGCTCATGCTGCGTGTCCCTTCACGGAGGTCTCGGAGATCACAGTGGCGTTGTACTCGACCGAGTCGCGGGTCAGGTCCATGAAGGCCTGCTCCAACGAGGCGGCGCGCGGGGTGAGTTCGAAGAGGGGGATGCCGTGGGCGGCGGCGGTGCGGCCGATCTGCTCGGCGTCCGTGCCGCGCACGTCCAGCGTGCCGGGGCTGTCGCTGGTGACCGTCACGGAAGGGCCCGCCAGGAGCGCGGCGAGTTCCGTGGCCGAGGGCGTGACCACCTTGACGGCTCCGGCGCCTGCTTCCCGTACGAAGGAATCCACCGTGGTGTCCGCGAGGAGCTTGCCGCGGCCGATGATGACCAGGTGGTCGGCCGTCAGGGCCATCTCGCTCATCAGGTGCGAGGAGACCAGGACCGTACGGCCTTCCGCGGCAAGGGACTTGAGGAGGTTGCGGATCCACAGGACGCCCTCGGGGTCGAGGCCGTTGACCGGCTCGTCGAGGATCACCGTGGCCGGGTCGCCGAGCAGCGCGGCCGCGATGCCCAGGCGCTGGCCCATGCCGAGCGAGAAACCCTTGACGCGCTTGCCCGCGACCTCGGTGATGCCGGCCAGGTCGAGTACGTGGTCGACGCGGGAGCCCGGGATGCCATGGGTGAGGGCCAGGGCGATCAAGTGGTTGCGGGCGCTGCGGCCGGGGTGGACCGAGCGGGCCTCGAGGAGGGCGCCGACCTCGGTGAGCGGGGCGGCGTGGCCCGCGTAGGAGCGGCCGCCGAGGGTGGCGGTGCCGCGGGTCGGGGCGTCGAGGCCGAGCAGCATCCGCATCGTGGTGGACTTGCCGGCTCCGTTGGGGCCGAGGAAGCCGGTGACGGTGCCGGGCTTGACCTCGAAGCTCAGGTCGTCGACGACGGTCTTGTCGCCGTACTTCTTGGTGAGTCCGTTGGCTCGAATCATGTCTACGACGCTAAGGAGCGCGAGCCGTCGTTCCGTCGGACCGGGGACGGGAACTTCGCCGTGCGCGTAGTACCCGGGTACGACGGGTGCGTGATACCTGCTCGGGGACGCATGCGTGATACCCGCTTGCGGTCCGCACGGAGCTGCGGCGACGATCTCCGTATGAGCTATGAGATACGCCCCGTACGGGCCGAGGAATGGCAGCAGGTCAAGGAACTGCGGTTGCTCGCGCTGCAGGACCCGGCCGCACCCATCGCCTACTTGGAGACGTACGAGGCGGCGCTCGGGCGCCCCGACAGTTTCTGGCAGGAGCGTGCGGCGGGCAATTCCCACGGCACGGACGGGCGGCAGTTCGTGGCCGTCGCGGCGGACGGCAGCTGGGTCGGGGCGACGGTGGCGATCGTGGAGCGTGCGGGGACCGAGGACTTCTTCGGCACCGAGATGCCGGTGACCGGTACGCACTTCGTGGGTGTCTACGTGCACCACGACCACCGGGGCAGCGGTCTTGTGCAGCGGCTGTTCGAGGCCGCCGCCGAGTGGTCCTGGTCGGTCGAGGGTGTCGAGAGGGCGCGGCTGTTCGTCCACCAGGACAACCACCGGGCGCAGGCCGCGTACAAGAAGATCGGCTTCGAACGCAGCGGAGGGGTCGTCCCTTTGCAGGCCGACCCCTCGAAGCTGGAGTACGAAATGGTGCTCAGCAAGCCATAGCGCAAGCCACAGTGCAGGCCACAGCGGAAGCCACAGTGCAGGCCACAGCGGAAGCCACAGCGCAGGCCTTAGTTGTACGGACGCTCCGCGCGGCCCGCGCGGAGCGTCCGGGCCCACCAGTCCAGCTGGTCCAGCATGGTCTTGGCCGCGCCCGCCGCACCCTGCGGGTCGTGCGCCTTGCCGTCCTCGCCGAAGTGGTCCCAGGCCTGGTGGAAGCTGACGCCGTCGCGGATGGTCACGCAGTGCACCTCGGCGAAGACCTGGCGCAGGTGCTCGACGGCGCGCAGACCGCCGGAGACACCGCCGTACGAGACGAAGCCGACCGGCTTGGCGTTCCACTCGGTGCGGTGCAGGTCGATGAAGTGCTTCAGCTGGGCCGGGTAGCTGTGGTTGTACTCGGGGGTGACCACCACGTAGGCGTCCGCGGCCTCGACCCGCGCGGCCAGCTCCACCAGGGCCGGGGTGCGCTCCGTACCCCAGTCGGGGTGGCAGGCCGGCAGCTCCAGGCCGGCGACATCGATCACGTCGAGCTCGGCGCCGGAGTGCTGCTCGGCGAGCGCGGTGAACCACTGGCCGACCGTCGGTCCGAAGCGGCCCTCACGGGTGGAGCCGACGATCACGGCGAGGCGGTAGGGCGTGGTGGACATGGTGGACATGGCGGGAACTCCTCTTGGTCAAGTGTGTTCGATATACGGACAGTTGAAGCGAGGGGCGATCAGCGAGTCTGCAGTGTTGTGGGTTTCGCCAGCGGTGCCGGGTCGGTGTTCGTACGGTCGGTGCTCCGGGCGCCGGGCCGTGTGCCCGTCCGGGTCAGCGCCGCCACGGCCAGCGCGAGTACGGCCACGAGAGCGGCCACCGCCCACAGCCCGAGCCGCATCGACTCGCTGAACTGCTCGGCCTGTAGGGCCTCCTGGGCCACCCCCGACGAGATCCGCCCGGCCGCCTCGGGTGAGCCGGCCCGCGCTTCGAGCAGCGCGAGCAGCAGGGCGCCGAAGACCGTGAGCATCACCGCGCCGGTGCCGCCCCGGACCGTGTTGAGGAAGCCCGAGGCCATTCCCGTACGGGAGGAGTCGACCGCGGTGAGCGCCTGGGCGTCGATGATGCCGAAGGAGAGCCCGGTGGCGGCGCCGAGGACCAGGACCGGGGCGGCGAGCGGGGCGGTGCCCATCCCCGGGTGCAGGACGGCGCCGAGCCAGATATTGCCCGCGGCGATCAGGAGCAGGGAGGTCAGGAGCAGCGTGCGCACGGTCACACCGCGGTTGACCAGCCGCGCGCCGACCTGGGGCAGCACGGCCATCGGGACGCTCAGGAAGAGCAGCACGAGTCCGGCTTCCCGTGCGCTGAACCCGCTGGTCCCTTGCAGGTACGTGGGCAGGAAGACCATGGCCGCCCCGGTGCCCGCGCCGAGCGCGAAGGAGCCGAGGGGCCAGGCGATGAACTTGCGGTTGCCGGTCAGGGAGATGTCGAGGATGGGCCGGCCGCCCGCGGCCGCGAGCCGTCGCTCGAGGCGTACGAACGTGACGAGCAGCCCGAGTCCGAGGGCCAGCGGCAGCAGGGTGGCGAGTGACCCCCAGCCCTGCTGCGGACCCTGGGTGATCGCGAAGAGGGTGAGGGCGAGACCGGAGATGAAAGTGGCGGCTCCCGCCTTGTCGACCTTCGGGCGTACGGCGGCCCGCGCGTCCGGCAGGACGACCGAGCCGACGAGGATCACGGCGCCCACGGCCGCGTAGGCGAGGAAGGTGGTGCGCCAGCCGAGGGCGTCCACGATCGAACCGGAGACGGTCGGCCCGAGCGAGAGGCCGACGGATCCCGTGGTGCCGGCCAGCGCGAACGCCTTGGTGCGGGCGGGCCCTTCGAAGATCGTGGCGAGCAGCGCGGTGCCGGTGGCCATCACGCCGGCCGCGCCGATGCCCACCATGATGCGGGCGATGTCGAGCAGCAGGATGTTCTGGGCGGCGGCCGAGGCGACGGTGCTGACGGTGTAGAGGAGCGCGCCGAGCGAGAAGAGCCGGCGGCGGCCGTAGAGGTCGCCGAGCGAACCGGCCACGAGCATGAAGGAGGAGGCGGCGAGGAAGTAGCCGGTCACCACCCAGTTGAGGGCCCCGCCGCTCGCGTCGAGGTCGGCGCCGATGCTCGGCAGGGCGACGGTGGTGCCGGACATGGCCATCGGGAGGGTGAAGAGGCCGAGGAGGACGACGGCCAGAGTGGTCCTGCCCCTGTGCGCCGGGGTGTGCGCTGCGGTTGCCATGGCGATAAGCTACAACGAGCGTTGTAGTTATTACAACGGTCATTGTAATTTTCGGGTCAAGCTAGGTTGAGGTTTGGCGTGGTGAATCAGGGTGGAACCAGGCAAAAGCCTTTGCGTAAGGGGATGTTGGAGAAGCGGCAGGCGATCCTGAAGGGCGCCCGTGCCGTCTTCGGGCGCGACGGCTACACGCGGGCGAGCATCGACGCGATCGCTGCGGAGGCCGGGGTCTCCAGCCGTACGCTCTACAACCACTTCGGCGACAAGGAAGGGCTGTTCCGCGCGGTCCTGATGGACAGCTCCGTCGCGGTGACCACGGCCCAACAGGCGCTCCTTGAACGGCACTTCCACAAGTTCCGCGACCCCGCTACGGATCTGTACGACCTGGCCGTCGAGTGGGTCGGCGGCACCGAGACGCACCCCGAGCACTTCGCCCTCGTACGGCAGATCGTCGCCGAGGCGAACCGGCTGCCGCTCGACGTACTGCGGGAGTGGCAGCGGATCGGGCCGAAGGCGACGCGGGCGGCGCTGCGGGAGCACCTGCTCGAGGCCGGCCGTGCCGGGCTGCTCGCCATCGACGAGGAGAACGCGGACCGGGCGACGCGGCACTGGGCGCTGTTCACTGCGGGCGCCGTGCAGATCGAGTCGGCGCAGGGCGCGCTGCCGTTGGAACCCGAGGCCTTCGAGCGGCTCGTCCGCGAAGGGGTCGAGCTCTTTCTCCAGCTGTACGGGAAGCAGGCGGCCTAGACCGGCAGTTCGGCGTCCGGCCAGCGCGAGCGGCCCTGCTCCCGCGAGCGGAGCAGGGCCAGTGTCACCAGACCCTGGTGTTCGGTGCCGGGCGTGAGCAGCTCCGGGAGCTGGGGAAGCGGAGCCACCGCGGCGACATCGTCCAGTACCAAGGTCAGTGGTGGGTCGAGGCGACCGGCGGATGACCGTTCGGCCATGCGCCGGCCGCGCTCGACCACGCTCGACACGAGTGCGGTGAGCAAAGGCATGGCACCGGGCTGCGTCCGTGGATCCTCGATGGCTTCACCCACCACGTAAAGCGTGCCCCCTTCGTCGGCGAAGGAATCCAGGGTGAGGGCATCTGTTCGGTTGGGTGTGCACGCCTCGCGGATGTGGATCGAGAAGAGCGAGGATAGGGCGCGGGCGGTCAACTCCTGTGCCATGTCACGGCGTTCGGGGTGAGCGGTGAGCTCGGCCTCGAGTTCGCCTGCCGAGCCGGGTGCGGCTTTGGTGTGCGTACGGAGCGTGCGGACCGCGTCTTGGACGTTGCTGCCCTGGGCCCAGCGGTGGACGTGCTTGAAGGCGCGGCTGTCGAGGGCGGCGGCGTGCAGGTAGCTGCGCAGCAGCGTCTCCGCGGTGGCGGCCGTGGCCGCGTCCAGCTTGGCGGTCGGGCGGACCGGGGCGAGCAGGGCCTCGGCTCGCTCCCGTGCGGTCTGCTTGTCCTCGCAGCCGACTGCGGGGTTCCAGTGCATACGGGCCGGGGTGTCGCAGAGGTGGCCCGGATCGTAGAGGAGGACGGGGCCGAGCTTGGCCCGGGCGTCCTTGGTGTCCTCCCAGACGGTGGGGTCGCTCGTGACGATGACGGCTGCGCCCTCGGCGTCCTGAATCGCCTGTACGGCAAGGGGTTTACGGGTCTGCGGGTCGCCCAGTACGAGCGGCTTGCGCTGCCGTGGGAAGGCGGACGGCCCCTCCGGGGCCGGTGCTTCCGGTGCCTCCGGCACCCGCTCGACCGATGCCTCCAGCACCCGCTCGACCGGCGCCTCCGGCGCCAAGGGCACTGACGCCTCCGGCGTCACGGGCTGCTCCGCGATTCCGTCGCGGGAAGGAGAGGGGATCCCCCTCTCCACGTCCCCGTCGGCTGGGGAGGAGGCGAGCCCGGAAGAACCGGCGGCAGCCCGCTCGCGAGCACGTACAGCACGCCACCGCGTCCACGTCCCCATCACGAACACCGTGAGGACCACGAGCACCATCGCCTGGCCGATCACCAGGCCCCACATCAGCCCGTACCCGGAAAGCTCCGACGCGGGGGTGGTGGGCCAGGCACCGGCCACGTCGTGCGGCGCGGCCACCAAGTGCCTTATCGCCAACGGCGTCCGCCCGAAGGACACACCCGAAGGCCAGGACCCGTGCGCGAGCAGCCCCGCGAACCCGGTCGCCGTCCACACGAGGACCGAGAGGCCGAGCACGAACGCGAGCAGCCCCACGAGCAGTCCGTCAGGGATGCCTCCGCCCGACTCCGGTCTGCGGTCCCGGTGGTACCCCCGCTCATGCTCGTATCGCATCTCACGCCACCGTGGACTCTGAGGACGAACCCATCTGCTGCGACCCCATCTGGTACTCCATGGCCAACGCCCGCTCCTCCGCCTCCCGTTCGGCGGCGAGGAGTTCCTCGGAGGCCGAGGCGACCTGGTCCGCACCGGATTCCGTCATGGCCCGGTCGGTGTACACCAGCGGCCGTTCCATCTCGGTGATGAGGTGCTTGACGACTTGGACATTGCCGTTGACGTCCCAGACCGCGATACCGGGGGTCAGCGTGGGAATGATCTCCACGGCCCAGCGCGGCAAACCAAGAACCCTTCCGGTGGCCCGCGCTTCATCCGCCTTCTGGGCGTAAATCGTGCGTGTGGACGCCATTTTCAGGATGGCAGCCGCTTCCTTGGCCGCCGCACCGTCCACCACATCCGACAGGTGGTGCACCACGGCCACGAAGGAGAGGCCGAGCCGCCGGCCGAACTTGAGCAGCCGCTGGAACAGCTGTGCCACGAAAGGCGAGTTGATGATGTGCCACGCCTCCTCCACCAGGAAGATGCGCTTCTTGCGGTCGGGCCTGATCCACGTGTGCTCCAGCCACACGCCCACGATCGCCATCAGGATCGGCATGGCGATCGAGTTGCGGTCGATGTGGGACAGGTCGAAGACGATCAGCGGGGCGTCCAGATCGATGCCCACCGTCGTCGGCCCGTCGAACATGCCCCGCAGGTCACCGTCGACCAGGCGGTCCAGGACCAGGGCGACGTCCAGGCCCCAGGCCCGTACGTCCTCGAGCGCGACGTTCATCGCCTCGGCCGACTCCGGCTCCGGATGGCGCAGTTGCTCCACGATGTCGGTCAGGACGGGCTGGCGTTCCACGATCGTCTCGTTGACGTACGCGTGCGCGACCTTCAGGGCGAAGCCCGAGCGCTCGTCGAGCCCGTGGCCCATCGCGACCTCGATGATGGTCCTCAGCAGCGCGAGCTGACCGGTGGTCGTGATCGAAGGGTCGAGCGGGTTGAGCCGGATCCCCATGTCCAGGGCGGCGGTCGGGTCGAGCCGGATCGGCGTTATGCCCAGCTCCTGGGCGATGAGGTTCCATTCGCCCACCCCGTCCTCACCCTGCGCGTCGAGCACGACCACCTGACGGTCGCGGAACCTCAACTGCCGTAGGACATACGTCTTCTCGAGTGCCGACTTGCCGTTGCCGGACTCCCCGAGCACCAGCCAGTGCGGAGCCGGCAGCTGCTGCCCGTACAACTGGAAGGGGTCGTAGATATAGCCCTTGCCGGAGTACACCTCGCGGCCGATGATCACGCCCGAGTCTCCGAGCCCCGGGGCGGCCGTCGGGAGGTAGACGGCCTGCGCCTGGCCGGTGGAGGTGCGGACGGGCAGACGGGTCGTCTCCACCTTGCCGAACAGGAAGGCGGTGAATGCATCCGTGATCGCTGTCAGCGGATCGCGCATGAGTGGGCCCCTTACGACGGCTTCGGCGGCGGCTAGCGGCGGATGCCGGTCGCGAACGGCAGCGTGTTGACGAAGGCCCGGTGGTGCTCGCGGTCGCACCACTCCAATTTGAGATAGGACTTGCCGGCCGAGGCGCGGATCGTCCGCTTGTCCCTGGCCAGTGCTTCGGGGTTACGGGAGGACACCGTGATGTAGCCGACCAGGTTGACGCCCGCTGCACCGCTCGCGAGGTCCTCGCCGCGCTGGTCGAGGCGGGAGTGCGCGGCGATGTCACGGGGGTCGACCGTGCGGTTCATCTTCATCTGACGGGAGGCCTCGGCCTCGTCGTTGGTCTTCTCGGTCAGCATCCGCTCGATGGCGATCTCGGTGGGTTCGAGGTCCATCGTCACGGCCACGGTCCGGATCACGTCCGGGGTGTGGACGAGCAGCGGGGCGAGGAAGTTGACGCCGACCGGCGTCATCGGCCACTCCTTCACCCAGGCCGTCGCATGGCACCAGGGCGCACGCGTCGAGGACTCCCGCGTCTTCGCCGTCAGATACGTGGCCTCGCGGGCGTCCAGCTCGGCCGGCCAGGCATTGCGCTTGGTCATGGCCTGGATGTGGTCGATCGGGTGGTCCGGGTCGTACATCGAGTGCACGAGGGAAGCCAGCCGCCCCTGCCCGAGCGGCTGCCGTACGCGGATGTCCGCCTCCTGCAACCGCGAGCAGATGTCCGTCAGCTCACGCGCCATGACCACGGCGAGCCCGGCGTCCTTGTCCACCTTGCGTCCCGCGAGCGGCCGCGTGGCCTTCGCCATCGCCGCCGCCTCGGCCGCCAGCTCCCGGCTGTAGTGCATGCACGCCACCAGATAGGCCCGGTGCTGCTCACTGCTGGTCGACACCATGGACTGCAATTGCTCGTACGAGTCCTGCAACCACACCGGCGCCCTCTCGTCCCCGCGTACGGCCACGTCCTTGGCGTGCGCGTCGGGGTCGGCGGGCAGGGTGCGGGCGAGCATCTGGAGGCGGGTCACGAAGCCGTCGCCGTTCGCGACATGCTTGAGCAGCGTGCCGAACCGGTCGACCAGGGCCTCCTGGTCCTCGGAGTCCCGCAGGCCGACGCCCGGTCCCTCGATCTCGATCGCCGCCGTCACCGTACGGCGGTCGGCATGCAGCAGTACGGCGATCTCGTCCGGGCCGAAGGGCGCGGCGAGCCAGGTGATCCGGCCGATCCCGGGCGGCGGACCGACCTCGATCTCGCGTCCGTCCATCCGCACACCGGCCTCGGGCGCACCGGAGCGGTAGGCGGTGCCCTGGCGCAGGGTGCGCTTGTAACTACGGTTGATCTCGAACCACTTGAAGATCGTGCGGCCCTTGTACGGGACGTACACCGCGGCGAGCGCGAGCATCGGGAAGCCCATGAGCAGCACGATCCTGAGGCTGAGCACGGGCACGAGGAGCCCGCACATCATGCCGAGGAACGCGCCCGCGATGATCAGTGCGATCTCGCCGGTCTCACGGTTCTTTCCGATGATCGCGTTCGGCCGGGCACGGCCGATGAGATAGGTGCGGCGGGGCGTGACCGTATGGGACTGGGTCGTCAACGCCCTTCACCTCCCGAGCGGTTGCTGGTGCGGCTTGCTGTGCTTCCTGCGGGTCCGGCTCCGCGCGAGCTGTGGGTGCCCGTGCTCGGAGTCGTACGGGGAGGGGGTGCGGCGGAGGGGACGGTTCCGCCGCCGTTGGATCCGCGGCTGCTGTGCGCGGCGACTCCGCCGGAGGCGGGGTTGGCGGGCCTGGCCTGGCCGCCCTGGTTGTTGTCGCCGCCACGGCCGCGCGAGCTGTGGGTCTTGATGCCCTGCGAGACGAGGGCGGCGGGCGAGGAGATCACGGCCGCGGCCTTGTTCTCGGCGCCGCGCATGATGCGGTTGTTGCGGCCGGCGGCGATCTCGTCGCCGAAGCCGGGCACGAAGCGGTAGATCATCGCGCTGGCGAAGATGGCGAGCAGGATGATGCTCAGGCCGGAGACGACGGCGGAGAACGCGTTCGGGCCGTCCTCGTCACTGAGCGCGCCCGCGAGACCGAGCACGATGACGATGACCGGCTTGACGAGGATCACCGCGATCATGATCCCGGCCCAACGCCGCACGTGGCCCCAGAGGTTCTTGTCGACGAGCCCCGCGTACACGACGGTCCCGAGCAGGGCGCCCACGTAGAGGAGCGCGGCCCGGATGACCAGCTCGAGCCAGAGGATTCCGGCCGCGAGGATCGACACGAGCGAGACGACGATCAGCATGATCGGGCCGCCGCCGATGTTCTCGCCCTTCTTCAGGGCCTCGGAGAAGGTCCCGAAGAACGTGTCCGTCTGATTCCCCGTGGCCTGCGCGATGGCATCGGTGATGCCGTCGGTGGCGGAGACGACCGTGTAGAGGATCAGCGGCGTGAAGGCCGAGGCGAGGACCGTCAGCCAGAGGAAGCCGATGGCCTCGCTGATGGCCGTGGTGAGGGGGACACCTCGTACGGCCCGCTTGGCCACGGCGAGCAGCCACAGAAGGAGGGTGAGGATGGTGGAGGCGGCGAAGACGACGGCGTAGCTCTGGAGGAACTTGTCGTTGGTGAAGTCGACTTCGGCTGTTTTCGACACGGCGTCGCTGAGCTTGTCGACGGTCCAGGAGGCGGCGTCGGCACAGCCCCTTGCGAGCGAGGTGAGGGGGTCGAGGGTGTTGAGGGCGTCGTCGGCGGGGGTCTTGGGGGCGTCGGATGAGCCGGACTCGCCCTCCTCGCAGTACTTCTTGGCCGGACCGATGAGAAGGTCGCACGGGCTGTCCGTGGGGTCCGGCGCTGCGGCCGCCCGGGAGGCGAGCAGGATCGCGGCGGCCTGAACCGTGACGGCGACAGCTGCCAGGGATCGGATACGGGAGCTCTTACCGGGCATACGTGAACCCTCCGTACTGCTCGACGGCTTCGCTGATGTCCTTGGACGTCGAAGCGGGCTCGTCCCCGGGAACGGGCGTGGGCCCGTCCTTCTGGCTGTCGTTCACGATGCGCCAGTCACCGTCGGTCCACGTGAGCTCGAAGGTCCAGGTCTTCCACGTGGTGCGGACGGGATCCGTCGAGTTCGTACCGGACATCCCGATCAGGCCGGTGTACCAGACCTCCACCGTTGCGCTGTCGGCCGAGCTCTTCACCGCCTTCGTTCCGACCGGCATCGTCCGCGAGACAAACGTGCTGCCTTGAGGAGCCTTGCCGTTCTCGTCGAGCCCCAGCTTGGCCAGGAACTCGGGCGAATAGGCCTTGTCCATCGGGCCCTTGAGGTCACTCGCGGACTTCTGCGTATAGATCGAGTCGACGATCTCGTGGCGACTGGCCTTGTTGAACATGCCGTCGCCGCCCAGTACGACCGCGTAGTTCGCCGCCGCGCTCTGCGCACCCTTCGCGTTGTGGGCGAACCCCGCCGGGACCCCTCCGCGTTCGCCGGACACCGGCCTCTCACCAGACGCCGCCGTCGGATTGGCCTCCGGCCCCGAGCCGCCGGAGCCCGAGTCGTCGGAGGGGTCACCCCCCTGATTGGCAAAGGCAATCGCCGCGATCAGCAGCACCACCACACCGACCACCGTGACCAGGGAACGTGAGGCCCGGGCCGGGCGGCGGGGCGCTCCGTAGCTGTCGCCGTCGCCCTCGGGCAGTCGCGTCCGCGTCGTTCCCGTACCGCCGTAGAAGACGCCGTCCTCGGGACCGGGACGATCGTCGTCGTAACCGCCGCCAAGACTCATGACGCGTACGCCCCCTCAACCGATTGCAGAACCGCGCAGTACGACGGTAGCCGTGCCGGTCGCCGCGTGTGCGCGGAGTGGTGACTGGACATCAGGGAGACGCAACCTCAGCCGGTGGGCACGACGGACGAATGGGAATGTGGCCGGGAACAGTCGGTGGTGCCCCGGTCGGCGACTGCGAACTCGGGTACGGGGGAGGCGTCTAGACGGCCATCCCGTACACGATCGTGAAGAGTGTGCCGAGCGATCCGATGATGAAGACGCCCGTGAGGCCGGCGACGATCAGCCCCTTGCCCTGCTCGGCGCTGAAGGTGTCCCGGAGGGCCGTCGCGCCGATGCGCTGTTTCGCGGCGCCCCAGATCGCGATCCCGAGACAGATGAGGATGGCGATCGCCATCACGACCTCGATCATCACGCGGGCTTCGCCGCCCAGACTCCCGAACGGCCCCCAGTCGGGGGCGATCCCGCCGATGATCGTGGTGATGTCGCCCTTTTCGGCTGCCAGAAGCATGTAACTCACCGCCCCTTGTGGGTAGTTCCCGCACCCCCTGCCGGTGCGCAGAGGCCAGGCATCATTGTCTCCGAGATTTGCCCGGCGCATGTCGACTTACGGCCATCAGTTGCCAGAGTTGTCCCGGAGGCGTGCCGGACCGACGAATACCGCCCGGTACTCCCCTTGGGGGGAGACCCGGGCGGTATACGGCGTTCCGTATGGTCACTCTGTGTATCACGGGTGGTGACGTGGGGCAATGAGCTGACGTGGCGGCGGAACTCGTGCCCTTTGGGCGCGTCCCTCGTTACCTCCGGCTCAGCGCTGGACCACGATGACGCCCGCCGCGGCGGCGATCACGGCGAACGCGCCCAGGAAGCGGCCGATCGCGGGGTTGGGGCGCGAGCGCTCCTTGACGATGACGATGCGCAGCCGGACCTCGTTGCCCGCCAGGTAGGCGGGGATCAGGTCGCCTTCGCGGCAGGGCGGGATCTGGAAGGTGGCGTCGATGCCGCTGCCCTGGACGGGCAGGTCCACGCCGGTGGCGGCCTGCTCGGCCGTGATCGTGATCGGTATGACCTTGGGCGCCATGCGGTTTCTCCCCCGGGGATGGGTGCGGGACGGCCCGATTGCCGTACGGCCCGAGCGGTGGTCAGCTGCGGGCGTAGGAGCCGATGCCCTCGAGGCAGTAGACGTACTCGCTGATCACGGCACCGTTCATCGTGTACTGCGAGGAGAAGGCGTACTGGGTCTTCGGGTTGGCGTTGCACTCGTTGAGGTCCGAGGTCATCGGGAAGGTCTGGATGACCTTGTAGTGCGCGTCGCTCGCCGAGCAGTCGACCTCCTCGACGTCGTTGACCTCCTGTGCGGTCTCCGAGTCGGGCAGGGTGCCGTTGAGGCAGGTGCCTTGGTCGTACGGGTCCGGGGCCGGGCTCTCGGACGGGGACGGGCTGTCCGTGGCCGGGTCGCTCGCAGCCGGGGTGGAGGCGGCGGTGGTGGGGCTGTCCGAGCCGGTGTTCTTGCTGTCGTCGTCATCGCCCAGGTTCATGGCGAGGAGCAGTCCGCCGGCGACGGCGACGGCCAGCACGGTCTTGATGACCGCGGTCCTGGCCCGCGAACCGGCCGAAGGGCCGGTCCGGGCCGGCGCTCCGTAGGGGTTCGCGGGCTGCTGCGCCCCCGGGCCCGCGAAGATATCTATCTGGATCTTGAGGATGACCTCCGCGGCGCCGACCGTCATGCGGATCTCGTCACCGTGGCGGCACGGCGGGATCTGCAGGGCGATCCGCTGCCCGCCCTGGTCGACCTCGAACAGGGCGCCGGTTGTGGCCTGTTGGGGGGTGAGCGTGACGGGGATGACCTGCGGCTGAGGCATGGCGGGCTCCTGGGGTCGCGATCCTGGGGACGGTGGCAGGATTCTGGACCACGGCCTCGCGCGGAAGCGTTCGCTCCGCCCACTCGGTCACCGAGCTGTTCCGATCGTTACGTCGCGGTGGCATGCGGGGTGTCTACGACGTGGTCGAACTCCCCTGCGCGGACGCCCTCTTGGAAGGCGCGCCACTTGTCTGTCGTGGTGGTGACCGGGCCCAGGCGAACCGTTCCGTCGGGGGCGGTCGGGGCGGGGGCGCCGGCCTTTATGTCGGCCAGGAGGCCGGCGAACTCGGTCTTGGGCATGCGGAGTACCACGCCGCTCGGATCGGCGCTCTCCATGAGCAGGACGGCTGTGTCTTCGGCGGCGACGTGGACGCAAGACTCGCCCTGGCCGCAGTAGGACGACTTCTGCCAGTCGGGCATGGTTTCCTCACAGTTCTTTGCGGATGGCGTGGATGAGGTCACGGGACTGCGTGGCGTTGAGGGCCACGGACGTCATGCGGTCGAGCAGGAGACGGTAGGACTCCAACTGGGCTTCGGCGTCCACCAGTACAGGGCCGTGGGACTGGTCCAGTGACACGGTGTCGAGTTGAGGGACAGGGCCCGACACGTAGTAGATCGTCTGCCCCGACCCCGGGTAGGCGCCGATCGCGAATGGGATGACCTGAACGGCGATGTGCTTGCGGTCGCTCTGGTCCAGCAAGTGCTGGAGCTGCTGCTTTGCGACGGACGTGCCGCCTACCGGTACGCGGAGCGCCGCCTCGTGAACGATCGCCCGGAACGGGGTGGGCGGTTCGCGGTCGAGGACAGCCTGACGCTGGAGTCGGTAGCCGACGCGGTGTTCGAGGTCGGAGCGCGTGAACTCCGGGACCACTTGGCGGAAGATCTCGCGTGCGTGATCCGTGGTCTGGAGCAGCCCTGGAATGTGCGCGGTCGTGGCGGAGCACAGTCGCGTGGCGTGGTGCTCCAGCTCGGCGATGTCGAGGAGTGCGCCGGGCAGGTGATCCCGGAACGTTTCCCACCACCCGCCCTTCCGCTCCGTGGCCAACTCGACGAGCCCGTCGAGGTAGTCCTCGTTGCAGCACCGATAGATGCGGGCCAGCGACCGCAGACGCTCAGGGCTGACGCCGAATCGGCTCGCTTCGATGTTGCTCAACTGCGCCTGGCTTACGCCTAGCTCGCGCGCAGCTTCCGTCGCGGACAGGCCGGCGCGTTCCCTGAGTCGGCGCAGTTCCGTGCCCAGTCGGAGGCGCCGGACGGAGGCGGCGGTACGCGGAGCCATGGCTCAACTCCCTTGTCACCCACACGAATGAAGACATAAAGCGATTGCGAGATCCGCAAATAGTTTATGTCACTCTGAGTCCACCGGAAGAGAACCGCGGACGCCGCGGCAGAGCCACCGCATCCCTCAACCACCCGACCGGAAAGGACACTTCAGATGGCAACCGTAATGCCAGCTCCCTGGGCATACACCCTCCAACTGCCCCACGACCCCCGCGCCCCCGGAATCGCCCGCGCAACCCTCCGCGCGATCCTCCACACGTACGAACTCGACGAACTCACCCCCACCGCGGAGCTGTTGGCCAGTGAGCTGGTCACCAATGCGCATCTGTATGGGGAGGGCGGGCCGTACGGGCTGCGTGTCGGGGAGCGGCCCGGCGGTGGGCTGCGCGTCGGCGTGTGGGATGCGAACCCGCAGATCCCACCCCCGTTCGTCGGCGTTCCCGTGCAGGCGCCGCAAGGCGAACGCGGGCGGGGGCTCCTGCTCGTCCAGGCCTGCGCGGACCGCTACGGGGCGTACACGCTGCAACAACCCGGCAAGTACCTCTGGGCGGACTGCGCCCGTCCGTGAGCGCGCGGCAGGGTGCGACCGGTGAGCGCGGCCAAGCGATCGTTGACGGGGTCGTCGTTGTTCCGGGCCGACGGCTGATCGAGGTGGACGCGTGCTGTCCGGGCAGCACGTCTAGGGGCGAGCATCCATGCGGTGGATGAGTTCGCCGTCGGGGCCGAAGACCTCGATGAAGTAGCCCTTCTTGAAGGACGCCCCCTCCTTCGTCGTCAGGTGGGTGGTGACCGAGATGTTCTGCCGGCGGAAGATCGCGTCATCGGGATCCGTGTTGCGGGTCCGGATGACCACCCGGGGCACGCCTTCCGGTCCGTCCTCGACCTGGATCCCGTACACGTCAGGGTCCCCGCCGGCCGCCGTGTAGCGCTCGGCCAGGGCCGCGGCGTCCTGGGGAGCGGCCGTGGACGTCGGGCGGGGCATGGCTTGCTTTCCCGGTTCCTCCGTGCAGCCCACCAGCAGCACGGCTCCCGCCACCGCCGTCAGTGCCGCGCGGGCGCCCCATCGCAATGTGTGCTCCATCGCCAACTCCTCTGATCCGTAAGGATTTGGCGACCCTACGCGAGGCCCGCCGCGCCGCGGGGGCAGGTCCAGTTGGGCCGCAGAACCGGGCAGAGACATCCGCTCAACAGCTCGGCCCACCAACGGGACACCGCTCAGGGCCGGGACCCGCTCGTGCCTGACGGGTCGAGTACGTGGGCCAGTTCGGCGCGGCTGGTCACTCCGAGCTTCGAGCACAGGCGGTACAGGTGGCCCTCCACCGTACGGACGGAGAGCGTGAGGCGGTCCGCGATCTGCTGGTTGCTGTGGCCCGCCGCCGCGAGGAGGGCGATCTCGCGTTCGCGGCGGGTCAGGGGAAGGGGGCGGGCCCATGCCAGCAGGGCCGGGGTGCGCAGACCCTGACAGTCCGTGGCGAGACGGTCGGCCGCGGCGGACTCCGTACCCGCGGACCCCGTACGGCCGGACCGGTGGAACGCACTCGCGGCCTGGGCATGCGCGTCCGCCGCCGCGGCCGGGGCGCCGGAGGCGGCGAGGGCGAGGGCGGCCGCGCGCAGTGCCTCGCCGTCGTCCGCGAGCAGCGCCGCCGCATGGCGTGCGGCGCCTTGGGCCGCCGGCCCCTCCACGTCCCGCGCCAGCACGGCGAGCCGCTCGGCCGTGGCCCGGCTCGTGTCCCCGAGACGCACTGCGCAGTGCAGTGCCCACACTTCGTACGCGAAGTGGCCCCGTGCGGCGGCCAGTTCGGCGCCCCCGCGGGCGTGACGCACCGCCTCGCTGAGGGCGCCCTCCGCGGCAGCCGTCCAGGCCCGCGTCACCCACAGCTCCGGATCGCGTACGGCGAAGACCGGGCTGTGCGCCGCTTCGGCCTGGGCGAGGGTGTGCCCGGCCGGCCCCGCCTGGCCGAGCAGCGCGCGGGCGCGGGCCAGGGCCACCAGGGAGAACTGAAGGAATCCGCCCGCGTTGCCGTGCTCGCGCAGCCCGCCGACGGCGTCCCGCAGCAGTCGTTCGGCGTCACCCGGCCTGCCCTGTTCGAGCATGGCCTCGCCGAGGACGCAGTGGGAAAGCTCCGCGCCGAACGGGATGTTGAGGTCCCCTTCCCCGTACGACTCGGCCAGGGCCACCGCCTCGGCGGTCCGTCCCGCCAGCCACTCCCCGGCGACCTCGGCGAGCGACAGCGGGGTGCGCAGATAGCCGAGCTGCCAGGAGCGGGCCATCGCCTCCCGCGCCTTGGCCGCCGCTTCCCGCGCCTGGCCGCCGCGGCCGCGTATGCCATGGGCGATGGTGCGGGTGAGGTGGGCGAGCAGGACCGGTTCGGGCTCCTCGGCCCCCGCCGCCGTATCGGTGTCGCGCAGGGCGTCCGCGTCCCCGGTCGCGCCGAGGACGCCGAGGTAGGAGCGGATCGCGGCGAGGTGGCGGTGGGCTACGGGATCCCGCAGCCGTGCGCTGGTCGCCGCGAGCGCGCCGTGGGCCGCCGCCGCGTCCTCGGCGATGAGCGCGAGGCCCATGATCTGCGGTACGGCGGCCTGGACGTGCTCCAGGTCGGTGCGTGCCAGGCCGGCCAACCGGGCCAGTTCCGCGGCGAGTTCCCCGGTCCGGGTCTGTGCCGCGACGGCCGTGGCGATGACGAGTTGTGCGGGGAATCCGCCGCCCGCCGCGAGGGCGGCCCGTGCGAGGCGTTCGGCCAGGGGCATGTCGGCGAGGAGCGCCGCCTGCTGGGCCGAGCGCAGGGAGAGCGTCGGGTCGGGCGGCAGATCCGAGTCGAGGCGGAGCAGGGCGCGGCGCAGCCGGGGCGCGGTGGGCTCGTCCCAGGAGTAGGTGCCGGAGCTGCTGTCCGCGCGGGCCGTGCCGGGAGGTTGGATGGCGCGGGCCACTGTGCTGCCGGGTTCGAGGGCGCGGGCCAGCGTGCCGCGCAGCCGCCGTCCGCGCAGCGTGCCGAGCCCCGCCCGGCGGACCTCGCCGTACAAGGGGTGCGCGAGACGGGCGTTGAGCCGGCCGTCCTCGTCCTGCGTGACGGTGACGAGACCGCGCTCCTCCGCGGCCTCGACCGGATCCACCGCTCCTGGTGGCACCAGGCGGCTGAGCAGCCGGATGTCGAGCGGTTCGCCGAGGGCGAGGAGGTCGACGATCTCCCGTACGGCATCAGGGAGTTCACCCATGCGTGCCGCGATCAGGTCGACCAGGGTGGGGGTCACCATGGGGACGCCCTTCCAGCGCCAGGTCTCCGCCGCCTCGTACAGACCGCCGGCCGCCCGCTCGCCCTCGACGAGGTGGCGCAGGAACAGGGCGTTGCCCTCCGTCAGGCGCCACAGCCGTTTCGCCGAGACCGAATCGACGGGACCGCCGAGTACCGAGGCGAGCAGCTGTCCGCACTCCGTGAGGTCGAGCGGCGGGACGTCGAGCCGCCGCAGCCGTCCGCTCTGCCACAGCCCGGACACCGCTTCCGGTACGGGCTCACCGGAGCGGACCGTCAGGACCAGACCGACGGCTCCCTCGAGCGCCAACTGCTGGACCAGGAGCGCGGACAGCTCGTCGAGCAGCTGCGCGTCGTCCACACCGACCACGAGCCCGCCCCGGCCCGCGCCCCGGCACAGCGCCTGCCGCGTGCGGTGCAGGGCCTCGGCCGCTCCGGTGTCCACGGGCGCGGCCCAGGTGGCGAAGGCGCCGAGGGGGACGGCGCGGGCGCCCGGGGTGCCGGCCGCCCAGTGCGTCAGGGCGCCGCGCCGGGCGGCCCCGGCCACGGCCTCTCTGGCCAGGCGGGTCTTGCCGACACCCGGCGGTCCGATCAGTACGGTTCCGACGGGGTCGCGCCCCGCTTTGAGCGTGTCCTCGATGGTACGTAAGTGCTCGGAGCGGCCGGTAAGCGGCCAATCGGGCGTCACGCACCGAGCATAGGGACAGTGGTCGTCCACGGGAACGGCTCGAATCGAGTAGCGGGGCGCCCCCTCCCCGTAATCGAGTAGCGGACTACTCGTGCCGTGCCCCCGTATCGCCTCGATGCTGAGGAAGTCCCGAGCAACGGGGACGGGACACAGCGCATCAGCGCATCAGCCCAGCAGGCATCCGGGCATCCGGCATCAGCGCATCAGCGCAGAAACCACGGGGGACCACATCATGAACGACACCAAGCAGTCGAAGAAGCTGATGAACCGCCGCACTTGGGGCGGGGTCGCCGCCCTCGCGGTGGCGGCCGGCACCGTGGGTGCAGCGATGGTGCTGCCGAACCAGGACAGCAGCCCGAAGAAGGCCGACTCGAAGGCCGTCACGCAGTCCGCGACCGAAACGGTCCAGGTGACTCAGGCGAGTGACGCGAAGGGGATCGTCTCGAAGGCGGGGACGGAGACCAAGTTGTTCACCTTCAGGACGACCGCCGTCGGCGACTGCCGCCGGATGAACGGAGCGACCTGGAAGCTCTCGTCCGGCGGCCACGCCTACTTCAAGGGCCACTTCTGGAGCAGCAGCGGCGACGACGCCTGGCTGATGTACGCGAAGCTGCTCGACGACCGCGGCGGTCTGATCGGCTACCTCCACGCGGACCGGAACCCCGGTGACTCCCGCAAGTTCGTCATCGGCCTGCCGGAGGCGAACCAGATCTACACCGCTGGCCGCAACGCCAAGTTCAACCCCGACCTCTGGAAGGACGTCCGGAGCATCAGCCTGACGCGTCACTGCTGACGGGCGGGTTCACCGATACACCGATCACGGGCCGGGCAGCGGAACCGACGCTGCCCGGCCCATCGGCGTGCCATGATCACAACTCACCCTGGACACAAGGAGATTGGCAATGCCCAACAGCGCGTCCGGTTTCTCCAAGTCAGGCCTGAACCGACTGCACGACGTCCTCGCCCGGCACGTCGAATCCAAGAAGATCCCCGGCCTTGTCGCACTCGTCGGCCGGGGCGAGGAGACCCACGTCGAAGTACTCGGCACGATGCGGCACGACGGCGGGGAGGCGATGAGCCGCGACACCCTGTTCCGTATGGCGTCCACGTCGAAGCCGGTCGCGATGGCGGGCGCGATGGTCCTGCTCGACGAGTGCCGTCTGCGTCTGGACGACCCGGTGGACGAGTGGCTGCCCGAGCTCGCCGACCGGCAGGTGCTCAAGCGCTTCGACGGACCGCTGGACGAGACCGAGCCGGCGCGCCGCCCGATCACCGTACGAGACCTGCTGACCTCGACGTTCGGGCTCGGTATGGATATGACGTCGATCGGCACCCCGGTCATGAACGAGGTCTTCGCGCAGGGGCTCACGCCCAATCTGCCGACGCCGATGCCGGAGCCGGACGAGTTCATGCGCCGGCTCGGCACGCTGCCGCTGATGCATCAGCCGGGGGAGCGCTGGCAGTACCAGATCAGTCATGACGTGGTGGGCGTGCTCGTCTCGCGCGTCTCGGGCCAGTCGTACGGCGAGTTCCTGCGGGAGCGGATCTTCGAGCCGCTGGGCATGAAGGACACGGGCTTCCACGTGCCCGCCGACCGGATCCACCGGCTGCCGACCCTGTACGCGCCGGACCCGCAGTCGGGCGATTTCCACGCGTGGGACGAGCCCGAGGGCGGCCGCTGGTGCTCGCCGCCCGCCTTCGAGGGCGGCGGCGGTGGGCTGGTCTCCACGGCGGACGACTACAACGCGTACTTCCGCATGCTCCTGAACGGCGGTGTGCACAACGGCGAGCGCATCCTCTCCCGTGCCGCCGTCACCCTGATGACGACCAACCAGCTCGACTCCGAGCAGCTGGCGGCCCGCACGAAGCTGGCGAAGGACGCGGTCCATATCTCATTCGGCCAGGGGCAGCAGGGGGGTTGGGGCTTCGGCATGGCGGTCCGTACGTATCGGAGTGACTACGCCCCGGTGGGCCAGTTCGGCTGGGACGGGGGCAGCGGCACGTCCTCGTACGCGGACCCGACGAACGACCTGGTCGGCGTCCTGTGCACGCAGGTCGGCGCCTCGGCTCCGTACGGCATCCAGCTCATGCTCGACTTCTGGACGACGCTGTACCAGGCCCTGGAGGACTGAACCCCGGCCCCCTTGCCCCGCCCCGCTTCAGTCCTTGACTGAGGTGGGGGCGGTGGTGGGGATGTCGGGCTTGTTGGTGCAGCCGAATTCTTCTGCCGCCACCTTTGTGGAGTGGAGCAGGTGCTGGAGATGGGCGCGGTGGCTGTCGTTCTCGGTCAGGCCGTCCGTCATGTGCCCGCGGAGAGGGACTTCTGTTGCACGGTTCGCTGCAGCGCCGGGAACGCCACACTTGATGTAGGCGTAGTACTGCATCGACCCGTCGGTGCGCTCTTGCCAATAGACGAGCTTTACGTCAGGACCTGCTTCGAAGGCCGTGCGCTTGATGCCGTCGCCGACCGGCTTGGCGAAGTCGGTATCGAAAGGGGCGACGGAAGCGCCGAACCGAAGGGTCAACGGGCCAGTGTCGGAAGCCGACTTGGCCCTGACTCGGCAGAGCTCGGAGTCGATGAAACGCGGTGTGTCGCCCGCGGTGTCCGGTTCCCAGTCGGCTGCCTGCTGTCGGAACAGCGTGCGAGCATCTGCCGGTCTCTCGGGTGAGCTGAAGCTCAGTTCCTGCCCTTTGGCCTCGTTCTTCAGCCAGTCCATTCCGGATTCCCCCAGGAGCTGACCGCACGTGCTCTGCTTGGATTCCGCAGGCTTCGGCTGCTCTTCATTTCCTGAACACCCGGAAACTGTAAGGAGCGTGAGCGCCAGGGTCGATACAGCGTGCTTTCTCATCATCCGTGGCCTCTCGCGGCGTCCGTATCAGGTTGGCCGGCGGCCCGCGCCCCGTCGCCGCTTCAGTCCTTGACTGAGGTGGGGACGGTGGTGGGGATCTGCGGGTTGTTGGTGCAGCCGAAGCCGTCGGCCATGACTTTTGCGGAGTGCAGAAGGTGCTTGAGGTGGGTGCGGGGGCTGGGGTCGCCGGTGAGGTTGTCTTTGAGTGTGCCTTCGAGAGGAACCTCGTTGAGGCTCGTCTCGTGTGAGTTGGGTACCCCGCACTTCACATACACGTGGTACTCGAACCTCTTCCGCGATGTCCCGTCGGGCCAGTAGACAAGTTTCACGTCCGGACCGGCATCGATCACGGTTGTCCTGTCGCCGACATCGCGCTGCTTGGTGAACTCGTAGTCGAACGGATAGCTGGATACGCCGTAGCGCAGCTCTACCTGAGTGCCGCCCAGAGCGTCTTCCGAAGCGTCTCCCGCCTCGCACATTTGTGAGGTCACGTAGTTCGGAAGGTCACCTGGTCGATAGTCCCTGACTTGGCCGCGGAACCAGTCGCGGGCATTGCCGACCGAGGTGGGGTCGCTGAACTCCGGTTCTGCGATGCGGGTTTGCAGCCACTGCATTCCCTTTTCGCCCAGAACCGCCGTGCAGGCCTCTTCTCCTTCCGACCTCTGCTCCTTCGGCTCGTCTCCACCGCTGCAAGCGCTGATGGCGAGGAGTGGGGCGAGGACGCCGAAAAGAGGGCTGAATACTTTGCGCATCATGACTTGACCCTCGAGTTATCGGTGTCGCCCTTCTCGGCGCCGAACAGGTACATACTGCGCAGATCCTCATCGTGATCGTCCCACTTGTCGCCCACGATTCCGTTGGCTTCCGCGTAACTGACGATGGGGGACATCGCGCGCGTCTCGGCAACGCTCTTCGCCGTATCGATGTTCTCGATCGACTGCTGGTCGTTGCTGTATTCCTCGGGCTTGAGCCAGTCGAGTTTGTTCTCGGCCCAGGTCCCGATGGCTCCCTCCGCCGTGTCGAAGGCGATCGGGACCGCGATGGCCGCAGCGGCTCCCACCGGGACGACCGCACCCGCGCCCACTCCGACCACACCGCCGATCACGGCGCCTGCCGCGAACTTCTTCCAGGCCGCATCCTGCTCGTTCTTCTCGTTCTCGGAGGCCTCCTTGTCAGCGAAATCCGTGCCGATGGCCTCCATTCGCGCCTCGTCGAGCACACCGTGGACCAGGAGGCTGTATCCACCCGCGTTCATGGCCGCACTGTGGTTGTTGCCTTGAGCCTCCATGAGGCTGGCACCGTAGATCTGCTGAGCGGCAGAGACGGTGTTGTACGAGTCCTCATCGGAGCCCATGGCCCGAAGGAATTGCACGGCGTCGGGGCCGCCGAAATCGGCCAGGCGCTTCTGGTCGGCATCCATCAACCCCGCGACACCGGCCACACCCCGGCTGCCGCCGAACTCACTCGCCGAGTAGGTGATGCTGTCGACATGCCCCGCAGCCATCTTCGCGAGACTGTCCCGCATCCCCGGCTGCGCGTCGACGAGGTCGGCGGAGCCGTAATGGCTGACCACGCGGTCCATCAGCTCGGTTCGGGCATCCCGCGCATTGTTGAAAGCCTCGGTCGCCTTCGCCGCCTCCTCCTTGCTCATGCCTTCGGTCGACAACGACGGAATCTCCGGCGTCTTGTCGTCATACGCATACCCCAGCGTCGCCGACTCCAGGGCATGGCCGAGGCTCGCGTACCCGAGCGGCTTGCCGTTTTCGCCCTCCGGCCACTTGCGGGGGTTCTCGATCGCGTCGGTCGAGCCGTCTTCCGGCATCCCGGACAGGTACGCCAGGTTGTTGACCTCGTCCAAGCCCTTGCCGGACGTCGAGTCGTTGAAGAACTCCACCGACGCCTGCGGGTTGTGGGCCAGGCCGTCGAGAAAGTTGGCCACCGGATCGTTGGGCTTGTCCGAGGGGGGATAGTCGAGCTGGAACGGGGTGTTCCACAGGTCGCCCGGCTCGCCGAGCACCGAGTCGTTGCCCTTCTTGCGCTCGAACTCGATCAGTGATGTGCCGTAGTCGTTGAGGAAGCCCGAGTCGAACTTGCCCTTCTGCATCAGGCTGCCGGCGATCTGGTAACCGTAGGGGCCCTGCAGACCCTCCCGGATCGGGAACTGCTTGTCGCCGGCCGCGATGACCTCGCGCTGCCATCCGTCGATGCCCGGAGCGTTCGAACTGGTCGCGTTCGCAAGGGACATGCTCAGGTTGTCCTGGACCTGCGCCAGCAGCTTCGCGCGGTCGCCCTCGATCGGCGGGCCGGCCGGAGAGGCCAGCTCCCGCCAGAACTCGAGCGTGCCCTCGCCACTCAGGCGGGTGGCGAGAGTCGCCGTGAAGCCGGGGTTGTCCCGATGGTCCTTCAGCGTCTCGTTGAAGCGCTCGAGCTCGTCATCGCTCCAGGTCCCGGGATCCTCATCCTTGATCTTCTTCGCCCAGTAGGCCGCGGCTTCCTTGCCCTGCTGCCTGTCCGCCGCTTCGAGGTCCTGGGGGCCGCCCTTGTCGAAGCCGTGCTTGTTCTTCGCGATGTCGCGCAGGGCCTTGGCCGCGATCCGATCCGTCTCCGTGGCCTCCCAGAGGATCCGCCCGATCTTCTCGGCGGCGGCGGTCAGCTCGGACTGCGGCACCGGGTCCGTGTTGCCGCCGTCTCCGACCGAATGAACGTAGGCATCCTCGGTCGAGCCGTCCTGGTGGACGCGGATGTTCTTCGCGCGGGCGTCCGCCAGGGCGGTCCTGAGATCGGTCTTGTGCTTGGCGAAGTCGTGGTGGATGTCCTGCAGCAGACCGTGGATGGTCTTGGCCTCGGCGGCCGCATGGTCGAACTCGCGCGAGGTGTTCGTGATGAAGGTGCGGGTGACCGTCGCGTTGACACCGGTCCAGTCCGCGCCGTTCGCCTGCTGGGCGAGGGCGGTGGCGGAGACGCCCTCGGCCTTGCCGTCCGCCAGCTGCTGCAGTTTGCCGGACATGACCTTCCAGTCGTCGACGGCTTCCTTCAGCTTCCCCAGGCGTAGTTCCGTCAACTCCGCGACAGTAAGCACCTGTTCCCCCTACTTCAGGTAGCTCTCGATGACCGACGACTTGATCGCGGTCTCGACCTTGACGTCGTCCTTCGCATGCTGCGAGCGCGCGAAGTCCAGGCCGTTGGAGATGTGGGCGCAGGCTTCCTTCACGGTGTGGGCCTTGCTGTTCCAGGCGTCGTGGAGTTCGGTGAGCGCCGAGCCGGTGTCGAGGCCGTCGTTGAAGAGCTCGATCGAGGCGTCGAAGGTGCTCGGCCGGGCGAGGTCGCTGTCGACCCGGAAGCGCTCGCGCAGGTCGTAGGCCAGGTTGCCCAGCTTGCCGAGTTCGTTGTCGCGAACGACGAGGTCCTTGCGGCCGCCGCCGCGACCCCCGCCGCCACCGCCCTCCGCGGGCAGCTGGTTCAGCTGCATCCGCCCCTCCTGGCGCCCGGCCGCGTCGGCCTTCAGCTGCTCCCATTCGTCCCAGGACATTCTCGGATCCCCCGCCGCTCGACATCGGCTGTGGGCAGCCGAAACCGCCCAGAGCCTACGAAGCGCAAAGCGCTGATTGCAAGGGCAACCTGTGAAGCTCTGACACCGACCTCGGCGCCGGTCCGATCGCACATGGCGCCGCCCTCGTCATCCACAGCCTGTGGATGACGAGGGCGGTCGGGGCGGGAAGGCGGGGCGGAGCTTCAGAGTGTCGTACCCAGCGGGCCGAAGCCCGCGTGCGGTTCCGAACCCGCGGGGTGGCCCGTCGTGGTCGCTCCCGCGGGGGATGCCGGGCCCGTGTCCTGGGCCGGGGCGATGACCTCGCGCTCGGAAGGGTTCGCGGCCGTCGCGTACGGCATCGTGAGGACCGAACCGACGCAGATCAGTCCGCCTGCGAGGCCCGCGCGCAGGCGCCGGGTCTGAGTGGTGGTGCTGGATTCCATGAGGACTCCATAGCAGGGCGAATCGGGCTGTTGATCTCAACTCGCCGGACGGCAAGGTCAGTTCAGCCCGTTCGCTCAATGGCAGTAACCGCATGGAGTAAGGGTCAAGACGGGCGGATCGCCCGCCGAATACCCTCATATGACGACCAGCACAGAGCCTTTGCTCACGCCTCAGGCCACCGCGGCACTGCGCGATGTCCTGCTGCAGTACGGCTACACGCGGGACGGGATCGTCACGCGGATCGGCATCGAAGCGGCCCACGCCCTCAATCGCTACGACCCCGAACCGGCGCTCCAACTGCTCGGTGAAAGCGACCCGTTGGGCGTGCTCATCCGGCTGTTCATGTGCGGCCGCGGCGTCCCGATCGTGCAGGTCGACGAAGCCGTCGTACCGCTTCTGGAGCCGGCGGGCGAGGGCCTGGTGCGGGCGGCGGTCTATCTGCATCCGTACGAGAAGTGGTGGGCGGTCTCCGACTTCCCGCTCTTCCTGCGGCCCGAGGCACGCGACCGGCGCGCGGACCGTGTGCTGCCGATCGGGCCGACCGCGACCCTGCTGCGGCGCGCGACCCTCGGCCACCGCGTCGGGACCGCGCTCGACCTCGGCACCGGGTGCGGGGTGCAGGCCCTCCACCTGTCCGACCAGGCGGACACCGTGGTCGCCACCGACCTCTCGGCCCGCGCCGCGCGCTTCGCCGCCACCACGGCCGCGCTGAACGAGCTCGACTGGGAGGTACTCGAAGGCGATATGACCCAGCCCGTCGCGGGCCGCCGCTTCGACCTCGTCGTCTCCAACCCGCCGTACGCGGTGGGCCCCGGCACCGTCCACTGCGTGTACCGCGACTCCGGCCGTCCGGGCGACGCGATGTGCGCCGAACTCGTCGCTGCCGCACCGGACTTGCTTACCGAGGGCGGCCATCTGCAGTTCCGTGCGAACTGGGCCCATGTCGCGGGCGAGGACTGGCACGAGCGCGTGGCGCACTGGCTGCCCGCCGACTCCGGCCTCGACGCCTGGATCGTGCAGCGCGGCGTGACGGACGCGCGCGCCTACGTGGACCACTGGCTCGAACAGAGCGGTGGCGAGGAGCACTTGGGGCAACGTGAGTCGTGGCTGCGCTGGTTCGAGGACCGGAAGATCACGGGCGTGGGGACGGGAACGGTGGTGCTGCGCCGTACGGACCGTCACGATCCCGTCGTACGGATCGAGGAACTGTCGCCGGAAGCCGCCGAGTTGACCGGCGCCCAGGTCGCGGACTGGTTCACGCGGCAGGACTGGCTGCGCGACCACGACCCGCTGACCGCGCACTTCCGTCCAGGGCCGGGCGTACGGCTCTGGCAGGAGGCGGGTCTGCGCCCCGACTCCGCGTCAGGACCGGGCGGCTGGCACCTCAACCAGCAGCTCCTGAAGATCCCCTCGGACGGCCTCAACTGGAACGAGCGCACCACACCGCTCGGCGTCGCCCTGATCGGCGGCAGCGGCCGCCCCGACGAGACGCTCGGCGACCAGCTGACCCGGCTCGCCGAGGCGGAGGGCACCGACCGCAGCCGCCTCGTCCTGGCCGCGCTGCCGGAGGTGGCCAGGCTGGTGGAGCGGGGGGCGCTGATCCCGGGCGCGATCCCGGGCGCGATCCCCGGCTGATCCCGGCTGATCCCTGGTGATCCCTGGCCGCGCGGGCCGGAGCCCGTGGATGCCCCGGGGAGCGAAGTTACTCGCCCACCGGATGCAATACGGGAACCAGCTCCCGGTCTCTGCGGCAGCGGGGGTGTAGGCGTGACCCGAGTGTCCCGATCGTCAACGCAAGGGGCGCCCTTCACTCCCCCGAGAACGAGGAGATCCATTGATGCGTGCTGTCAGAAGCACGTCCGCGCTGGTCGCCATGGCGGCGGCCGCATTCCTGGCGATGGGGAGCTAGCCGGCAGCGGCTGCCCCTGGTTCCGGGCAGGGTACGGACGCGATGCGAGGAAGGGCGGCCTGTACGCCCACCGCGCCCTATACGGGATGCCAGACGTTCGCGTTCACCGGCTCCCAGCAGAGCTTCACCGTGCCCGCGAAAGCGATCGGTGATCTCAAGTTCGACGTCAAGGGGGCCGGTGGCGGCGGCAGCTTCAACACCTCGGCAGCCAGCAGGCCGGCGCCGGCGGTAGCACCACGGCAACCGTACCGGCCACGCCTGGCCAGCAGCTCACGGTCACCGTCGGAGGCGGCGGCAAAGCGGGCAGTGGTACCGGCAAGGGCGGCTTCATGGGCGGCGGCGACGGTGGCCGCGGCTCCCGCTCCGCCGGTGGCGGTGGCGGCCTGAGCGCCATCTGGCAGGGTGCCGCAGGTGGTACGCCGCTGGTGGTCGCCGGCGGCGGTGGCGGTGCGCCGGGTGGCAGCTCCCAGGCGGATACGGCCGGCCGTATGGGTGGTGGCTCCACAGGTGAGTCGAGGGTGAGCGCTCAGCTGTCCGGTGGCTCAGGGCGGCAGACCGCCCCCGGCCCTGCCGGTGTGGGTGTCGGCTGCACCGCTACCACCGTCGCGACGGAGGGTGCGCAGTTCAAGGGTGGTGCGGGTGCCACCGGCGGGGCCATCGACGCCGGCGGCGGCGGTGGTGCCGGGTGGTACGGCGGCGGTGGCGGCGGCTGCGCCGCCGGCCCCATCGTCGGTGACGGCGGTGGTGGCGGTGGTTCCGGCTACCTCAACACGGCCCTCCAGGTCGCCGGCACCACCGCGCAGGGCGGCGGCGGCACGGC
This sequence comes from Streptomyces mesophilus, assembly GCF_040300965.1. Lineage (GTDB taxonomy): Bacteria > Actinomycetota > Actinomycetes > Streptomycetales > Streptomycetaceae > Streptomyces > Streptomyces mesophilus_A. The sequence goes on along the minus strand of NZ_JBEPEW010000009.1, from coordinate 79,098 downwards.
CGGCACCAACATGACCAACGGCGGCAACGGCACGGTCAAGATCCAGTGGCGCCTGCTCGAGCCCCCGACCATCACCGGCCCGATCACCGGCGACCTCGAGGGCGAGGGTGAGCCCGGCGCCGTGGTCACGGTGAAGGACAAGGACGGCAACACCGTCTGCACGGCCACCGTCGAGCCCGACGGCTCCTGGTCCTGCACGCCCAGCAAGCTCATGCCGTGCGGTCCGAACGAGTTCACCGCCACGCAGACCAAGGGCGGAGTGACCTCGGACGTCGGCACGTACACGGTGGAGGTCGGCCAGCCGTGCATCAGCCCGCCGGTGATCACCGACGCGGGCGAGAAGAAGCCGGTCACGGGCAAGTCCAAGGTCACGTCTCCCGCCACGGTGACCGTCCGCGACCAGGACGGCAACGTCGTCTGCACGACGACCGTCAAGGCGGACGGCACGTGGTCCTGCAAGCCCAAGAAGCCGCTGCCGCCGTGCACCGAGCTGACGGCGACCGTCACCAAGGACGGCGTCACCTCGAAGCCCTCGAAGATGTACCGCACGTACTGCCCGCCGAAGTACGGCATGAAGTGACGTACTGAGCAAGGTGGTTGTGGCATGACGCCCGTGGGGGCGCGACCGAAACCGGTCGCGCCCCCACGGCACGTAAGGCAGGGCTCCTACCGGCGCTTACGCCCGAAGACCACCACCGAGTCACCGACCCGCAGCACCTTCCACAGCCGCGCCGCGTCCCCGGGACGCAGGTTCACACAGCCTGCCGAACCGGGCCCGCTGAACAGATTGGTCAGCGACCCGTGGATGGCCTGCCCGCGTGAGAAGTACTGGGAGTGCGGCATCGGGCTGTTGTCGTACAGGGTCGAGATGTCGTGCCGCTTCTTGCGGAACACGGTGTGCCAGCCCCGGCGCGTCTCAAGTCCCGCGCGGCCGCTGCGGATCGGCACGGCCTGGTAGACCACCTTGCGGCCCCGCTGCACCCACATCAGCTGCCGCGTCAGGTCCACGCACGCCACCTGGCGCTTGCGGACCGGGCAGCGCCCACCCGCGTTCGGGTTCCTGCGGGCCGTGGCCACCGTCAGCATGTGGAGCGTGGCGCGGCTCGCGTACCCGTTGGCGGGCCTGATCCCCTCGCGCCGCTGGAACGCCTGGACCGCCCGGCAGTCCTCGGGTGACTGGCTGCCGTCCGCCCGCAGCCCGAGCAGCTTCTCGACCTGCTTCTGGTACGGGGCCGTGGCCTCCACGCAGCCCTTGCCCGCAGCCGTAGGGCCGGAGGCGGCAGCCGCGGGCAGCGCCCCGGTCCAGGCCACCGACACCCCGACGATGCCGGTCACAGCGCCCACCCAAGCGCGCCTGAATTCCATGTGCTGCCTTTCGTGCCGACGAAGACGAGAGACCGAAGGATCCTTCGCGTTCATACGCTGATCGGTTCCAGCGCTTGACGCACCGTCAGCTGAGCCAAGAGGGGGCTCGACGACGGCGAACGGCCCAACCTCGAGGGCGGCCGGCGGGTCAGCCGTACCGCCGGGGGTGTATCCACCACCACCCCGTTCCGGGCCCCACACCCAATGTGCCGCCGAGCCTCCGTCCCTACCTTCGAAGTACGGCAAGGGAAAGCACGCCATACCGGCATGAAGAGGCTGAGATGTTTGGGAACAAGAGGGATAAGACGGGCGCCTCCGGGCGGCAGACCGACGAAGCCCTGCGGCTCGTCAAGGTCAGCAAGAGCTACGGCGAGGGCGAGAGCGCGGTACGGGCGCTGGACGGCGTGAGTCTGTCCCTCGCCCGTGGGACGTTCACCGCCGTGATGGGCCCGTCGGGCTCCGGGAAGACCACGCTCCTGCAGTGCGCGGCCGGTCTCGAGCGGCCCGACAGCGGCATCGTCATGGTGGCCGGCGAGGAGATGGGCAAGGGCAGTGAGGCCGAGCTCACCAAGTTCCGGCGCCGGCGGATCGGGTTCGTGTTCCAGCAGTACAACCTGCTGCCGACCCTCACCGTCGCGCAGAACACCATCCTTCCGCTGAAGCTCGCGGGCCGCAGGATCGACAAGGCCAAGGCTCGCTCCGTACTGGAGCAGGTGGGGCTCGGCGGGCGCCTGAAGCACCGGCCCGACGAGCTGTCGGGCGGACAGCGGCAGCGTGTCGCCATCGCACGGGCGCTGGTCACCGAACCGGCCGTGGTCTTCGCCGACGAGCCCACCGGCGCGCTGGACATCCGCAGCGCGCGCGATGTGCTGCACCTGCTTCAGGAGGCGGTACGGGTGCACGGCCGGACGGTCGTCATGGTGACCCACGACCCGGTGGCCGCCTCGTATGCCGACTCGGTCGTCTTTCTCGCGGACGGGCGGATCGCCGGGCACATGGAACGGCCGACGGTCGACGCGGTCGCGGAGCGGCTCGCGCATCTCGGCGACGACATCAACGGGTCCGACTACGCGGCCCAGTTGGGGGTGTGAGCGATGTTCGCGCTGGCCATGCGGTCGATTCGGCAGCGTCCCGGGCGGTTCGCCGCCACGCTGTTCAGCTCGTTCCTGGGCGCGCTGATCATCATGACCTTCAACTCGATGCACGACACGGCCGCGGGCGCCGGGGTCGACGACCGCAGTGCCGAGACGCTGACGGTCGCCGCGAGCGTCGTGGGCGGTTACGGAAGCCTCCTCGTCTTCTTCTCCGTCGCCTCGACGCTGACCGTCGCCGTACGGCAGCGGAGCGAGGAGATCGAGCTGCTCCGCACCACCGGGGCGACTCCCGCGCAGATCAAGCGCATGATCGTCGGCGAGGCCTTCGTGGTCGCGCTGCTCGGCGCCGCGCTCGCGGTCGTGCCCGCGATCTTCGGCGGGCAGCTGCTGCTCGACGTGTTCCAGGACAGCGGACAGGTGGCCGGCCCGGTCGAGCACTCCTTCGGGGCGATCGCGCTCGCCACCGGGTTCGACATCACGCTGCTCGCCTCGGTGGGCGCCGCCTTCCTCGCCGTACGGCGAGCGGGCCGGGCGGCCGGCAGGCGGCCCGGCAGGGGACGGACCTTCTTCGCCTACGCGGCGCTGGTGGCCGGAGCCCTCAGCGTCTCGGCGACGTTCCTGCTCGACTCGGACGCCGAGATCATGATGGCGCCGCCCGCATACGGGGCGATCCTGCTCTCGGTCGGCTGTGCGCTGCTCTCCACGCGGATCCTGCCGGGCGTCCTGACCGTCCTCGAAGGCCCGATCACCGCGCTCGCCGGCGCCGGCGGCTATCTGACCGTGCGCAACATGCGGCAGCGGGCCGCCCAACTCTCCAACGTCCTCATGCCGTTGATCCTCTTCACCGGCATGGCCGTCGCGACCCTCTACATGCAGGGCGTCGAGAACGACGCGGTGAAGGCCTCGGGCCTGGTCAAGGCCGCCGACGCCAAGACCCTGGAGACGCTCAACTACGCCGTCGTCGGGATCATCGTGGCCTTCTGCTGCATCATGCTGATCAACACCCTGTACGCGGCGACCTCGTACCGCGTACGGGAGTTCGGCCAGCAGCGCCTCGCCGGAGCCACACCCCGTCAGGTGCTCGCGATGGTCGGCGCCGAGAGCGCGGTGCTCACGGTGACCGGCGTCGCCCTCGGATCGCTCACCGGCTTCGCGGGGATCGTGGCCTTCACGACCGTACGGACCGACCAGGTGCTGCCCGACCAGGGGCTCGGGATCTGGCTGGCCGTGGCAGGAATCGCGGCCACGGTGACGATCGGCACGAGTATGGCGACCGCGTGGCGCCAGCTGCGGACACCCGCGGTGGAGGCGGTGGCCCTGGCGGCGTGAATCGGCCGCCCCACCAGGGGAGTTGGCTGATTCCCCACGGTTGTCCACAAGGCTTCCGAGCAGTTGTCCACAGGTCCACGAACAGAAGTCCGCCCGCCCATACACTGGGCGCGGCGGACTTCCTGTGCGTGAAGGGCGGTGGACGATGCGTAAGGCCTGGCTGGTCACAGCCGCTTTTGCGGGCGGCGGACTCAGCTTCGTGCTGCTGCTCGTCGTCGGCACCTTCATGGTCGCGGGCAATCTGGCCAACGGAGTGGGCAAGGGAGCCGTCGGCCTCGCCAAGGGCGCCGTGCCGGCCGCGTACCAGCCGCTCGTACAGAAGTGGGGCAATCTCTGCCCGGCCATCAATCCGGCGCTGCTCGCCGCGCAGTTGTACCAGGAGAGCGGGTGGAACCCGAAAGCGCAGAGTCCCGCGGCGGCGCAGGGCATAGCGCAGTTCATCCCCGGCACCTGGGCCGCGCACGGGGTCGACGGCGACAAGGACGGCGACCGGGACGTCTGGGATCCCAACGACGCGATCCCGTCCGCCGCTTCGTACGACTGCAAGCTCGCCGGCTATGTGAAGGACGCGCCGGGCAACCCGACGCACAACATGCTCGCGGCGTACAACGCGGGGGCGTACGCGGTCATCAAGTACGGCGGCGTACCCCCGTATCGCGAGACCCAGAACTATGTGAAGACCATCACGACCCTGGAGAAGAGTTTCGCGCGCCCTGTTGGCCGAGTAAGCCCCTCCCGGCAGGCGGCCGGCGCGATCTCGTTCGCGCAGGAACAACTGGGCACGGAGTACCTGTGGGGCGGCGACGGCACCGCGGAGGACGACGGACGCTTCGACTGCTCGGGTCTGACGAAGGCCGCGTACGACACGGTCGGCGTGACGCTGCCGCGCGTGGCCAACGATCAGTACAACGCGGGACCGCACCCCAAGCGGAGCGAACTCCTCCCCGGTGACCTGGTGTTCTTCTCGGACGACCTGACCAATTCACGGGCCATCCGGCACGTCGGGATCTATGTCGGCGGCGGCTACATGATCGATGCGCCACGGCCCGGTGCGGTGATCCGTTTCGCACCGGTGGACACCCCCGACTACTTCGGTGCGACCCGGGTCACACAGGACGGGGCGCAGGCCCTCGAGGAAGCGCGCGAGGGCATTGCGGAGGCGGCCGCGGGCGCGTGAGTTGGCCGAAACCCGGCGCCAGGACGGGCCCTCTGAGCTGCGGCGATGAGTCACTCTTCGATAACGTCCGAGTGATCTTTCGGTGGAGAGTGGAACCTAACAAGGGGAAGTGACCGTTCTCCCGGCGACGGACCGCAACACTGGTCCCGACACCGGACGGCAGACGCACTGACCAAGCTGAAGCACGGGGGTTGAGATCCGGGCGCGTGAGCACGCGCCCACGACGAGACAAGGGGCCGCGGCACCATGGCTGGAGTGGAGAGCGCCGTTTCCGGCGCGTCCGCCGGACCGGAGTTCGCCGTCGACGGCGCGTCCAACCCCGATATCGATCTGCTCTACGACATCAACGGGCTCACCAAGTCCACCCCCGACTGGCTCGACCGCGCGATCGGTTTCGTCGGCGAGTACGGACTGCTGATCGCCCTGGTCGTCCTCGTGCTGTGGTGCTGGGCCTCGGTCCGGCGCCGCCCCGAGCCCGAGGTGTCGGTCGCCGGTCTCGTCTGGGCGCCGCTGGCCGCGGGCATCGCGGTCCTTGTCAACATCCCGATCCGCGGCTTCGTCGAGCGGCCCCGCCCCTTCGTCGACCACACCGGCCTCGAGCTGCTCGTCGACGGCAAGAGCGACTTCTCGTTCGTCAGCGACCACGCCACGCTCGCGATGGCGCTCGGCGCCGGACTCTTCGTCGCCAACCGGAAGTTCGGACTGATCGGCATCGCGCTCGCACTCGTCGAGGGCTTCTGCCGGGTGCTCATGGGCGTGCACTATCCGACGGACGTGGTGGGCGGTTTCGCGCTCGGCACGGCGACGACGCTGTTGCTCGCGCCGTTGGCGATGGCCCTGCTGACCCCGGTCGTGACGGCGGTCAGCCGCTCACGGGCCGGTTTCCTCGTACGGGCCCGTCAGGTGCCGCTGCCGCACTCGGCCGTGGACCTGCCGGAGCCGCGGGTGGCGGACGACGCCCCGGATACGGGGTCGGGGCGGAACGATCTGGCGGCGTGACCGCCCGGGTCAGCTCGCGGAGTTGAGAGTTCCTGCGGTCAACTGGCGCTCGGGAGCGGGCTGTCGGGCCTGGCTCTCGGCGGCCGCGCTCTCGACGGGCGCGGGCTCTGTGTGCGCGGGCTCCGTGTGACGTCTGCGCATCAGCTTCAGGCCGTAACCGCCTGCTACGGCGGCGACCGCTGCCGAGGCGAGGGCCAGCGGGCCGGCCTCGGGGTGGGCGGCGGCGAACTCTCCGGTGCCGGAGGCGGCGGCCGCGGGGCTCGCGCCCGCCGCGAGCAGCATGGCTGCGGCGGCGACGGAGCCGAGGGGGGCTATTCGGGTACGGGTCCTTCTTGTCATGGCGACCTGCCCTCGGGTTGCGGTGATGACCGGTCCGTCCAGGGGACCTCCGGGGGCGGGGTCGGGCCAGCGGAGGGTGTGTCGGGGTGGGCCGTATGAGGGGCGGGTTCGGCCGTTCGGGGCGCGGTGCGCTGCCGGGCGCCGGTGGGGGTGGCGCCTGCGGACTGAGTTACAGCGCCTGCGGAAACGTGAAGACCCGGTCCGGGTCGTACTGCCGCTTCAGGCCGGTCAGCCGGCTCGCCGCCGGACCGTAGTACGCCGCGCGCCAGTTCCTCAGCGAGGGGTCCACGTAGTTCTGGTAGGCGGCGCCCGAGGCGTACGGCCGCATCGCCGCGTACGTGCGCGTCAGCCAGGACTCCGCGCCCGCGCCCGACGCCCCCGCCCGCCACCCCGCCTCGTACTGCGCGAGCATCCGCTGCCGGCGGTGCACGAAGGCGGTGGCCGTCGGGGCGACGCGATTGACCGCACCGCCGAGTGCCGTGAGCGCGACCGTGCCGTAGCGCGCGTCCGGCGTCCGGTTCACCGCGGCGACCAGCGCACCGATCCCGGCCTGCGGCAGCTCGCGCGCGAAGAAGTCCGAGCGCGCCAGATACGTGGCCCGCCCGAGCCGGCCCGCCGCGTCCCGCCCGGGAAGCCCGCCCGGCAGCCGGCACTGCTCGTCGGCGGAGAACGACGCACAGCCCGCGTAGATCTCCATCGCCTCCTCGTACGACTTGCGCTGGAGCCACACTCCGGAGGCCGGGGCGCCGACCGCGTCCGCGAGGCGGTCGACGGCGTTCTGCAACTCGCCGTAGGTGCCGAGGGAGAAGGCCGCGACCCGTACCGTCGGCCCCCTTCCGGCCTCGGAGCCGACGGTGCACTGCGACCAGATCTCGTCCGGGAGCCCGGGCCCCCACCGCTGCCAGGCCCGGACCACATCCGCCGCCCGCTCCCAGGGCCAGACCATGGAGCAGGCCACCGCCTGCGGAGCCGGATGGGTACGGAAGCCGAGCTCCGTCACCACGCCGAACTGACCGGCGCCCGCCCCGCGCAACGCCCAGAAGAGATCGGTGTGCTCGTCACCGGAGCACACCAGCTCCTTGCCGTCCGCCGTCACCAGTCTCGCGCTGGTCAGGCTGTCGCAGGTCAGCCCGTACGCCCGCGAGGTCACACCATGTCCGCCGCCGAGGGCCAGGCCCGCGATCCCGACGCTCGGGCACGAACCGGCCGGAACCGTCGTCCCCTTGGCGGCCAGCGCACGGTAGACGTCGATCAGCCGCGCCCCCGCCCCGACGGTGGCGGCACCGCCGCTCGCCCGTACCGACGAGAGCCGCGACACATCGAGGACCAGCCGTCCGTCCCCCGAGGACCAGCCCGCGTACGAGTGGCCACCGCCGCGCACCGCGACCGGGATGCGCGTACCGCGGGCGAAGGCGAGGGCGGTCCGTATGTCCTCGGCGCCCGACACATACGCGACGGCCACGGGCTTCAGGCCGTCGAAGCGGGTGTTGAAGAGCTGCCGGGCGCTGTCCCAGTCCGCGTCGCCGGGGCGTATGAGCTCGCCGTCGAGATCCTCCGCGAGCGCGGGCCAGTCGGGGGTGCGGCGGGCCGGTGGGCTGCTCGGCTTCCCGTCCGGCGGTGCGCCGGAGGACGACGGGGAGGGCGAGCTCCCGCCTCCGCCCGAGCCGGTGCAGCCCGCGGTCGCGGAGAGCGCGAGTGCGGCCCCGCCGATGAGCGCCGTACGCCGGTCCATGGACTTCATGGACCTGATGTACCCCAAGGGGCCTCGGTGGTACGCGGGTTGGCCGCCTAGGCGCTCGCGTGCTCCAGCGCGTCCGATCTCGCCTTGGACCGTGCCCTGCGTGCCGGACCGCGCCAGCCGCAGGTGCAGTGCGCGGTGCAGAACTTGCCCTGCTCGACCGTGCTGGTGTGGTGGGCCGCGGCCGGGTCGGGTTCGCCGGAGGGTGGAGGCTTTTGTTGCACGTTTCAACCGTAGCCGCCCACGGCCCATGCTCAAGGCCCGTGACGGGGACCGGCACTGGTCGTTAAGCGGGGCACAAGGGGGCCCCGCGTACGGACGGCCAGTGTTGGGGGTAGGCAGGCGATGGTGGTGCAGCAGCTCGAGAGGCGTCGCAGCGGCAGGAGCCGGCGCTTCCTGGCCGCTCCGGTGGGCGCGGGACTGGCCTGTCTGGTCCTGGCCACGGCGGGGTGCTCCCCGGGCGGTGCCGCCGCGGACGACGCGGGCGGAGATCCCCACCAGGCCCTGCAGCACGCGGCCGACGAGCTGGTCCGGGCCGGCACGGCCCGTGCCCGCACCTCGATGGAGATGGCCTCGGGCGGCACCCGGGTCACGATCCGCGGCTCCGGCACATACGACTTCGTACGCCGCGTCGGCGAGCTCAGGGTGCAGCTGCCGCAGGACCCGGCGGGCGTCGAGCCGCAGGGCCCGATCACGGAGATGCTCGCGCCCGGGGCGCTCTACATGAAGAACCGGGGCGCGGGCGTCCCCGCCGACAAGTGGGTCCGTATCGACACCACGACCCTCTCCGACGGAAACCTGGTCACGGGCGGTGCCACCGACCCGCTCACCGCCGCCGAACTCCTGCGCGGCGCACGCTCGGTGGAGTACGCGGGACCCGCGGAGGTCGAGGGTGTCGCGGTGCGGCACTACCGCGGCGTGGTCGATCTGGCGCGTGCGGCGGAGCTGGCACCCAAGGAGAACAGAGCGGTGCTGCGGGCGGCGGTGAAAGGGTTCACCAAGGACACCGTGCCGTTCGACGCCTACCTCGACGACGAGGGGCGGCTGCGCAAGATCCGCCATGAGTTCAGCTTCGCCAACGGCCAGACTGAAGGCGGCAGTTCAGGAGGCGCTTCAGGGGCGCCCGCCGGTTCCGGTTCAAGATCCGGGAAGGCGGTCGCGGTGATGTCGACCACCTGGCTGGACGCGTTCGGGACGAAGGCGGCGGCGAAGCTGCCCGAGTCCGGAGACATCTACGCGGGCAGGATCGCGCAGGGCTGAGCTCCTGGTCGGTGCCGGATGCCTGGCGGCCGGAACCCGCTCCCGTCCGGCCCGAACCCGCCGTCGCGCGGCCGGAACGCATCCCCGCGTGGCCCGAACCCGCCGTCGCACGGCCGGAACGCATGCACGCGTGGCCCGAACCCGCCATCGCGGGGCCCGATTTCACAACCCGAAATGGTCCGTACGTGCCATGCGCGTTCCGTAGACCGCTCCCTACTCTAGGAAGTCGGGACTCGGGCAGTCGGAGGCTCTGCGGAGGCTGCGCGGAGCCGGGGCCCGGGAGAGCCGACGCTTGGGAATCTGCGACCGCCGACGGCGGAAAGAGGTGATGTACGTGGCTCCGGCCCAGGGCAGGGGAGCGGTTCAGGACCACGTCGCCCTCGCCGAGATCGAGCTGTGCGGCGACCTCATCATCGCGGCGTCCACCGCGGACGAGGAGCGGCTCAGCGCGGACCGGATCGACGAGGTGCTGGGAGTCGGGGACGTGTTCGGGCAGGCCGAGAGGGAGGGGTAGCCGGGATGTGCCGAGGTCACACCCGGCTCCACCCGTAACCTCACGTACGCAGCAGCCGGGCGATCGCCTTCGTCGCCTCCTCCACCTTCGCGTCGATCTCCTCGCCGCCCTTGAGCGCCGCGTCCGCGACGCAGTGCCGCAGATGCTCCTCCAGGAGCTGCAGGGCGAAGGACTGGAGGGCCTTGGTCGAGGCCGAGACCTGGGTGAGTATGTCGATGCAGTAGACGTCCTCGTCGACCAGGCGCTGCAGACCGCGGATCTGGCCCTCGATCCGGCGCAGCCGCTTGAGGTGTTCTTCCTTCTGCTTGTGGTACCCGTGCACCCCGCGGTCGTGGTCCGTCACCACGGGTGCGGGCTCGGGCGTGGTGGCGCCGGCCTCAGTGGTGGTCATCCCGTCCTCCTCATCGCGTATCCCCGATTCTCCCGGACTCCCCCGGCAGCTCCCGAGATACCCCTGGTGGGTATATGGTACTCGACACGCCCGTATCGGCCAGAGCTCTCGCTCCCGCCGCATCCCGCCCGTCGCCCGGCCTTCGTCCGGGGGTCACTCCCCGGCCATACCCCGGCGAGGCCCCCGTCATGGGAGGGCCAGTGCTGATCACTGTGCCCGATGGGCGACACTGGGGAGCGGCCGGTTAGCCGTGGCCGGTTGATGCGCCTAGCATCAGCCTCACCGAACCCGAAGCACCCCGAGGACCCCACGTGCGTTTTCGTCTGACCCCCAGGGAGACGAGCTTCTACGACATGTTCGCGGCTTCCGCGGACAACATCGTGACGGGCTCGAAGCTCCTCATGGAACTGCTCGGGGCGGATTCCTCCGCCCGGGCCGAGATCGCAGAGCGTATGCGGGCCGCGGAGCACGCGGGAGACGACGCCACGCATGCGATCTTCCACCAGCTGAACTCCTCGTTCATCACGCCCTTCGACCGCGAGGACATCTACAACCTCGCGTCCTCGCTCGACGACATCATGGACTTCATGGAGGAGGCCGTCGACCTCGTCGTCCTCTACCAGGTCGAGGAGCTGCCCAAGGGCGTCGAGCAGCAGATCGAGGTGCTCGCCCGCGCCGCGGAGCTGACCGCCGAGGCCATGCCGCACCTGCGGACCATGGACAACCTCACGGAGTACTGGATCGAGGTCAACCGTCTCGAGAACCAGGCCGACCAGATCCACCGCAAGCTGCTCGCCCAGCTCTTCAACGGCAAGTACGACGCCATGGAGGTGCTGAAGCTCAAGCAGATCGTCGATGTGCTCGAGGAGGCGGCCGATGCGTTCGAGCACGTCGCCAACACCGTGGAGACCATCGCGGTCAAGGAGTCCTGAGGCTTCGTGGACACCTTCGCTCTGGTCGTCACCATCGGTGTCGCCCTCTTCTTCACGTATACGAACGGCTTTCACGACTCCGCGAACGCCATCGCCACATCGGTCTCCACGCGTGCCCTGACGCCTCGTGCGGCGCTCGCGATGGCCGCGGTGATGAACCTGGCGGGTGCCTTCCTGGGCAGCGGGATCGCGAAGACCGTTTCCGAGGGCATCATCGAGACGCCGCACGGCAACAGGGGCATGTGGATCCTGTTCGCCGGACTGGTCGGCGCGATCGTCTGGAACCTCATCACCTGGTACTTCGGCCTGCCCTCGTCGTCCTCGCACGCCCTGTTCGGCGGACTCGTGGGTGCGGCGCTCGCGGGCGGGATCGGCGTGATCTGGTCCGGGGTGATCGAGAAGATCGTCATCCCGATGTTCATCTCGCCGGTCGTCGGTCTGATCGCGGGCTATCTGGTGATGGTCGCGATCATGTGGATGTTCCGGAAGTCCAACCCGCACAAGGCCAAGCGCGGGTTCCGTATCGCGCAGACGGTGTCCGCGGCCGGTATGGCGCTCGGGCACGGTCTGCAGGACGCGCAGAAGACCATGGGCATCGTGGTGATGGCCCTGGTCATCGCCGATGTCGAGGCGCCCGGCGACCCGATCCCCATCTGGGTGAAGGTCTCCTGTGCGGTGATGCTGTCGCTCGGCACGTACGCGGGTGGCTGGCGCATCATGCGCACGCTCGGCCGGAAGATCATCGAGCTGGACCCGCCGCAGGGCTTCGCGGCCGAGACCACGGGCGCGGGCATCATGTTCACGACCGCGTTCATCTTCCACGCGCCGATCTCGACGACGCATGTCATCACGTCCGCGATCATGGGTGTGGGCGCGACGAAGCGGGTCAACGCGGTGCGCTGGGGCGTCGCCAAGAACATCATCCTCGGCTGGTTCATCACGATGCCGGCGGCGGCGCTGGTCGCGGCCTTCTCGTTCTGGCTGGTCAACCTGGCGTTCCTGTAACGCCCGCTTTTCCTGTACGGCTACGGGCCGGTCCTTCCGCTGCGAAGGACCGGCCCGTTTGCTGTTCCGCGACGGGAAAGGTCTACAGGTCTGCCGGCAGCAGGCGGAACGCGGTGTGGCCGGTGAGGGGCTGGACGATCCGGTACTCCTTGTCCGTGGTGAAGACGGAGTCGGTGCCGTACGCCTTGGCCAGGGCCACGTTCATGGCATCCGTCAGTCCGATCCCCTGCCCGCCCCGCGCGTGCGTGTAGCCCTCGGCCACAGCGAGGGCGGTGGACAGGTGGGGAGCGACGTCGGGGATGGTGAAGCGGTTGATGGCGGCTTGGTTCGCGATGAACCGGCCGAGCTTGAGTGCCGCCTTCGAGCCGGAGCGAGTCGTGGCGATGAAGTCCAGCTCGGCCAGGACGAGCGGCGAGACGACGAGGTGCGCCATCTGCGCAAACGCGTCCTTGTGCTCGGCGTGGCCGGGCTCGCGCGGGTTGAGGAGGCGGATCAGGGCGTTGGTATCGGCGATGACGACGCGGATCGTCACTCGCCCATTCCCCGCAGGAGTCCGTGCATCTCCTCATTGGTCATCGGTTCGCCGAGGTCGATCTCGGGGAGGTCGATGTAGCCGATCGGAGTTGTGGGAAAGGGCGGCACGTCGGTGTGGTCTATGGGGACGATACGGGCGACGGGACGCCCGTTTCGGGTCACCGTGATCTCTTCGCCGCGCTCGACCCGGTCGAGGATCGCCGAGGACTGCTGGTTGAGCTCGCGAGCCGTGGCTTCCATGTAGTACACGGTAGTACGTCGGTGCGGGCAGCGGCGGGCCTTCTCGTTATCCGCCCCGCAGCCCGGGGGCGTCGCCGGGCAGGGCCGTGTCGATGCGCAGGGCCTGGAGGGTGTCGAGTTCGCGGTCGATGTCGCGGCGTTTGGCCTCCAGGCGTTCGGCCTGTTCCGCGAAGAGCTGCTCCATGACGCCGTTGCGTTCGTCGAGCGGGGCCTCCATGCAGGGGAGCACCTCGTCGATGGTGGAGCTGCCCAGGCCCGCGGCGAACAGGTGCTGGATCATGACGACCCGCTCGACCATCGAGTCGTCGAAGTCGCGCCAGCCGCCGGGGGTCCGCTCGGAGCGGATGAGTCCGTGCTGCTCGTAGTAGCGCAGGGAACGGGTGCTGACGCCGCTGGCCTCCGCCAGTTCACCTATCCGCATGAGCCCTCCTGACCTGCACTTCGCCTTCTGTTCCTTGAAGTTGACACCGGCGTGAAGTTACACGATCTACGTGTCGCACCCACCGGGGGTGCTTCGGGAAACCGGAGGTCGCCGTGACGGCACAGAGCACGGCTCAGAGGACGGCTCAGATTCATGTGTGGTCGGACTACGTCTGCCCGTTCTGCCTGATCGCCGACGAGATCATCGAGCGCGCGATCGCCGGCCGGTCCGATGTCGAAGTCGTCCACCACGCGCACGAGTTGCGTCCCCGCCCGGCGCTCACCCGGCGGCCGGAGGACCCGTATCTGCCCGAGATCTGGGATCGGGTCGTCCACCCGATGGCACGTCACCACCAGGTGCCGCTGCGGTTGCCGGCCGTCTCGCCGCAGCCGTACACCGAACTGGCTTTCCGGGGCGCGCAGTACGCCGCCGAGCAGGGCCGGGCCGAGGCCCATCACCGGCGCGTGACGGCGGCGTTCTTCCGCGAGGACCTCGACATCGGGGACCGCGGGGTCCTGGCCGGCCTCGCCGAGGAGGCCGGGCTCGATCCGGCCGCCTATGCCGCGGCGCTCGACGAGCCGGCGTACGCCGAACGGCACCGGCAGGCGCTGGCCGAGTCCGCGCGGATGAGGATCGCCGTCGTGCCGACGATCGTCATCGGCGCCCGGCGCTTCGAAGGCGTACCCACCGAAGGCGAGATCCGGCAGGGCCTGTACGAAGCCGCCGCCGCGTGAGCGCGGACACGGCCCGGCGCACCATCCGCTCGTAACCCGTCCACCACCCACCACCCACCACGTAAGGACACCGTCATGCACTGGCTCTACCTCGCCATCGCCGTCGTCTTCGAGATCGCCGTCGCCCTCTCCGCGGGCAAGGCCCAGGGCTTCACCCGCCCTCTGTGGACCGCCGCCACGCTGGTCAGCGGTGGTATCGCCACCTATCTGCTCAGCCTGGCGCTGCTCACCTTCGACGTCGGCGTCGGCTATGCGATCTGGACCGCCGTCGCCGGCGCCGGAATCGTCGTGCTCAGCGCCCTCTTCTTCGGCCAGCGGCTGAACTGGCGCAAGTCCGTGGGCATCGCCGCCGTCATCGTCGGAGTCGTCGGCCTCCAGCTCAGCGGCGCCGCCTGAGCTGCCCGACCTCTTCGGAAACCCCGCCCCGCCCCGTAAACCCGCAGCGCTCGTACCTGAGGAAGGAACTCCCATGTCCACCACCACCGCCACCGTCGCCGCTCCCCAGCACGTCACCGTCCGCAGCAACCGAGCCCGCGCCTGGCTGGTCCTGCTCCTCGCCGGAGCCTTCGAGGTCGTCTACGCCCTGGCCGTGGGAGCCAGTGAGGGCTTCACCGTGCTGTCCTGGTCGGCGGTCGCGGTCGTCTTCTTCCTGCTGACGCTCTTCGCCCTGAGCCAGTCCCTGCGCACCATCGACGTGGGCATCGGATACGCCGTCTGGGCCGGCATAGGCGCCGTCGGAGCGGCCCTGCTCGGCCCGGTCTTCTTCGACGAGACGCTCACCGCGGCCAAGGCCCTCTGGCTCACCGTGATCATCGGCGGTGTCGTCTGGCTCAAGCTCTCGGACCGCCCCAAGTAGCGCTCGGAACAACTCGCGCCCAAGGAAAAGGGCCCGCTCTCCCACAAGGGGAGAGCGGGCCCGGGCCGTGCGGTGGCACCGCCATGCAGCACCGCGCGGCAGATCCGGGGGCGGCCTAGCCGAAGCGGCCCGAGATGTAGTCCTCGGTGGCCTGCACGGACGGGTTGGAGAAGATGCGCTCCGTGTCGTCTATCTCGATGAGCCGGCCGGGCTGGCCGACCGCCGAGAGGTTGAAGAACGCGGTGCGGTCCGAGACACGGGCCGCCTGCTGCATGTTGTGCGTCACGATGACGATCGTGAAGCGCTCCTTGAGCTCGCCGATCAGGTCCTCGATCGCGAGGGTCGAGATCGGGTCGAGGGCCGAGCAGGGCTCGTCCATGAGGAGCACCTGGGGCTCGACCGCGATGGCGCGGGCGATGCACAGACGCTGCTGCTGACCACCCGAGAGCCCGGAGCCGGGCTTGTTCAGGCGGTCCTTGACCTCGTTCCAGAGGTTGGCGCCGCGCAGGGACTTCTCGACGACCTCGGCCAGTTCGGCCTTCTTGTAGTTGCCGTTGAGGCGCAGTCCCGCCGCGACGTTGTCGAAGATCGACATGGTCGGGAACGGGTTCGGGCGCTGGAAGACCATGCCGATCGTGCGGCGCACGTTCACCGGGTCCACGGCGGAGGCGTACAGGTCCTCGCCGTCCAGCATGACCTTGCCCTCCACGCGGCCGCCGGGGGTGACCTCGTGCATACGGTTCAGGGTCCGCAGGAAGGTCGACTTGCCGCAGCCGGAGGGGCCGATGAAGGCCGTCACCGAGCGGGGCTCGACCGTCATCGAGATGTCTTCGATCGCCTTGTGGGATCCGTAGTAGGCGGTCAGTCCGCCGACGTCGATTCGCTTGGCCATTTCAATCACTGCTTCTTTCGGAAAGTCTTGCGAGAGGGTCGCTGATCGGACTCGGCCGGAGCCGGGTCATGGCCGCGTCAGCGGCCCGTCTTGGGGGCCTTCCAGCGGGCGATACCGCGGGCCACCAGGTTGAGAACCATGATCAGGATGATGAGGGTGAGGGCCGCCGCCCACGCCCGGTCGTACGCCGCGGGGGAGCCGGCGCTGTTCGCGTACTGCTGGTAGATGTACAGCGGCAGCGAGGCCTGCGGGCCTTCGAACGGGTTCGTGTTGATCAGCGGGTTGCCCCACACCAGGAGCAGCACGGGGGCCGTCTCACCGGCGATACGGGCCACCGAGAGCATCACACCGGTCGTGATGCCGCCGATCGAGGTCGGGAGCACCACCTTCAGGATCGTGCGCCACTTCGGGACACCCAGGGCGAGGGAGGCCTCGCGCAGCTCGTTCGGGACGAGCTTGAGCATCTCCTCGGTGGAGCGGACGACCACCGGCATCATCAGGATCGCGAGGGCCATGGCGCCGGCGAAGCCGGAGTAGCCCATGTCCAGGATCAGGATCCAGAAGCTGAGGATGAACAGACCGGCGACGATCGACGGGATGCCCGTCATGACGTCGACGAAGAACGTGACGGCCTTGGCGAGCTTGCCGCGCCCGTACTCGACCAGGTAGATCGCGGTCAGCAGACCGACCGGGACGGCCATGAGGGTCGCGAGACCGACCTGCTCCAGGGTGCCGATCAGGGCGTGGTAGATACCGCCGCCGACGTCGGTGTCCGCGAGGACGCCCATCGAGGTGGTCAGGAAGTAGCTGTCCAGGACCTTGATGCCGCGGGCCACCGTCTCCCAGATGAGGGAGACCAGCGGGATCACGGCGAGCAGGAACGCGACCCAGACCACGCTGGTGGCCATCCGGTCCTTGGCCTGGCGGCCGCCCTCGACCTTGGCGGCCAGGAGGTAGGTCACCAGGAGGAACAGGACGGAGGCGATCAGGCCCCACTGGATACGGCTGTCGAGGCCGCCCCCGATACCGATGCCGCAGCCCACGGCGATGGAACCGGCCGCGATGACATACGGGGACCAGCTGGGCAGGCGCGCGCCCTGCAGGGTGCCGGCGGGCTGCTTGGTGTCTACTGCGTGGCTCATGCGTTGGCCCCCGAGTACTCCTTGCGGCGGGCGATGATCGCGCGGGCCGCACCGTTGACCACCAGCGTGATGACGAAGAGCACCAGACCGGACGCGATCAGCGCGTCACGGCCCTGCTCGGTCGCCTCGGAGAACTTGCTGGCGATGTTCTGGGCGAAGGTGCCGCCGCCCGGGTCCAGGATGCTGGTGTTGATCAGGAAGCTCGGGGAGAGCACCGTGGCGACGGCCATCGTCTCGCCGAGCGCGCGGCCGAGGCCCAGCATCGAGGCGGAGATGATGCCCGAGCGGCCGAACGGCAGCACCGACATCCGGATGACCTCCCAGCGGGTCGCGCCGAGCGCGAGCGCCGCTTCCTGGTGCATCTGGGGGGCCTGCCTGAAGACCTCACGGCTCACGTTGGTGATGATCGGCAGGATCATGATCGCGAGCAGGATGCCCACGGTGAGCAGCGAGCGGGGGGCGCCGCCCTGCCACTCGAGGATCCCGGTCCAGCCGAAGTAGTCGTTCAGCCAGCTGTAGAACCCGGTCAGGTGCGGCACCAGGAAGAGGGCGCCCCACAGGCCGTACACGATGGAGGGCACCGCGGCGAGCAGGTCGATCACGTAGGCGATCGGACCGCTCAGCTTGCGCGGCGCGTAGTGCGTGATGAAGAGCGCGATGCCGACGGCGATCGGGACCGCGATGAGCATCGCGATGATCGACGAGATCACGGTGCCGAAGGCGAGGACCGCGATACCGAAGACCGGCGGGATGGAGTTGGCGTCCCACTCGAACGTCGTGAGGAAGTTGCCCTCGTTCTCGGAGAGGACGATCGAGGCGCGGTAGGTCAGGAAGGCCGCGATGGCGGCCATGATCAGCAGGAGCAGGATGCCGGAGCCGCGGGAGAGACCGAGGAAGATACGGTCACCGGGGCGGGTGGCACCGCGCGAAGCGGCCTTGTGCGAGACGGGCGACGAGGCCTTCAGGTCCTGCGGCGGTGGGGGAGGTGCGGTGGTGGAAGGTGATATGTCCATGGGGTTCTCCGGTCTGCGGAGCGAGCCCTGCTTGTCGCGGACTGCTCCTGGAGCGTCAGCGTGTGCTGTTGCTCCTGGCGGCGGTGCACCGGACGGTGCGGCGGGCGGTCGCGGTCTGCGACCGCCCGGCCGCACTCGGTTCCAGGGTCCTGTCCGGGGTTTCCCGTTGTCGCCCGGAGGGCGGCCGAACGGCGTCTGGTGCGTGCGAGCGTGCGTGCCAGGCGTCGTTCGGCAGACGGGAAACCCCGGGCAGGGGCCTAGCTCAGGGCGGCGATGGTCTCGCGAACCTTGGCGTTGATCTCGGCCGGGATCGGGGCGTAGCCCTGCTCCTTCAGCTTGGCCTGGCCGTCCTCGCTGGCGGCGTAGCCGAGGAAGGACTTGGTGGCGGCCAGGGTCTCGGCCTTGTTGCCCTTCTCGCAGACGATCTCGTACGTCACCAGGGTGATCGGGTAGGCGCCGTCGGCCTTGGTGGCGTAGTTGAGCTCGAGGGCGAGGTCCTTGCCCTTGCCGACGACCTTGGCGTCGGCGATCGCCTTGGTGGCGTTGTCGACGGTGGCCTCGACCGGGGCGGAGGCGCCGGTGTCGATCGCGACGGTGTTGATGCCGTCCTTGGCGTAGCTCAGCTCCATGTACGAGATCGAGCCGGAGGTCTGCTTCACCTGCTGGGCGACACCGGAGGAACCCTGAGCGGACTGGCCGCCCTTGGGCTCCCAGGCCTTGCCCGGCTCGTACGGCCAGGCGTCGGGCGCGGCGGCCTTCAGGTACTTGGTCAGGTTGTCCGTGGTGCCGGACTCGTCCGAGCGGTGGAACGCCTGGATCTTGGTGTCCGGGAGCTTCGCGTCGGGGTTGAGCTTCTTGATCGCCGCGTCGTCCCAGTTGGTGATCTTGTTGTTGAAGATGTCGGCCAGGGTCTTGGCGTCCAGGACCAGGTTGTCGACACCCGGGACGTTGTAACCGACCGCGATCGGGCCGCCGACCATGGGCAGGTCGATGGCCTGGCTGTCCTTGCAGACCTTCGCGGACTCGGTGAGCTCCTCCGGCTTGAGCGCGGAGTCGGAACCGGCGAACGCGGTCTGGCCCTGCAGGAACGCGGTGACACCCGCGCCCGAACCCTCGGGCTTGTAGTTGATCTGCACGCCCTTGCAGGAGGCCGTGTACTCCTTGATCCAGGTCTGGATCGCGTTGGCCTGCGCGGAGGAGCCGTTGGCCAGGAGCTGGCCCTTGGCGTCGTCGCACTTGATGTTCGAGTTGGCGGCGGGCGCGCTCTCGTTGCCGCCGGCGCCGCCGCTGGTGTCGTCGGAGCCGCACGCCGTGAGGGCCAGGGCGCCGGAGACGGCGAGAGCACCGAGGGTGAGGGCCCGCCGGTTCATGCGCTGAAGCTTCACTTTCGGGAGTTCCTTCCAGGAGCCGCCGTCTGTGGCAGCGGCGTGCGATGTCGTACGTGACGTATGAGGTCTGTGCGGCCCGCTGGAGGGCCCAGGTCTTCGAGATGTCCAAGCCATCTCGGCGGGGTGCCGGCGGTTTTCTGCCAGCGACACGCACCGCGTACAGCCGAAATTAGGCAGGACAGGTGAAGCGGCCGATGGTCGAGAGTGAACGGCAGGTGAACCTAGGCGGTCGGTGTGGTTAGGTCACGGCCGGATTACGGCGGAATCGGCACACCGGGTGTAGTGGGTCACAGGTGGGTGGCCGCGATCCCCTGCTCGAACGTACTTCTGGTGATTCGTTCATTCGTTGGATTGCGAGGCATATCCTCGCCCCTCTCGACTGCGGGGAAATAGCTTGCCCGCATGATCGACACGCGAGATCCGGCCAGACGCGGGAGGACCTACTCCCGTTCGTACGTGGCGCCTGAACTGCAAGGTCATTTGGATGCCGGCGGGGCTTTGGACGTCTGGCTGGACGGCCGCATGCCCATCGCTTCGATAGCCCGGATCTCTGCGGACAGGCTCAGGGGCGACGCGGTGGGCATCGCGCGTCAGCACAGGAACAACACGCGCAACGCCGCTCTGCACAGCTGTGCCGTGGTCGTGCACTACGAGGACAACCACGTCAGCGCGGCCCGCCCGGACGTCGTACGG
The DNA here is from genome assembly GCF_040300965.1 of Streptomyces mesophilus. GTDB lineage: Bacteria > Actinomycetota > Actinomycetes > Streptomycetales > Streptomycetaceae > Streptomyces > Streptomyces mesophilus_A. The sequence continues at coordinate 59,042 of NZ_JBEPEW010000009.1, read as the reverse complement.
CCGGCCTTTCGTCAGATGGTCAGGGACATCATTCATGGACGAGTAGCCGAGACGGACATCCCGCTGAAGGGCTGCATCGCTGTTGAGCGCGAACGCGTGTTCCGGCTTTCAGGTGACGGTCTGTTGCTTCTGGACGCGCTGGCCATGGGAGGGGGCGTGTTCATCGAGGACGGAACGCGAGTGGACCTGGCCGAGATTCGAGCGGAGTTGGCGGGAGCCACGACGACTCTTCCGGCGGGCGACGCCGAGGTCGGAAAAATGCGTGCACGCACCAAGCGCAGTGCGGCAGACAGGGCGGAGGAGGGCGGGGCCTACGGAAGCCCTCGCCGCTTCGGATGGCTGGGGGCCTCGCAGGATCCCCCTCGGGTGGGCAACCAGCGCAAGCGCGACGACGAATGGCCGCACCTCATCGCAATGATCAAGGCGCGGTCCGCCGGGAGGTCGTGGCGCAGCATCACCGCGGACATCAACAAGGCCGGAGCCAGGACTGCCAGGGGCAATCGCTTCACCGAGCAAGCGGTCAAGGCCATGGTCACCAACCCCGCGTGGTGGGGCGGGCGTGTGCTTGCCGGGGAACTGGTCGTGGATGCGGCAACCGGGGCGCCGGTCATCGGGGAGTGGGATCACGCCACGGAGGCCGGTGACGGCGTCGGCTATGAAACCTGGAAGGCCGTCATGGCCGGTGTGCGCGCGAACCGGCTGCTGCGTGGGATGGCCGGTGACGTCCGGTCACGTCCGCCGGCGGGCCCGCGAACCAGGTCGTACCTGTTCTCCGGCGTACTGCGATGTGGACGGATCAACGACTTCGATGAGGTCTGTCACGCGAAGCTGAGCGGAAACAAGGCTTCTGGTCGGAACGAGAAGTACGGGGACTACTACCGCTGCGGCGATGCCAACTGCAAGGGCATCGGTCGTCAGGTCGCAGCGGTGGACACGTACCTTGAAGGGCTCGTACTCGACTGGCTCGACGTGCACTTCTCGGGGACCGAGGTTCAGCTGAGCTCATGGCGTGGCGAGCAGAGGCTGTGCACGTTGCGCGCGCAGCTCCGTGGCATCGACACATCGCTTCTGCGCGGAGAGGTGGACCGAGCCGATGTGGGCGACCTTGTCGCGCTCCTGAGGCGCAGGATCGCGATGCTTGTGGAGGAAGAGGCGGAGCACCTTGCCGCCCAGCGAAGGAGGAACCTGCTCTTGGGCTGGACCCGGGGCAAGTGGGAGGGCCTGGAGTTCGACGAGAAGCGTGACGTGGTCGGGCAGGTGCTCAGTTCGGTCGTCGTCATGCCGATTCCCGCAGGGGTCAGCGACAAGGCGCCGTTCAACCCGGGCTTGCTGAAAGTGACGTGGAGGCAGGACACACGAGCGAGGTGAGCCGTTTGGCGCCGGACGGGGAGCCGGTCATGAGCGCCGGCCGGTGCCTCCGACCCGGCCGGCCTGCCCGAGAGCGGCGAGGAAAGCAGGGACCAGTGATCGATCCCGCTCATGGGTCAGTCGGTCGGATGCCGCGGTAGGCGAAAGCCAAGCCATGTGGCTCACCTCCGAGTTGGGTGTGAAAGTGCCTGTGGTCGCCCGCGCTGCCCAGTAGCGCACTTCTTTGGTGCGTTTACGTGCGTCGAGGTAGTAGGCGCTGGGCAGGGCGGGGCCCAGCTCGCACAGCATCCCCGTTTCTTCCCGCACTTCGCGTACTGCAGCCTCCTGCCAGGTTTCGCCGCGCTTGAGCTTTCCCTTGGGAAAGGACCAGTCAGCCCATTTCGGCCGGTACACCAAGGCGAGTTGAAGGTTGTCGCCGTCAGGAGCGAAGCGCCACAGGACACAGCCTGCCGCCCGTACTTCAGGTGCTTCACGCATGACGCTCGGACCTCCCGTCACGAGGAACCGACTCCCGTGTGACCAGCTCCGAAGTCCCCCACCATCTGTGCGTCCGAGCTGGTCACCGCCCTCTGCCAAGCCCCCTTGAAGGCGAAACGTGCCGCCTCGACCTCATGGCGCTGGTCGGCGTGCAGGACGCCGAGTGCGTAGGCCGTGGCAGGGGCGATACGGGGGGTGCGGGCCGCCGAGGATGCGGCCGCCGCCGCTTCGGCCGCGTCGCGGTGCCGGTCGAGCGCGCGGCTGGCGGTGAGCAGGCGAGGGTCGAAGTCCCGTACGCCCAGGGCCTCTTGGGCGTAGCGGTGCAGCCGCAGGAGCAGCCGGGCCTGGTGCCAGGGGGCGTCCTGGGTCTCGGGTGCGTTCTCGGCGGACAGGCCGTGCACCAGCGCCTCGGCGTTGTAGGGATGCCCTGCCCGTACGAGAGGAAGGGTCTGTACGGCGTCGGCGAGGCGGGCCTCGACATCGGCCGCGAACGGGGCGAGCCGGTGCGCCGCCGCGTCCTTGCGCAGCGGGACGTCGCTGGCCAGGACCGCGACCCCGTCCGCCACCGCGTGGAAGCGGGACGAGCCGAGCGCCTGGAGCGCCGTGGAGTGGGCGCGGGTGCGGGCGAGCGTGAGCTGCCGGTCGAGCAGCGCGCCCGCCTTGGCCGCGCCCACCGTGAGCTGGCCGGTGGGCGATGCGGAGGCCTGGGCCGGGACGGGCGCGGTGGAGCCCGCGAGCCGCTGGAGTGCGGTCAGCAGGCGGTCGAGCCGCTCGGTGCAGGCGTGCTCACGGGCCAAGGTGCCCGACAGCCAGGCGAGTTCGGTACGCAGCTCGTCGGACCAGGCCGCGTCGAGGAGCGGCCGGAAGGTGTGCAGGGTGCCGCTGATCCGGCGGGCTGTGCGGCGCAGCGCCATCGCCGGGGCCGAGGCGTCCTCGACACCGCTCTCGCGGTGCTGGCGCAGGGCCCGCAGGAATTCGGTGGCCTGCCCGCGCAGATAGCGGGCGAGGTCCTCGGTCCCGCCGTCCGCGGCGGGCGGCCTGCCGTGCACGGCCGGTGGCCTGCCGTCCACCGTGGTCGGCCTGCTGTCCACGGGCATCGACCGGGAGCCCCCGCCCAGGGACCCGCTTCGGTCAGGGTTTCGCTGAGCCACGCCGGCGCCTCCGCGCGTCGATGAGCATCTCCTGCACGTTGCGCAGGGGCTGTCCTTCGGAGTCCAGGGCGTGCCGGGTCCAGTCGCCGTCGGGGCCCAGGTGCCAGGACGAGGTGGTGTCGGACATCCCGGTCTCCAGGAGCCGGTTGAGTGCTGCCCGGTGGGCCGGGTCGACGACCCGGACGAGTGCCTCGATACGGCGGTCGAGGTTGCGGTGCATCATGTCGGCGCTGCCGATCCAGACCTCGGGCTCGCCGCCGTTGCCGAAGGCGAACACCCGTGAGTGCTCCAGGAAGCGGCCGAGGATCGAGCGGACGCGGATGTTCTCGGAGAGGCCTTCGACGCCGGGCCGGATCGCGCAGATCCCGCGCACCCAGATGTCCACCGGCACGCCGGCCTGCGAGGCGCGGTAGAGCGAGTCGATGAGGGCTTCGTCGACGATCGAGTTCACCTTGATACGGACATGCGCGGGCCGTCCGGCCCGGTGGTGCTTGACCTCGTCGTTGATCCGCGAAATCAGGCCGTCCCGCAGGGACTTGGGGGCGACCAGCAGGCGGCGGTAGGTCTCGCGGCGCGAGTAGCCCGACAGCCGGTTGAACAGGTCGGACAGATCCGCGCCGACCTGCGAGTCGGCGGTCAGCAGGCCCAAGTCCTCGTACAGACGCGCCGTCTTGGGGTGGTAGTTGCCCGTGCCGACGTGCGAGTAGCGGCGCAGGGTGTCGCCCTCCTGCCGTACGACGAGCGACAGCTTGCAGTGGGTCTTCAACCCCACGAGCCCGTAGACGACATGGCAGCCCGCCTCCTCCAGCTTGCGGGCCCACTTGATGTTGGCCTGCTCGTCGAAGCGCGCCTTGATCTCGACGAGGACGAGCACCTGCTTGCCGGCTTCGGCGGCCTCGATCAGGGCGTCCACTATCGGTGAGTCGCCCGAAGTCCGGTACAGGGTCTGCTTGATGGCGAGTACGTCGTCGTCGTTCGCGGCCTGTTCCAGGAAGGCCTGTACGGAGGTCGAGAACGAGTCGTACGGGTGGTGGAGCAGCACATCGCGCTCGCGCAGCGCCGCGAAGATGTCGGGCGCGGACGCGGACTCCACCTCGGCGAGGTCGCGGTGCGTACCGGCCACGAACTTCTGGTACTTGAGCTCGGGACGGTCGAGGGAGGAGACGTTGAAGAGACCGGTCAGGTCCAGGGGTCCCGGCAGCGGATAGACCTCCGCCTCGGAGATCTTCAGCTCGCGGATCAGCAGATCCAGTACGTAGCGGTCGATGGACTCCTCGACCTCGAGGCGCACCGGCGGTCCGAAGCGGCGCCGCATGAGCTCCTTCTCCAGGGCCTGGAGCAGGTTCTCGGCGTCGTCCTCCTCGACCTCGAGGTCCTCGTTGCGGGTCACACGGAACATGTGGTGCGCGCGCACCTCCATGCCCGGGAACAGCTCCTTGAGGTGCGCGGGCGCCGAGATGACGTCCTCGATGGGGACGTAGCGGCCGGGCGAGGCCTCCAGGAAACGGTTGAGCAGCGGCGGCACCTTGACCCGCGCGAAGTGGTTGTGGCCGCTGACCGGGTTGCGGACGACGACCGCGAGGTTCAGCGAGAGACCCGAGATGTACGGGAAGGGGTGCGCCGGGTCCACGGCCAGCGGCGTCAGGACCGGGAAGATCCGCTGCCGGAACAGCGTGAAGAGCCGGGCCTGCTCCTTCTCGGTGAGGTCGTTCCAGCGGACGACCCCGATGCCCTCCTCGGCGAGCGCGGGACCGACGTCCTCCTGGAAGCAGGCGGCGTGCCGGGCCATCAGCTCGCGCGTGCGGTTCCAGATCAGGTCGAGGACCTCGCGGGGCTGCAGGCCGGAGGCGGAGCGGGTGGCGACTCCGGTGGCGATACGGCGCTTGAGGCCGGCCACCCGGACCATGAAGAACTCGTCCAGGTTGCTCGCGAAGATCGCCAGGAAGTTGGCGCGCTCCAGAAGCGGGGTGGCGGGGTCCTCGGCGAGTTCGAGCACCCGCTCGTTGAACGCCAGCCAGCTGCGCTCACGGTCCAGGAAACGCCCCTGCGGCAGCTCGGCGCCCTCGCCGTCCTCCTCGTACGCATCGAGATCCGCGTCGATGTCCGGTTCGAGGTCGGAGACCGCGGCGGCCACGGTGTGCGGCCGGTGCGCGGCTATGGAACCGACGGAGGGCTGGGCGTGCACGGGCACCTGGGGCGTGTTCATGTACTCATTGTTCCGTGTCGGAGCGATTCCAGCCGCCGCGATACGGGCTGTGGGGGAGGTGGTCGGGCTCTCGGCGGGGGCCTGCATCCCCTGAGCGTCGCAAGGCCGTCTGAATCGTCGGTTACGGCGACATGACGTGCAGGACATCGTGGGGCGACCCCAGGGGTTCGTCAGCCCTGGGGTCGCCCGGTCCGTACGCGCCTCCCCCTGTCAGGGCGTACGGCGTTTCAGGAGCCAGAAGCAGGCTGCGGTGAGGGCGATGGTGAGGGCGAGCACGAGGCCGGTCTCGACCCATTGGATGGGCCAGAAGTGGGACTCGGGGTGGAACTCGCGGTAGTGGCGGACGGCGCTGGGCCCCACCATCCACGGCACCTCGTTGCCCGCCGCGTCCCACGAGCGGTTCACCAGCTGCAGGGAGCTGTGCCCGATGGGGTGGTACGTGGTCTCGTAGTACGAGACGGAGGGCCACAGGCTCCAGCGGTGCACGTTGGTGAGCCAGTTCGCGGCGACCATCACGACGAACGCGGCGCCGAGCGCGGGCAGGGTGCGCTTGAGGAGCAGCGCGCACAGGGCGCCGACCGCGATGGCGCACAGGGCCCAGGCGAGACCGACCGGCCCGCTCGTGCGGAAGACGTCCGCGGCGTACCAATCGCGCCCTGCGTCGCCGGCCTCGGCGCGTATCCACCGGTGCAGCAGGAACAGGGAGGTCAGCCCCACCGTGGTCAGGAGCGCCGGCCAGGCCAGCTTGGCGGCCAGCCAGCGCAGCGGCGACACGGACTGGGTCCAGGCCAGGGTGGCGGTGCCGGTCTCCAGTTCGCGGGCGATCACGGCTCCGCCGACGTAGGCGGCGAGGACGAGCGGGAGGTACGCGAGGACGGCCTCCGACAGGCTCAGCAGGTCGTAATAGTCCCGCGAGAAGACTCCCGGCCCGACGAAGCAGGGGATCCGGGCCGTACCGCACGGCCCGTCCTCCCGCAGCGCGTCGAGCCCGACCCCGTACACGTAGAACTCGAACCCGACGAACGCCAGAAAGCACCCGGCGAAGAACAGCAGCGAGACCCGGTGCAGCCGGAAGACCGCCCACGTCAGCCCGCGCGGGGCGAAGGACAGTGTGCTCATACGGCAGCCTCCTCGGGCGCGGTGGAACTGGTCGTCCGCAGATGCGCGAGCACGATCTCCTCCAGCGACGGCTCCACCGCTTCCCAGCCCGGGGGCAGCGCCTCCCCGCGGCGGACGAGCGCCGTCGCGCCCCGCCCCGCCGGTCGCTGCTCGACGACCCGCTGCCCGTCGAGCGAGCCCGCCCCCGTGAGCAGCACGTGGGAGGAGACCAGCTCGTCGACGGGTCCGGCGAGGCGGACGCGGCCGGCCCCCAGGAGCACCAAGTGATCGCAGGTGCCCTCCAGTTCGGGCAGGACGTGCGAGGACATCACGATCGTGGTGCCGTGCTCGGAGGCCTCGGCCATCAGCGCGCCCATCAACTGCTGTCGCGCCAGCGGATCCAGATCCGCCATCGGTTCGTCGAGCAGCATCAGGCCGGCGCGCTTGCCGAAGGCCAGGGCGAGAGCGACCCGCGTGCGCTGGCCGCCGGAGAGCGAGCGGATGCGCTCGCGCGGGTCGAGTCCGCCCTGTTCGTACGCGATGGTCTCCGCGGTCTTCGAGGACCAGCGTCCCGACGACCGGTTCAGCTCCGCCCCGAGCCGCAGCACCGCCGCCACCGTGAGCTGGGACGGCAGCGGCTTGGACTGGGCGACGTACGCGACATCGGCGCGTGCCCCGGGCGGCACCGAGCCGAGCACGCGCAACTCGCCGGAGGAGGGCCGCAGCAGTCCCGCCGCCAGCGCGAGCAGCGTCGACTTGCCCGCCCCGTTCGGGCCGACCAGACCGCAGATGCTGCCGGACGGGACCGTGAGCCGGCAGTCGTCGAGCACCGGGGCCCGCCTGCGTCCGTAGCGCATCGTGAGGCGGGAGGCCTCAACTGCCCATTCCTGCGCGGTCATCCGGCATCCCCCTCGTGCCCCTGTGGAAAGTGCTCATCGAGTACGGCGGCGACCAGGGCGAGCGCGTCCTCGCGCTCCAGGCCCTCCGCGCGGGCGCGCGACGCCCACTGGGCCAGATCCGTGCGCAGCCCGTTGTGGTCCGCGCGGCCGAGTGCCTGCCGCACGAACGTGCCCTGGCCCCGCCGTGCCTCCACCAGACCTTCGCGTTCCAGCTCGCGGTACGCCTTGAGCACCGTGTTGGGGTTGATCGCCGTCGCGGCCACCACCTCGCGGGCGGTGGGCAGTTGGTCGCCGATGTCGAGCAGGCCCAGGCGCAGCGCCTGCTTCGTCTGCTGGACGATCTGGACGTACGTGGCGACACCGCTGCGCCGGTCGATCCGGTACGCGAACACGCTCCCAACCCTCTTTCACTAATTGAGTAGTGGAAGAGTGATGCAGTGAACGGGCCGCGTCAAGAGGTGCGGCCCGTCGAGGAGTTCAGGACCCGATGCGCGAGGAGTTCAGGACGCGATGCGATCCCGCAGCGCTTCGAGGCGCCTGCGCAGTACGTCGTGGTGGGTCAGGAAGCGCCCGGGGGTGAGCGGGGCCCGTGGTGTGATGCCCTGGCGGGTCAGGGAGGCGGCGAAGGGTTCGCCGGTGAGTGCCGTGTGCGTGGCGGCGGCCTGGACGGTGCGGTACGCGTGTTCGCGTTCGACGCCCTCGTCCAGGAGGTCGGCCAGGACGGCGGAGGAGTGGATCAGGCCGCCGGTCCGGTCGATGTGGGCGGCCATCGTCTCCGGGAAGACCGTGAGCCCGGCGACCAGTTCGGCGGCCTTCACGCTCTGGAAGTGGGCCACGCAGAAGGCGTCGGGCAGGATGACGCGCTCGACGCTCTGGTGGGCGAGGTCGCGCTCGTGCCACAGGGCGACGTTCTCCGTCGCGGTGTCCGCGTATCCGCGCAGCAGGCGCGCCAGTCCGGCGAGGCGTTCGCTGGTGGTGGGGTTGCGCTTGTGGGGCATGGCGCTCGAGCCCTGGTAGGCGTCGGTGCGGGGCTCCTCGACCTCGCGTACCTCGGTGCGCTGCAACAGCCGTAGCTCCAGGGCGAGATGTTCGACGCAGGAGCCCAACAGGGCGAGTGCCTGGAGGAGTTGTGCGTGCCGGTCACGGGCCACGACCTGGCTGGGCACGGGCTCGGGGACCAGCCCTAGTGCGTCGAGGACCTCCTGTTCGACGCGCGGGTCGATGAGCGAGTAAGTCCCCACCGCGCCGGAGACGGTGCCGACGGCTGTCGCCTCGCGCGCGGCGGTGAGGCGGGTGACACAGCGGTCGAGGGCGAAGGCGAACACGGCGAGCTTGTGACCGAACGTGGTCGGCTCGGCGTGCACGCCGTGGGTCCGCCCGATCATGACGGTGTCCCAGTGCTCGAGGGCCCGTTCGACCAGGACGCGGCGCAGCTCCGCGGCGGCGTCCAGGACGAGATCGGCGGCTCGCGTCAGGGTGGCGCCCTGGGCGGTGTCGACCAGGTCGTAACTGGTCATGCCGTGGTGGACCCAGCGGGCCGCTTCCTCGGGGATGCGTGCGCAGAACGCCGCCAGGAAGGACAGCACCTCGTGGTCGCGGGTGCGCTCGTGCTCGGCGACCTCGTCCGGGGTGGGCACGGGGGCCCGGCGCATGGCGTCGACGGCCGCCTGCGGGACGACACCGATGCGGGCCTGGGCCCGCGAGGCGAGGATCTCGATCTCCGTCCACAGGGCGTAGCGGGCTTCGTCGGTGAACAGGGCGCCCATGGCGGGGAGTGTGTAGCGGGGGATCATCTGATGCCTTCCTGCCGGTGGTCGGGCCGCACGCCGGTGGTCAGGCTTCGCGGGCCGGCAGCGGACCGGCCAGGGTCCAGGCCGAGTCGTGCCGGGCGAAGCCGATGCGCGGGTAGTAGTCGACCGCGGCCGGCGCGGCGAGCAGGATGACCTTGGCCTGCGGGGCGGCGGCCTGGGTGGCGGCGAGCAGGTCCCGGCCCACGCCGCGGCGCTGGAAGTCCGCGGCCACGGCGAGATCGCTGACGTATGTGGAGTAGGTGCCGTCGCTGATGCAGCGGGCGATGCCTATCAGGCGGCCCTCGCCCGTACGGGCGGTGATCACGAGGTTCGCGCCCGCCAGCATCCGCGTGAACCGGTCGGTGTCCTCGACCGGGCGCCTCTCGGCCAGGGTGGACGCCCGGTACAGATCGGCCACCTCGGCCACGTCCAGACTCGCCCCGACGACCTGCTCGCACTGCCACATAGGTATCCGCTCCACGGTGTTCGGCTCGCACGCGGCGCCGATTGCATTAGTGCAAACTGCGCTTTGTGCTATATGAATTGGGGAGCATCGTACGTGACGGTGTCAGGGCGCGCGGTCCGGCCGACCGGCCCCCTGGAGAGCTAGCGTTCGCTCTGTGCCTGAACAGGTGAGTGACCAGGAGTTCCGTGCCGTGCTCTCCCGGCTCGCGGCCGGGGTGGTGCTGCTGACCGCACACGACCCGGACGAGGGCCTGTCCGGTACGGACCTGGGGATGACCGTGACGGCCTTCCTGTCGGTCTCACTGGAGCCGCCGCTGGTGCTGGTCTCGGTGCATCACGGATCGCATATGAGCCCGCTGCTCGCCGAGCGGCGCGTGTGGGCGGCCTCGCTGCTCGCGGAGGGCCAGCACGAGGTGGCCGACCGGTTCGCGGTGAAGCACCAGGCCGGCGACTGGCCCCGTTTCGACGACATCCCGCACGTGCGGGGCGATTCCTCACGGGCGCCGCTGATCGGCGGGGCGCTGGCGACTCTGGAGTGCCGTACGGAGCAGACCGTGCAGGCAGGGGACCACGCGCTGGTCGTCGGCCGGGTCCTCGCCACGAGTCTGCCGAGCGCGGACGCCGGACCGCTGACCTACTTCTGCGGCCACTACCGCTGGATGGGATAGGGCCCGTGGGGTGCTTCTCAGACCTCGGCCTGTACGTCGATCATGACGGGTGCGTTCTGGGAGAGGGTGGCCACCCCGACAGCGGTGCGGGAATGGACGCCTGACGCGCCGAAGGCCGTGGCGAACAGCTCGCTGGCCCCGTTGACCACAGCGGGCGGCGCCGTGAAGGAAGGGTCGCTCGCGACGTAACCGACGACCTTGACGATGTGCTTGACCCGGGACAGGTCGCCGACGGCGGACTTCAGAGCGGCGAGCGCGTTCAGCGCGCACAGCTCGGCGCCTCCTTGGCCTGTTCGGGCGTGACCTCGGCGCCGACCTTGCCGACATGGGGCAACGCGTCTTCGACCGTGGGCAGTTGCCCCGAGACGAAGACGTAAGGGCCGCTGACCAGGGCGGGCAGCCGGCGCGGGCGGGCGAGCCGGTCAGCGGTCCTGGCGGAAGCGGTGGGTTGCCGGGTCGTATGCCGGGGCGGGGAAGCGGGTGCCGGTGACGGTGTCCGGGACGGGGGTGCCCGGGGTGGTCGTGAGGGGGATCCAGCCGGCCCAGGCCTCGACCGCGTCGTCCTTGGGTTCGTCGCGGGCGAAGCCGGCGCGCACCTTCATGGAGAACTCTTCGATGGGCAGCGTCAGGCACGCGGTGTAGTGGGCCTCTTCGACGCTCGGGCGGCGGGCCGCGTAGGGACCGGAGAGACGGCCGGGGATGACGCTCTCGACGACCCGGGCGAGCGCGTCGGCACGTTCGCGCTCGTCCTCGATCGGGGTGGCCCTGCCGAAGATCATGACCGAGCGGTAGGCGGCCGAGTGGTGGGAGGAGGCCCTGCCCAGGATGACGCCGTCGATCAGGGTCGCGGTGACGCACAGCGGGGCGCCGGCGGCCGCCGTGGTGATGAAGCGGCCGAAGGCGGAGCCGTGCAGGAGGAGCTGGTCCCCCTCGCGCATGTGCAGCGTGGGGATCACCACCGGGCCGTCGTCGGTGGCGAACCCGACGTGTACGGCGAGGGCCTCGTCGAGGATGGCGTAGACCTCGTCACGGTCGTAAGTGACCCGTTCCGGGTAACGCTCGGCGGTCGTACGTGGGGTGGGCATGGCGTGACGGTAAGCAGGCGTGCCCGAAATCCGCGGCAAGGAACCACCGCGCGCACCCGGACGGCCGACCGGTCCGCCGCGCCGCGCCGCGGGGCTACGACTCCGTGCGGTACATCAAGTCCGTTTCGTACGTGGTGAAGCCGAGCCGCTCGTACACGGAGACCGCCGCCTTGTTGTCGGCGTCCACGTAGAGCATCGCGGTGGGCAGGCCCGCGTCGGCGAGATGGCGCAGACCGATGGCCGTGAGGGCCTTGCCGAGACCGCCGCCCTGGGCGCCCGGGCGGACGCCGACCACGTACACCTCGCCGATCCGCTCCCCTTCCGCAGCGGAATGCACCTTCGTCCAGTGGAAGCCGATCAGGTCCTCGCCGCGGAAGGCCAGGAAGAAGCCCGCCGGGTCGAACCACGGCTCGGCCTTGCGGTCGTCGAGGTCGCGCTGGGTGAGGGAGCCCTGCTCGGGGTGGTGCGCGAAGGCCTCGGAGTTGACCCGCAGCCAGGCCTCGTCGTCCTGCCCCGGCACGAAGGTGCGGACCGTCACGCCGGACGGCAGGACCGGTTCGGTGAAGGCCGAGGGGTCCAACGGGCGGCGCATCTGGCGCAGTTCGCGGAACAGGGAGAGGCCCAGGATCTGGGCCAGATGACGGGCCGCGGCATGCCCGCCGTGCGCCCACACCCGCAGCCGCTTGCCGGTCGCGCCGAGCAGCGCCTGGCCGAGCGCGCGGCCGTGGCCGTGGCCGCGGTGGGCGGGGTGCACGACCAGTTCGCCGGCCGGGGCCTCCACGGGGTCGGTGTCCTCCAGCTGCGCGTAGCCGAGGAGTTCACCGTCCACCGTGAGCAGCAGATGGCGTACGCCCTCACGGGGCCCGCCGCGCAGCTGCAGCCTGCCCTGCTCGGAGACGGCCTGCTGGCCGTCCGTGCGGGCGGCCTCCGCGAGCAGCCGCGACACGGCGTCGATCTGCTCGGGAGTCAGGGCGTCCAGGGTGTCGAGGGAGCGCACGGGCGGGGTGGCTGCGTCAGTCATGTACTGAGCCTACGACTCGCCTGCCCGGCTCAGCTCGCACCCAGTTCGTCCCGCCACACAGGGCTGTCCACATAGTGGTTGTCGTAGAGCTCCGAGGAGTCCTTGATCTCCTGCGGGCTCGCCTCGCCGCGCAGCACACGGCCGAGCAGCCGCAGATAGTCGAAGCGCGGCATCCCCGGCGTGAACATGAACAGCACATCGGCCTCGCTGCCGGCCGCGGCCGCGAACGCGTGCGGGGTGTGCGGCGGTACGTGCAGGAAGTCACCGGCCTCCAGGACCTCGACCTTGTCGTCGAGCAGCACCCTCAGCCGGCCGCCGATGACGAAGAACAACTCCGAGGCCCGCGTGTGGAAGTGGGCCGGCGCCCCGACCGCCCCTTCGGCGAACGCCGAGCGGTAGGTGGTGACGGGGCTGCCGTCGGTGCCGAAGTCGGCGAGCAGCGTCATGACGGCGCTGGGGTCGCTGGTGGTCTCGGCGGTGGACGCACGCGTGAGCAGGGGCTTCGTGGTCGCGGACTGCGTGTTCTCTGTGTTCATGACTATGAGCTTAGGCCCGGAAAAGACCCCGCACAGGGTGCATTTCCCAGCCGGAAAATGAGGTCAATTTCGGTCGGGCCATCGCCACGGCCACCTCGGAGAAACCCACCCGTAACCACGAACCCCCTGTTGCTCTACGCGCGTTGACCTTAGGCTGCGGCCCACTGATTACCGGAGGGGAACAGATGTCAGTGACACCACAACGGCACCGTGCGCGCGGCCGGCTGCTGATCGCCGGCGTGACGGCACTCGCCGCCGCCGCGTCCGTGGCGGCCGCCCTGCCCGCGGGAGCACAGGACGAGAGCCGGGGCCACGGGCACGCCACGGGCCGCACGGTCGACGTACAGCTGCTGTCGTTCAACGACTTCCACGGCAACCTCGAACCGCCGACCGGCTCGGGCGGCCGCGTCACCGAACTCCAGCCCGACGGCACCACGAAGACCATCGACGCCGGCGGTGTGGAGCACCTGGCTACCGCGCTGCGCGAAGCCCGCAAGGGAGAGCGCTACACCGCGACCGTCGCCGCGGGTGACCTGATCGGTGGCTCGCCGCTGCTTTCGGGGCTGTTCCACGACGAGCCCACCATCGAGGCGCTCAACAAGCTCGACCTGGACATCGCGGGCGTCGGCAACCACGAGTTCGACGAGGGCCGCACCGAGCTGGAGCGCATCCAGAACGGCGGCTGCCACCCCAAGGACGGCTGCTACGAGGACGGCAAGGTCTTCCAGGGCGCCGACTTCCCGTATCTCGCGGCCAACGTGACGGACGAGAAGACCGGCAAGCCGATCCTGCCCCCGTACAAGATCTGGCAGAAGAACGGCGTGAAGATCGGCTTCATCGGTCTGACGCTCGAAGGCACCCCCGACATCGTCTCGGCCGAGGGCATCAAGGGCCTGAAGTTCCACGACGAGGTCGAAACGATCGACAAGTACGCCAAGGAGCTCGACCGCAAGGGCGTGAAGTCCATCGTGGCCCTCGTGCACGAGGGCGGTGCGCCGGCCTCCGCCGCGTACAACTACAACTGCGACAGCCCGGGTCCGGGCGACGGCATCTCCGGACCGATCACCGAGATCGCCAAGAAGACCACCTCCAAGGTCGACGCCTTCGTCACGGGCCACACGCACCAGGCGTACGTGTGCACGGTGCCGGACCCGTCGGGCAAGCCGCGGATGGTCACCTCGGCCTCCTCGGCCGGCAAGCTCTTCACGGACACCACGCTCACCTACGACCGCCGCACCCGCGACATCGTGCGCACCAGCGTCGAGTCCACGAACCAGGTCGTACGGCGTGATCTGCCCAAGGCGCCCGACATGACCTCGCTGATCGCGCGCTGGAACAAGCTGGCCGCGCCGATCGCCTCGCGTCCGCTCGGCTTCATCTCGGCGGACATCGCCCGGGGGACGGAGCCCGAGCAGCCGCTGGGCAGCCTGATCGCGGACGCGCAGCTCGCGTACGCCAAGACCCTTGATCCGGAAGCCGACTTGGCGCTGATGAACCCCGGCGGTATCCGCGCCGAGCTCGTCTTCAAGGCGGCCGGGACCGAGGGCGACGGCGTCGTGACCTACGGCGAGGCCTTCAGCGTGCAGCCCTTCGGCAACACGGTGAACCTGGTGGACCTGACCGGCACGCAGCTGATCACCGCGCTGAAGCAGCAGGTCAGCGGGTCCAACGAGGCCGCCCCGAAGATCCTGCAGATCTCGGCCGGTCTGACCTACACGCTCGACCTGACCAAGACGGGCGCGGACCGTGTGGTCGCCGACTCGGTGAAGCTGAACGGCGCGGCCGTCGACCCGGGGGCCACCTACCGCGTCGCGATGAACTCCTTCCTCGCGGGCGGCGGCGACGGCTTCGCCGAGCTGGGCAAGGGCGCGAACCCGCTGGTCGGCGGGGACGACCTCAAGGCGTTCGAGGACTATCTGGCGGCCAACTCCTCGGCCGCCGACCCGATCGAGCCGCCCGCGAGCGGGCGCATCACCGTGGTGAAGAAGCCCACCGCGGCGGTGAACTAGTCCGGTGAATTAGGTCACGAAAGGGTTGCGGAGGGGGGACGTACGCGTGATCGGATGAACCGATGCGTACGTCCCCCCACACTTTTTCCACGCATCCCCCCTATGACGAATACGGCGAAGCAGCACCCGCGGGCCCGCACAACCCGTACGACGAACTGGCCGATCTCTCCGGTCCGCTCGACGAGTTCCTGCGGAACGAGCCCGAGGACGACGAACCCTGGGAGCCGCCGCAGCACCGCCGCGGCGGCCGTCGGCGCAGGCGCAACCGGTTCGCCGGTCTCCCGCTGGTCGCCAAAGCGCTCGTCCTGCTCCTCGCCGGGGCCGCCTTCCTCGTACTCGCCGACCGCTGGGCGCTGCTCTACGCCGAGCACAAGACGGCCGAGAAGCTCAAGGACTCGCTGCATCTGACGGCCGCGCCCGAGGTCGAGATCGAGGGCTTCCCCTTCCTCACCCAGGCCCTGGACGAGCGGATCGACGAGGCCAGCGTCACCGTGCCCGATGTGGCCGCCGACCGTGTCTCGCTCGCGAAGGTCTCCGCCACGGCCTCGGACGTGACGATCGACGGCGGCCCGCTCTCGGTGAAGGGCGCCTCCGTGGGCGAGATGAACGGCGAGGTGCTGCTCTCCTTCGAGGACCTGAACCGTGAACTGGGCGCCTCCCAGGTCACGTTCACCGCGCAGGGCCGCGACCGGGTGCTCGCCCGCGGCACGCTGCCGGTCGCCGGGCACGATCTGAAGCTGTCGGCCGATGCGCAGATCCGCCGCTCGGGCGAGAAGGGGATCTCCACGCGGATCGGAGGAATGCGCCTGGACATCGGCGACTTGGCGACCTACCGCCCCGGTACGAAGCCTTCGCAGGGGCTGCATCTGAGCCGCAAGTCCGCGGACTCGGTCCGCTCCTCGCAGCAGAAGCTCAAGTCGCTCTTCGCGGTCCCCGCACTCGTGGACCGGCTCGGGATCCCGCGCTCCGCGGTGCAGCGGGCGCTGCACGAGGAGGCCGATCTGTCGTCCCTGACCGGCTCCCCGCGGTTCGTGCGCGACCTCATGGGGCTCAATCTGATCGACGTGGCGATGGACCATCCGGCCCTGCTCAAGCAGCTCGGCCTCGATCCCGCCCTGCTCGACGGCCTGTCCCGCCTCACGCGGCCCGCCCTCGCGGACCGCCTGGCTCTGGGCTTCAGGCTGCCCGAACTTCCCGACGGATCGGGTGAGTTGTATCTGAAGGACGTACGTGTCGAGCGGGACGGGATACGGGTGGAGCTCGGCGGGAGCGGAGTGTCGTTCGGGGGGTGAGCCCCGGCTCTCACAGGGTGTCGAGGAACTCCCGTACGGCCTGGTGGAAACCCTCCGGGTCCTGCGCCTGTACGAAGTGGTCCGTGTCCAGGCGTACCAGCGTCGTGTGCGGCCGCCGCTCGGCCATCTCCTGGGCCGTCTCGCCGGGCAGGGCCTGGCTCTTGCGGCCGTTGATCAGCAGCGCGGGCATGGAGCTGCCGGTCCAGGCCGCCCAGTGGTCGCCGTGCACGGCGTTCTCCGAGTCGACGGTGTCCTGGGGGTGGAAGGGCAACCGCCAGGACCCGTCCGGGAGTTGGCGCAGGCCCCGGGCGATCATCGGGCCGACGGGTCCGGCGCCCTCGATCAGTTCCTCGCGGGTGGGCGCCGTATAGGGGAAGGAGAGGACGAACGACAGCGGGCTCGGGCCCTCGGGCATCAGCACCGGCCCGTCCACGTCGACCATGGCCGCGACCAGGTCGGGCCGCCGTGCCGCGAGATACATCGCGTTGATCCCGCCGAGCGAGTGCCCGAGCGCGACGACCGGGCCGGCGGCGAGGTGTTCGAGCAGCGCGATCAGGTCGTCGACGTAACCCTCCCGGCTGTAGTCCCGCGTCCGGTCCGAGTCGCCGTGCCCGCGCTGGTCGGGGGCTATCACCCGCCAATCGGGCCCGAGTTCCTCGGCGAGCCGGGTGAACGAGGCGCCCTCGGCGAGATGCCCGTGCAGCGCGAGCAAGGGGCGGCCGGTGCCGCCGGAGTCCAGGTAGGAGAGGCGGCGGCCGGCGAGGTCGAGGTCCTTGCGGGTGAGGGCGGGGCGGGTGGTGGACATGGTGGGCTCCTTCGGTGGTGATCCGGGCGGCGAGATCCGGCCGACGAGATCCGGCCGACGAGATCCGATCCGTTTGATCCGATCGGTGCGATGAGCAGAACTATACGCATGTATTAGACGCACGTACAAGACGTTCGTCTATTTGTCTGTGCCGTGCACAGCAACGCACCAACCGCCTGTGGATACAAGACACTTGGCCGTCTATCTCTCCGCCGTCGCATCCGCTTCTCTGGTCCCATGAGCATCGACCGACGGAGTGTTCTCAGAGGCGCGGCGGGTGTCTCCGCCGCGGGGCTTCTTTCGTACGCGGGGATGGCGCCGGCCGGTGCCAGAGCCCGCGCCCGCACCACGGCCACGGCCGACTGGATGGCGTCACAGGCCGACAGCACCGCGCTGACCAGGCTCACCATCCCCGGCACCCATGACTCGGGCGCCCGCTTCGGCGGGCTGTGGGTGCAGTGCCAGAGCTGGACGATCGCGCAGCAACTGGCCGCCGGCATCCGCTTCCTGGACATCCGCTGCCGGGTCACCGGCGGCTCGTACGCCATCCATCACGGCGCGTTCTTCCAGAACCTGATGTTCGGCGACGTCCTCATCGCCTGCCGCGACTTCCTCGCCGCGCATCCCTCCGAGACCGTCCTGATGCGGGTCAAGCAGGAGTACTCGGAGGTGGGGGACGCCGAGTTCCGTGCCGTCTTCGACGACTATCTGGACCGGCGCGGCTGGCGTTCGCTCTTCCATATCGGCGACAGCTGGCCCGCCTTGGGCGCCGCGCGCGGCAAGGTGGTCCTCATGGCGGACAACGGCGGCCTGCCGGGCGGCATCCGCTGGGGAGACTCGAACCTCTTCGCGATCCAGGACGACTACAACGCCGAGCCGTTCGGTAAGTGGCCGAAGGTACGCGACCACTTCCGACGGGCCGCCGCCTCACCCGGCCCGCAGTACATCAACTTCGTCAGTACGGCGGCGGGCCTGCCGCCCGACTGGAACGCCGACCGCCTCAACCCGCAGACCAGGGACTTCCTCAACAGCGGCGAGGCGGCCGGCCTGACCGGGCTCGGGATCGTGCCGATGGACTTCCCCGACGCGGTGAGCGGGCTGCTCGGGGCGGTGCTGGCCCACAATCCCGCTCGCTAGGCGGGGTGCTCGGGCGGTGGTGTGGGCGCACCCGGCAACCGCACCACCGCGACCGTCCCGCCGCCGTCCGCCGGGCGGAGCGTGACCTCCCCGCCGCTCTGCTGGACCGTGCGGGCCACGATCGACAGACCGAGCCCCGAGCCCGGGAGCTGGCGGGCGGTGGGGGAGCGCCAGAACCGGTCGAAGACATACGGGAGTTCCTCGGCGGGGATGCCGGGGCCGTGGTCGCGCACGGTGAGGGTGCCGCGGTCGAGTGCGATCTCGATGGCCCCCCTGGGCGGGCTGAACTTCACGGCGTTGTCGAGGATGTTGACGATGGCCCGCTCCAGGGCGGCCGCGTCTCCTCGTACGTACCAGGGGGCGAGCTCTGCGGTGATCTTCAGTTCCGGGCCGCGGAGGCGAGCGCGGTCGACCGCGGTCTGGGCGATCTTGTGCAGTCCGACGACCTCGACCCTCGTGGTCTGTCCCGTGTCCGGGCGCGCAAGCTCCTGCAAGTCGCCGATCAGGGCGGCCAGTTCGGTCATCTGCGCCTTGACGCTGGCGAGCAGGGCCTTGCGGTCGTCGGGCGGGATGGCCCGGCCCGTCTCCTCGCTGCGGGCGAGGAGTTCGATGTTCGTACGCAGGCTCGTGAGCGGGGTCCGCAGTTCGTGGCCCGCGTCGGCGATGAGCTGGGCCTGGCGCTCCTGGGAGCTCTCCAGGGCGGCGGTCATGGCGTTGAACGACCGCGAGAGCCTGGCGATCTCGTCGTCGCCTTCGGCGGGGATGCGGATGGTCAAGTCCTCGGTGCGGGCTACGTGTTCGACGGTGTCGGTGAGGTCGTCGACGGGTTTGAGGCCGGTACGGGCAACCAGGAGGCCGGCGGCTCCGGCGCCGAGTACGCCGATGCCCGCGACGACGAGAAGGATGAGGGCGAGTCGGTTGAGGGGCTCGTCGATGTCGGAGAGAGGCCTGGCGATCGAGACGGCCACGGGCCGGTTCTGATATGCGGCGGGCTGCGTGTAGACGCGCATCTTGGTGCCGTCGGCGGCGGTGACCGTATGCAGGACGGGCGGTTGGCCACCCTCGGCGATCATCCGATCGTCCTCCGTCGCGGGAAGGTCCTCCGTGCCGTCCAGCCAGCAACGGCCGCCGTCGGCGAAGACGATCTGCACCGTCGCGCTCAGATTGCTGACGAACCGTTCCGCGTTCGGAGGCGGGCCCTGAGGGCAGCCCAAGCGGCCCTCGAACGACTTCGTTGCCTGCTCCATGTCCGCCGAGCGCAGCGAATCGTCGAACTGCTCACGCAGCTGCGTCCGCACCACCAGCCAACTCGACGTCGCGACGACTGCCACCGCGAACGCGACGACAGCGGTCACCAGCAAGGCCAGCCGGGATCGGAGCGGCAACCGTCGCAGCCGCTCCGCGAACGAGACCTTCACTCCGCCCCACCCGTCCGCAACGCATACCCCACACCCCGCACCGTATGAACGAGCCGCGGCTCGCCCCCCGCCTCCGTCTTGCGGCGGAGGTACATCACGTAGACGTCGAGGGAGTTGGACGAGGGCTCGAAGTCGAAGCCCCAGACCGACTTGAGGATCTGCTCCCGCGTGAGCACCTGGCGCGGATGGGCGAGGAACATCTCCAGCAAGGTGAACTCGGTACGGGTGAGCTCCACGGGACGCGACCCCCGTACGACCTCACGCGTCGCGAGATTCATCCGCAGGTCGGCGAACGACAGCACATCGTCGTCGACCTGGTCCGCCGCCACCGACACCGCATACGAGCTGCGCCGCAGCAACGCCCGGATGCGGGCGAAGAGTTCATCGAGCTCGAAGGGCTTGACGAGGTAGTCGTCCGCCCCCGCGTCCAGGCCCGTGACCCGGTCGCCCACCGTGTCGCGGGCCGTCAGCATCAGGATCGGGGTCGTCGAGCCGGACGCCCGCAGCCGGCGCGCGGCGGTCAGCCCGTCCATCCGGGGCATCTGGATGTCGAGGACCACGAGCTCGGGGGAGAAGACGGCCGCCTTCTCCAAGGCCTGGATGCCGTCGGCGGCGACCTCCGTGGCGTACCCCTCGAACGCGAGGCTGCGCTGCAGCGCCTCGCGCACGGCGGGCTCGTCGTCGACGATCAGGATGCGCTGGGCTTCGCCTTCGGCGGGACTCATCGGTGGTCGTTCCTCGCGTCGCTCGGGAAGTGGACGTGGCCGTCATCAGCCTCGCACGGCCATGCCGCGCACGGTCAGGTCGTGGACCCGGCGCGCAGCGTGTCCAGGTCGGCCTTCACATCGTTGATCGGGATCGCGAAGCCGAGGCCCACGCTGCCGGAGGAGGAACCGGAGCCGGAGTTCGAGGCCGGGGAGTACATCGCCGAGTTGATGCCGATGATCTCGCCGTTCATGTCGATCAGGGCGCCACCGGAGTTGCCGGGGTTGAGCGAGGCGTCGGTCTGCAGCGCCTTGTACGTGGTCGTGGACGAGCCGGTGTCGCCGTTGAACTGCTCCCCGCCGAACTCGAACGGCCACTGGCCGCCGCCCTGCTGCCCCGGAGCCTGCTGCTCCTCGGTGGAGACGGTGACGTCACGGTCGAGCGCGGAGATGATGCCGCTGGTGACGGTGCCGGTCAGGCCCTCGGGCGAGCCGATCGCGACGACCTGGTCGCCGACGCCGACCTTGTCGGAGTCGCCGAGCGTGGCGGCCTTCAGACCCGAGGCGTTCTCGAGCTTGATGAGCGCCAGGTCCTTCTTGCTGTCCGTGCCGACGACCTTGGCCGTGTACTTCTTGCCGTCGTTCGTCTGCACCTGCACCTCGCTCGCCCCGGCGATCACGTGGTTGTTGGTGATGATCTCGCCGTCGGAGGTGATCAGCACGCCCGAGCCCGTGGAGGTACCGCTGCCGGTGCTCGCCTTGATCTCGACGATCGAGTCGCTGACCGCGTTGGCCACACCGGAGACGGTGCCCTTGCTGCCGGCGGAGGCGTTGGTGCCGTTGATGCCGGTGGGGGTGGCGCCGTTCGTACCGAAGAGCTCCTGGGCGGCGTACGCCGTGCCGCCGCCGACGGCAGCGGCGACCAGGGCGACCGCGGCGAGCACCGCTATCGGGCCGCGGGCGCGCTTCTTGTGGGCGGCGGCCGGGTGCGCGGCGGGCTCGTTGCCGAAGGCCGCCCAGCCGTTGCCGCCGTCACCGGGGCCGCCGCCGGCGGGCTCCGTGGCGGGCCAGACGGTGGTGCCGGGGGCGACGCTGACCGGTGCCGCGGGGGCGTGCGGCGGGGGCGGCGGATACGAGCCGTACGCCGGGGGCGTCGTGCCGTACGCCGTGTCGTAGGAGGGCTGCTGCTCGGGGTGGTTGCCGCTCTGGCGGTAGCTCTCGGTCATGCCTCTGAGCTTTGCCCCGGATCATGAGAGCTTCCTGAGGGGGCGCTGAGAAGCCCGGCAGAACCCCGTATGCCCCATATAAGGGAAGCCCTTCGGCGAGCAGAGGGCTCAGCCCTGCTCTGCCGCGCACACCTCCTTGGCCACCTCGATGAAGGCGCAGACCTTCACGGAGGCTTCCGTCCCGCGCCACAGCAGCCCGTACTCGAGGGGCCCGAGGTCGTCGAACGGTATGTAGACCAGGTTGGGGCGCGGGTAGTAGACCGCCCCTTGTGCGACGGCGACGGTGACACCCTCGCCCGCGGCGACCAGGGCGAGCAGCTCCTGCCAGTACCGGGTCACCGCCGAGCGCCGGACGGGCCGCCCGCTCGGTGTTCGGTCCGGGATCAGCGAGTCCCGGAAGAGGGCGGGCATCCCCTCCATCATCACGACCTCCTCCTCGGCGAGGTCCTCGACCGACACCGTCGTACGGCCCGCGAGGCGGTGGCCGCCCGACACCGCGAGCACCCGGGCGTCGCGCAGCAGCACCGGACCGACCGTCAGATCCGGCTCGTCCACCGGCAACTCGGTCAGCTGTACGTCGAGTTCGCCCGTGCGCAGGGGACCGAAGTGGTCCGACAGATGGATCTCGCGGATCTGCACCTCGCACAGGGGGTAGCGCTCGCGGAGTGCCTCCGCGACCCGCAGCACCGTCTCGCCGGCCAGCGGACTGGAGAAGCCCACGCGCAGCACGCCCGCGGTGCCGCGGGCCGTCTCGGTGACGCGCGCGAGGGCGTCGAGTACGCCCTGGTGGTGCGGGGCGACCTCGGTGCGCAGCTGGTGGCCGAGCGGGGTGAGCGTCACGCGGCGGCTGGAGCGCTCGAAGAGCGGTGCGCCGACGCGGCGTTCCAGTGTCCTGGTCATCTGGCTCACCCTGGCCCGCGAGATGAGCAGCCGTTCCGCTGTCCGGCCGAAGTGCAGTTCCTCGGCCAACACCAGGAATGTGTGCAGCTCTTGCCAGTTCATCCGCCACCCCCGTGATCGTTAAGCGCACCTTACCGAGGGGTGAGCACTTCGCCGTTGATCGCGGACTTCCCCCGCCAGCACACTGATCGGCGTCACAGGGCCGACAGCCTGGCCCACCCCCCATGCAACGACCGCCGCGAGAACCGCGGCGGCCGCTCCGTGCTGCCTTTTGCGCGGCGGAATATCCGCGTATCCGCGCATATAACAGAAGCGAAGGAATCGAGGACTCCGATGTCCCGTCACAGCGCCGAACGGCGCACATCTCAGCCACTTCAAGCACCGCAGACACCTCAAGCGCCACAGACACCTCAAGCACCTCAGGCACAGACCCCCGACCCCCGAAGATGGCTGGCGCTCACCCTGCTCGTGGCGTCCTTCTTCATGGTCATCGTCGACTCCCAGATCGTGATGCTGGCCCTGCCCGCCATCGAGACGGAGCTCGGCTTCGCGCCCGGCGGCGTCCAGTGGGTCATGAGCGCCTATCTGCTGAGCTTCGGCGGACTGCTGATGTTCGGCGGCCGTACCGCCGATCTGCTCGGCGGACGCCGGATGTTCCTCCTCGGCACGGCGCTGTTCGGCGTCGCCTCCGTCTTCTGCGGTCTCGCCTGGTCCGACGAGGTCCTGATCACCGCCCGTGTCGTCCAGGGCGTGGCCGCCGCGGTGATGACGCCGACCGCCATGGCCGTCCTGATGCACACCTTCGCGGAGGGTCCCGAGCGCAACAAGGCGCTCGGTATCTGGACCGGTGTCGGTGCGTTCGGCGCCACCGCCGCGCTGCTGATCGGCGGCCCCATCACCGACGGCCTCGGCTGGGAGTGGATCTTCTACATCAATGTGCCGGTCGTGGCCGCCGTCCTGCTGTTCGGCCCCAAGCTGCTGCGGCAGACACCGGTGCAGCCCGGCCGCCGCCGCTTCGACCCGGCCGGCGCCGTCACCATCACGGCCGCCATCGCCCTGCTCGTGTACGCCGTGTCGGAGGCGCCGCTGGTGGGCTGGGGCAGCGGGCAGACGGTCTGGATGCTGATCGCCGCGGCCGTGCTCTTCGTCCTCTTCACCGTGATCGAGGCCCGGTCGAAGGCGCCCCTGGTGCCGCTGCGGATCTTCCGCTCGGCGACCGTGGTCGGCGGCAACATCCTGATGGTCATCGTCGCCATGGCGGTGTACGGAGGCGCGCTCATCACCTCCCTGTACGCCCAGCAGGTCCTCGGCTACAGCGCAGTGAAGTTCGGCCTCAGCACCGCCGTCTACGCGGTCATGTCGATCATCGGCGCGAACGTCAGCGCCCGCCTCGTCGCCAAGGTCGGCTACAAGCCGATCGCGATCACCGGTATGGCGCTGCTCTCCGGCGGTCTGCTGCTCCTGACGCAGATCGATCCCAACGGCGGCTACTGGAGCGACCTGTTCTTCGGTCTCGTCGTCTTCGGCTCCGGTATCGGCAGCACGAACGTCGCGGCCTCGATCGCCTCGCTCACGGGCGCGAGGCCCGAGGAGTCGGGCCTGGTGTCGGGCATCAACAACGCGGTCTTCCAGATCGGCGCCGCGCTCGGCATCGCCATCGCCTCATCGGTGGCCTTCGCGTACACGACGGGCACGGACGCGGCCGGCCTGAACGACGGCTTCCAGGCGGGCTTCCTCGCCACCGCCGTGTTCGCGCTGGTCGGGCTCGTCACGGCGCTGCTCCTGCTGCTGCACCGTTCCTCCGGACAGCCCGGGACGCCGGCCGGGTCGCCTCAGGAGGAGTCCGCACAGCGTGTGCCGGTCGCGCACTGACGGTACGAGCTGACGCGTCGGGGTCCCGTTCCACCCTGTCCTGGGGCGGGGCCCCGATGGTCCGAGCGGGCGGCACGGTTGCCCGATGTTCCGGGCGGCCGGCTCAGTTGCAGCCGCAGGACTGCCGTACGACCAGCCGCGCGGGGAACTGACGCAGCCGCTCCCGGCGTGAACCGGCGACCCGCAGGGCGTCGTCGAGCACCAGGTCGACCGCCGCCCGCGCCATGGCCGGGCGGTCCGAGGCGACCGTCGTCAGGGGCGGGTCCGTCAGACCGGCTTCCTTGACGTCGTCGAAGCCGGCCACCGCCAGTTCGCCGGGCACGTCGATCCGCAGTTCGCGGGCCGCGCGCAGCACACCGATCGCCTGGTCGTCCGTCGCGCAGACCAGCGCCGGCGGGCGGTCGGGCCCGGCCAGGAGCGAGAGCGCGACCTGGTAGGCGTCATAGCGGTTGTACGGGGCCTCGAAAAGACGGCCCTCCGTGGAGATGCCCGCCTCCTTCATCGCGAGCCGCCAGCCCTCGACGTGGTCGGTGACCGGGTCGCCGACGACCGGGGTCCCCTCCGTACCGCCGAGACAGGCCACGTACGGATGACCGTGCTCGAGAAGGTGACGCGTCGCGAGCTGCGCTCCGCCGACGTCGTCCGTGACCACCGCGACATCGTCGATCGCGTCGGGCCTGCGGTGCAGCAGCACCACCCGGGCGTCCCACGCGTCGATCTCGGTCGCCGCGTGCTCGCTGGGACCCTGGCTGACCAGGATCAGGCCGGAGACCCGCATCCCGAGGAAGGCCCGCAGATAGTGCACCTCGCGCTCGTCGAGGTAGTCGGAGTTGCCGACCAGGACCATCTTTCCGCGTTCGGCGGCGGCCTGTTCGACGGCGTGCGCCATCTCCGCGAAGAACGGCTGGCGCGCGTCCGGCACGATCATGCCTATGAGATCCGTACGGCGGGACGCCATCGCCTGCGCCACCCGGTCCGGGCGGTAGCCCAGCTCCTTGATGGCGGCGAGAACCCGCTCGCGCGTGGCCGGGGCGACCGGCCGGGGACCGTTGTTGATCACATAGCTCACGACGGCGGTGGAAGTCCCCGCCAGTCGCGCCACATCGTCCCGCGTCACCTTGGCCACGCGCGGCAGTCTACGCGGGAAGAGTCACCTCTTGGCAGGCCGTACGTCAGCTTCCGTACGCTCGTCCGACAGCGCCCGGACAGGCTCGGAGCCCTTGTCCGCGTTGGCCCCTGCCTTCGCGGCCGCCTCCGCCGCGCGCTCGCCCTTGTCCGCCTTCTCCGGCGTAACAAAGCGATAACCGACGTTCCGCACCGTTCCGATCAGCGCCTCGTGCTCGGGCCCGAGCTTCGCCCGCAGCCTTCGTACGTGGACATCGACCGTCCTCGTACCGCCGAAGTAGTCGTAGCCCCAGACCTCCTGGAGCAGCTGGGCGCGGGTGAAGACCCGGCCCGGGTGCTGCGCCAGGTACTTCAGGAGCTCGAACTCCTTGAAGGTCAGGTCCAGGACCCGGCCCTTGAGCTTCGCGCTGTAGGTGGCCTCGTCCACCGAGAGATCACCGTTGCGGATCTCCATCGGGGAATCGTCGCCGGTGAGGTTCTGCCGGCCCATCGCGAGCCGGATCCGCGCCTCGACCTCGGCCGGACCTGCCGTGTCGAGGAGTACGTCGTCGATGCCCCAGTCCGCGGTGACCGCGGCGAGACCGCCCTCGGTCACCACGAGGATCAGCGGGCAGCCGGGTCCGGTGGACCGCAGGAGCTGGCACAGGCTGCGCACCTGCGGCAGATCACGGCGGCCGTCGATCAGGATGACGTCGGCACCAGGGGTGTCGACGAGAGCTGGGCCTTCGGCGGGGGCCACCCGCACGTTGTGCAGCAGCAGGCCGAGGGCGGGAAGCACCTCCGTCGACGGCTGGAGGGCGTTGGTCAGGAGCAGCAGAGAACTCATCGCTGATCACCTGACTCAGCCTTGGTCGTATGACGGTCGTGCACGTTTCGCTCGCCCATAACGTCTGGTTCCTCCTCGGTCCCTGCGAGGACGTTTACGGCACTGCTGGTGTTGCTCGTTCCGCTGGCGGGTCCCGCGCCCTGGGCCCGCCGTGCTCACCTGCCGGACAAGGGTTCAACCCTTAAACCCTGCAGAAAAGCACAAAAGGACCCGGGGGCTACGCTGCCCGGATCCTCCGAGAAGGAGAATAGCTCACATGAGTTCACCTCCGGCAGGTCAAACGGCGCGATCTTCTGTGCTACCGATCACGCGCGGGAGGCGGCGCACCACGCTGCGTACGGCGGACGGGGTGGCCATCGAGGCGGCGTACGAGCCGTGTGCGAAGGGGCCGAGCGACCTCGCGATCGTCGTGGCGCACGGGTTCACGGGCGATCTGCTCAAGCCCCATGTGCGGCGGGCCGCAGGGGTGTTCACCCAGTTCGGAGCCGTGATCACCTTCTCCTTCCGGGGCCATGGCCGCTCCGGCGGACATTCCACGGTGGGCGACCGCGAGGTGCTCGATCTCGCGGCGGCCGTCGAGTGGGCCCGCTCGCTCGGCTGCACCCGCGTCGTGACCGTCGGCTTCTCGATGGGCGGCTCGGTGGTGCTCCGGCACGGCGCGTTGCACGGGGGGCGCACGGAAGCGCGCCCTGACGCCGTGGTCTGCGTCAGCGCCCCCGCCCGCTGGTACTACCGGGGCACGCCCTCGATGCGGCGCCTGCACTGGCTGATCACCCGCCGTACGGGCCGCGCGGTCGGCCGCCACGTCCTGCGCACCCGCATCCACCACAAGGACTGGGACCCGGTCCCGCTCTCCCCGGTCGAATCGGTCCCGCTCCTCGCCCCGGCCCCGCTCTTGGTGGTCCACGGCGACAGGGACCCGTACTTCCCCCTGGACCACCCCCGGATGCTGGCCTCGGCGGCGCCGGGCGTCGAGCTGTGGGTGGAGCCGGGGATGGGGCACGCGGAACATGCGGCGGGGGACGAGCTGCTGACGCGGATCGGGGAGTGGGCAAGTACTGCCAGATCTTTCAGCCCCTGCGGCGATTGAGCAGACCCGAACGAAGTTCGGATGAAGGGGGTCGGGGGGGCGAAGCCCCCGGTTTCGGGAAGGGGCGGGCAGGGGAAGCGGGCCGCCGCAGGCGCCCACCCGCACCCCACCCACCCGCGGCAGAAAACCCGCCCAGACCCGAGCACCCCCACACACCCCGCATCATGGGATGCGAACGAAAGGAGGGCCGTCGCATGGCAAAGGGCACGATCCGCTACTGGGCCGCCGCCAAATCCGCCGCCGGCCTCGCAGAGGAGCCCTACGACGCCGAGACCCTCGCAGAGGCCCTCGACGCGGCAAGGGGCCGACACCCCGGCGAACTCGTCCGCGTCCTGCAGCGATGCTCGTTCCTCATCGACGGCGACCCCGTGGGTACCCGAGGACATGAGACCGTACGCCTTGCCGAGGGCGGCACGGTCGAGGTGCTCCCGCCGTTCGCAGGAGGGTGACCCGTACACGATGAGCGACCAGAACCAGCAGGGTTCGTACGACCCGTACGGGCAGCAGCAGCCCGACCCGCAGTGGCCCACGGGCACGCCCGGTCACGACGAGGCGCCGCACACCCAGCGCTGGCAGGGCCAGACCTGGGACACCCAGACGCACCCGCACACCCAGGCCCCCGCGGCGGACACCGCGTATCTGCCGCCGCAGAACTACGGCGCAGGCCCGCTGCCGCCCGAGGCCCCGTACCCGCAGCAGCAGTACCCGCAGGGCACCGACCCGTACGCGGCACAGGCCCCGTACGCCGAGCCGCAGTCCGCCCACCCCGCCGACCAGGGGCACGCGTACCCCTACGACGAGCGAGCCGCCGACGCGTACGCCTACAGCGCCGCGCCCGCCGCACAGCAGGCGGCCCCGCAGCAGACGTACACCCCGGCCCCCGCCGAGCCCGCCCCCGAGAGCGCGCCCGCCTACGGGCCCGCCACGGTCGTGGGCAATCAGCGGATCACCGACGCCCAGCGGGCCCGTGCCGAAGGCCGTTCGCCGATCATCGCGCCGGGCATCCAGCCCGCCGGGATCACCGCGGGGATCGGGCTGCTGCTCGCGGGCGGCGCGGCCATCGGCCCGTACGCCCTGCTCGTCCCGCTGCTCGTCCTGCAGGCGCTGACCGCGGCCGGCTGGTTCCGGCTCAACGGGATGTGGCCCGCGCGCCAGGGCATCGCCCTCGCCTTCGCGGGCGCGCTCACCGCGGACTTCGTGCTGCTCGCGGCCGGCCGTGAGCACGCGCCCGCCGCGATCATCGGCACGCTCGGCGTCTGGGTGCTGCTCACGCTGGTGCTCCAGCTGCGCTCGCGCGCGGACGCCGACGACCGGATGCAGGGCCTGATGGCCACGGTCGCATCGGCCGCGCTGGCGATCATCGCGGCCGGTTTCCTCGGAGCCTCCTCCGACGCCGCGACGGTCGGTGCGCTCGCGGTCGCGGCCGCCACGCTCGCACGCGCGCTGCCGCTGCCGTCGGTCGCCTCCGTGGTGGTCGCGCTGCTCGCGGCGGCCGGTGCGGGCATCGCCGCCGGCGGCATGACCGGTCTCGGCTCCGGCGGGGCGCTGCTCGGGTTCGGCGCCGGTGTCTGCGCGCTGATCGGTCTGCGCGTGGCCAGCTACGACTACCCGTCGCGCTTCGTCCACATGACCGCCGGCGTCGCGCTGCCGCTCGCCGCGGCCGCGCCCGCTGTGTATCTGCTGGGGCGTGCGATCGGCTGACCTGTTTTTTCGTACGGCGCCGGGGTGGCCTCTCCCGTCAGGGAGCGGCCACCCCGGCGCCGTTGTCACAGCTGTTCGACAAGATCTCCGGTGTTCGACGTTGCCGCAGGGGACACGGTTAGGCTCCCCGCAAAGACACCTGAGGTGGGGGCAACACCGTGCGCGGACTGCGAATACTCCTGATCATCGCCGTGATCCTGGGCGGACTCTTCGTCGCGGCCGACCGCATCGCCGTGGGCTTCGCCGAGGACGAGGCCGCGGACAAGATACGCACCAGCGAGGGCCTGGCCGAGAAGCCGGACGTCTCCATCAACGGCTTCCCCTTCCTGACCCAGCTCGCCGGCGGCAAGCTCGACGACGTCTCGATCGGCATCGACGACTACGAGGCCCCCGCCGAGGACGGCAAGAAGATCCGTATCGCCGAGCTGGACGCCACGATGCGCGGCGTCGAGTTCTCCGACAGCTACAGCTCGGCCACCGCCGACAGCGCCGACGGCTCCGCGCTCATCGCGTACGACGAACTCCTGAAGGCCGCGAAGGTCGAGGCCGCGCAGGTCGCGCCCGGGATGACGGCCAAGGTCGTGGGCCTCTCCGCCGCCGACAACGGCAAGATCAAGGTGGCCATCGAGGTCACCGCCTTCGGCAAGAAGCTCCCGCCGATCGGTGTCACCAGCACGGTCACCGTCGAGGACGGCAACACGGTCTACGTGCACGCCGACGCGATGCCCAAGCTGGCCGGTGTCTCCGTCGCGGACCGCAAGATGCGCGAGATCACCGACTTCAAGCAGAAGATCGACGGGCTGCCCGCGGGCATCGACCTCAAGTCGGTCCGGTCGGCCGAGAAGGGTGTGGAGATCGCGGTCACCGGCACCCAGGTCAAGCTGGTCGGCTGACCCTCCGCAGCGCTGTCTGCGGCAACCTCCGCAGCGACCTTCGCGGCACCCCTCCCGTATCGACGACGTATCCCGGAGTGCGAGACGAAGTCGTCCACCTTCGGGGTGTGACGGGCGCGACACCGCCTCCCGAGCCCCGTCACACCCGGCCTCGGGACCCTTTCATCCCGACATCCGGACGATCGCGTATCAAAATACGGACGACCGGTGACACGGCGACCGATACGTCCCTACGATCGGGCCCATGAAGCAACAGGCGGCGGATCTCACGAAGCGGCGGGCAGTGGACCTGTGCCGCGTCGCCGCCATGCTCTGTCGCACCGCCTGAGCGGGCATCCGGCCTGTCCGGCCACCAACTCCCGCTTCCCCCGGACCTCTTGAGCCGTCACGGCTCGGGGTCGCCCCGTGCCTGTGCGCGCACCCGTTTTCTGCATGCCTTGCCGCATCCCTGCCGTAACTGCCCCGGAGGAGACAGCACATGAGCCGCAACGACGTCCTGGTGGACGCCGACTGGGTCGAGGCCAACCTCGACAACCCCAAGGTCGCCATCGTCGAGGTCGACGAGGACGCCTCGGCGTACGACAAGAACCACATCAAGAACGCCGTCAAGATCGACTGGAAGCAGGACCTGCAGGACCCGGTCCGCCGTGACTTCGTCGACCAGGCCGGCTTCGAGAAGCTGCTCTCCGAGCGCGGTATCGCCAACGACGACACGGTCGTCCTCTACGGCGGCAACAACAACTGGTTCGCTTCGTACGCCTACTGGTACTTCAAGCTCTACGGTCACCAGGACGTGAAGCTCCTCGACGGCGGCCGCAAGAAGTGGGAGCTCGACTCCCGCGACCTGGTCACGGAGATCGCCGCGCGCCCGGCGACCGAGTACAAGGCCAAGGCCCAGAACACCGCGATCCGCGCCTTCCGCGACGACGTCGTGGCCGCGATCGGCACCCAGAACCTGGTCGACGTGCGCTCGCCCGACGAGTTCAGCGGCAAGCTGCTCGCCCCGGCGCACCTTCCGCAGGAGCAGTCGCAGCGCCCCGGCCACGTGCCGAGCGCCCGCAACATCCCGTGGTCCAAGAACGCCAACGACGACGGCACCTTCAAGTCGGACGACGAGCTCAAGCAGCTCTACGCCGACGAGCAGGTCGACCTCGCCACGGACACCATCGCGTACTGCCGTATCGGCGAGCGCTCGGCCCTGACCTGGTTCGTCCTGCACGAGCTGCTCGGTGTCGAGAACGTCAAGAACTACGACGGCTCCTGGACCGAGTACGGCTCCCTCGTCGGCGTGCCGATCGAGCTCGGCTCCAACTGACCGCAGCGTTCGGATCCAACTACCTCCGGAGGACAGTGACTTATGTGCGGAGCACAGGTGGGCGGCCCCGACGCCTCCACGATCAAGCCCGGTGAGACCACCATCCAGGGCCAGGTGACCCGCGACGGCGAGCCCGTCACGGGGTACGTGCGACTGCTCGACTCGACCGGTGAGTTCACCGCCGAGGTGCCCACCTCGGCGACCGGGCAGTTCCGGTTCTACGCGGCCGAGGGCACGTGGACGCTGCGGGCACTCGTGCCCGGCGGCACCGCGGACCGCACGGTGGTCGCGCAGACCGGCGGCCTCGCCGAGGTCGCGATCGCGGTCTGAGCACCGCAACGACGGCGGCTCGTACGCCGCCTCGCATACGGCCGGAGGGCCGCACCCCTGGGGGTTGGACGCCAATACAAACCATGGGGTGCGGTCCTTCGGCTTTTCGTCGTACGGCGCTGTGCGGTGCGTACGGCCTACGCTGGAGGTATGTACGCGCGGAGGCGGCACGTCTACTTCGCCATGATGGGGCTGTGCATCGGCCTCTTCGTGCTGGCGTGGGCCGTCGTCCGGTTGTGGTCGGTCCCGGTCGCGGTCGGGATGTGCGTGGTCGCCATGGTGATCCCGCCGGTCGCCGCGATCGTCGCCAACCGGCGTGGTCCTGAGGACCGGTGGTGGGACGACCCTTCGGGGGACCCCACATCGGATGAGTGGTGGGACGAGCTGGACCGCAAGCGCAAGCCGCCCCCGTAGTAGACCGGGCGGCTCACGCCTCACAGTGCGCCGCAAGCCCGGCCAGAATCATCTCGCTGCCCTCGCGCGACTGGTCATGGGCTTCCTTGGTGGTGAGGGTCTGGTTGATCGTGGCCTTCGTACCGGCGCCGCTCTCCGCGAAGACGACCTCCATGACCTCGGCCGGCTGGCCGGGCACATCCATCGTCACCAGGAGCCGCTCGCCCTCGACGACCTCACGGAACTCCCCGGTCAGCGGGAACTGCCCGCCGTCCGGCATCCCGAGCGTCGCCTTCCACGGCCCGCCCGGCCGTACGTCGAGTTCCACCGTGCCCTCGACGGCCCCGAACCAGGCCGGCCACTCGGCCGCGGTCGTGTAGGCCTGCCAGACGCGGGACACCGGGGCGGCGATCTCGCGGGAGACGGAGTAGGAGTAGCCGGCGGTGTTCTGCTCGCTCATGGTCGTATGCCTCTCATTGGTGGTGCTCCGGTCGGCGCGGTCCAAGTGGCCGCTGCTTACGGGGGTGTTGACGGGCGAGGGCGCGAGAACTCATCGCAGGTCCTGATGTGACCTGGGTCACTTGGGGTGTGCCCGTCGGGTCCGGTTGGCGGGCGTGTGCCCCGGTGGCGGAGGGTGCGAGGCGTTCTGCGGTGATGTGATTCCTCGCAGGTCAGGCGGTGTCCTAACCGTTATCGGGAGACGTACAACTCCCTGTGATTCCCGTGGGTCTTCTGGGCGCGCCGATACGGAATCGGTGAGTCCTAGGAGTCCAGGGGGGACCGTGGAACCAGCAGCACCGCCGATGCCGGAGTTCCGGCCGGCGACCGACGAGTCGCCACCGACACCGCCTCAGGCGCAGCCGCCCGAGGTGTCCGATGCGCCCGCGCGCCCGAAGCGCCGGCGCGGCCGGACGACAGCGCTGATCCTCGCCGCCGCGCTGCTCGGTACCGCGGGCGGCACGGCCGTCGGCTACACCGTCCAGGCGGAGCGGGAGCCGACGCCGTTGCCGGCGCTGTCGCAAGCGGATCTGGCGTACCCGGAGAAGTCCTCGGCGACGGCCAAGGACGCGGGGGGCATGCACAAGGCGGACGGGGATCTGCGGAAGCTGCTGCTGCCGCGGCCGTCGGGGTACCGGGACGCGTCGTTGGCGACCTTCGAGGGCGGGACGCTCTCGGACGACCGCTGGATGACGGTGCGGAGCTACATCCGGGAGTTCGAAGAGCCGCCGCGAATGCTTGAGCACCTCAACAGCATCGGTGTGCGCAGGATCGCCGCCGCCGACTGGGAGCGGGGCTCGCGATTCGTCGCCATCCGGCTGGTCCAGTTCGGCAAGGACGGGGTTGCCGGGGCCGTCGAGAACACCGCGGACCGGAAGTACTACCTGGAAACCGACGGCACCGACCGCGGTGAGTTCCGCGGGAGCGTGGACGGCAGGTGGGCTCAGATGCCCGTGGAACGGGAAGCGGGCTACCTGCCCGTGTATCACGCGCAGGCCGCAGCCTTCCGCGGTGACGTCATGGTCGAAGTGCACATCTTCGACACGAAGCCCGTCAGTAAGAAGGACATCCGCTCGTTCGCGGAGCGGCAGGTGGGACGACTGTGAACGACGTACCGCACAACGAGGCCGCGCAGAGCGCCCCTCCGACCCCGGCGCCTGCCGAGCCCCTGGGATTCGGCGCTCCTGACGCCCTGGCCTCGGGCCCTGAGTGCCCCGAGCGTTCGGCGCGCTC
The DNA here is from genome assembly GCF_040300965.1 of Streptomyces mesophilus. Lineage (GTDB taxonomy): Bacteria > Actinomycetota > Actinomycetes > Streptomycetales > Streptomycetaceae > Streptomyces > Streptomyces mesophilus_A. The sequence continues at coordinate 25,511 of NZ_JBEPEW010000009.1, read as the reverse complement.
GCCGCGAGCGCGCCGGATCGCCGCCGTGGTATTGCCCGTGGTCCTTGTGCTCGGCAGCGCCGGCGGTGCTGGGTTCTACGTCAAGTCGACGGTGGACAAAGCCGATACGACCGTCACCACCAACCACTGGGGCAAGCGCCAGGAAGGCAGCGACCCGGCCGGCGACGCCCACCGGGGGCGCCATGACACCGAACTGTCCCAGCTCCTGCTGCCCGTGCCCGAGGGGTACCACCTCGGTCCGGACCTCGACGAGAACGGCAACGACAGTTCGCTGTCGGGCAAGCAGGCCACCGCGCAGCTCAAGGCGACCGGCCGGGGTCTCACCGGCAAGCAGCGCCGGGAGTTCAACGAGCGGATGGAGAAGTTCGGCGTGCAGGGTGTGGCCGGCCGCTCGTATGTCGACGAGCAGTCCGACCTTGTCGTGGAGACCACGGTCATCAAGGCGAAGGACCGCAAGGCGTTGAGGGATCTGCAGTCCTTGATGACCTCACTGACCGGGGAGGTTCCCGGCGCCAAGAAGGGACCGAAGATCGAGGGGCACCCCAAGGCCAAGTGCACCTTGATGCCCGCGGAGAAGGGCGTGGAGATGGACGACATGTTCTGCAGCGCGCAGGTCGGCGACGCCTTCGTCAGCGTGTACGTGTACGGCCCGAAGCCGATGAACAAGTCGGACGTCGCGGGCTTCCTGAAGAAGCAGCTCGACCACATCAAGTCGCCGGGGGAGTACGTATGACCGACCAGCAGCTGACCCCGGGCGTGCCCGGGCAGCCGGGCATCCCGGCACAGCAGTCCTGGGGCGGTGTCACCCAGGTCGAGCCCGCGGGCCCGGCCACCTGGGTGCAGCCCCCGCCTCCGAAGCCCTCGCTCAAGGACCGGCGCGTCCTGCGCGCCGTGGGCCGCTGGACGCTGGCCGTCCTCGTCTGCGGAGGGCTCGGTGCCGGCTCCGCGTACGCCATCACCTCGATGGAGCGCACCGACGTGCCGGGTCTCGCGACCCAGTCGGACGGCCGCTGGAAGTACCCGGAACTGGAACTCCCAGCGCTGCCGGCCGGGAAGCCGCGGCCCTTCGGTGAGGCCAACCCAGGCGAGATCCACCACGCCGCGCTCACTGACCTGATGCTGCCCGCCCCGGCCGGCGCGAAGAGCGACACGGGTGCGAAGGCGGTCAAGAGCAGCGAGTTCGCCGAGCAGTACGTGAAGGAGGAGCGCACCGACATCGTGAACGGTCTGCGCGACTTCGGTGCGCGCGAGATCGTGGCCCGCTCCTGGACCGCCCCCAACGGCACCGAGAGCCGGATCTACCTGGTGCGCTTCCCCTCGGTCGGCTACAAGGACGCCTTCATGGACACGATCTTGGCGCCGGCCGGCGATGTGGGCGCCAACCTGGAAGGGGTCGTCTCGACCGTCATCGACGAGCGGTGGGAGAACCCGCGCGAGGGCCGGAACACCGAGCACTACGTGTACGAGACCAATGAGGAGGGCGACGGCCGCGTCGCCTATCTCGCCTCCGGCGACACCCTCGGTCTGGTCGTCCAGTCTCACAAGGACGGCGGCGCCAAGCTCATCCCCTTCCACCAGACCGTGGTCCTGCAGACCCAGCTGCTGGACTGAGCCCGGGCCCGAAGGGCCCACCTCACAGCGACCCCCGGGCCCCAGCCGACTAAGCTGGGGCCCGGCCCGTACCTGCCACCACAGCTCACAAGGAGCACCCCCGTGCTTGAGGCATTCTTCTCAGCCCTGCTCGTTCTGGTCTGCGTCGGCGTTCTCGCCTTCGCCGGACTGACCGTGAAGAAGCTGTACCAGGGTCAGCGCTGACCGTCCGTACACGCACGTACATCCCGTACGCCCCGTACTGAGAGCAACTGATGATCGAGATCCCGTCCGACCTGAACCCCTCCCTCGTGCCCCTCGCCTTCCTGCTCGGCAACTGGGCGGGCGCGGGTGTCTCCGACTTCCCCGGCGCGGAGAAGTGCAACTTCGGGCAGGAGGTCAGCTTCAGCCACGACGGACGTGACTTCATCGAGTACCGCTCGCATACGTGGGTCCTGGACGCCGAGGGCAACAAGGTCAAGCCGCTCGAGACCGAGTCCGGGTTCTGGCGGATCGACGCCGAGCGCAAGGTCGAGGTCGTGATGGTCCGCGACGACGGTGTCGTCGAGGTCTGGTACGGCGAGCTGGCCGACAAGAAGCCGCAGATCGACCTGGCCACGGACGCCGTCGCGCGCACCGCCGCCTCCGGTCCGTACAGCGGCGGCAAGCGTCTGTACGGCTACGTCAAGGGCGACCTGATGTGGGTCGGCGAGAAGCAGACCCCCGAGGTCCCGCTCCGCCCGTACATGTCGGCGCAGCTGAAGAAGGTCGTCACGCCCGAGGAGGTCGCCGAGATGGCGCGCAACCTCGGTGATCTGCCGGACGACGGGATCGCGTTCTTCAAGTAGGCCTGGTTCCTGGGTCTGCCGGCCCCCAAGCTGTCGAAAGGCGGCACCCGTTCCCCGGGTGCCGCCTTTTGCGTGCGCTCCGACCTCGCCAAAGTTACTACGGATCCGTATAGTCCGTATACGTGAATACCGAAACCGTAGATACCGGCCCCGGGCCAGGCGGCGAAACCCTGATCGCACTGCAGCGCGCCACCCACGCGACCCTGCACGTGCTCACCGCCGAGCTCGCCGCACTGAAGCTCACGCCGTCCGAGATCAACGCGCTCGCCAACCTCGCCGACGGCCGGCCGCGCACGGTCAGCGAGCTGGGTGCCGCGATCGGATCCAAGCCGACCACGACCACGGGCGTCCTCGACCGCCTGGAGAAGCGCGGCCACCTCATCCGCGCTCTCAAGCCGGGCGACCGGCGTTCGGTGCGGATCGAGCTCACCGCACAGGGGCGGGCCGCCGCGGCCACCGTGCGCGAGGCCTTCGCGGGCCTGGAGGCACGGGCCCTCGCGGCGGTGCGGCCCGAGGACGTGGCCGGTTACCGGGCCGTGCTCGCCGCGCTCGGGGAGGCGGCGCGATGAGCCAGGCGTACCAGGACGACGACGCGATGAGCCAGGCGTACCAGGACGACGACGCGTTCGACGCGCTGATGGCCGAGGTCATGGCCACGGCCGAGCGGTTCGGCCACCGCCAGCATGTGCGGCTGACCTGGCTCGCGGTCCGCCGGCACGGCACCGAAGCGGCGATACGCCTGGTCAGCGACGGTATCCAGCGCACGGCCCGGTACGCCGGCGCCCCGCAGAAGTACCACGCGACGGTCAGCCGCGCCTGGGTCGAGCTGGTCGGGCATCACGCCCACGAGACCGACGACTTCGACGAACTGCTCGCCCGCAGGCCGGAGTTGCTCGACAAGCGGCTGCTCCTTCACCACTACACCCCGGCCGCACTCGCCGCCCAGGAGGCCCGCAGCGGCTGGGTGGCGCCGGACCGGGCGCCGTTCCCGTTCGCGGCCGCCTGAACCTGCGGGGTACCCGCCTACACTGGGCCCTGTGGTGAGCACCGACTGGAAGAGCGACCTGCGGCAGCGCGGCTACCGGCTGACGCCGCAGCGTCAGCTTGTCCTCGAAGCCGTGGACACCCTCGAGCACGCGACACCCGACGACATCCTCGCCGAGGTCCGCAGGACCGCGTCCGGGGTGAACATCTCCACGGTCTACCGCACGCTCGAACTGCTCGAGGAGCTGGGTCTGGTCAGCCATGCCCACCTCGGGCACGGCGCCCCGACGTACCACCTCGCGGACCGCCACCACCATCTGCATCTGGTCTGCCGCGACTGTACGAACGTGATCGAGGCGGACGTCTCCGTGGCCGCGGACTTCAAGGCGAAACTGCAGAACGAATTCGGCTTCGACACCGATATGAAGCACTTCGCGATCTTCGGCCGCTGCAAGGACTGCACGGCGAAGGCCGCCCCCGGTGAAGAGACCCGGAAATAAAACCGCCCCCCACCCCGTCGTTACGTGAGTGACCACCATGAAGAGCCCCCTGCTGTCCCTGCCCGGCGCCGTCCCCGCCGAGGGCGCCGATGAAGGCGTCGCCGCGCACTACGGCGAGCTGTACGGGGAGCAGCGCGCTCTCGCGGACGGGCGCGGCGTCGTCGACCTCTCGCATCGCGGGGTCCTGACGGTCACCGGCGACGACCGGCTCACCTGGCTGCACCTGCTGCTCACCCAGCACGTCAGCGAGCTCCCGCCGGGCCAGGCCACCGAGTCGCTGATCCTCTCGGCCAACGGGCATATCGAGCACCACCTCTCCCTCGTGGACGACGGCACGACCACCTGGGCGTACTTCGAGGCGGGCACGGGCGAGGCGCTGCTCGCGTATCTGGAGTCGATGAAGTTCTTCTACCGGGTCGAAGTGGCCGACCGCACCGAGGAGTTCGCGGTCGTGCACCTGCCCGCCGGCTCGATCGCCACGGTCCCCGACGGCGTGGTCGCCCGCGAGACCGCGTACGGCCGCGACCTCTTCCTGCCGCGCGCCGATCTCGAGTCGTACGTGGCGGAGCACGGCCCCGCGGCCGGCATCCTCGCGTACGAGGCGCTGCGCGTGGAGGCGCACCGGCCGCGGCTCGGCTTCGAGACCGACCACCGCACCATCCCGCACGAGCTGGGCTGGATCGGCAGCGCCGTGCACCTGCAGAAGGGCTGCTACCGCGGCCAGGAGACGGTCGCCCGTGTCCAGAACCTGGGCAAGCCCCCGCGCCGCCTGGTCTTCCTGCACCTGGACGGCAGCGAGGTCCACCTCCCCGGCCATGGCACGGAGGTCCGTCTCGCGTCGGACGGCCCCGAGGGCCGCAAGATCGGCTTCGTCACCACCGCGGCCCGCCACCACGAACTGGGTCCGATCGCGCTCGCCCTGGTCAAGCGCAACATTCCCGTGGACGCCCCGCTGCTGGTGGGTACGACGGCGGCGGCTCAGGAAGTCGTCGTGGAGCCGTAGCCGCCGCCCCGAAGGTTCAGCCGTCCACCGACTCCAGTGCCGTCCGCAGCGCCCAAGGGGTCGCCGCCGCCCAGGCCTGCGGGGAGCAGGAGTTGACGCAGCTAGTCCTGACCAAGCGCTACCACCCCGTGACGCGCGCCTTCATCGCCGCGGCCCGGCAGCTGGAGGTCACCGGCGCGCGCTCCTGCTATCTCCACGGAGCCTTCCTCGGCGGCGACTTCGCCACCTCCTGGCGCCTGGAACACGGCGCCCTGCTCGACCTCGGCCCGCATCTGATCGACCTCCTGGACGCCGCGGTCGGACCGATCGCCCGGATCCGTGCCGCCGGCGACCCGCGCCGCTGGACCGAGCTGACCTGCGAGCACGAGAACGGCGCCGTCAGCCAGGCCTCCCTGTCCGGCTCCGTGGCGCGCGAACGGGCCCTGACCCGCGTGGAGTTGTTCGGACCCGGCCCCGAGCTCGTCTACGACACCGCGGAGATCGACCACGACGAGTGCTGGCCGATCCTGCGCCACGACTTCGCCACAGCGGTACGCACCGGCCGCTCCGGCGAACTCGACGCGCACCGGGGCCTGCGGCTGCAGCGCCTGATCACGGAAGCGGTACGGGACCTGCGGGGCTAGCCTTCGAGACACCGTGACCGCCGGCTCTCGAGCAGCGCCGGGACCGTTAGATCTCGAGCAGCACCGTGAACGGCCCGTCGTTCGTGAGCGACACCCGCATCGACGCACCGAACTGCCCCGTCCCCACGGTCGCCCCCAACGCCCGCAGCTGAGCGACCACTTCGTCGACCAGCGGCTCGGCGACATCGCCGGGCGCGGCCGCGTTCCAGGTGGGGCGGCGGCCCTTGCGGGCGTCGCCGTACAACGTGAACTGGGAGATCACCAGAAGCGGTGCGCCGAGGTCCGAGCAGGACTTCTCGTCGGCCAGGATCCGCAGGGTCCAGAGCTTGCGGGCCAGCTGGGCGGCCTTCTCCATGGTGTCGTCATGAGTGACGCCGACCAGGACGCACAGGCCCTCGCCGTCGAACTCGCCCGTCGTTTGCGGACCGTTCTCACCCTGGACGACGACACTCGCCCCGTTCGCTCTCTGCACCACCGCACGCATACGGCACATCATGCCGTGCCCCCGAACGGCAGCACCGAACAGGCACCCCCGTGAGGGGGCCAAAGCTGCCAACTGCCGGGTGAACAACGGCAGAAGTTCCCCCACGCGCCCCATCCGCCGCGTAATGCCATGCACCTATCCGGGGCCGATCGAGTGCACTCCGCCACATATCCCCCACACTCAGTGGCACGATGCACACACGCGGTGCACCGCACCGAGCGAGGGTGGGGGTCCCCCCTGCTCGAGCCAAGCGAAAGCTTGGGGGAGGAACAGTCGCATGAGCACTCCGAGTACCGGACAGCCTTCCGGGCCCGTGCCGACAGCCCGCACGGCCCAGGCGGAAGCTGCCGCCGTACCGCGCCCGCCGGTCCAGCGCACGAACAGCCCTTCCCCGAGCTCTCCGAGCAGCGGAGGCCCCATGCCCGAGCTGCCCGAGCACGACCTGGGGGCGCTCAGGCTGCCGGAGCTGCGCCGGCTGCGCCGCACCTCCCAGCAGGACGAGGCGGACCTCAGCTATCTGCGCCGGCTGCTCCAGGGCCGGATCGACATCCTGCGCGCCGAGCTCGCCCGGCGGCTGCACGACCGTGCGCCGGAAGCCGCGGCGCCGGACCCGGCCATCGTGGAGCGGCTCTCCGAGATCCTCGCCGACGCGCCCTCCACGCACCGTTCCTCCGCCCGCCATGTCACGCTCGGGACACCCCATGGCGAGGAGTACCGGCTGCTCGCCGCCGAGATGCTCGCCGAGGTGGAGCTGAGCGACCTCGACGCCCGTACGGACGAAGAGCTGCACACCGCGATGGGCCGCCTTGTCCGCCATGAACAGCAGGTCTCCCGGCGCCGTCAGGCGCTCCAGCGGACCGCCGACGATTGCAGCGCGGAGATCGCGCGCAGGTACCGTGAGGGCGAAGCACAAGTAGACGACCTGCTCTCCTGAGCCCCTGGGGTGACACGGCGGGCGGGCCCGCGCCACCGGAAGGCCGACGATGACCTCCACCGCCCCCGCCCCGATACCTCCGGTCCTCGCCGAGGTCGTACGTTCCGGCTTCGTCGAGGGCCATCACCGGGGCTCCCTGGTCGTGCTCGCCGCGGACGGCACCGTGGAGCACGCGGTCGGCGACATCACGACCCCCGTCTTCCCCCGCTCGTCCAACAAGCCCATGCAGGCCGCCGCGATCCTGCGCGCGGGCCTCGACCTGAGCGGGGAACGGCTCGCCCTGACGGCGGCCAGCCACTCCGGCGAACCCTTCCATCTGGACCTCGTCCGCAAGATGCTCGCCGAGCAGGGCCTCGCGGAGACCCAGCTGCAGTGCCCGCCCGACCTGCCGCTCGACCCGGTCGAGGCCGAGACCTATCTGGCCGCCGGGCACGGTCGTGAGCGCGTCACCATGAACTGCTCGGGCAAGCACACCTCGATGCTGGCGGCCTGTGTGAAGGCGGGCTGGCCGACCGAGACCTATCTCGACCCGGCCCACCCGCTGCAGCAGCTCACCCGCGAGGTCGTCGAGTCGGCGGCCGGCGAGCAGGTCGCGTCCATCGGCACGGACGGATGCGGTGCGCCCCTGATGGCACTGACGCTGCCCGGCCTGGCCCGTGCCTTCCGCCACTTCGTCCTCGCCCCTTCCGGTACGCCGGAACGCCGCGTCGCGGACGCGATGCGCGCCCATCCCGAGTACGTCGCGGGCACCCGGCGCCCGGACACCTGGCTGATGCGCGAGGTGCCCGGCACGCTCTCGAAGATGGGCGCCGAGGCGGTCCAGGCGGTCGCGCTGCCGGACGGCCGTGCGCTCGCGTTCAAGATCGACGACGGTGCGACCCGTGCGCTGGGTCCGGTCCTGTCCCGCGCCCTCGAGCTGATGGGCGTCGACGCGTCGGTGGTGGCGCGGATCGGCGAGGCACCGCTGCTCGGCGGCGGGGTTCCGGTGGGGGAGATCCGCGCGGCTTTCTGATTTTTGGTTCCCCTACGAGGCTTCTTCGGCGTCCGCCGACAGGTTCCGACCTGTCGGCGGACGCTTTTCCGTTCCCGACCCAAGAATCTATACGCACGTATTGAACAGCCGTATAGAACGGCCGTATAGTTCTGGCATGGGGTCGCGGCGCCACCTTGGCGCCGCGGTTGACGCTGGATGGCGCCGCGATCGTAGGCCTGTGACCTGGGCCTTTCCTTGCTCGCTCCAGCGTGACGCAAAGCCTGGCGCCATTGATGCCAATAGTGGCTCGCTATGGCGCCACAACTGTGCCATGATGGCACCACCGGTTAGTTCGGGGCTCGGCCACGGTCTTAGTGGCAGGAGACCGGGCGCCGGTGTCACAGAAAAGCCGTCGGTGCCGTCAAAGGGGTGTGGGGATCGTGGAGACAGGACACAGCAGCCAGCAGGCGCCCGGCGCCTTCGTGGCCTTCGCGCGCTTCGTGCTCTGCGGCGGCGGGGTCGGGGTCGCCTCCAGCTTCGCCGTGGCGGGCCTGGCCTCCCTGATGCCCTGGATCCTGGCCAACGCGCTCATCACCGTGGCCTCCACGCTGCTCGCCACCGAGCTGCACGCCCGGTTCACCTTCGGTGCCGGCGGGCACGCGACCTGGCGCCAGCACTGGCAGTCGGCCGGGTCCGCGGCGGCCGCGTACGCGGTGACCTCCGTGGCGATGCTGGTCCTGACGCAGCTGGTGGCCTCGCCCGGCGCGGTGCTCGAGCAGATCGTCTACCTGTCGGCCTCCGGACTGGCGGGCATCGGCCGGTTCGTGGTCCTGCGGGTCGTGGTCTTCGCCCGCGGCCGGTCGCAGGCCGCGCCCGCGTCCGCGCCGGTGGCCGCCGTGGTCCGGGCGCAGGCGCCGGTCGGCGCCCGGGCGCTCTGCCCGGCCGCCTGAAACCCGGATGCATCGGGCACCGCACCCCGCCTACCGTGGCCCGTATGGTCGAAATCCGTTCTCTCGCAGACGCCGACGTAGCCGACTGGTCCCGGGCCCTGAACACCGGGTTCCTGCGCAGTCCGGCCCTCACCGAAGAGCAAGTGACCGACCGCCGCTCCTCGATCGACCTCGCCCGCACCCTCGGCGCCTTCGACCAGGGCCGCTGTGTGGCCACCTTCCGTTCCTTCACACAGCAGCTCACCGCCGTCGGCGGCGCGGAAGTGGCGGCCGACGCGGTCACCAACGTCACGGTCTCGCCGACGCACCGCCGCCGCGGTCTGCTGAGCCGGATGATGGCGAAGGACCTCGACGCGGCGAAGGAGCGCGGGGACGTCGTCGCCACACTGATCGCCGCGGAGTACCCGATCTACGGACGGTTCGGATTCGGACCCGCCACCTGGACCACCCAGTGGGAGATCGACGTCCCGCGCGCGGGCCTCGACCCGCGCTGGTCAGGACCCGACGACGGTGGCCGGATCGATCTGGCCGACGGCGCGGACGTCCGCAAGCTCGGACCCGAACTGCATGAGCGGCTGCGCGTGCGCCAGCCCGGCGCGGTCGACCGCAATGAACGCTGGTGGAAGCAGAACACCGGGCTGCTCCAGGACCAGTTCCACGCCTGGAACGAACCGCACTACGCCGTCTACCGTTCGCCGTCCGGCGAAGTCGAGGGGCTGGTCGCCTACGAGCCGGTGCCGGACTGGAGCGACAACAAGCTGCCGCAGAACACGGCGAAGGTGCGCGGCCTGGACGCGGTCACGCCGGCCGCCGAGCGCGCGCTGTGGCAGTACCTGGTCTCCATCGACTGGATCCTCAAGGTCCGCACCGGCCATCGCGCCCCCGACTCGCTGATCCCGCTGTACTTCCCGGACCCCCGGGCCGCCCGGGTGGTCACCCAGGCCGACTTCCTCTGGGTGCGCATCCTCGATGTCGTACGGGCGCTGGAGACACGGACGTACAACGGCGCCGGATCCCTCGTCCTGGAGATCAGGGACCCGGCGGGCTACACCGGCGGGCGGTACCGGCTCGACGCCGGGCCGGACGGTGCGGCCTGCGTACCGACCACGGAGAGTGCGGAACTCTCCATGGACGTACGGGAGTTGGCGACGCTCTGGCTCGGTGACGAGTCGGCCGTACGGCTGGCCGCGCTCGGCACCGTGACCGAGGAGCGTCCGGGCGCCGCCGCGGCGGCCGACGCCCTGCTGCGTACGTCCAGGCGACCGTGGTGCCCGGACATGTTCTGACATGAGCTGAGATCTTCTGAGACGCCCGTCAGTAGGCCGACCGGACTCCCCGCTCCCCTCCGGCGGGGAGCCCGGTCAGCCCGACTGGGCGAGCAGCATGACGAGGATGACCGCGCCGATGCTGCTGAACATGGTGTTCTTGGCCTTGATGCCGATGGTCAGCGCGACGAAGGCGATGATGCCCATCGGGCCGTACTTCCACTGGATCGCCTGCTCGAAGGCAAGGGCCAGGCCGGCGATGATGATGGCAATGAGCGGCATGACGTTCCCTCCTTGGGATAGGGGAGGAAGCTGCCTGGCGGCGGGTCACGCTTCGTCGGGGACCAACCGTCCAGGGTCTGACCATGTTGCTCTGGGTGCATCCAGCTTGTCGGAGTTGGTAGCCAACTCTCAAAGGGTTTTTTGCCCTTGGGTTCGATCGATAACCAGGTTTCCAACAACTCCCCGAAGATGGCGGGAAGTTGTACTATTTGGTTGTGAGCCCGAAGCGTGCTCCCCAGGAAGAAGTCCACAGCGGTCCCCGCAGCGCCGAAAGCGCCCGCAGGTCGCACCGCGAGGTGGCGGATGAACTGCGCGCCCGGATCCGCAGCGGACAGTTGCAGCCGGGCCAACGGATGCCGACACAGGCCAAGTTGGCAGATGAGTTCGGTGTCGAACGCGGCGCCGTACGGCAGGCGCTCGACATCCTCAAGGCCGAGCGGCTGCTCACCAATGTGACCAAGGGGAGCCCCGCGACGGTCGCCGTGGACGCGGCGGAGGTGATGCACTCCTTCGCGGGCGCCGAAGCCGCCCCGATGCCGACCACGGTCGCCCTCGGACCCCGGATCACCTCGGCGTTCTCGGCGCCCCAGGTGGAGATCGACGCGATCTGCCTGACGTCCATATCGCTGACCCTCGCGATCGGTGAACCGCTGCGGCATATCCACGCAGGGGGACCGAAACCGGCCAGGGTCAATGTCCGCGTGCTGCTGCCCAGCCGCCATATCGACCTGGCCTTCCCGGTCCCGGTCGAAGGCATAGCCGCAGGCCAGGAGGCGATCAACCCCGTGCGCAGACAGTGGCTGGCCCAGCGCAATGCGCAGGGTCAGGTGCTCAAGCACAATCTCCTCGCGCTGCGGGCCACGCACGGCATCGACGTGTCCGTCTCCTTCCGGGCGCTGCCGTTCACTCCGCCCGTGAAGCTCTATCTCCTCAACGGCTCGGAAGCCCTCTTCGCGTACTACACGCTCACCAGGCGCGGCGCCGAGATCGATCACGAGTACCTCGAGATGTACGACGCCCAGGGGACGCAGTCGATGCTCTTCGCGTTCCAGCAGGGCGCCGGCCTGAGGGATACGACCTTCGTCGAGCAGTCGCATCTGTGGTTCAACGCACTGTGGGAGACGATCAGTTCGCCGCTGGAGCTGGCGCCGCCCGGGTTCTGACGGATGGGGTGGCCCCGCCGAGCCGGTGGGGCTCAGAGGGCGGGGCCGGCGACCAGGACCGCGAGCATGACGGCTCCGATGGAGCTGCAGGCGGGACTCTTGGCCTTGATGCCGATGCTCAGGAGCAGCAGGCCGATGATGCCCATGGGCCCGTACTGCCACTGCACCAGCTGCTCGAATCCGATGACGAAGACTGCACCAAGGAGCGCGATGACCGGCATGGTGGTTCCTCCTTCGGGGTGGGGAGGAGCTACGCGAACCAGCGATTGCCAACTTTGGGGAAACTTGGCTGTTGTTGGTTCCTAGTCTCACCAAGTTTCTTCCCTTGGTTCGTAGGTCGAAACAACTGCCGCCAGCTCAACGGGAGTTGTAACCTTCTGGTCGTGACCCAGGCCCAGGAGAGCGTGACGGTGAACGGCAGAAAGCCCTCGCACCAAGAGATCGCGGAGATACTCCGCAGCCGGATCAGGAACGGCGAACTGCAGCCCGGCAGCCGCCTCCCGACCCAGGGCCGGCTGGCGGAGGAGTTCGGCGTGGAGCGGGGCACGGTCCGCCTCGCCCTGAAGATGCTCCAGGACGACGGCCTGCTCAAGAACGTCACCAAGGGCGCCCCGCCGCAGATCGCCCCCCGGGCCGCCCTGCCCACGCCCACCGGCCCGCAGCCCACCATGGTCGGCCTCGGCCCCCAGTTGGTACGCGCCTTCGGCCGCCCGCACGTCCGGATCGACGCGCTCAGCCTCACGTCCGAGACCTTGATGATCGCCCTGGGCGAGCCCCTGCGCCGGGTCCACGAGGGCACCCTGCGCCCGGAGTCCATCGAGGTGCGGCTGCTGCTGCCGAGCCGCGACATCGACCTGGCCTTCCCGGTCCCGGTCGAGGGCGAGCACGAGGCGGTCCACAAGCGCTGGCTCGACCAGCGCAACGCCCAGGGCCAGGTCCTGAAGCACAACCTTCTCGCCCTGCGCTCGACCCATGAGATCGACGTACGGGTCACGTTCAAGGCGCTGCCGTTCACCCCGCCCGTGAAGCTCTATCTCCTCAACGGCTCGGAGGCCCTCTTCGCGTACTACATGGTGACGCGGCGCGAGGAGCCCGTGGGCGGCGACAGTGAGATGGTGGAGCTCTTCGACGCCCTGGGCACCAAGTCCCTCCTCTTCTCCTTCGAGAAGCCGGCCACGGGAGAGCCGGGCGAGGGGGGCAAGGACGCGTCATTTGTGGAGGAGTCGCAGCGGTGGTTCGACGCACTCTGGAACACGATCGCCGGGGACCTGACACTCTCTTAGTGACTTCTGAAACCACGCAGACCACTCAGGCGGCCCAAGTGATCGAAAGAGTCGGCGATTTGATCACCGGAAAACAGGCTGTGCTCTTCGACTTCGACGGGCCGATCTGCCGGCTCTTCGCCGGGCATCCGGCCGCCGGTGTGACCCGGCGTCTGCTCGCCTGGCTCGACGAGAACGGCGGACCGGGCATCGTCGGCTCCGGCTGGGACAGCGACGACCCGCACGCGCTGCTGCGCGAGGTCGACCGCACCTACCCGGACCGCGAGCTGGTCGAGGGCCTGGAGGGTGAGCTCACCCGCGAGGAGCTCCTTGCGACGGTCAAGGCGTATCCCACCCCGTACGTGGACCGCCTGATCCAGACGTGGAGCGCCACGGGTGTCGGCCTGGCGGTGACGACCAACAACTCGCCGCGTGCGGTGGAGCGTTACCTGACACAGCGCAATCTCCTGCGCTGCTTCGGCGGCGGCATCCACGGCCGCACCCACAAGGTCGACCACCTCAAGCCCGACCCCGACTGCCTGCACCGGGCTCTGGAATTCCTGGGCGCCGAGGCCTCCTCGGCCCTGATGATCGGCGACACCGCGGCCGACCTGCACGCGGCCCGCGCCGCGGGCGTCGACTTCCTCGGCTACGGCCGCGACCCGCACCGCCAGGAACGCCTGCGCTCCGCGGGAGCCGACCTCGTCGTCGACTCCCTGGGCCCGGTCCTCGACCTCGTCTGGGAGGCGGCGGCTCAAGCCTGAGCCAGGACTACCAGTGCGGCCATGGCGGCTGCGTAGGCGACTGCTGAATTGCGCGTGCGGAGCGCCGTGGCCACAAGGGCGATGGTCACGATCACCGGACCACCTTCGATCAGATGCACCTGGTCGAGCAACTGCCAGAGCACCAAGGCCAGTTCGACCATTTCAGGGAACCTCACCATAGCGCCAACCCTCCCCTCTTCAGTCCAACTGGACTGGTTGTCTGAAAGGTATGTCCCCTGGACTGGTGATCGACAATCCAAGTCACCACCTGCGCAGACAACTTGTCTGAAAGCGGTTTGTGGCCGGTAATCCGACGGTACGTTCAGGGCGTGAGCGAGAGTGGTGGCAGGACATTCCAGGAAGTGGCGGAGGAGCTGCGGTCCCGCCTGAAGGACGGGATCTACCGGGTCGGCCAACAACTCCCCTCCCAAAGGGAGTTGGCGGACGAACTCGGCGTCTCCCGCGACACCGTGGTGAAAGTCCTGCACGAGCTCGCCGCGGAGGGCCTCGTCGAGTCCCGCCGGGGGAGCGGCACGCGGGTGCGTGCGCATCCGGAGACTTTGAAGGCGCAGCAGCAGATTCCTTCTCTGGCTCGCGACGGACAGAGCCGACGGGTCACCCTCGGGCCACTGATCGGTGCGGCTTTCGAAGCGGCCGAGGTGACGCTCGATGTGTTCACCCTGACGTCGGAGTCCTTGGACGCGCACGTCAGGCTGCAAGCCGAGCGGGTACGGGCGGGGGAGATCTCGCCTCGGTCGGTGAAGGTGCGGATGCTGCTTCCGGGCGAGTCCACTTACCTTCCGTATCCGCGGATGAAGGACGACCCGGAGGACTCCCGCCCGCAGGAGCGGCTGCGGGCCATCAGCGATCTGCACACGCGATCACTCAAGCGGGTGCTGCGAGAGCTGGAGACCGAGCGCTTGGTCGATGCGGTCTCCGTGGAGATACGCACGGTCCGGTTGGCACCCACCTTCAAGGTGTACGTTCTCAACGGAAGCGAGGCGCTGCTCGGGCCCTATGAAGTTCTCGAGCGCAGGATCAACCTGCTCGATGACACACCGGCGGACGTGGTGGACGTGCTGGGTCTCGGCTCCACGCTGGCGCATCATGCGGCGGATGACGACCCCAAGTCTGCAGGGTCGGTCTTCGTCGCCAGTCTCCAGTCCTGGTTCGACTCGCTCTGGGATCTGGTGGCCGAGCAGCCCAAACGCTGAGTCCTAGGAGCCCTTTGGCTTCAGACCGTCCGCGCGGGTGAGAGTTCCCTCGCGGATCGGCAGCGCTCTTTGGAGATACGGATTGGCGACGGGACGCGACCGCAGGCCGAGGGCGGCGGTTGCCTCGGCCAGCGTCATGGCGTAACGGTCCACCGCACGACGGACGTTGGGTGCGTCGAGGCCGTCCCCTGTCACCAGGCGATCGAGGTCGATGTAAGCGGAGCGGACCAGCTCCATCCACCGGTACACGCGCCAGTCGGCCTGCCAGCCCTGGGTGTGCCGGCTGCCGAGCTGCTTCTCCCAGCGCCGGAACATGCGGTCCCTGATGGCCGGCCGGACAGGTGTGAGATGCAGATGCCGTACGAGGTCGTACAGGGGGTCGCCCACCATCGCCATCTCCCAGTCGATGAGCGTGAGTTCCCCGTTGGGCTGCCGCACCAGGTTCCAGGGATTGAGGTCGCCATGGAGCAGGGCGAAGGGGCGTGGGGTGACCTCGTGCCGTTGCAGCAGGTCCTTGAGCCGGTACTCGTCAGGCAGCCCGAGCGCGCGGGCGAACTTCTTGGATTCGGTGGGCAGCGTGGCGACGAGGCGCACCAGCTGTTCGCTGAGCCACGCGTAGAAGTCCAAGTCCTTGGCAGCCGGGTCGAGTTGCCAGAGGTCGTCGAGTGAGATGGCTGCCAACGCCTTGAGCTGGTCGACGAGGTTGTCGGCCTCATGAGGAAGCAGCCCGTGTTCGGGATGGTTGGGGGGCCGGCCGTCACCGTCGGGGCCCTCGTAGGAGTGGATGGCGAAGGCGTCCTTGAGACCGCTCGTGCCAAGGGCGAGGACTCGAGGGGCGCACACCGTCTTCTTGGTGGCCTGCGAGTTCTCGATCAGGCGGAGCACTGCGTGCTCGCTGAGGAAGGGCTGCTCCCTGCGGCCCTCACCGCCCACCTTGCGCCGTACGACGATGGGCCGGAACTTGCCCGGCACCTGCACCACGGTGTTGAGATGCGCGGTGCCTTTGAACACCCGGTTCGCCGGAGCCGCACCTTCCGCCTCCAGGGCTGCCAGCACGGTGGCATGGTCGCACTCCGGATGCTTGAAGCGCTCATCGGGCTCGAAGTTGATTCCACGCTCGATCCGCGATCTGCCCTGACGTCCGATACGAGCCGTCTGCCAGCGGTACAGAGCCCGCTCGATCTCCGGTTCCGGAACGTCCGCGAGCTGCAGTGGTGCGGATGCCTTCCGCAGAGCCCGCGCCACTTGTTGTGTCGCGGCCTCCAGGCGCTGCGCCTGCAACGTGTCGCCCAGGGAAGCGGCGGCTCGCATGACGTCGGGAAATACCGACTGCGCGTACTCGAAGGCGAAGTAATGCTTCAGATCCCGTGATGCGTTCCGTGTGACCTCGGGCCGGACCCGCTGCATGTCCGCTGCCCAGGTGTGGATCACCTCGGTCTGCTGCTGCTCCGGGTAGTGCATCCGCACGAGGTGATTGGCCAGGTCGTACAGGGGGTCGCCCCAGGAGGCCAGCTCCCAGTCCACATAGATGAGTGGTGGCCTGCCGTCGTAGGTGACGATGATGTTGTCGCGGTGCAGATCGGTGTGCAGGAGGCTGAAGGGGCGCGGGGACATCGCCGGGATGCGCTCCGCGAACTGCACCAGTGCATCGTCCGCGATGCCCAGCGCCGCGAACAGGCCGCCGAATTCCTGCCAGTTGGGTTTGCGAATCTGCTCATCGGCCATCAAAGCCAGGTTGCGTAAGAACCCGCGGCTGTCCCGATGGTTGCGCGGCCAACTGTCCGGCAGTTTCGGCAGTGACTCCTTGCGCACCTGTGTCATTTCCGCCAGTACGCCGGTCAGGGCCCGCACCAGGAGCCCGTCCAGGGGCTTCCCGTTCTCGCAGACGCTGGAGAGAGGAACTCCCTCCACATAGCTGTGGATCGCCGTGTCCTCGTGAGAGGCCAGACAGCGGGGGACCTGCGGCAGAACGGCCCTGACCGCTTCGAGGACCTTGGCCTCGTCCTCCCACGTCCTGATGACCACACGCAAGGCGTCAGGCAGGCGCGTCCGCACCATCACATTGCGACCGGGTGCTTCGCCCACCAGCTCCGCCATGTCCTCGGTGAGAGGAACCATGAAGTTCCGGTTGTGGTGGCCGCGGGTCATCGCCCCGTGGCGTCTCGCATGCTCCACGAAGGCCGCCCGCAGTTCGTATGGGGTGAGCGCCTTGCCTCGTGGAGGAGCGGGACAGGGGACGGACTCTCCGGCCACTGCAGGCTCCTGATTGCTCCTGTTTGAACCCGGTGCCGCTCACGGCGGCGAGGTGCTGCGCACCTTAGTCGCGGACTCTAGTGGTGTATGTCGAAACATTCGACCGGAGCAGAGGATTCGTTGCTCCAAAGGGTGAGCAGCCGACTCTTTTCAGCTCGGGTGCGTCCATCACGGTCAGGCCGTACGCCGCCGGAACAGCCAAGCCGAAGCCGCCACCGAAGCCAGCAGGATTCCGGTGCACCAGGCGAGTGCGATCCACGGGGTCCAGCCCACCGGCCGGCCGAGCAGCAGGCCGCGCAGGGACTCGATGACCTGGCTGATCGGCTGGTTCTCCGCGAAGCCCTGGAGCCAGGACGGCATGTCCTCGGTTTTCACGAACGCGCTGCTGGGATACGGCAGGAAGCTGACGAAGAAGGTGAATCCACCCGCTGCCTCCGGGGACTTGGCGAGCAGGCCGACCGCGGCCGAGAGCCAGGACAGGGCCAGGATGAAGGCGAGGAGTACGCCGAGCGCGGCGAACCAGCCGGCGAGTGTGGCGTCCGGGCGGAAACCGATGGCGAAGGCGAGCGCGAAGACCAGGGCTGTGGCGATCAGGTTGCGGGCCGCGGATGCGACCACGTGGCCGGCCAGGACGGGGGCGCCGCCGATGTCGAGGGAGCGGAAGCGGTCGATGATGCCGGTCTTGAGGTCTTCGACGACCGCGATGGCCGTGTTGGACGAGCCGAAACCGGCGCAGAGCAGCAGGACGCCGGGGACCACATAGGTGACGTAGCGCGTGCCGGTGTCGATCGCCCCGCCGAAGAAGTAGACGAAGATCAGCAGCAGCATCACCGGCAGGGCGAGTGCGGTGATCAGGGCGTCGACGTTGCGGCGGCTCATGCGCAGGGCGCGGCCGCTCATGATGAGGGCGTCAGACATGGCTGGAGTCCTTCAGGGGCGAGGCGGTGGTCTGGGCGGTGGCCGGAGCGGCGGTGTCCTGGGGTGTGCTGTCCTGCGGTGCGGTGTCCCGTGGTGAGGTGGCCGGCGGTTGTCCCGTCAAGGTCAGGAAGACGTCGTCGAGCGTGGCGCTGTGCAGCGTGAAGCTGGTGATCGCGGACCGGTCCGGGTCCAACGCGTCGAGCAGTGCGCGGACTTCGGCCGCGCTGCCGTCCGTGGGGATGCCGAGGACGCGGGCCTCCGGGTCGCTGTAGGTGGCGCGGTGGGCCAGGCGCAGATACGTCTCCGAGTCGGCGACGGTCACATCCAGTCGGTGGTCCGCCACGCGCTGCTTGAGCTCGGCCGCCGTGCCTTCGGCGACGAGCGTGCCCGCGTCCAGGACCGCGATACGGTCCGCCAATTGGTCTGCCTCTTCCAGGTACTGGGTGGTGAGGAAGACCGTGGTGCCCCCGGCACGCAACTCCCGTACCAGCGACCAGAGTTCCTTGCGGCTGCGCGGGTCGAGACCGGTGGTGGGCTCGTCGAGGAAGATGATCTCGGGGGAGCCGACCAGTGAAGCCGCCAGGTCGAGGCGGCGGCGCATGCCGCCCGAGTACGTCTTGACGAGGCGGTCGGCCGCATCGGTGAGTCCGAAGCGGGCGAGGAGCCCGGAGGCCTTGGTGCGGGCCTCGGCGCGGGACAGGCGGGCCCCGGTGGCCGAAGGGGCCAGGCGGGCCATCATCCGCAGGTTCTCCGTGCCCGTCTGCATCTCGTCGACCGCCGCGAACTGGCCGGTCAGGCTGATGGACCGGCGCACCCGCGACCGCTCGGTCCGCACGTCGTGGCCCGCCACCCGGGCCGTTCCCCCGTCGGCCGTGGCGAGCGTGGCGAGGATGCGGACGGCAGTGGTCTTGCCGGCGCCGTTCGGGCCGAGCAGGGCGTAGACGGTGCCGCGCGGCACGCTGAGGTCGATGCCGCGCAGGACCTCGTGGGTGCCGTAGCTCTTGCGGAGCCCGGCGGCCTCGATGGCCGGCGCGGGCTCGGTCGCGCTCGCCGCATGCGCCGCGTTCCGTTGCGTGATGGTCATGGGTGATCCCCGTTTCCGGTGCGCCGAAGGGCTCGGCGCTTCTTCTGCGTATGCCTTACGCATTACTGTGTAAGGGTTACGCAGAAATAGGATGTGCGTCAAGCTCGAAGAGGGAAGCTCGGGGCCGGCTCCGGGAAACCTCAGGGTTTTCCCGGGGGCCCGAGCTCACGGTTCACGCAAGGAGGCGACGCGCATGGCGCAGGTGGACGACGACACAGGTCTGCCCGCGAGCCTCGCGACGGCCTGGGGGCTGCGCGAGCGCCCGTCGAAGGGGCCCAAGCCCGGGCTCTCGCTGGACCGGATCGTCGATCAGGCGGTGGAGCTGGCCGCGGCCGAGGGGCTCGGCGCCGTCTCGATGGGGCGGGTGGCCAAAGGGCTCGGCGTATCGACCATGTCGCTGTACCGGTACGTGGGCGCCAAGGACGAGCTGTACGTCCTGATGCAGGAGGCGGTGTACCCCGTGCCGTCCGGCCCCTGGGACCCCGCGACGGGCTGGCGGGCGGGACTCGCGCAGTGGGCCGCCGAGCAGCGCCGGATCTTCCAGGAGAACCTGTGGCTCCTGCGGATCCCGATCTCCGGGCCCCCTGTTTCCCCCAAGTCCGTGGTGTGGATGGAGCGCGGGCTCGCCGTGCTCGCCGACACCGGGCTCTCGGAGGGGGAGAAGATCTCGGTGATCATGCTCGTGTCCGGTTTCGTACGGCAGGAGGCCCTGCTCATGTCGGACGTGGCAGCCGCCATGGCCGAGACCGGACTCGCCCCCGACGCCGTGATGCGGCGGTATGCGCGCGGCCTGCGCGTCCTGACCGACCCCGAACGCCACCCCGCGATGACCCGGTTCCTCGACTCCGGGGTGATGGACGAGGCGGACGAGCCCGATGCGGAGTTCGACTTCGGCCTCGCGTGTGTCCTCGACGGGGTCGCCGCACTGATCGAGCGCCGGTCCCGCCCCTGAGGCCGGACCTCAACTCCCTTCGCTCAGCTCCCCCTTGAGCAGATCGAGCAGCAGCCCGTCCGCCCAGTCCCCTCGCTCATGGTCGTACCACTGCTTGCGCAGCACCCCCACGCGGTGGAAGCCGAGGCGTTCGTAGCAGGTGATCGCCGCCGTGTTCTCGGCCGCCGGGTCGATGGTCAGACGGTGGTGACCGCGTACGCCGATCAGCCAGCGGGCCAGGGTGCGGATGGCGTCCGTGCCCAGGCCCAGACGGTGGTGGTCGGGGTGGACGAAAATATCGATGGAGGCGTGGCGGAAGTCCGGGTCCGGCTCCTCGTCCCACTGGATCATGCCGACGGTCTCGCCCTTGACCGTGATCGCCAGCTGCCGGTGGTCCGGCTCGGACAGGTCGCCCTCGGGGTCCGGCCAGTTCCACCAGCGGCGGACCTCGGCGGTGCCGAGTGCGGCGCGGAACGCCGGCAGGTCGGCCGCGGTCGCGGGGCGCAGGGTCACGGAAGTGCCGTGCAGGGAGTCCATCCCTCCAGTGTCCCTCGCGGGCCGAAAAGAGACGGGGCTCGTACGGGGTTCGGTGCGGACCGCTAAGAGGCCGACCGGCCCGAGTCCAGAGGGAGTTGAGCGAGCCCGGAGGCCAGCTGGGCGAAGGCGAGCTCCGCCGCCTCCGCCGCATCCGGCAGCACATCCGCCGCCCGCTCGCCCGCCGCGATCCGGTGCCGGTTCTCGTCCGCGAGGATCCTGCGTACGGCGATGATCTGGCCCGCCGCCAGCCGCGCCCCGATGCCTCCGCCGAGCGCCTCGGCGAGCACCTCCTCGGAACGGGTGAGGAAGCCGAGCATCCGGGCCACCACCGAGGGCGTGCCGTACGCGAGGCGCTGGAAGGCGAGCACCTGGGGGTTGTCGCACAGGCCCGTGACCGGGTCCTGGCGTTCGAGGCCGGCCAGGAAGTCGCGGCGCAGGGCGTCCAGCGGGGACTCGTCCGCGGCGCGGCCGGCCACGACCCGGGCGGCCTCGTCCTCGTGGTCCGCGAAGCGGTGCAGGACCAGGTCCTCCTTGGCCGGGAAGTAGCGGAACAGGGTCGGCTTGGACACTCCGGCCGCCGCGGCCACCTCCGCGACCGGGACCCGGTCGAAACCGCGCTCCAGGAACAGCGCGATGGCGGTCTCCGAGATGGTGTCGAAGGTCTGCTGCTTCTTGCGTGCGCGCAGGCCGGGGGTTTCGGGCATGGGAGTCAGCGTACCTCCTGGACGTAACCCGGTAAAAAATGTAACTCGGTAAAGTTTTTCGGTTATTCTCGGGGGATGAGCACCATCACCCAGGAGCTGGCCCTCGAACGCGCCCATCACGACCACTGCCGCACCGCCCTCACCGAGATGATCGAGGGGGCGCACGAACAGGTCGTGGTCGGCGAGAACGCCTCCGCGTCCGGCGCCGACGCCGAGGTGCTCGGCTATCAGCTGCGCAGCCGCGCCAAGGAGATGACCGAGCTGCCCGAGGGGCCGCTGTTCTTCGGGCGCCTGGACTTCGCGGGCGTACGGGACGGCGGCGTGGCCGGCGACCATCGCGGCCAGCGCTACCACATCGGCCGTCTGCGGATCAGCGAGCATCCGGCCGCACCGCCCCTGGTCGTCGACTGGCGCGCGCCCGTCTCGCGCGCCTTCTACCGCGCGGGCGCCCACGATCCGCAGGGCGTCGCGGTGCGCCGCCGCTTCGGCTGGGCGCCCGGCAGTCGCGGCGCATCCGCCGACCTGACCGGGTTCGAGGACGAACTCCTCGGTAAAGGCGAGGAGTTGAGCGGACCGAGCGCCTTCCTCGCCGAGGAGATCGAACGCCCGCGCGTCGGTCCGATGCGCGATATCGCCGCCACGATCCAGCCCGAGCAGGACGAGCTGGTACGCGGGGACCTCGCCGCCTCCGTCTGTGTGCAGGGCGCGCCCGGCACCGGCAAGACCGCGGTCGGACTGCACCGGGCCGCGTACCTCCTCTACACGTACCCCCGGCGCATCCAGCGCGGCGGACTGCTGATCCTCGGCCCCAACCGGACCTTCCTCGCGTACATCTCGGAGGTCCTGCCCTCGCTCGGCGAGACGGGCGTGCGGCAGTCGACCGTGGACGACGAGATCGCGCGCCATCCGGTGCGTGCGGTGGACTCGCCGGAGGCCGCCGCCGTGAAGCACGACGCGCGGATGGCCGAGGTGCTGCACCGCGCCCTGTACTCCCGGGTGCGGCTGCCCGCCGACTCCCTTGCGGTGGTGGACGGTTCGTACCGCTGGCGGGTGTCGCTCGGCGAGCTCGAGCAGATCGTGGGGGAGGTGCGCGCGCAGGCGCCGCCGTACGCCGTCGGCCGTGAGCGGGTGCAGACACGCGTCCTCGCCCTCGTACGGGATCAGGCCGAACGGCGCTCCGGCACCCGCACCCACGCGTGGCTCCAGAAGATGGGGCGGCAGGTGCGTGGGTTCCTCGACGAGGTGTGGCCGCGGGTCAAGCCGGAGGAGGTGCTCGCCGAGCTGCTCACGGATCCCGCGGCGGCCGGGGGCCTGTTGACCGCGGCCGAGGTGAAGGTGCTGAGCTGGGAGAAGCCGCCGCGTTCCGTGAAGTCGGCCAAGTGGTCCGCGGCCGATCTCGTGCTGCTCGACGAGATCGCCGGGCTGATCGAACACCCCGCCGGATACGGGCACATAGTGATCGACGAGGCGCAGGATCTCTCGCCGATGCAGGCGCGGGCGATCGGGCGGCGGGCACGTTTCGGGTCGCTGACCGTGCTCGGGGATCTGGCCCAGGGGACCACGCCGTGGGCGGCGCGCTCCTGGCCCGAGCTGCTCGCGCACCTCGGGAAGCCGGATGCGCGGGTCATCCCGCTGACCACCGGCTTCCGCGTGCCGGAGGCGGTGGTGGGGCTTGCGAACCGGCTGCTCGGGGCCCTGGAGGCGGATGTGCCGGAGGCCCGGTCGCTGCGGACGGACGGGGAGTTGAGGCTGCTGCCCGTACGGGATGTGACCGCCGCGACCGTGGAGGCGGCCGTGCGGGCGCTGGAGCGGGAGGGTTCGGTCGGGGTGATCGCGGCGGATGCGCAGGTGCCGTCGCTGCGTGCGGCACTGGGGGCGGCCGGGCTCCCCGTGGCCGGTCCCGAAGAGCTGGGCGCGAGGCTGACCCTGCTGCCCGCGTCCCTTGCCAAGGGTCTGGAGTACGACCACGTGGTGGCGGTGGAACCGGCGGCGATCGCGGAGGCCGAGGAGCGCGGCCCGGAGCGGCTCTATGTGGTCCTGACCCGGGCCGTCTCGCGGCTGGACGTGGTGCACAGCCGGGCCCTGCCGTTCTGAGGCGGGGGCGTAATCTCTGGGGGGAAGCTGTCGGACGGGGAGGAGCTGGTGATGGCCGGCGCGGGCACGGACACACAACTCAGGGGCAGAGCCGAGGAGTTCGAGCAGCTGCGACCGCTCCTGTTCTCCATCTCGTACCGCATTCTCGGCAGTGTCAGCGAGGCGGAGGACGCCGTCCAGGAGACCTGGCTGCGCTACGAGACGACCACGACCCGCCCCGACTCGCTCAAGTCCTTCCTCTCCACCGTCGTCACCCGTATCTCCATCGACGTGCTGCGCTCCGCGCGCGTACGACGGGAGGAATACGTCGGCGAATGGCTGCCCGAACCGCTCCTGAGCGACCCCTACGAGGACCCGGCGCGCGCCGCCGAACTGGCCGACTCGGTGTCCATGGCGGCGCTGCTGCTCCTGGAGCGCCTGAGCCCGCTGGAGCGCGCGGTGTTCGTCCTGCGCGAGGTCTTCGGCTTCGGATACGCCGAGGTCGCCGAGGCCGTCGGCCGTACGGAGGCGGCCTGCCGGCAGCTGTCGGCGCGGGCACGCAAGCACATGGACGAGGGGCGCACCCGCTTCGACGCCGACCGCAAGGAGCGCGAGGAACTGGCGGCGCGGTTCTTCGCGGCCCTGCGCGAGGGCAGTGTGGAGAGCCTGCAGGAACTGCTCGCCGCCGACGTCCAGTTGGTGGGTGACGGCGGTGGCAAGGCGCCTCAGCTGGCGCGGTTCATCCACGGCTCCGAGAAGGTCGCGCGCCTCATCGCCGGCGCGTTCCCGCCGATCTTCTCGATCGGCACGGTCGTGGACGTCCAGGAGATCAACGGCCAGCCGGGTGCGCTGTTCCGCGACCGCGACGGCAAGGTGGCCGTGGCGCTGACGGTCGATGTCGTGGACGGCCGGA
Organism: Streptomyces mesophilus; assembly: GCF_040300965.1. Lineage (GTDB taxonomy): Bacteria > Actinomycetota > Actinomycetes > Streptomycetales > Streptomycetaceae > Streptomyces > Streptomyces mesophilus_A. Next base: position 1,259 of record NZ_JBEPEW010000009.1, on the reverse strand, counting down.
TCGCCGCGATCCGCTCGGTCATCAACCCCGACAAGTTGGGCCACTTGGGGCCGTTGGCGGATACGTGGGCGATGAAGGACGAGTGGAACCGGACGCGTAGGCCCTAGCGGCCCTGGAGCGTGGCGAGCCAGTCGGTGAGGTGGCGGTTGACCTCGTCCGGGCGCTCCTGCTGGAGCCAGTGTCCCGCGCCGTCGAGGAGGTGGCATGAGGTCAGGCCCGGGAGCGTTTGCGGGTACGCGTCGATCGCGGCCGCGAGCCAGGTGGTCGACGCGTCCTCGGTGCCGCCGAGGAAGAGCGAGGGCTGGGTGAGCGGGGCGCCCTCGTGCGCGGCGAGGTCCTGCCAGTCGCGGTCCATGTTCCGGTAGCGGTTGAGCGCGCCGGTCAGGCCCGTACGCTCGAATTCCTCTGCGTACGCGGCGAGTTCACGGTCGCCCAGCCAGGACGGGCGCTCCGCGGGGAAGCGGTCCCGCAGCGCCCCGCCCTTGCTCAGGAAGCGCGGATCGGGTGCGTCGGCGGCGGGCATGGTGTCGGCGGACAGGGCCGCGTAGAAACCGGCGAGCCAGCCGCGTACCTCCGGTTCGATCTCGGCCTCGGCGCGGCCCGGCTCCTGGAAGTACGAGACGTAGAACTCCTCGTCAGGACCGCCCAGTTGAGCGAAGACATCGCTGGGCCGGGGGCCGCCCGGCGGGGTGTAGGGGACGCTCAGGAGACCCACGGCCCGGAAGACCTCCGGCCGAAGCAGAGCCGAGTGCGCGGCGATCGTCGCGCCCCAGTCGTGGCCGACGACGGTCGCGGACTCCTCGCCGAGTCCGCGTACCACCGCGACGTTGTCCGCCACGAGGTTCAGCATGCGGTAAGCGTCGGGGGCGGCCGGCTTGGCGGAGCGCCCGTAGCCGCGGACGTCGATCGCCGCGGCGCGGTAGCCGGCGGCGGCGAGCGCAGGGAGCTGGTGGCGCCACGAGTACCAGAACTCCGGGAAGCCGTGCACCAGGAGCACCAGCGGACCCGTGCCCTGTTCGACGAGATGGATCCGGCCGCCGTCCTCGGTCGGGACCGTGCGGTGCTCCGCGAACTGCTCAGCCATCGCTTCCTCCAGCCGGCTCTGCCCGGCCGGCTGTCCGGCCCGGTGTGTCCATCATCTGGAGGGTCAGGGCGGGCGGGCTACTTCGCTTGCTGGTTCGGCAACAGTGGTGGGGGGTGCGGGGCGGGGGGCGCGGTGCGGGTGGTGGTGGGCGGCGGGTGGTGGTGGGCGGCGGGTG